>NZ_APML01000012.1 GCF_000359605.1 Gracilibacillus halophilus YIM-C55.5
ACCTTTTAGAAAACAGCGTAGAAGAAAAAACAACCAGAGATCTTTTCTCTTGATTTTTTGATTCATGGATAGTATGATTTCATTATAAAAGTATATATGCAATATCTTATCAAGAGAAGCTGAGGGACTGGGCCCTATGAAGCTTCAGCAACCAGCAAAATGTATGGTGCTAATTCCAGTGGCATAATGAGATAGCCGAAGATAAGAAGGATACATACCAATCAAGACCTTCTTACTGGAGAGAAGGTCTTTTTTTATTTTTTCTTTAGGAGTGTTAAACATGAAGCAGAATATGGAATCGATATTAGCTCAAATCGGAAATCGCAATGATGAAAAAACAGGTGCCGTAGAAGCGCCATTATATCTATCAACAGCTTATCAACATAAAGGATTAGGCCAATCAACGGGATATGATTATGCGCGAACAGGCAATCCAACTAGAGAAATTGTTGAAAATACCATAAGCGAGTTAGAGGAAGGTGCACAAGGATTCGCTTGCTCTTCTGGAATGGCTGCGATTCAATTAATTTTAACACTGTTTCAGCAAGGTGATGAATTGATTGTGACAGAAGATATCTATGGTGGTAGCTATCGATTATTCGATCACTATGAAACAGCGTATCAAGTAAAACCTGTATATACGACACCTGATGCGATTGAACGTGCGATCACATCTCAAACAAAAGCCATTTTTATTGAAACGCCGACTAACCCGCTATTATTAGAGATCGATATTCAACAAGTCGCTAATATCGCAAACAATCATAATTTATGGTTAATTGTTGACAATACATTTTATACCCCATATCTACAGAAACCGTTAAACCAAGGTGCTGATATTGTCATACATTCTGCAACCAAATATTTAGGTGGACATAACGATGTTTTGGCTGGCCTCGTGGCGGTAAAAGATAAACAGATTGGCGAAAAGCTTGAATACATGCAAAATGCCATCGGTGCCGTATTATCTCCGTTTGATTGTATGTTATTAATTCGGGGAATGAAGACGTTAAGCCTACGACTAGAGAAGCAACAATCGAACGCCCAAGAGATTGTCACATTTTTGGAAGAACATCCAAATGTATCTGATGTATTATATCCAGGGCGAGGAGCAATGGTAAGTTTCCGTGTCAAAAACGAAAACATCGTCGATCCATTCTTACAACGATTGGAGTTAATTTCATTTGCAGAAAGTTTAGGTGGAGTGGAAAGCTTTATTACCTACCCATCAACACAAACACACTCTGAAATTCCGAAAGAAGAACGTGACCGTCGCGGTGTTGATGATACGCTTCTTCGTTTTTCAGTCGGCATTGAACATGCACAAGATTTAAAACTAGACTTAGACCAAGCATTAAAAGCCCACTCATAAAAGAGATATCAAATAGAAGAGGGACAGACCAGTAAATCGTGACTACATCAAAAAACGGACTTTACCTGATACGCTGTTTTCTAATACAACAAAGGTTACGAAAACAGCCATCTGATAAAAACAGAGAAAGTTCGTTTTTTTGATGCAAAGAGTTATGTCCTAGTCTAGTCTCTTTTCAACAAATGCTATGATAACCTCAAGACTCAATGAATTTCTGTTCTTAACCAATAATTAAACGAATCGCACCAACGGCAGCAAAGAATAGAACAAGAAATTGAAATGTTTTTTGCGGGATCACCTTTAAGACATAAACGCCGATCATTGCCCCGATTAAAATGGCAGGTAGCACCCACACATTAAATGCAATTGATCTTGTAGTAATTAAACCAAGCTGTATATAAAATGGCACTTTAATCACATTCACAAATAAAAAGAACCATGCTCCCGTTCCGATAAATTGTTTTTTTGGCAACCCCTTTACAAGTAAATATATTGCCATTACACCACCTGATGCGTTACCTACCATTGTCGTAAATCCAGCTAAAACTCCCATAGAGAATGTAAATAGTTTTGATGTCGGCAATAACTCATTAAACCGGTCACCTAGTTTTTCACGACTTATATGTAGAACGATTAACGCTAATACCATAATTCCGACTAATGGCTTTAATTGTTCATTCGTTACCCATTCTAAGACAAAGTATCCTAACATAATACCGACTAGCGTCCATGGTACTAATGAAAATAAATGTCGCCAAACAACACTCCGTCGATAATAAGTGACGGCAAAAATATCGGCTGCAATCAGTAATGGTAATAGAATACCAACCGATTCTCGCGCTGGAAATAGCATCATAAATATCGTGACAACAAGAATCCCCATACTCGCAATACCAGCTTTAGCAAACCCAATAAGCAGTCCACTAATCAGGACAATGATCCATTCCCATACCGTTAAATCAAACATAAGATCCCTCTCATTCTCTCTTTATTGTCCACAAAGAAAAGCACTGACATCTAACAGTGCCTTCTTCATCAAACGAGATCAATCGATTCACGATCATCCAAATCGTCCTTTTATACTATAACATATCACACAAGTCTGTTAGGCAAATGACATTTGATCATTCGTCATCATTCGAATCCATGTTCAGCTTGCTCATGCTCGATAATGATAGGAGCCTTTTTACTTTGACATTGATAGTTCCAAGTTGTACCATAAAGGTATTGAATGCAAGATAGAATGCTTATTCATGCTGTGATTATCATATGAATTTCTCGGCACAAGCTTATATTTTTTAAGGGGGGAATAGCGTTTTTATACGCTATGAAAATGACAGAAACTTGGTACTTCCTAGATACAGGTGAGCAATCACCAGCATACAACATGGCGGTTGATGACTGTCTCTTGCGATGGCACAGTAATCAAGAAATTCCGCCAGTTATCCGCTTTTACCAATGGAAGCCTGCTGGTTTATCAGTTGGTTATTTTCAAAAAACAAAGGGAAAAATAAATTTTGATGCATTAGAAAATCAAAATATTGACTTAGTACGACGTTTGACAGGTGGTCGAGCGGTCTTGCACGATCAGGAGCTTACATACAGTATAATCGTCTCTGAATCACATTCAGATATGCCTCGCTCGGTAAAAGAAGCATATCTTATTTTATCCAAGGGACTGTTAGAAGGATATAACAACCTTGGTATTGATGCATCATTTGCTATTCCAGAAGAAAAACAAAAGACGACACAATCTGCTGTTTGTTTTGAGGAACCCTCATGGTATGAATTAGTTGTTCATGGTAAAAAAGCAGCCGGCAGTGCACAGACAAGAAAGAAAGGTGTGATTCTACAACATGGATCGATTCCTATAACTGTTGATGATACAAAACTATATGATATGTTTGTCTATCCTAATGAAAAGGTAAAAGAAAGAGCACGCCGCGCGTTTAAAGATAAGGCGATTTCCATCGAAGAAGCAGCCGGTCGAACGGTAACGATGGAAGAAACCAAAGATGCTTTTAAACATGGCTTTGAACAAGGACTCAATATTACGTTTAAGCCACTTACTTTTAGTGATGATCAGAAAAAAGAAATCGAACATGTTATGCATCATACATATATGTCAGATGCATGGAATCTATCTAGATAGGAAGTGATTTGGTATGGCTAAAAATGAAGAACATGTACGCAAACCCGAATGGCTAAAAATTAAACTTAACACAAACAAATCCTACAATCGTTTAAAGCATTTAATGCGTGACAAGCGCTTAAACACAGTTTGTGAAGAAGCGAGATGTCCCAATATTCATGAATGTTGGAGTGAAAGACAAACGGCAACGTTTATGATTTTAGGAGACACATGTACACGTGGTTGCCGTTTCTGCGCGGTAAAAACTGGACTTCCGAATGAGCTGGATTGGGGCGAACCAAAACGTGTTGCTGAGTCGGTTGAAATTATGGGACTAAAACATGTTGTTGTAACATCTGTCGCACGTGATGATTTAAAAGATGGTGGCGCAGCTGTTTTTGCCGAAACCGTACGCCAAATCCGTGAACGCGTGCCAGGATGTACCATTGAAATTTTGCCGTCTGATATGAAAGGCGACTATGAAAGTTTACATACACTCATGAGCAGTGCACCTGATATTTTCAATCATAATATTGAAACAGTCCGTCGTTTAACGAAACGTGTTCGTGCGATTGCGATGTATGATCGATCGTTAGAATTGCTACGTCGCGTAAAAGAAATTTCTCCAAATACCCCGACAAAATCCAGTATTATGGTCGGACTTGGTGAAACAAAGGAAGAAATTGTAGAAGCGATGGATGACTTGCGTGCAAACAATGTCGATATCATGACTATTGGACAGTATTTGCAACCAACGAAAAAACATTTGAATGTTGAACGCTATTACCATCCAGATGAATTTCAAGAATTAAAGGAAATTGCATTCTCTAAAGGATTTAAGCATTGTGAAGCTGGTCCACTTGTTCGGTCTTCTTACCATGCTGATGAACAAGTCAACCAAACGTCAGCTCAACGGCGCATTCAATATATGAAAGGTTATGAAGAAACAAGTGGTGAACAGTTAACCAACACGAACTTCTAACCGAAGGAGAGACAACATGTCATCATATAAAGTTTTATTCTTAGATATTGACGGAACAGTTTTACAAGATGACCATACAATTGCAACCTCAACTAAAAAGGCTGTGCAACAAGCAAAAGCGAAAGGAATTGAAGTATTTCTTGCAACTGGCAGACCACTACACGAAATTTCAGATATTGCTGATTCCTTAGACATCCATTCTTTCATTGGATATAATGGCGCTTATGCCATTTATGAAGATCAAGTGGTCTTCAATCAACCAATAGATTCCACAATCATTGAGCATTTTTTGCAAGTTGCTCATCAAAATGGACATGAAATGGTGCTTTATACAAATCAGTTGAACTTGTTCACATCCTTAACACCCGATTTCGTGCAGCGGTTTGCGGATTATTTCAATTTTCAACAAAACTTTCTCTACACTGATCAGTATAAACAAAATATTCTTGGGATTACGATGATGAATGTTAAACCGAACGAAACAGCACTGTACGATTTACCAAAGAGCGACATTTATTTTTCTGAGGTTAATGTAAGTGGTGTGGACGATTGTTATGATGTCATTCGAGAAAATGTGAACAAAGGACGAGCCATAAAAACGGTCTTAGAAAGGTTAGAAATAGAAGCTCATCAAGCGATTGCTTTTGGCGATGGCATGAACGATAAACAAATGCTTCAGTTTGTCGGTGAAAGTTTTGCCATGGGGAACGCACATGAAGAACTATTTCAATACGCCAAACATCGCACCACTTCTGTGAACAATGACGGCATTTACCATGGTTTGCAGTCATTAGGAATTGTGCCATAAAAACGACGTTTGATCGTTTGCAATTATCTTTGTCTTATCAGCGAAACAAGAGCAACTCGATATACTTTTAGATGCAAAAAGCCAACTTTTATAGTTGGCTTTTTGCGCTTTCGTCTCGAGAAAGCAGGACACCATAAATGGATAGGGGAGCAACTAGTATCAAACACATAAGCATTCGGAAGTGAACTTCTTTACTTTTTGCTTATATGTGATTGTCTTAACGATAACAGATCCTCATAACCGATTCAGTGCTTTTGTCAGATTTATTGACACACTTTCTACAACTGCCCATTTTTATAGAATATGGTTGTTTACCCTAACTTCTTAGAAAAACTGACATACATTATATAGTGACAATACTCAAGGAGGTCGATAGGATGAGTTACTATCAACAGTGTGGCGGCTACGGCAGTGGCTATGGCGGCGGATATGGTAGCGGATATGGTAGCGGATTTGCGCTAATCGTCGTATTGTTTATTTTGTTGATCATCGTAGGTGCTTCTTTCTATAGCTAGATTCTAGGAAAAGCTGGGGCAAATTCTTGTCCCAGCTTTTTATTTGCTTTTCTGTTCAAATGATATCGATTGCGTCATGATTCGAACATCGTAAACCGCGCCAGCAATTTTTCTCGCTCGGCTTCAAAACGGACGGTTATTTCTTGTTTATCCCTCACCCATTCTTCTGGTAAGGCATAGCGAACAGTAACGAGTTGTCCTTCCTTTTCTCCATGTAAAGTTTGCTTTGATAAAAGATTTTCATTAATATAAATCGCAAATTCTCGTTCGAATACTTGGCCATCGATGATTTCTTGCTGATCACTGCCAAAATAACTGACAGATAAATCGATTGGTTGATTGGAATCAACTTTTACGTTATAACTAAAAAATCCACCATCTTTCGCCTCACGCCAATTTTTCTTAACGATTGCATTGTAGCCTGTATGAGAATATAGACGTTGTAACTGATGGTCCACTTCTGGCTGCTGTTCACCTGGACTCACTTGATCAATAGTGATCCCCATTTCGTCTTCGCCTCTATCATTATCTTCTTCAATAAAATGTGTGAACTCCTTTTCCGTCATGACTTTCCAATAAATTGTATATCGTTCATGGTGAATGTCATAAAACGGTTTTAGCGTTACTGACTGATGATTGGGTTGACCAATTGGTTCAGTTTCAAACGTTAAGGTTTTCCAGTTGACACAAGTAATTTGTGTGAACAATGGTTCGTTAGTCACCAATGTCGGCACATCAATTAACGGATGATCATTTAGTGCCTGATGATCATCCAAAATATCGGTCTTGGGATAATTTTCTCTCCCTAACGCACCAGCTAAAACAAGCGGGCCGTACATCACCACTTGTTTGCGCGGATCATCTTTGGCTTGATATATATGAACATCTGTAGGAAGCGTTATTTCAATAACATCCCCTTCTTGCCAATCATTTTCGATAACAATATAACCATTCTCTTCCTTATAACTGATCCATTCATCATTTACATAGCATTGTAATGGTTCTGTTAACCAGTAAGGTTTTCGAATGTTCATTTTCGTGGCAGGATTAGATACATATTCAATAGTTAACCTTGTCTTCAGTTGATAGGGAAAATCGGTGTGCTGTGACATGACGAATGGATCCGATACAAACTTTGACTGAATAAATAACTGAACATAGAAATCATCTTTTATATAATCATAGATTCCTTGATTATATCGCGCGGGACTCTCCATACCCGTTCCTGTACAACACCAAAACGAATTCTCCTCTGAGTGATAGACTTTAAAATGGCCGGGCTCAGATGGGACAAAATATGTTTTCATCCCTGTGTCTGGATCTTGCGATGCTAAAATGTGATTATATAAAGCGCGTTCGTAAAAGTCATAATAACGAGATGATGGCTCCCATTCAAACAACAATTCTGTCAGTTTTAACATATTATATGTGTTACACGTTTCAGTGGTTGTTATGCCGAGTTCTTCTGCCTCCTCAGGTCCAAAATGTTCTCGGATACTATTTCCACCTATCGCATATGTTCGATATTTTATGACTTGCTCCCAAAAAAATGTAGCAATGCGCTGATATTTGTCTTTCCCTGTGAGATTGTACAATTTGGCAACGCCGATCACTTTTGGAATTTGGGTATTGGCATGCTTTCCTTCTAAATCATCTACTCCTCTAGCTAACGGATCTAATACCGCTTCATGATAAAACTTTTCCGCTAATTCTAAATATCGATCATCATGTGTCATTTGGTATAAATCTGCAAACACTTCAATCATACCGCCATGTTCACATACGAGCATTTTTTGAAATTGATCGTGTGTCAATGTATGTAATCCTTGATACGCCCAATCTGCAAGTGTCGTAACAATGTCTAAAGCTAATCGATGTCCAGTTAAATAATAAACATCCACTAACCCAGCAAAAATTTTATGAATGGAATACCAAGGTACCCACGATCCGCCTAGACTAAAATTATCGACGTCAAATTCGCCTGTAAATACTTGATCAAAACAATCACGAGGAAAACCAGCAACAAATCCTGTTCTATCTAATGATTGAACATAAGCCAATTCTTCTAATGCATCATTTAATTTAACATATAACGTCTCATCACCGGTTACTTGATACATGGTAGCAGTTGCTGATAGCCAGTGACCGATGGAATGTCCACTAATCGCAGTCGATTCCCATCCACCGTACCGAGGTTTTTTTGGTGTATGAGAAGCAGCTTCATAGCAAGGTGCTACTAATCGGTCAACATCCAGATTTATTAAGTATTCTTTTCCCTTTTCTTGAGATTGCTTGAACATTGCATCTTGTAGAATCGTTTGTTCCATTTATAACCCTCCTCTTTCTAGTATGACGGGCATTGTAGGTAATGTACATTTCAATTTCTTTATAATCCCTATCTTTTTTTTGTTTCTTTTATGGTATACTTTAGAAAAAGCGAGAGGGAGGTCTATCGATGAATCATCAAGTACATATTGACGGTTATTCGTATCCATTAGTTCAGGAAATTGGTTTGATGGAAGATCGTGATGGGATATTTAAGCATCCAGACCGGCAGCTCGATCATTTACATGTATTTATATACGTGACAAGAGGTAAATTACACGTCGTTGAAGATCATGTTGAGTATCAATTACGAAGTGGTTCCTATCTTTTTCTTAGAAAAGGGGTTCACCATTGGGGGGAAAACTTTTATAATCCTGGGTCGAGTTGGTATTATATCCATTTTTATGACCGAAATACGGCAAAGCAACTCGATACATACTCTCCCTACCGTCAAACATCGTTTATCAACGAAGAAGCTTATGAATCAAGAATATATCTACCAAAACATGATACGGTCAACAGTCAAAATTATATTAAGAAACAACTGTCTTCCATTATGGAGCGTTATCAATCTTCTCATCCATTACGACCCATGTTAACAAGTATGAGTACCTATCAATTATTTCTTGATTTATATACTGAGAAACTACACGAATCATCAGCAAAAAAATCACACCGCATCATTCACCAAATGATCGAACTCTTTCATAATCAGAAAGGACGTAAATTAACCAGTGAGGAAATTGCGTCGATGATGGGGATGAACTATTCTTATTTATCCTCATTGTTTAAAGAACATACAGGCAAAAGCATCACACAATATCAAAATGAACGCATCATTGAACGAGCGATTCAGTTATTTAAAAACGAAAATAAAAATGTGTCAGAAGTTAGTGACACTTTAGGATTCACTAATCCCTTTTACTTTAGCCGTGTATTCAAAAAAACAATCGGTGTCTCACCTTCAGCTTATCTTGAACAAATCTATCGATAAGCTTCCTATCAGATCAATGAAATGACAAAACCTCATATAGTGAGCGTCTACCTACTCACCATATGAGGTTTGTTTTGATCGCCGACCAACTTTTCTTACTTCGCTTTCGATCCTTTACTCTGTAATGAAAACAAATTCGTATCAATGGAGAATTCAATCGTTTGTCGTTCTCTTGCTCGTTTTATTGCTAATTGAATGAGTTCATTCGTCAATTGCTGAAAATCTTTGCCAGATGGTTCCCATAAATAAAAGGATAGTGAGCCAGGAATGGTATTAATCTCGTTTACGAACACATGGCCTTGCGAATTAATCAAAAAGTCAATTCTCGAAACACCACTCGCATTCAACAATTGAAAAGTTTGTTCTGCCAATTGTTTTACATTGGTTGTAGTTTCCTCTGAAATTTCTGCCGGAATCACACGATTAGCAGATTCCATTCCCTTCGTATCCCCATCTTTTCCACCGCCTTGATATTTATCAGCATATGATAAGATTTCATCGGTTCCAAGCACTTGTTCACAAACCGAGCTTTCGACGGATTCATAATCACCAATAACAGAGCAATTGACTTCTGTTAAATCGTCAATCACTTCTTCAATAATGACACGATGACTATAAGTGATAGCAAGCTCAACTGCCTCTTCCATCTCATCAAGCGTTTCAGCTTTGCTTATACCAACACTAGAACCAAGATTAGCAGGTTTTACGATGACTGGATAGCCAATTTTTTCTGCCTTTTGCAGGATATCTTCTTTTTTTACATGCCATTCTGTCGCATAAAACCATTCGTAAGCAACAATTGGCACGCCAGCATCAGCTAATATTTGTTTCATCATAATTTTATCCATACCTGCTGCTGATGAGCAACGTCACAGCCGACATACGGAAGTCCGAGCAATTCAAGATAGCCTTGAAGAGACCCATCTTCCCCATTGGTTCCATGAATGACTGGAAATGCAACGTCGATAGCTGAGATAACACCCTTTGAAAATAAAGGTTTCTCTTTTTTCTTCAATACAATGTTTCCATCTTCTTGATCCAATAGGACGTTATCTGCTTCTTTTAATAGTCGTTCCAAATCCTTGAAATTTTCAATATCTGTTAGCACATCACCTGTATACCATTCGCGTGACTTGCTAATATATACTGGTATCACTTCATATTTGTTAGAATCTATGGATTGTATCGCTTGAAGTGCAGAGATCACTGACACTTCATGTTCAACAGATACGCCGCCAAAGATGACGGCTACTTTCGTTTTCACAACCGATTCCTCCTCAACTTGTTATTCATTATAGGTATCAGGCAAATCATTCTCCAATAACACAATGGCATCATGACGGCCAAGTGATTGTAATTGTTCAATGGCTTGATTTAAGTCTTTTGCAATAAAATATTGATCCTCTGAGAAGTTCTTTTCTTTCAGTCCATCCTGCAGTGGTTCGGTTTGTTTCTTGCCGACTAAAATCACATAGTCACATACATCAGCTGCTTGTTCACCAAGTATTTTATTATATTCATATTCTTTATCGCCTAACTCAATCATTCCTGGTGTAACTAACACTTTGTAACCATCCATAGTAGAAAGCACTTCTAAGGCTTGACGGGCCCCAGTCGGATTCGAATTAAAACTATCATCGATGACAGTCAATCCGCCGAATCCTTTTTAATTTCCATACGGTGCTTAACGGCTTGCACTTTTTTTACACCAAGTTGCAACTTATGAAGTGGTACACCCATTTCCCAAGCCACACTAATTGCAGCCAACATGTTATACACATTATGTTTGCCTAACAACTTCGTATCAAACGTCGCATCTAGACTGCCCGCTTTATTCGTCACTCGGAAGGTCGTGCCCTTATTATGATAGTAAATATCTGAAGCTACGTAATCTGCTGTTTCATCATCGATAGCGAAATAGATTCTTCGGCAAGGATTTTTCGGTGTATACGACATAATATTTTCGTCATCGCGATTTAAGAAAGCCGTACCATCTTCAGGCAACGATTCGACAATTTCATATTTCGTTTTCTTAATATTATCTAATGTCTTAAATGTTTCCAAATGTTGTTCACCAATCGCCGTTAGGACCGCATAATTATGTCCGACTAATTCACAAATTTCTTGAATATTTCCTGGTTCTTTCGCTCCCATTTCTGCAATAAATACATCATGATATGGTTTCAATGAGTTTCTGACAGTAATGGTCACACCAATTTTCGTATTAAAACTTTCGGGTGTTTTTAATGTATTAAAATGAGTGGTTAAAATGGTATCTAAAATAAATTTAGTACTTGTTTTACCGAAACTTCCAGTAATACCGACTTTTTTTAGATCAGGCATTTGCGAAATAATTTGGCTAGCGTCCTTATAATAAGATTGTTTAATCGCATTTTCAATCGGTCGGTTGATCAGATTTGCCAACAAAACAAAACCATATGTCGCCATGCTACTGATGAGTAGAAGGACTGTTGCAATAAGTAATGAATCTTCTCGCCACACAAAGTGGAGAATCGTTGCCACTAAAAGCAAATATATAAGTGCAATCGTCGTTAGTAATCGTTTGACACGAGGCGTATACGCAAGTTTCTTTTTTTCTTGATTCGTTTTTCCTGTCGGTATCCATAATAAAAGCAGCGGAAGTAACGCAACGATCCAATAGGTGTTAAAAATGATAAGAATGATACTCACAAGTGCAAACCATTCATTCACCGGTACAACTTTGGTTCGGTGTTGCTTCATCCAATGCAAGAAGCGATTATTAAAGTAGCCATTTAATTGTAGCATATGGATCGATTGTTTGATTCGAAATAGTTGCGACATCATCCATATAACAACGAGTATCGTAAACGAAATCTGCATGATTAATTGTCCCCTTTATCTTCTTCTAAGAATGTATCAATAATCGTTGCCACACGACGTTTCTGTTCAAGGAACACATAATGCCCAGCGCCTTCAATCAGTGCTAGACCTGCGTCTGGTATGAGTTCCTCCATTTTTCTCGCATCATCAACTGGAGTGGCTGTATCATTTGCGCCCCAAATTAACAGTGTGGGCGCTTGAATATGCGGCATATGGTGCGTAAGATCTTCATTTACCACTTTACTTAACGTTTGTTGCATCACACGAGACGCATTCTGATAATCAGATGATCCAGCTTTTCCCCGGTATTTACTCAAAATGTCTTCCTTATACTTATTTAAGACGGGCAAACGTAAACATTGTTTGATTGCTTTAAATGTATAAACCTTTACATAGTATTTTAGTGATCGCTTCGGTTTAATTCCTGCGCTTCCGATCAAAATGATTTTTTCTACGTCGGAATGGCGCGAAGCATATTTAATCGATACTCTCCCACCAAAAGAATGTCCGACGAGTATTGGCTGCTCAATTTGTAATTGTAGTAATAATTTTTCTAGAAAATCAGTGTATTGACTTACATCCCAAGACTCAGGTGGTTCATCACTTTGCCCGAATCCAGGAAAGTCAATCGATGTGACTTGAAAATCTTGAGCCAAGGAATGTTGTAAGTCAGCAAATAAATCAAGACTTGTTCCCCAGCCATGTAGCAAAACGACCGGTTGACCTTCTCCTTCTTGTTGGTAATGTATATGTAACTGATCAATTTCTGTAAACACAAAGTAACGCTCCTTCAAATGTTCTAACTCATAGATTCGTTTCTTAATGTAACTATATGAGGTTTATTATCGTTTTAGTAAAATTATTTCGCACACCATATATCATATCATAAAATGTAAAAATGTTTATAATGGATTAATGGAACAACAAAAGAAAATTCATGTCGATGATTATGAAATGAAATTATAGCATTTCCCATAGCATAGAAAAAGCATGATCGATTATTCGACCATGCTTAGTTATTTGACCCGTCGTTATATCCTTCTTTTAACGTGTCGGTTGCTTGTTCATGTGTTTTTGCTAATCCCTTGCTCAGCTCATCTTTTCTTTGATAATCCTCTGCTTCATAATTTCTTTCAGCGATTTGTTTTTTGCTTTTCTTTTGGTCCATGTCATCACCTCATACGATAGCGTTGGCCATCCCGTCAATATTATTCATAACCATTAACGACATACCAACTTTTGACGGACGATGTCAGCTACTAATTCCATCGATTGTACTTGGGCCACATGGATGACGTGTTTCCATTCATGATATTTCTCATCCCATTGTAACAGTAGATTGGGCTCATTTGTAATATATGATGGATCATACCGAACTTCTTCATGCCCGTCAAATACAGCTCCGTAAAAAATATCTGATTCCACAATATCTTGGAAAAAATGACTGCCATATGATAATTCTGGTGAAAACCCTTTTTTCTCAGAAGCGACTTCAAAAATCGCATCAGCATGCTGTATC
The DNA here is from genome assembly GCF_000359605.1 of Gracilibacillus halophilus YIM-C55.5. Classification (GTDB taxonomy): domain Bacteria; phylum Bacillota; class Bacilli; order Bacillales; family Amphibacillaceae; genus Gracilibacillus; species Gracilibacillus halophilus. Next base: position 13,509 of record NZ_APML01000012.1, read on the forward strand.
TCCGTAAAGTGAACAGGCACGCCTAATGACGGTGTTGATGTTCCCCACCGACCCGGACCAACAAGTAATAGATTCTCTTCTTTCAAATAACGACTGATTTGGCCTATTTGCCGCGCAACTCCATGTTTATCTTGATCTGATAAATATAAATATTCATTTATATCGATGATGACAACATAATCCACTGGTAAACGAATATTTCCACCCATAAAATGACCAGCTGTTTGGATAAAGCATGATTCCGATGGTGTTAAATCTGGCACTTGAACGGATTGACCTAACCCTTTGGTTTGTAATGGGCGACACTGAACAAGATTTAATTTAAATTCATCTTTATTTTGAAAATTAGCGGTAAATTCTACATCAACCGGATACTCATACACAGTAGCGATTTCTGCTAACATATCCCGCATCACGTTTGGAAAGGACGAATGTTTTAACAATTTATGAAAATCAAAGATATACGGAGTTGGCATATTTTTATACCCAAGTTCTTTCAACCGAAACATCGTCTCCGTATCAAGTGATGCAAATAAATCACGTTCAACATCCCAAACATGAGCAATGGCATCATCTGCCTTGATACTTGAGAACTGATTATTTCGAATCGATAGCGCATCAACTCCATGTTGTGAGAATTTTTTCGCATCATCCATATGCATCAATGGCTTGCGTGTCGGCTGGTCCAACGTCACAATTCTCGCGTAATCATCTACTGTTCGGTCAACAGCACGTGTGCCGAGACCGAAGACAAGGCGAATCATGCCTGCATCCATATCCACATTTTGATCCCAGACATATAAGTTTGATGAATTGCCAACACCTGCAATATGCGGAAAGAAATGATCGCCATAATGGTCACCTGATACCCGCTGCACCAAGATGGCCATTTGTTCATCTTTATCAAATAAACCCCGGTTCATTCGATATTCCAATGCTTCTTCGTTCATCGTACTTGCATAAACAGTCCGAATCGCATCCTCGAAGGCTTGATACCTTTCTTCTGGTGTTCCTTGATTGACGCAAAATACACTTTCATATTTGCCTGCAAATGCATTGCCAAAGTTGTCCTCTAATAATGAGCTTGAACGAACAATAATGGGCGACTGACCAAAATACTCTAACAACTGAACAAATTGCTCTTTAATATTTGCAGGAAACGTACCTGTTAAAATTTTTTCTCGTAGTTCTTTGGCATACTTATAATATCCTTCTTTCGTTTTTTGTTTCACTCGTAGTTTCCACCAACCATTTTGAACAATAAATGTATAAAAGATATCAGAACCGATATAAAAGGAATCGTGTGCTTCTAAATACGGTCGAAAACGATCATTCTCTGCTTCTTTTAATATTTTTCGGGCTAAAAGCATACCGACACTTTTCCCTCCGATAAAACCTGTCCCAACTTCCCGTGATGCGATTTGTAAAATATCATGTAATGTGAAATATTGATCGCATAATTCAAACATACGAGAATTTCCACCCATTAACAGTGACATCAATAATCGCTTGGTTTTCTCCTGTGTCTGTCGATCTTTGTCTAAGTCTTCTTTGGCACGTGCAAACAAAACATGCCAATAGTCCATCTTCTCCTCCACGCGATTAATGTTCGAAAATAATTCAGATGCCTCCGAACTGGCTGTAATACTTTTTACATGATGATCTTCGATTAAATGCGGAAAGAACATCGTCGGTGAATAGCGTTGCCACACTTTTAATGGATGGACATAGTGCTTATCTTCAAGAACATATAAATCAAGTAAGACTTGCGTTGTTTCACGGATTCGAGCAATGGTACTATACGTGTGGACATTGCGATGAATCGCAAAATAAGCAATCGTATGTAATTCATATAAATACGGACAACATACACGGAAGAAATTCCCTATCATTAAATCAGAATACCAACTCGATAATAAGTCCGTTAAACTGTCAAAAACATAAAACGTTTTCGTTCCTTCATTTTCAATTAAACGATGAACTTCTGTTGCGAACCCTTCAAATCCCATATTTGCATCCACTTCATATGTGACGACATCGGACGATTGCTCTAATAAAGGTGGATGATCGCCAAATCGAACATAGACCACTTTTCGATTGTCTGCTATTGCTTGATTCACAAAAGGAATGACCATATCTCGATAATTTTCAATATAGTCCACTTGCCAAACGACATTATCGCCTAACCGCAGAGAATCAATCGTGCGGTCAAATCCTGAGATTCCTGTAGATACTTTTAACTCCATTTCCAATACGATCACCAACTATTTCGATATTATAATCTCATTATAACATCATATACTAATAAAACTATATCGATTCAAGATAGGTAGTATGCAAAACTCATATATATGGAATCTCCAGTCATTCTAGCATGAAAAAATGAATGGGCTATTCACCCATTCATTTTGACGTTGATTCCGTATTGTATAAATTCATTAGGGAGCGTCGATCATATCTGATTTGTTGATTGACAGACTGGTGTAATTGATTCATCGTATCACCATTAATCTGCGTTTGATTTGTACTTATTCGTTGTAATGTCACTTCCCATACCATTTCTACTTGTTGATCGAGTGGTGTCGGTTGCCCCCTATCATTTTCACTTAACATATCCCAATACGTTTTCTTTAAGTTCTCATTTCGATAAAAAGGATCATTTTCCATCTCTCGGTACATATTAAGCATATCTTTACTCATCGATCGGATAAACTCCCATGCTGCCTTTTTATTATCGCTATCTGTAGGAATGGCCATTGATAAACTGGATGTCTTCTCATTTCCTGATAATCCAAACGGCATGTCCGTAATCGCCCAATCTCCCTTCTGTTCTGGCACCCAATCCTTCAAAGAATTTTGCACATATTTCGGTGCATGAAACATGACGAGTTGATCATTTTGTAGTGCTTGCCGTCCGTTTTCTTCCCAAATATTAAGATATGGGGATAACTGATATTCTGTAGCCAAAATGCTTGATTCAATCGCTTTAGCCATCGGTTGTTCATCCCCTAAGTAATTATATCCAGCATCAAAAAAGTCAGCCGAATGTAACACAGATCCCATCATGGCCCAATTTGATTGAATCATGTACTGATCCTTTGTTTTTAAGTTTTCTGCTAAACGCAACCATCGATCGACATTCGCTAAGTACTCTGATAATTTATCTGGATCACTTGGAAATCCAGCCTTGTCCATTATATCCGCTCGATAGAAAGTGACATAAGGGAAATACAGTAATGGAAAAGCATACATCGTTTCATCTGTTGCATTTTTATGATTTTCTAACAACCCTTTAGGAAACTTTGAAAAAAACGTTTCATTAACATAAGGTTTACTATTTAATGTTTCAAGTCCATTGATGCTAGAAAATGAACCTAAATGCTGATTAGGAATAACCATTACATCTGGTACACGTTGGTTCACTATACTATCTCGATATGTATTGACTAGTTGGTTCGAATCAATGATTTCAATCTCTACTTCGAGTTCTGGATATTTATTTTGAAAACTAGACAATGAATGTTCAAAAACATTTTCTGGTGTCCAGATCACCAACCGGTCTGAAGAATTATTTTGTGATTGCGATTCGTCGATATTTTGCCCATTATTTGATAAATTTGAAGCTTGATAGGATTGAAAAGAAGCATGACAACCACTTAGCATCATGATTCCAATGATTAAAATATATACACACAGCCATTTATTGTTCATGCTCCTCCCCCTTTTCCAATTCTTGATGAGTGATTTGTTTTTGTTCATACATTAACGTATCTGCTTGATGTAAGATACCATCAACGGTTGTACCATCATCAGGATAAAAACTGATGCCAATACTTGCTGTCAACTGTATTTGTGTATCAAATAATGAAATCGGGCGATTGATATCATTGATTAACACGTGACGGATATTTTGCACTGACTGCTTGTCTGAAAGGCGAACAATCGCAATAAATTCATCTCCTGCTAACCGATACATTTGTATAGACGGATAATCTTGTTCAAACTGTTTGAGACGGTGCGCAACTCCTTTCAACAATTCATCACCACCACTATGTCCTAACGTATCATTGACTTGTTTAAATTTATCCAGATCAATAAATAATATAGCAAAAGGATCTTCTTGAAAGTCATCTCCTTCTATGATTTGATTCATATCTTCATAAAACGAGTAACGATTCGGTAATTTTGTCAAATTATCAAAATGTGCTAGTTCATACAACCTCGTTTCCGATTCAATTAATTGATTCGTTTTTTCAATCAGTAATTCATTCTGCTTGCTTTCTTCTTTCATCATCTTCTGAAACTGAATCGCTACAATTTTAATATTATCGCCTAACCGTGAAAATTCATCAATCCTCGTATCTGGCCATTTAAAATGTTGTTCCTTTAATTTGTTTGGCAAATCCGATGTTAAATCTGTCAAAAAGCGTAGTGACTTCGATAAAATGTGATTCGTGATCATACCAAAAAGTAGCGCGACGAAAAGCACAACCATCGCAAAAATTAAATAAATTTGAGTATTATCAGTGACATCTATCATTATGTTACTTAAAGGAATCAATAACATCACTTGTTTATTTAAGAAATGACTCGATCCAATATAGTATCCTTGGAACCAATGAAATACTGAAGCATCATCACTAGGTACCCATATATATCCGTTTTCGTGGATTGACTGGGTATAACCATTTTGCAATGTTTGAATGATATTGTCATCAGGCAATCCATTTGTCACAGTAAGCCACTCGTCTCCCTTTTCATCTAAAATGATTACGCTTTTTTGATTATCATTTATATAAGGTTCCAGTAGTGCTTTTACTCTTGCTTTTTCTAAGTCAGCATCTAATTCAAAATATTGAATTTCATTAGCGTCCATTTCCGCCACACGTTCATTTAACCGTTCATCTAGCTCAATTAATGCATCTTCATACGATTGTAAAAGCTCTTCTTCAATCATTGAACTATTCAACCAAATAATAATTAATACAGGGATGACGGCTGCAATCATGATCATATGTGAAATTATTTGACCAAAATATAATCGCCTCTGTTTTGCAAGAAAATGTCTAACCCACGGAACATAAGGAAGATAGTCACTAACAATATCCGCTAGTAACGAAGCAATTAATATATTGATGATGTTTTTTAGAATATAAAAATTCGTCACCGGCCCGATAATCTCTGCATCGATAAAAAAAACGACAACAAAATAAGTGACAAGTATGAATATCGAATATAGGAAACTCCAAGTAAATAAATCTTTTCCTTTGCGTTGATATAAACCACCGATAATGATTAATTGGAGAAAACCAAACAAAATGACAGGAAAATGAATATGGGTAAAATAAGCCACACTAGAGAAACAAGCAAGAGCTATAAATGCATGCACAAGCCCGAATAATCGACTCATCGCTAAATACCAAATTGGGATTAAGCTGATTGAAAGACCGAATAACAGAGGAATTTCGATTAGCTGCACACATACCCCTGTGATAAGAAATATCAGATACGCGATGATATGTTTATTTCCTACAAATTTCATCCATCTCATGGCTAACTCCTCCGAGTAAGTCGATTATTGCTTGAATTTCTGTCATTTTAATATATGAACGTAAGTCATGCCTACCGTTTCTCTAATAATATATTTCATGATTAAACTTAAGATATGAAGTATTCTACTTTTACGAATTGGTACTATTATATCATATTCATTGTATTTTAGAAGTGATTCTATACCTATATTACTACGTGTCAAACGATCACATTGTTTCATTCTGTTTGCTCCATTCCTATTACTAGTCAAACAGCTTCTTATCAATCATCGATTGGCAAGATAAATGAATTTTTGATGCAAACAAATCCGCTTGATTCGCTTATTAGCCTCATATATGCATTTATGAGGCTGATAACTCCTTTCGTTTCTTCTATTTGAAGCATATATTGATTTTCTAAGCAAACAGCTCCTTCCATTTCTTCTGTTTGACGCAATTATTTTTATCTGCTTCATCATGCTATCAAAAAAATACCCCCACCACTCAATATGGTAGGGGGGATCACATGTCAAAGTATTTTCGATTGTTAGCCTTTTTTAATCCAGAATTTTAGAATTTGATCTTCTTCTGAGTCTTCTAGCAATTCATGTCCGCCAGATTTTGCCCATGCGGTAAGGTCACTCTTCGCCCCTTGATCTGTTGCATGAACTTCAAGCACCTCACCACTGTTCAATTCTTGCATAGCCTTTTTCGTTTTCACGATGGGCATTGGGCATGCCACATTCGTTGCATCTAACACCTTATCAGATTCAATCATTGATCCATTCTCCTTTCCTTAAGATGGTTTTTCTACGTCACCATCCCAAGCCAGCATTCCACCTGCCACATTTGTAACATCATATCCGTTTTCTTCTAAAAATTGCGATGCTTTTCCGCTTCTTCCACCTGAACGGCAAACCATGTAATAATGCTTGTCTTTATCTAATTCGTCTAATCTTTCGGGAACTTCACTCAAACGAATATGCTTTGCACCAGGAATCATTCCTTCGGCAACTTCTTCATCTTCGCGAACATCAATAATGTTCACTTCATCCTTTTTGTTTACTTTTTCTTCTAATTGATTTGCTTCAATCTCTTTCATTCTTTAATTCCTCCCATTTTAGATAAATAGTGTGATATTGCCATCTTCAGAGTCACCTATATAGGCGGCAACTCCTGCATACTCAATATGATCTAACAATTCTTCCTTTTTTAATCCTAATAAATCCATTGTCATTGTACAAGCAATTAATTTTACATCTTGTTCTTGAGCCATATCAACTAAATCAGGGAGTGAAGTTGCATTATGCTTTTTCATTACATTTTTTATCATTTTTTTGCCCATGCCTAGATAATTCATTTTAGAAAGACCCATTTTGTCTACCCCTCTAGGCATCATCTTCCCGAATATTTTCTCCAACAAACCTTTGTTTACAGAAAGGTGCTCATCTTTTCTTAAAGCATTTAAACCCCAAAAGGTATGAAAAATGGTAACTTCATGGTCATATGCTGCTGCCCCATTGGCAATAATATATGCAGCCATCGCTTTATCATAATCTCCACTAAATAGTACAATTGTAGTCTTCTTGTTTTCAGACATCGTCATCCTCCTTTAAAAATTATACATATACCCGTTATGGTATAAAAGAAAGTCTTAAAAATAGAGTGGTGTCACCAACACTCTATTTTAAAACTGTATGTTATCTGCTTTTGACTAATAAGTTAACTGCTTCTTGTATTAATTCCTCAGAACTTTCTCCGTTTTCTTTCTCATCTCGTATACACTTTTCGAGATTTGAACTAACAATTAGCGCTGCGGTGCGATCAAGTGCATTACGTACAGCAGACATCTGTGTAACCACATCTCGACAATCTTTGCCTTCATCCATCATTTTTAGTAAACCGCGCATTTGGCCTTCAATTCGTTTCATACGGTTTTTCGTTTTCGCATCATATTCCATGATGAAGACACTCCTTTCATATAAGAACTTGTACTGATATCATACTAAATCTATCAGAATAAGCCAACTACTATACCTTTCATTTGCTGTACAATGATTACTATATACCCTTATAGGTATTTTGTCAACTGCTATCGATTAAAAATGATCAAAAACGTAATAGCCATCTTTCCCGCCTTTTTTCGCTTGATATAAAGCAATATCTGCTTGTTTCATTAATTGCGTTGCATCCAGTGAATCATTGGGTTGGAGAATTCTTATTCCAATACTCGTTGTTACATGTAATTGATTACCATGTAACGGCCATGGTTGATAGATTTTTTGTTTAATTTCTCTCGCAAAACGTTTTACATCGAATTGGCCTTGTGCGCGCCGGAGCAAGACGATGAATTCATCCCCTCCAAGCCTTGCCACAATGTCATCTCGACTAATTATTTGTTGAATTCTTTGGCCAAACTCGACAATCACTTCATCGCCAATATCATGACCGTATTCATCATTAATCGACTTAAAATCATCAATATCTAACATTATAACTGCAATGGCTTCTTCATTCCTTTGAAATTGTTCGAGTGCATATCTTAATTTTTCTTGAAACAAGCGACGATTCGGTAGGTCGCTTAATGAATCGTGCATGGCAAAATGCTCTAATTGCTCTTCATATCTCCTTTGAAGGGTTACGTCCCGTGATAATACGACCATATATTTAAAGTTACCAATCACATCAAATACAGGCGTTCCATAAGATTCAATCCAAATATACTGACCTGATTCTGTATTATGACGAACTTGTGCAGAATACGGTTCGCCATTTTGTATCGATCCGGTAACTAACTCATATAACGTATCTTGATCGTCTGGATGTATTTGATGTAAAAACACTTTACCGAAAAATTCTTGGTCATGAAAACCGACAATCTTGCGATAAGACGGTGATGCATAAATAATTTTGCCGTTACGATCCACTAATGAAATCAAGTCATGTGCATTCTCAGCAATAATACGAAACCGTTCTTCACTTTCTAACAATTTTTGTTGGGACTGATGTTCTTGTGATAGATTACGAATGATTGCAAAAATGCCTTCAACCGCTTGATCAATAATTAAAGGTGTCACCTTAATAGCTACGTCTACTGAATGCCCTTGTTTGTGATAGACTCTCGTACGTACTTGTTGATGTTTATTTTGATTAAATAATTTGTTTATTTCTTTATCATAAAAAAAGATATGCTCTGCCGTTTTACCAATGAGTTCGGTTGGTCGATAACCGATTAATTGTTCAGTTTGCGGATTACTATTTACAATTTCCCCATGTAAGTCAAATGCTAAAATCGCATCTGGATTATCGCTAAATAGTGACTGATAATTTTTCTTGCTACGATCCAATTCATTCCATATTTGTTCCATTTGTGACTGTGTCTTTTCTTGATCCGTGATATCTTGCACAACTGCGACAACAAATGTAAGAGACTTCTCCTGATCATTAATTGGAAATAACTTCGATTTCATATAGCGCTCACCGCTGTCGCTTTGAAATTCATCGACATATTCTATTTGTTCTTGGCTTTCTAATACATGCAAATATTGATCATGTAAAAACGCAGCTTTCTCTTTCGGTAAAGCATCATGCAATGTAAGCCCTATCACTTTCTCCGTTAAACCTGTTTCGTTCATGGCTTGTCGATTCAGAAAATAATAGACGAAACCTTGCTTTTGTGCTTGCATAATATATATTTGATCCGTCATATTCTCTTTTAAAATTTGTAAATAAATGTTTTCATTGTTAGCCATCCTTAACCCACCTACCCCCTAAACAGTTTATGTCGAAATTAATCGAATTTTATCAATTTACATTATTATATTTAATCTTACACCATTCGTATATAGTTCCATAGAACCATTTCTATTGACATATTCACCCATTCATCAATAAAAAAAGAAACCCCCATCAGCGATGAGAGTTTCATTACCGAATGTTTATATCACTTTAAATCGTGAAATTTCTTGTTCCAATTCCTTCGCAAGAGCATCAAGTTCGTCTGCACTTTTAGCGACTTCTTCCATTGATTGATTTGTTTCTTCAGCTGAGGACGCAGTTTGTTCAACTGCAGCCGCAGATTCTTCTGTAACAGAAGCAATTTCATCGACCGAGCGATTGACTTCAATGCTGTTTGAATCTATTTCTTTTAAATCACCAACTATTGTTTGTACCTGATTGAGCATTCGATTTAGCGACTCATAGATCGTTTCAAACGTCTCGCCCGTCTGATTCATTTGTTCGGTTCCTTTTTCAACTTCTTGATAGCCTGACTGTAGTGATTTTGCGACTTCACCTGATTCTTCCTGTATACTTGCGACAATCGGATTTATTTCTGAAATTGATTGACTGACTTGTTCTGCTAATTTTCGAACTTCATCAGCTACTACAGCAAATCCTTTTCCTGCCTCACCTGCACGCGATGCTTCAATCGCAGCATTCAGTGCTAAAAGGTTGGTCTGTTCAGCAATATCATTAATGACATCAACGATTTTATCAATTTCTTCTGTACGTTTATCTAAGCCTGATACTTTATCATAAGCCGTTCCTACCATGTTTTGAATCGTATTCATCTGAGATTCGACTTGATGGAGTTTCTCTTCCCCTTGTTTACTCAATTGTAAAACTTGGTCAGATTCTGAAGCGACAGTTTCGCCTTTTTCAGCCGCATTCGTTACTTTTTGTTTATATTGATCCATCGAACTTGCTAAATCTGATGCATGATTCGCTTGTGATTCACTACCAGAAGAAAGTTCTTCCATAGTTGCAGCAATTTGCTCACTTCCTTCTTTCACTTGCTCTGATGATTTCTGTAAATTGTCACTCTGATTCATGACGCGACCAGTTGCGATCATTACTTGATTGACAATTTGATAAAGATTCAGTCTCATCTGATTGATCGATTGAGCTAACGTCGTAAATTCATCATTGCCTTTCATTTCAAGGTCTGATCCACTTAAATCTCCATCCGCTAGACGATCCAGTTCGGTTTGAATCTTTCGCAAATTATACTGGATCACTCGAACGAAAAAGATGACAATTGCTAAGCCAATAATAATCGAAACTGCCATCGTTATCAGCGTTGTCTGTAATATATCCTGTCGCAACATAGTGGCAATTTTATACATGTCGAAATCAATGGCTGTTACACCTATCGTTTCACCAGCAGCATTTTGTACTTGCTTCGCTAGTGTAATAATAGGTTGTCCTGTTGCTGTATCAATATATGGGCTTGTCCAAACCACTTCATCCGGTGAAGCATTCATAGCTTTTTGATACCAATCGGTCGTACTCGCATCATATTGACTTAAATCAACATCCTCAGCTGGAATATCATTCAAATAAAGAGAGCCATCAGGCAAGCCTAAATATAAGTTAATGATAAATTCCCGACCGTCTGCTAAATTTGTAAAATGATTCTCATAATAAGCTGTTAAACTAGGATCATTGGTATCCGGCATATTCGTATATGTACTGCTTTCTTCCGATTCAATCGAATCATATTGAATTTGCTCACTTTCGGATACTTGTGTAAGGAAGGATTCGTACTCTTGAAACGTGTCTTGATATTGTGGAGAAATGTCTACAATGTCATCTTTTTGAATGACCGCTCGTTCGAGAATCTCCGTTTTTTGATATGTCATAATACCTACAACTGTTAACGGAATGACTAATAAAAGAATCATAATAATCGGTAACTTAAACTTAATTTTCCGTAAGTGTCGCATCGTATTGTCCCCTTTATAAAAAAATTCTATCTTTATGACTAGTCATTATATCATGGTAAGGAATTTATGACTACAAGGATAAAAATAAAAAGTAGATTCATGACCATAGTCACAAACCTACTTTCTCGCAATGACAATACCTAATGGATAATGAGATTGTGTTGCATTGGCTGCAGGTTCAATCAATGCCCCTTTTTGATAATAAAAGGTTTTACTTGAAAAATTCTGAAACATTTCAAAAAATTCACCTTCTGTCACTTGATGAACATGAAAAGGTGACCCACATGGTTTTCCTCGACCTGCACCAAAAGGAGTTGATAAGATTAACGTACCACCTGGCTTCAATAACTGATATACATTCTCTAAAAATTGATTTTCTGCTTCAACATGTTCAATCGTTTCAAAACTAAGAATCGTATCAAAGCGTCCAAGCTGATCTGACAAATCATTGTCCGTTACATCCGCTATTTGATAACTCGATAATGGATGATAGTATTGCTTCTGCGCATATTTTACAACGTCTGGATCAATATCAACACCGATAATTTCCTCAATATGTTTTTTGCATTTTTTCGCGATGATATGTGTACCATATCCTGCGCCTGCTGCAAAATCTAAAACCCTCCCCTGGACAAAAGGTACCGAGAAATGATATCTCGTTAGATGTTCAATTAATAATTCATTGGTTATATTCATATTTTCTGGAATGATTCGCTCACCCGTATCTTCTATCATAATCATCACCACTTTATATATTGATCTTCATTATCATAACATAATCCTTTGTCTTTCCTCGAGAGTAAACGGCAGAATCATAATGGTTCTACCGTTTCACATTTTTTTAGTCACTGAATGAAGTTGGTTTTTTGGCTAGAATAGCACTGATCAGCCCCAATACAGGGAAGATCAATGTTGCTAATAATACGGGTGTATAACTTTGAAACAAGTCAAAACCAACCCCAAATGGCAATGGACCAAGAGAAGAACCAATAACGCCGACTGTTGCTCCGTAGCCATTGATACTACCTATATACTTTCTCCCAAAATAATTGGGCCAAACAACGCCCACCGCGATTCGCTCTAGGCCTCCAGCAAGTCCCCATAATATGCCAAAAATAATCGCTAACCAAAACGTTTTAGTCACTAGTAAGAAGAGTAACAACACAAATTCGATGATGAAAATAACAATAAATACATAATTTGTTTTCACTTTATCGGTAATATAACCAGACACTAAAGACATCGGGATACCTACAAAAGCCATTAAGCTAAGTACCATTGCAGCAATTTCTAATGATAGTCCATTCTCATTGAAGATTGATGTAATATGAAAAGTAATGCCTGTATTCACCATAGCAGGGATCCCAACACAAATTAATATAGCCCAAAACGCCTTTGTTCGTTTGGCTTGCGCTAATGTCCAGTTCTTTTCCGCTTCCACAATTGGCGTATGAAAACCACCTGTAGCTTCCCGTCTATTAGGTGGTTGTAATCCATCTGGTTCAAGGCCTATCATTTCTGGTCGGTTTTTCACTCCGAAAAAAGCAAGTGGGACAAATATGATGATGATAAGTATTCCCCAAAATCGCCAAGCAACTTCCCATCCCCATGTCTGAATAAGTGCTGTGTTAATAATTGGAAATGACATTGCACTTGCAAAACCAAATAAAGCTTTCAGACTAAAAGCTCGTCCTCTTCGTTTAATAAACCATTGTGCTACAAGCGTATTAGGAATCAGCGACATACTACCTTGACCAAGCAAACGAATAAAGAAAAAACCAATGGCCAACATCCAAATACTCGATACGATACTATTGTAAAAACAAGCAATACTTAACAACGTACCGACAATGACCATCATTGCACGTTGCCCGACTCTATCAATTAACTTTCCAACATAGATCATTAACAAACCTGCTAATAAAGTGGCTATTGAATAGACACTAGAAACTTCTGAGCGTGACCAACCAAAGTCACGTATATATTCATCGATAAATTGTGAGTTGGAATATGTTTGCCCAGGCCCTGAGAAAAAGATTCCTAATCCGCCAATGAACAAGATCAACCAACCATAATAAATGTTATGAAAAAACTTTAATTTATATAACATTTCCCTCCCCCCTTCACGTTTCATTGCAATCCTGTACTGGTCAATCGGAATATGTATAACAACCATTCACTATAACAGTTTTCTATTTATATGCAAGCGTTTTAATTCACCATTAGTTATCGTTTTGCTAGATGATCGATCATTTTTTATGTCTAAGTAAAAATACCGAGCGTAAACATTACGCTCGGTTATAATCGAAAATAGGTTAATGGTTATTACTGGTCATCTCTTTGCTTTTTCAATTCAAATTGGTCGACCATTTGTTTTAACTCATCCGAGATTTCTGTTAACTGATTCGCTTGTTTGGACACTTCTTCCATGGACGTACTCGATTCTTCAGCAGATGCTGATGTTTCCTCAATGCCCGCAGCAGACTCTTCTGATGTTGAAGCAATTTCTTGAATCGATTCATTCATTTCACTTGTTTGACTCGATACATCATTCATATTTTTTGTAATGGTTTGAATTTTTTCTACCATATTCGTCACTGCCGAGCGAATGTCAGTAAATGTTTCACTAGTGGTCTCAATCTGTCGAGACCCTTGTTCGACTTCTTGATAGCCCGTTTTTAATGATGCTGAAACGTCAGAAGACTCTGTTTGAATACGGTTTACAATATTTGTAATCTCTGTAACTGAATTTGATACTTGTTCAGCTAACTTACGTACTTCATCGGCAACGACGGCAAAGCCTTTTCCTTCTTCACCTGCTCGTGCCGCTTCAATGGCAGCATTTAATGCTAGTAAATTGGTTTGCTCAGCGATATCTTTAATCACGCCAACTAATGTCGTAATTTCTTGTGATTGCTGATCCAAGTGTTCTACTTTTTGAACGGCATCTTTTACAATCGAATCGATTTTTTTCATTTGCTCTGTTGATGACTCCATTAACTCTTTCCCATCTGATGTTTTATTCAACACTTCATTCGACTCATTAGAAGCCTCAGCTCCCTTTGTATCCGTTTCGTTTACGATTTGTCGAAAACCTTCCATCTTTTCTGACAGTGTACTCACATGGTTGGCTTGTAGTTCCGCACCTGAAGCCAATTCTTCCATTGTTGTCGTTACTTGTTCTGAACTTGTTTTCACTTCATGAGCCGATTTATTTAGTCCTGTGCTTTGTTGTTGCAATGAATTGGAAACATGATCAATATTAGCAACCATTTCATGCAATTGATTTTGCATCGTATTCATTTCATTCGCTAACGTCTCAAATTCATCATTTGTTTTTACATGTAATGGTTCTTGTGCTAACTTGCCACTCGATAAATCTCTCATCCGTTGCATCACATGGTGGAGTCCTTTCGTCATACGATTAGCAAATAACCACGTAATCAATCCGCCAATAATAATAAAAATTGAAGTCACGATGAATACCATATAACGAATATGATTGGCCGGTTGATTAAAATCCATTAAATACGTACTTGCACTAACGACCCAACCCCAATTTTCGTCATAAGCAGAATAAATCACTTTTTCTTCTACACGATTTTCATTATGTGGAAGCGGCCAATCATAATACGTATATCCGCCGCCATTCATTGCTTTTTCTGTATATTCTTGCGCAAAGTAATTGCCCGACGAATCTGTCTCTTCCCATAAGCTTTCACCTTCCATATTTGGATGAGCGAGCAATAGACCTTCTTGGTCAGAAATGTAAGCGTACCCATTTTTACCCAAGTCAATGGACGTATTAATCGGCCTTGTACCGTCATTTTGCCGCTCCCCTAATAACGCTTCTTTTACTTGTTCTTGTGCTTCTTTCAGTTCGAGATTGCCTTGTTCTACTTCTTCATTTAATGAATCAATCATTTCAAGCGTCATAACGACTGAATTTTTTAAGTTTGTTTTACCTAATTCATTTAATGAATCTTTGCTTTGTTGATAGGTCAAGTAACCAAGTAATACTAATGGTACCATTAACAATAAAAATGTAACGGTTACCAGTTTTGTTTTTACTGATCGCGAGCGAAGTTTCAATTTTTTCATGATGTACCCCCTAAAATCTATCTTACTTCATTATTTCGTCATAATTTTCAAAATATTAAGTCTTTTGTCCCTAATTCTTTTGAAATTAGGTAAAATTCAAAGGATCTAACTTCATAAGACGTAAAACGAGCAGCCATTAAAATGACTGCTCTAATGCTTTAAAAAAGATGGTTCCATGTCTTCGGACCGACAATTCCATCTATTTTTAGTCCATGTTTTTGTTGGTATGCTTTCACTGCTTGTTGTGTTTTTGGACCAAATATTCCATCCGTTTCCGCGCCTACGCGTCGTTGAATATGTTTTACTACTTCACCAGTACTGCCTAAACTAATGTAATATCCAGGGTAATTATCTACAATTTGCGTGGCTTCTTGAAATTTCGATTGTGTTACCGGACCAACAATACCATCCACTTTAATCTGCTGATCTCTCTGAAAATGTTTCACCGCTCGCTCTGTTTCATCCCCAAATATACCATCAACCCGTACGTAGGAAGTGCGTAGCCTAAGCGCAATAATTTTTGTTGTATATCTTCCACATCACTACCTCGGTCGCCACTCTCTATAAGCTGAGAGCTACTTGTTCTTTGTTGTATATATTCAATGGGGTCCATGGTAGAAGCACTTTCGTTGCTGCGATAACCATAAGGCGGGCTCGACTCTGCCTGTTTTCGAACCTCAAAATGCAAATGTGAACCCGTTACATATCCTGTCGCACCTTGATAACCAATGACTTCCCCTTCTGAAACACGCTGATGGTTACTTACAGCTATTCGATCTAAATGCGCATATAGTAATCCACGATTGTTACGGTCTTTAATAAAAACAACATTCCCATATCCACCAAAACCAGTACCACTTTGTCCAAATCCTGCATATAAAACAGTGCCTGAAGTGAATGAGTGGATCGGTGCTTGATGTGATTTTACTAAGTCGACACCAGAATGAAAATCAGCCCCACCACTGATGGGATGTGTTCGATTACCATAAGGACTTGTGATTCGATAACCTTTAAATTCTGCCAAAATGGATTCCCTCCTTTATTCGATTTGATCACGTGCACTCGTCTGCTTTACGATTTGATGACTAAAGACAGCAATCCCTGTTGCGATCACACCATCTGCTATCGCACGAACAGACCAGCCATAAAAGAAACATGATGCTAGCACTCCTATGCATAAAAGGATCCAAACAATAAGCCAATCGGGTATAAACGGTGTTCGTTTACAAGCATAACCAATGAACCACAACGCTGGTACAATAAACCAAAAATCATCCTTCATAAAATGAATGTAATCGGCCAGCATTTTGAACACCTCCTCTGTGTTACACATATGAGTAGCTAGCGTTCCTTCTTTTGATTATCTATCTGCACAGATAATCTATTACATTGTATGCGCGTAAAATAAGACTTGCCTTGGCATTCACCTCAACCAGCCCCCTATTTTTATAATCAAACGAATCCCTAATACAGTGTCTAGATTTTGTTTAAATCAGCTTAGAAAGTACATGCTATAAATATCCGTACAAAAGGACGAATGATCAACAAGGGGGGACAACGATGTCTTGTTATCATGAGACGTCGACAGCAAATGGCGAATGATCAACAAATGAAAAAAGTAGGGAACATCGGTGTTGTTTTTGTTATTTCGACAATTTTTGTTACTTTATTTGTTATCTGGGGGGCTCTTTCACCATCTACCTTACAAAAAGTTGCGAATAACGGATTGGAATGGATGATTACGAACTTTGGTTGGTTCTATATGCTTATTACCGCCTTCTTTGTTCTGTTTGTCATTGCCTTAGCCATTAGTCCATATGGAAAACTGCGATTAGGCAAACGCGATGACCGCCCTGAATACTCATGGTTTTCATGGATCGGTATGTTATTTGCTGCGGGTATCGGTGTGGGGTTCGTATTTTGGGGAGTAGCTGAACCTGTTCTCTATTACATGGATCCACCATTCGGCTATACACCAGGGACTCGTGAATCGGCACTCGCTGGCTTGCGATACGGCGCCTATCATTGGTCATTGCATCCTTGGGCCATCTTTTCCATTGTTGGCATGACACTTGCTTACGTTCAATTTCGTAAAGATCGCCCAGCTCTCATCAGTTCTGCTTTTTATCCAATGATTGGTGGACGCGTCGATGGTCCACTTGGTAAAACAATTGATATATTAGCGGTGTTAGCCACATGTACGGGTGTAGCAACAACATTCGGTTTAAGTGCCATGCAGATCACAGGCGGATTATCACATGTTACCGCTATTCCGAACTCACCTTGGACCCAATTAATCATCATTGCAATCGTAACAGTCTTATTTATGATGTCTGCAGCCAGAGGACTTGACCGCGGAATAAAAATTTTAAGCAACATCAATTTAACAGTTGCTGCGTTATTATTACTTTTCGTGCTCATTGTAGGTCCAACATTATTTATCGCTGAAAGTTTCGTCACAACACTTGGGGGTTATATAACCAATGTCGTACCAATGGCATTAACATTAACACCATTTTCGGAAAGCGAATGGCTCGGAACCAATACAATCTTCTTTTGGGCTTGGCATATTTCATGGGCACCATTCATGGGTATGTTTATAGCTCGAATCTCCAAAGGAAGAACTATCAGAGAATTTATGGCGGGAGTATTAATTGTACCTTCTATACTAGCTATCATTTGGTTTACAACTTTTGGAGGAACAGGATTATATATTGAACGATTCGGTGCTGGTGGTTTAGCTGCATTAGTAAATTCGCAAGTCGAAATTGCATTGTTTGCTACATTAAGCGAACTTCCTCTACATTTGATTACGAATTTATTAGCCATTGTCCTCATTCTAATATTTTTTATTACTTCAGCTGATTCGGCTTCATTTGTATTAGGATCCATGACGTCTAATGGTGATTTAGAACCAAAAGTGTCCGTAAAATTAACTTGGGGGCTATTAATTGCTGGAGCCGCTAGCGTCTTGTTATTCAGTGGTGGGGGTGGCTTACATGCTTTACAAACTGCATCGATTATCGCTGCACTTCCATTTGCAATTATAATGATCGTTATGATTATTGGGATTATGATTACTTTTAGTAATGATTGGAGATTGGATCGCAAATGTCAAATACAACAGCGGGTAGATCAAGCAAAAGGGGAATTTCGGCAAGAAATGAAAGAAGAAGTATATGAAGAGATGAAAGAGGAGATGTATGATGAAATATATGACGAAATGAAACAAGACATCATGGATGAATTAGATCAAAAAGATAATCGAAAATAAAACAAAAAACTGAATCATACGGGTGATGTGTATCTTCAAATGGTCCATCGTTTTTGTGCAAATCGCTTTGCTATCTAATTTTTCTATGTAAAAATAGAAGAAATGGATAGTTTGAGGTGATGAAAGTGAAAATCGAAATCTGGTCCGATTTTGTTTGTCCATTTTGCTACATTGGAAAACGGAGATTGGAACAAGCAATCGAACGATATCCAGAAAATATATCTGTTCATATAGAGTATAAAAGTTTTGAGTTAGATCCAAACGCACCCACATATCAAGGAACAGGCATTCATGAATCTTTGGCAAAAAAATACGGTATGAGCATAGAACAAGCTAAACAAGCCAACGCCCAAATTCGAGAACAAGCGAGGTCCGTAGGGTTAGAATTCGTATTTGATACCATGAAACCAACGAATACTTTTGATGTACATCGAGTGGCAAAGTATGCAAAAGAAATGGGTGTAGAAGCAACATTTACCGAAGAAATGTTACATCAATATTTTTCTAAATCAAAAAATCTTAGCGATCAAGAGACATTGACTACTATTTCAGAAAATATCGGGTTAGACCCTCATCAAGTAGAGACGATTCTAAGAGATTCAAATCTTTATGCAAATAATGTACGCGCTGATGAAGCTGAAGCACAGAATCTTGGAATTACCGGTGTACCATTTTTCGTTATCAATCAAAAATACGCGATTTCTGGTGCTCAACCAACGGAAACGTTTTTACAAGCGATTGAAAGAGTGCATGAAGAAGAAAAAGACGGATTACAAGACCTCACGCCAACAACCGATGCTGACTATTGTGATGGTGACCATTGCTATCGGTAATAAAAGATATGAAAAGATAAGATAAACCCGAATGTTCGTTGATATTATCCGTTAACATTCGGGTCTATTTTTGGCAATCAATGATTATCATCGATTGGGTAACACACTCCACTTTTACCCTCAACCTGCTAACGTAATGTCAGCATTTCTCCATTCGCTTCACAATACGATAATATCCTAGGCAAAATAAATCGAACGAATTAACTTTTCTGTTATTTAAAAAACGCTTCCATATTTTTTTCGAAATAGTATCGTTATTTTTTCCTAAACATGTTATAATCAATTCGTACTATTAAATCGGTTAAATTACCTATTAAAAACATCTACACCATGACTATGACTCATAAAATAGGTTAACCTTTTTTACTTTTTATAATTTTTATCATCATTACAAAAACGATGGTAAAAGAAAGAGAGTCTAGGGGGTAGTTACAGATGTTCAAGAAAAAGGTGAAGCAACAATCACCGAAACAAAAGCGTTCAATCAAACAACTGTGGAGCTCACTGTTGCACAAAATGAACATGAGGAGGTCGAGAAAATCTGAAAATGAACATTCCGCAAGTCAAGTATGGAAGCATTCGAACGTGAATCGGAAGCATTCAATTAGTACCAAAATGTCAATCAGTATTTTAGCCACTGTTTTTGCAAGCGTTCTAATAGTAGGTGTTTCGTCTTATATTATTTCTAATAATATTATTAAGTCAAAAGTAACAGGAGCTTCTGAACAAACTGTCATTCAAACTGGCGATAAGTTAGACTTTATGATTCAACGCTATCGTGACAGAGTAACCGAAATCTTAATGGCAGACAATTTCAGAGACACACTTCTTGAGTTAAACACTTTTGAAAACGCAAACACAAACAATTTCGATTATTTTTCTCAAAAACAAATCATCGATGATGAGCTTGCGGCGATTAGTACGATTAATACGAATATTACACTTCACCTACTAAATGTCGATAAGGAGCGAATTATTTCGTCAACTGAGGGCGCGCCTCAAGCCGCATTTTTTGATAGCGATTGGTATGATTCAGCGGTAAATACGAAAGGTACATACTGGATTGGTGGCAAAAAAAGTGGTGTTTCGGACAATAATAGTAATGCTACCGTTAGTTTTGCACAAACCTTAAATATAAATGGCTCGAACTTTATGCTGATTATGGAACTAGCCTATCCAATCTTTCAAGATGCTTTAGCAGACGTCCGGTTCGGAGAAAATGGGTTAGCAAGGGTAGTGGATACGAATAACGAAGTTGTATTTTCATTTAATGAAGAAGAGATTGGCAAACCCTATCAATATGAAATAGCTATTGACTCAGAAAAAAATATGGTAGAACGCAAGGGCCAACTCGTGTTTCAACACAATTCACAAGCGTCTGATCTATATTTGGTCGGTTCTGTACCCGAAAGTGAATTAACAAAGGATACGCAAATTATTTTTATTGTTACTGTTATCATTATTTTGTTATCCTTATTATTCTCTTTACTATTCGCACGTCGAATCGTTAAAACCATTGCTCGACCAATATCCAATATATCTGGATTAATGCAAGTTGCAGAAGATGGGGATTTACGCGTCCGTTCGGATCAAGCAAATCGAAAAGATGAAATTGGCGAATTATCAAATAGCTTTAATCATATGCTCGAAAACATATCCGAAATGATGAATCAAACGCGCAGCTCTTCTACAAAAGTATTAGATGCAGCGGTTGAATTAACAGATATTGCGCAGTCACAATCACAATCTGCAAAAGAAGTTGCAAGTGCATCTGAAGAGATTTCAAGTGGCGCTACTGGATTAACGGATGAAGCCGAACGAGGCAATACACTCGCATCTACGATTTATCAAGAAGTGGAAAATGTCTACAACAATAACACCGAGATGCAAGATTTTGCCAAAGAAGTCGTGAACGGTAGTTACGATGGATTAGAAAAAATGAATCAATTAGTAACGAAAACAAAAGATAGTGAAACAATGACCAACGCGCTTTCAACAAAGGTCGATACACTTAAAAACAGTACGGAACAGATTAATCAAGTGATGGAAATGTTAACAGATATTGCGCAACAAACGAACTTGCTTTCATTAAATGCTGCGATCGAAGCGGCTCGAGCAGGTGAATCTGGCAAAGGATTTGCTGTTGTTGCTGATGAAATTCGTAAACTTTCAACACAATCAAAGAATTCTATTGATAAAGTAGAAGAAATTACAAATGAAATTGTCAATGAAGTCGATGACACACTGCAAGTTCTTGAGGAAGCAACTCCTCGATTCAGCGAACAAGTCCAACAAGCTGAAGATACGCAATCCATACTCAACAATGTTGGTGAGCGAATGGGTGCATTTGATGATAAAATTGCAGAAGTGACTGAATCGATTAAACAATTACGGAACTCACAAGATACACTGACATCAACGATTCAGCAAGTCAGTGCAACAGCAGAAGAATCATCAGCCATTAGCGAAGAAGTGTCTGCATCAACTGAAGAACAACTCAATGTGACCGATAAATTAGTATCAACTTCTGATGAACTAAAAGAGTTATCGGAACAATTACAAGAAATGATGAAAAGATTTCAAGTATAAATAATCCCTCTTCAAGGATCGAATCATTTCATCCTTGAAGAGGTTTTTTTGTCAACTAATGGTCATCAATCAATGCATTCAATTGTAAAGATATGAGTAAAGCGATTTGACTGGCACCTTTCTTTGTGAAATGTGTAAAATCCTCCCCATTGACATAAGCCATATAATAAGGGAGCACTCGCTCATATCCAATCGTCTGAAAGTGTGATAAACTTAAGGCCATTCCATCGATGAGTACCGTGTTTGTTTCTGCAGCTACTTCTTTCATCGCATTACAATAATCACAAAAATCACTTAAAAACGCACCATTTACATAATGAAGTCTTGCTACAGGTGTAATCAAAATGGGTGTTGCTTTTTGTTTATAGATTTCGTTCACGAACAAGTGTAAATTCTCTTGGTAATCTTGATATGGTTCCGTATACCGATGAGGCCTTATTTTGGTTGAATCATTATGGCCTAACTGAATGGTGACCATATCGTCTGACTGTAACTGTTGCAACACATTATCTAAACGACCTTCTTCAATAAATGTTTTTGTACTTCTACCACCTATTGCATGATTACGAATGTCAATATCCTTCGATAGATAACTTGTGAGAAACTGTCCCCATCCTGCTTGTGGCGCTTCATCTTCGGTGTAAGTCTGACAAGTAGAATCACCGATTAAATATAATGCTCGTTTATTTTTCACTAAGAATCTCCCCTTCACTCATCCCATTCGTTTTTGACGTTTCAAGTAGTGATTGTTTATATTCAATCCTTATAAAAGTGCGGTAACAAATCCACATCACAACCAAACTCGTTAGACTCGGACCAAATAAAAACAAGAAAACCGAAAATGTCACCCATAAATAATACAGAACAAAACAAGCGGCTAATAGATACATCGTTCGCAATGGCTGATACAGACTTATTAAGAGAGCATTTTTGATATATTGGCCGATGGAACGATCATAATGTACATATAACGGGAATACATAAAGCAACAGCAATCCATACAAAATTGCCGTGAGAATAAAAGTCGCTTTTACTAATAAATTGATGGTTGGATCATTAACTTCGAAATAATGTAAATTAACGAGCAACATCATTCCAAATAGAAATAATAACCAAAATAATCCATTCGCTTTTAAAAATTCTTCTCGATAAGATTTCCAAAACACAGGGAACACAGCAAATCCCTGTTCACCCATTGACCATTTTCGAAACACGGCAAACATCGCTACTGTGCTCGGACCTATCCCCAAAAAGAACAAACCTAGTAAGGTAAATACAATCCACAGAAAATTAACATAAAATAAAAATAAGACAGCTTCTCCAAATTGATAAAATCGACCCATAAAACTATCACTGTTCACACAATCACCTACCCGTTCGAAAGACTAATTGCACTGGTCCGATTAGGCCTGAACATCGCTTTTTATGATCCATCTGATTCGTCATATGATTCGTAACCTTCACTTCTAAATGATTTTCTCCTTCTTGAAGTAAATGAACAGGGAGTTTGATTTTGTATGGGGCCCACATTTTCACATCCACGAAATGTTCATTGAGTGTCACTTCAGCTAATTGATGCACTTCTCCTAAATGCACCCAAATGTCTTCATTTTGGTTGATCTCGCCCCGCTGTAATTGAAAGGAAAATGGATAAACAAAGCTACCCGTGAAATGATCAAAACACTCACACCAGTCGAATAATTGTTCATACGGCCAAATATTTTGTTCTGTTGATTGTTGGGTGGGTGCTTGCCACGGGATGAGTTTGTTTCGTTCATGGACACGATGATGAAAAACACGTGACGCTGTTTCTTCCATAAATGGATTTACGTAAACAATCACGCTTTCTCTACGATGAAGACAGATATGAAGACTGCCTTCACGAGAATAGCGAGGTAATTTCCTTACACCATACCACGCATCCCATATTTCGACCTTACCTGTCTGTTGGAACCAAACGTAATCATCAATCATATCTTCTCCTTCGTTGACAAGTAAATGAAAATAGTGCCCATCTTTGTGTAGGGAAGTCACTCGTACGTCCGGTTGGTGATGGTGAAATTGAATAGACATCAATTGCTCCCGTTTCTCGCTGATTTTATCCAAAACCTCTTCACGGTTTGTTACTATTGTTGCATGGGGCAAAACTGACTGTTCTTCCCCACTCATTTGAACAATTTGACCGCCTTGACGACTCCATTGATCAAGAACAGTTTGAACGGATGTAGGTATATGTGCACGTATAGACTCGTCAATAATGAGCATGTGGTAACGTTGCTGTTGAATCACTAATTCATCTCGATCGATCATGACTTCGTTTTTTGAAAAATGGTTCATGTCTAAAT
Source organism: Gracilibacillus halophilus YIM-C55.5 (assembly GCF_000359605.1). GTDB lineage: Bacteria > Bacillota > Bacilli > Bacillales > Amphibacillaceae > Gracilibacillus > Gracilibacillus halophilus. The sequence continues at coordinate 37,908 of NZ_APML01000012.1, forward strand.
AATTCCATTCGATTTGATGCTGATATAACATTTTTGCTACATCCGTGGGAAGATGATCAGGCTCTGCAATAATCGCTATCTGACTCAAATTTATACTATCTGTTAATAACCAGCTTAATCGTTTCATGTACAAACTAAACGAGTGATAATACGGCCACCACGTATTATGTAATCCAACATCAGGTGGACGTTCGTGACTTCTTTTCCCATCAATTGAATAATAGAATGCATGGGGTACAAACAAATTACACCCACGCACGGCCAACCAATCGATATACCATTTCATATCATCTGCCGACAAATCCCAATCGTTATCTCTTCCACATGCTCCAAGGAATTCATTCATATTTCTCCGTCTGCCATTGTGTCTTGCCGCATCTGCTGCACATTTTGCTGCTGTAGAATGAGCACCTGTCACGCCCTTTCCATCCTCTGGTGCCACCCATCGCCAAACAACATCCTGTCCCGGAATATGAAAATTCGATAACACACCAATATCTTCACTTTCTGCTGGATGACCAGTTAAACTTAATTGATTCTTTTCACACCATTGATAAATCGGTTGATAGTAACTCTGTTCTAAACGTTTATGTACGACGGTTTGATAATTTTTACGAATCATTTCTTCTTTATTTGAAAACGGATAAAACAAGCCGATTAAATCTTCCACATGGTGACCAACTGCATAAAATTCATATTCTAATCCATCTGTCCAAGGAATGAGTCCTGATTTTGCATTTCTTCCTAAAATATTTGGTTCATCGGTAAAAAATGCGAAAATGGTATCACCAAAATCCTCTCCTACAACTTCTTTATACCGTTCATACGTGAATTGAATGAAACAATCGACAGCTTCTGGGTTTAATAAATCAGCGGAGCGAGGTGCATCGGGCTCACCATCATCTTGATCATCATGAAGCCCACGAATGGTTCCACTGGAATACGTTTCTATGAACAAAAGGACCTTCCACTCATTCGGGTTTCGTCGTTGAAAGAAACCTTCTTGAATTCTTTCTGCAATCCATAGTTCTTGATTTTTCAACGTCATCGTTTCTGTATTTAACGGATACAAACAAGTGACATGCTGCGTTTCAATCGAACCATCATCATTTGGACGAACAAAAAATGCAGCGACTAAACGATCATCATCCTGAAGCCGAATCGGTTGTTTGATTTGATCAATATCGTATGTCTTCAATGTTAACCCGCGACTAGCAAAGCTTCGATTCGTCTCTACGACTTTTCCATTTGCCGATCCTGAAGGGTACATACCTTCATCATATAAAATCACATGCATCCCTAGCGCTTTCGCTTGTTTCACAGCAAACGATACAAATTCCATAAAACCATCCGATAAATATGGAAGATCGTCCGGTAATCCGATCCGAGGATGCAATACAAATCCCTCAATTCCTTTTTCCTTGAATGCAAGTAACTGTCGTTTGATTTCATCTTTCGTTAACCTGTCATTCCAAAACCAGAAAGGCATTGCTGAATAAATGGATTCGGGTTGTTGGAATGTTTCCCATAAATGTTTAGTCAAAACTGATCAACCCCCTAAGACGTTTGCGCATATTGCTTTCGAAATTGGCTAGGCGGGACACCAACATGCTTTTTGAAAATTCGGTTAAAATAACTATGGCGATATCCAACTTGTTCTGCTATATGACTAATCTTTACGTTAGATTCTATGAGAAGTCTTTTTGCTTGATCTAATCTCATATTTGTTAAGTAATCAATAAAGTTTATGCCTAAAATATTTTTAAATGCTTTACTTAACGAATAAGGTGTCGTATGAACAAAGTCGGCACAGCTTTCCAATGATATATCCTCCATGTAATATTTCTTCATATATTGAAGTGTCTGTTCAACAAGCCGCTTCATTTCCATATTCATATTATCTTCCATGAAAAGGACATACGGTTGTATAACTTCTCCGATCAGCCAACGAATCATCCATTCCCTTTCACGTATTTGTTGCAACTCGACAAACATATTTCGCCCTTCAAATAAATCTGCTAAGTCGAGTCCAGATTGAAGCATTTCGTGTTGAATAGCACTATAAAGTTGCATTACACTTGATTGCACGTTCACTTCATTCAACCCACGGTCCAACAAATGATTGAAAAACTGCCGAATGATTGCTTCTGCCTCATTCGTATGACCACGTCGAATACACTGAATCATTTCTTTTTCTAATTCAAAAGGATAAATCAGTTTTTCCATCTCCCTGTTGTTATTTAACTCATTTAAAAAGATCAACTGATTTTTATTACCAAATTCCCGGTAACGCTTCCCACGCTCCAATTCCTCAAATAATTGCGGAATTTGTTTCACACGATCAGCCACCGAACTCACGGTTACCGTTACTTGAAGATGTAACAATTGATTGATTGTTTTTGTCACCGCATCAGCTATCAAATGAATTTGATGATTAACATTAGCATCTTCATTCGGTACCAATAAAAACATACTAGCGGATAAATCATACGCATTGAGGACGGTATACTGATGTATATGATCTTTAGCGACATCTTCCATTACATTCGCCATGGCAAATGTAAGTAAACCTTCATCATCATCTACTGCTGTACCAGCTTCATATAAACCTGTTAATTGATAATCAATGAATAAAAAATGATGATCCGATGTTTCCCAACCATAACTATTCATTCGTTTTCGTAACTCGATTTCATCATAATCATAGAAATAGCCCCTTGCTAATTGCATCAGAAAATGTTGTTTTAATTGAGGGACTTGTGCCGACATTCGTTCTTCTAACTTTTCTCTTTCCGTCGACAATTCATAGAAAGAATCACGTATCTGTTGAAATTCATCATGGTATTTACTTGTACCGAACCAGTTACTTCCAGTTGGTAAACTCAATGTCAATCGCTTCACTGGTTGATACAAACGGTTTGACGCAAGAAATGTCATAATAAAAGCTAGGACAAGTACCGATAAACTAGATATGAGAATGACTTTTGATATCGTAACAATCGGTGAAGTAATCGCTGAAATGGGCGCAGCGGATACATAGGTCCATTCAGAACCAATCCGGTCAAATGATCCGAAAGAAACAGAATACGTCTGATGATTCCAATCGATCTGAAATGACTCTTTCTCACCATTTATCGTTTGCTTTCGCTCTTGCAACTCTGAAATAAATGACTGGTTATTAAAATCTGAACTTGACAACAATACATCATTTTCGTCATTTAATAAAATCGAAACCCCATCACTATATGGTGTTAAGGTTTCCAATTGTCTAGCGAGTGTAGTTTGATCAATCGTCACAATAATAGCGCCAAAAGGATCATTACTTACACCAGGGATTTGATGAGTTAATGTCATCTCATTTTGGTATTTTTTATTTTTCGAAAATACTTCTGCTTGTTCCCACGTCACATTTTTAGAGGCTTGAATGATGGATTGATAAGCACGCAAATGTTGTTGATCCTCTACATTCGTAACATATGGTGAAAACAATACGGGGTCATGACGGTTGACAAACAATTCAACGTTATGAATTAACGGATGACTCCCTTTTAATATCAACAATTTCTTCTTAATTTCTCTCGTTTCTTGAAATTGATCGATAAAATCAAGTTGCATAATCTTTGATTGAAATGATGGCTCAAACGCCCAATATGACAATGACTCTTCTAAATAATTAAATTGCTCATCAATATTTTTGACTCGTTCATCAATTTCTTCCGCATGAATCTCACGTAATTCTGACTCTGTGGATTGTAAACCAAACCAATAAATACCAATCCCAGAAATCACCCCAGGTATTGACGCAATCAATAAAATTAATAGAAAACTTTTTCTGTAAAAAGCGCTTTGCCATCTTGTTTTCAACCAATTGATCATGACGAACGATCCTCCCATCATCCCTCCAATTCTTATTCACACATTCTACCAAAAATGTAAGCGTTATCATATAGGGAATAAGTCGTGTTTTTCTTTTTACCCTTTGACAGATCCTAATAATATTCCTTTGGCAAAATGCTTCTGTAGAAACGGATAAAATAATAAAATGGGAACCGTTGCCACAACGACAACTGCCATTTTCAATGATTCTTCCGGTGGATCAGCTAACATCGTATCCATTTCACCAAAATCGACATTTGCGACCATCATTAACTGTTGTAACAATAACTGAATCGGCCATTTGGCACTATCACTGATATAGAGTAGTGCATTAAAGAAGTCATTCCAATAAAAAACGGCATAAAATAATGTAAATGTAGCGATGACTGGTTTAGATAACGGGAGGACAATTTTCCAAAAAACGCCCATGTCAGAACACCCATCAATCCGAGCTGATTCCTCCAATTCTTCCGGTAAATTTTGAAAGAAGCTTTTTACAATAATTAAATAGAATGGATTAATCGCTACTGGCAAAATAAGCGCCCATAATGAATCTAATAAGCCTAAACTTCGAACAACCATATAAGTCGGGATCATCCCACCATTAAAAATCATCGTAAATACAACTAAATTTAATAACACATTTCGCCCTAATAAGTTTCGTCGAGACAACGGATAAGCCATCGTTAATGTTAATGCCAGACTCACTAATGTCCCCAAAACGGTAACTAATACGGATACGCCCATACTACGAACGAACGTATTGGTAGAGAAAATATATTCGTACGCAGCTGTTGTTATGGTATCGGGTATAATGAAAAATGGTCGAGCTGCAATTTCTGCCTCTGTTGCAAAGGAAGCGGCAATCACGTAAACAAACGGAATAAATGTCACTAACCCCATTAATAGTAGAATAATATGGTTAAAGACATCAAAAACTCTTCCTAATGGTGTATTATGCATTTTGTGCATGATATATACGAACCTCCCTCTTAAAATAGTCCAGGTTGTTTCATTTTCTTCGCTAAATAGTCAGAACCATAAATTAAAATAATCCCAACAACGGCTTTAAACAAACCAACGGCAGTACTATAACTGAATGCACCTTGGGTAATCCCAACAAAATATACATACGTATCAAATACATCAGCCACTTCGCGATTTAGAGAGTTTGTCATCAAATAGATTTGTTGAAACCCTTGGTCTAAGAAATTACCAAGTCGTAAAATTAATAAAATCATGATCGTACCGCGTAAGGCAGGTAAGGTCACATGCCACATTCTTCGAAAGCGGCCAGCGCCATCCATGATCGCTGCTTCATATTGTTCCGTGCTAACCCCTGCTAATGCCGCTAAGAAGATAACCGTTCCCCAACCCGTTTCTTTCCATATTACCTGTCCAATAATCATTGGTCGGAACCAATCAGGACTTGAAAGAAAATTAATGGTTTCACCTGTAAAGTATTCAACGATCGCGTTGACTGCACCACCACTTGTCGTCAAAAAAACGTAAGTAATACTCGCAATAATTACCCAAGACATGAAATGTGGTACATATACCAAGGTTTGTATCGTTCGCTTAAAAAATTGCACCCTAATTTCATTAAGCAATAAAGCAACAATAATTGGTGCCGGAAAGAAAAAGATTAAATCATAGAAAGCTAAAATTAATGTATTGCGCAACAAACGAAAAAAGTCTGGGTTTTGAAAGAAATTGATAAAGTGATCAAAACCAACCCATTTACTTTCCCAAAACCCGAGAAACGGTGAATAATCCTGAAAGGCCATTAACACGCCCCACATCGGCAAGTACTTAAACAAAAGAAAATATATCAAACCTGGAAGCAACAACAAATATAAATAACGGTTTCTGAACAACAATTTCATTTTTGAGACTTGGTTGCTTCCTTCTTCTTCGTTAACGATCTTCTTTTTGGACTTCAGGCTTAAGAGTCCCAACGTCGTCATTCCCCCTTTTCCCCTTCATATGCATCAGCGGTGATCTAGCGTTAAAGTATATAGCAACGGAATGTACCCAACGAGTATGAGAATCCCGTTGCCTGATGAGTAATTCGGTCAATCTTTATTGATTTGCTTGTGCTTCTTGATATAATTGATTAATTTCTTCAATGTACTCCTTACCGCCTGAATTCATCCAAAGTTCTTCCGCTTCATCTAAACCACTTTCATCAATTTGTCCTACAATATATTGAACACGAGCGTCAAGAATAATATTGTCTAACTGTTCTCCTTGGCGACCATACACTTCTGATACCAATGGTTCTGCTGGGTTTTCGACAACAATTTCTTCATTATTTTTCATGACTTGCTCCTCTTTCTTCTCAATTTCTTGTAATGGTTCCGTTAAATGACGTTCTTCTGGGATAAAGGTTAGTAGCTGGTTTAAATCTTCGTGTTCATAAATTAAAGCTTGATCATCTGATGGTGTATACTCTCCATCAACGATTTCATAATGTCTTCCTTCCACACCATTAAAGGCTAGGTTTTGCCCTTCTTCTGTACTCATTTGATCCATGAATTCAAGCACTTTGTGTAATTCTTCTTCTGATTGAACAGCGGTTTTTGATATTGCAAACATCATACTATAACCAGTGGTTGGTAAATGTGTTAAACCTTCAGGGCCTTCTACAGCACCAAATAAATCAACACTACCTTCAAGAGAAGAATCTTCCTTCACCATATTATCTTGATTACGACTTGCAGCATCTGCTACATCAATCACTGTTCCTGCACGTCCATTGACAAATTCATCATGCCATTTCGCAGGGTCCATCACAGCAAAATCTTCATTGACAAGCCCTTCATCATACATTTTCTTAAAGAAATCGAGTGCTTCTCGATATTGTGGGTCTTGGAAATGCGGATATAATTTACCTTCATCATCTATGCCCCATTTATTTGGAACACCAAACCATGTCTGCATAATATCCCAAGGACCTTCATACTCAGATATGACCGTTCCAATCGTGTCGTCTTTTCCATTGCCGTCAGGATCATCATGTGTAAAGGCATACATTACATCATAAAACTCATCGATAGTTTGTGGCATTTCCATTCCTAGATTGTCTAACCAATCTTTACGAATGGTTACTGCTTTACGCCCCAGTGGACGCGAACGATACAATGAATAAATGCGACCTTTTATAGAAATGTTATTCTTCACAATTTCGTTCATTTGACTTAAGTTTTCATACTCATCTACATAGTCGGTTAAATCCCAAAATGCACCGTCTTCCACCGCGCTAATAAAACTCGGTGTTTTCCCGGTAAGAATAATCGATGGCAACTCACCAGATGCTAATGTAATATTAAATCGCTCATCATAATTGCTATTTGGGACAAATGTAATATCTAAATTCGTATTGGTAAATTCTTCGATAGCTTCCCAGGCTGGACTATCTTCTTCTGGAGGCTCGGGTGAAAAGGAAGTTGTCATGATGGAAATATCAAAAGGTTCTTCATCTGTCTGATTATTTTCTCCTTGACTCTCGTCGTTATTTGTTCCATCTGTATCTTCTTGATTGGAAGCTTCGTCATCTGAGTTACATCCAATCAAGATAACCATCAACAAACAGCTAAATAAAATCAACCATAACTTCTTCTTACGTTTCATCATCTTGTTTTCTCCCCTTTTTCACTTTTTTTACTTTCGTACACATCAAATTCTCGTTTCCCCTCCCAATCAAAGATTATCCGTTACAAGATTTATTTTGTAACGTGACACCCTTATAATAAAACGCTTTCATTTTTCCGACAATCATACTTTTTTGTCACACGATCAAATCGCTTTCTCACAACACTGATTCGTCGTATGAATGATGATTATCACTTCTTTGTTTATTTATCACTTTTTTGCCACTCGCTACTCGGCCGGCAATGCATAAGGAATCCATTTTAAGCACATCATCGCATTTAAACACCACTGTGAGGCTGCATTTGTTGATAAGTTTGGCATTTCTTCGTCTTGTTTCCATGATTTGATACGGTTCTTTTGGAGATTCAATCGGTATTCAACTAATAATAAGTCCCATACTTTTTCGGCTAATTTTTGATCTTGAAAATAATGTGCTGCATAGGCAGCGATACCTGTTGCAAACATTGGCCATTGAAAATGTTCTTTATATAATCGATTTTGTGTTTGGTCTCGCATGTCTTTATCAGAAAGCAAATAAAAATGTCCAAACGTTGCTAACATTTCACTCCATATTGAATCTTGTAACAGTTCATCTAATTCTAGCCAAACTTGTGGTCCACCAAAAGCAACAATCATATGATAGTCTCCTAGTGTTCCATCTCCCATATGAATGAGCTTCGTTCGCTTACGATCATAATAAAATACTGGACCTGATAATAACTGTAATGGTGCTTCTTTTATATCATGAATGGTGTTTCTAATTTTTTCTTCATAAAACTGATCTTGGCGACGTTCCCATTGATACAACCAATTCGATAAAAACGATGTCCAATCAGGTCCGGTTCGAATAGGGATGAGCGAACCTTTTTGATCATAAAAGTCTCGCATCGGTGGCAAATGATCGATTCGTTGGTCAACGTCTTTCACTTGATCCAATATTTCCGCAGTACGTTCATCTGATGTTAAATAAAAATAATACTTATGCAACGATGCCATACTAATTCTCACTTCTTTACAGCCACAGCCCCAATGCGTAACATTATGTCGCGAGCCAAACCCTTGATCAGGGCCACTATGATACTGATCGACTTCGCTCGTATGTCGCGTCATCGCTTCAGCAAATTGAAAAAGTGATTCACTCGGTTTTCTAAAGAACTGAAACCATAACCATAGATTAGGAACAAGTTCACTGTTTTGCCATGCAAATCCACCAAGATCATAATACCATTGGTGGCGAACGGAATCGTAGCTATGCATCACATCCCCATAATGCCAAAACCCGTACCAATTTCGTTGATCCATCTCAGATTTATAGAATTGAATCACCTCATCGATGGTTGCTTCCACTTCTTTCGCCACTGGATGGTCAGTATCAGGCGCTGAAATTGGTCCACATGCTTGTGTTGCAATATAATAGGATGGATCACAAATCAATAACGGCCTTTCTTGGTGAATGTCTAAATGAAAATCTAACAATGACGATGATGGAGGTGCTGTAAATAACGTGATTGCTCCTTCACTCGTATTCGAGATACCCACAGGACTACCGCGCCATTCGTGAAATCCTTCATAAGCACTCTCCACATGAGTTTGATCCGTATAGTGTTCAAGATTCATAGCAGGCTCATCTGGTGGCCAGAACCAAGTAATAACTGATGACTTATCTTTCGCTAAACCGCGCACTTCTAATTCGGATGGGTATTTGCGCCAAAAATTTTTATAGCTGACAAGAAGTCCTCCATTGTCACCACCAATGTACATTCCTCCCCTTGCTCGTTTGGCGCTCAAAGCTTCAATATACGTCTTCGTTCTAGCTGTACTTTTGGTAAAATGGTAATGCGAAGCACTTCGCTGACTTAACTTATAATCGTTCCATATGGCATTTTGTTCCCCTTGCTCAAATATTTGCTCCGTTTCCTTTGTGGGATACACCAATTGCCCAGCGATTTGTTGTTGATAGACTTGATGATTTTTATATTTACGTGATGTTAGCAATTGGCTTGCTTCTTGATACCAACCATTTTCTGTTGCCACACGAATCGATCGGTTATAAGGTTTTCCTTCTACATGGGCTTTCCACTCAACTCCGATCCCTTTAATCTTTTCATCGATATCATTGATTCGAGATGAACCATCGATTGTAAATGTATGCACATAACGAATCGTCGGCTGTGCTTGTTCCACATATAAACGCAACGAAAATGGAAGTCTCATCTCATCACCGAAAAGATGGGTGCCTTCTAGCTTTATCACAGTACGATATAAACCTACCTGCTCAAAGATCACATCTATAATTTTCGTTTCCCAATCATGTTGACGGAACCAAACTTCTTTGTGCTCGGTAAAACATTCTTCGGTAAGCAAACGTAATTTTCCTGCTTCTATCATTCTTTTTTCATCAATCGTAACATTTTGTATAAAAAATTGGCTTTGCTTTGAAATATCAAAAGCAAGACGACCTGCCTGCACTTGCCATTTATCTCCTTGCTCATTGATTGAAATGTCTGATTCTGTTAAATGCTCCACGTCTGCTTTGCTCAGTTCTAATGTCTGCACAGTGGACGGGACCACTGCTGTATGAGCAGACCATTTCACCGATCCATCTGGCCAAAATGCATTCCACCAAGTTTCCATACGGTAGTTCATTTCAGTTTCATCCATTAGCTGCATAACATCTGTCGGTTGAAGTTCTCCTTTTTTCCACGGAACGCCCCAAGTGACCGTCACTCCCCGATTGTTTCCCTCTCTCTTCGGAAAGAATAATGGCTTTAGTTTCATTTCCCAACTCCTTTCCATCCTGTTCAGTCATTTGTACTATACGCCGTTCTTTCTTTACAGACAATAAGACTTTTTTGCAATGATAGAAAAAAGCATATTTGTTACATAAAAAAATCCCTGCTTCAGCAAGCAGAGATGATAATTCACCATAATAAATATTCATGTTGGTCTAAAAACATCGACGACATGTCTAAAAATAAAAATAAGTCTTTTTCTAGCGGGTAAGAGAACGTCCGAATCATTTCCCCTGTTTCAATATCGCTATACAAATCAGATAAAATACCAGTTTGGTCTTGTTTCATCCGAATGACATTTTCGATAAAATACGGACGCCAACTCCAGTTTTTCATTTGCGCTGAAAAATCATACGTCCAAAGATCATTTGCTTTTATCACATTCGCTGTTTGTTGATAACCTTCTACGTCAGTAATATACATTCGAAAACAAACATCTTCCATCTGTTCAGCGATGAAGAGAATGCGCTCATTTAAGTCAGATTCCCATTTATTTTCGTGACTTAAGCGCGCAATTTGATCATTCAGCTTTTGAGCCAACTGGTATTTTTTCGTCAGTTTTGATTGTTCTACATCAATAAACTGACGGATATCACTTTTTACACGATCTTTCCATATATCCTGTTCGATGAAATGAGGAAGTGGTTTTGATATAAAATGGCCTTGATAGTAACGGCCATGTTTCCGCCACGCATAATGAAATTGATAGTTCGTCTCGATTCCTTCAAAAAGCAATTCAGCCCCTAATTTTCGTGCAAGTAGAGATAACGAATAGATTACACTATGAAAAGCAACGGGTGTGGATTGTTGTTGTAATGCTTTTAAATCAATTTTCAATACATCTGGATCTAATAGACTGATTCTGTCTAAATTACTTGCTCCTTTCCTAGATCATCAATCGCTATTTGTACGCCTAACGTTTGCAAATATTTTAACGCATTGGTTAATTGACTCATATCACCGTCAAAGTCTTGCTCTGTCACTTCCAGAACAATCTTCGATAAGTCCATCCCATTGTCTTGATATTCTAGAAACTGTTCAACCAAGTCATACTTACCGTTCATTGTTACGTAATTGGCTTGAATATTCATGTATAAATACGCATCAGGATTCACTTGTTTAAATACATCAACTGCAATTGATTGAATATGTTGATCGACTTCCATCTTAAATTCTTCTGGAACATGCGGATCATGAAAAAACGACCCTAAACTAGTAATTTGACCATTTTGTTCAATACGACCAAGTACTTCATAACCAGTGACTTGATGGCTATCCGCACTTAAAATAGCCTGAAAATAGGGTTTTACTCTGTCCAAATGCAACATGACATCTAATGGATCCACGTCGTACCCCTTCCTTCTGTTCATCAACTCTTTTTCAATATCATAACATTCATGCAATCATCATATCGAATGAAAAAAGCCTGAATCACTAAAGAATCCAGGCTTTTCTCAATCTTTTTGAATGGTTGGGTTGATTAAAACTTCGATTGATAACGTTCTAATTCCCATTCGGTGACAGCTGTTCGATAGCTATCCCATTCAGCTTTTTTCAATGATAGATATTCATTAAATGCGTAATCGCCCAATACTTTACGGCCAATTTTTCCAGATTCTAATGCTTGGATCGATTCACCTAATGTCGTTGGCAAATTATCAATACCAATCTCTTTACGTTGTTCATCTTCCATACTAAAGATATCTAACTCCGTTTCTTCTGGTGCTTCTAGCTTGTTTTCTACACCATCTAAGCCAGCTGCTGCAATAGCGGCAAACGCATAGTACGGATTAGCTGAAGGATCAGGACAACGAATTTCTACACGTGTTGCAGGGCCACGATTGGCTGGAATACGCACAAGTGCAGAACGGTTTGAAGACGACCAAGCAATATAACAAGGTGCTTCATATCCTGGAACGAGTCGCTTATAAGAGTTAACAAGCGGATTCGTGAATGCCGTAAATGATGGTACGTGTGTTAATAGTCCTGCAATAAACTGATATGCTTCTTGTGATAATTGACGCTCATCAGTCGGATCGAAGAATGCATTTTCACCTGCTTTTTCATCAAACAAGGACATATTCACGTGCATTCCGTTCCCGTTCTCACCAAATATTGGTTTAGGCATAAATGTAGCATGTAAACCGAATTTTTGTGCGATGGTTTTTACAACCCATTTAAATGTTGTTGCATCGTCAGCTGTCGTTAATGCATCTGCGAATTTAAAATCGATCTCATGCTGACTTTGCGCCACTTCATGGTGACTTGCTTCCACAGTAAAGCCCATCTTCTTCAAGGTTAAATATACTTCTAAGCGCACTCTTTCACCTAAATCAAAAGGTGCTGGCTCAAAATACCCGCCAAGGTCATGCAATTCTTTTGTAGGCTGTCCTTTATCATCTGTTTGGAATAAGAAGAATTCTAATTCAGGTCCAACATTGATGGAATATCCTTTTTCTTTTGCTTCATCCACCGTCTTTTTCAAAATACTTCTTGGATCACCTTCGAAATACGTACCATCCGGATTCGTAATACTGCATAAAAATCGCGCTTCTGAATATCCTTCTGTTTCCGTCCATGGTAGCACTACAAAGGATTCTAAATCTGGTAATAAGTATAAATCTGAATTATTAATAGGTGTAAACCCTGTAATGGAAGAACCATCAAACATCGTATTTCCTTCTACTACATCATCGATTTGATCCGATGTAACCGTAATTTGTTTTAAGGCACCTTCAATATCAACAAATTGCAAATGCAGAAGTTCTACATGCTTGGTTTCAATCTCCTTTTCAATTCGTTTTAATAATTCCTCTCTCGTTACCTGTTTATCAGGTGCAATTGTGTTAGCCATAATAATCAATTCCCCTTCATGTAAATATTTTTAACATCCTTTGTTATTAAACATCGTACTATTAATGTGTTCATATCGTCATCGTCTTTGTCAGAAAATCTAACAAACTTTTTATGAAAAATTTAAGCAAAGTCTAGACATAAAGGGGATAACAAAAACTTGATGAAATATATGTGAAGATTCTCGGAAAATGAGCCATACTTTATTTTTCAAGGCTAACAGTGGCTTGCGATTTCTCCGTTTGACTCGTACATGCTTTTTCGAGGCTAACAGCTACTAGTGATATCTCCGTTTGACTCGTATCTATCCACAATAATTGAATATGACAATCTCCTAGACAACCAAAAAGAGCATTAAACGCTTTGGCTATTTAATGCTCCAATTTCATAACTATTCAAATGTTTAAACATTATCTTTGGGTAGCAATTCAAAAATTTCACCAGACTCGAGGGAAGCTACAAGTTTTTGAAGCCAATGACAATATTTCTTATAATCCTCTAACTGTTCAAAATCTAGCTTCGCTCTTTCAATGACATCTTCATCAAGGTTGTCATCTTCCATCACTTGTTGTAGCTCTTTTTGCGCTTCTTTAATAGCAGACAAATTCAACTCCGCTTCTCGCTTCCATTTACTGCCGAAGAAGCGACTAAAGTAATTGAAAAAATCCTTTTCTGCTACAAAATGATCCTTTCTCGAGCCTTTTTGCCACGTTTTTCGGACAATATGAATATCTTGCAAATTACGTACCGCTGTGCTCATACTCGGTTTTGTCATACCCAGCTCATCTTTCATTTCATCTAGGGTCATTGAGCTATGATTAAAATACATCGTTGCATAAAGACGGCCTATGGACGGCGGGACTCCGTATAGATCCATCGTTTCAGCAATTGCGCTGATAACTTCGCTTTCTGCATCATATATTTTTGATTCAGCAGATTGATTATCCATAAAGCTCCCCCATTCTTCATATATACCTTTCATTTCGGGCATTTTATTTTCTAACAACTATTGTAAGCGATAAATCATTGACATACAATTAAAAGCCTTATTTGTTTTGCTTCATTCGTTGATAAACCATATGAAAAACAATGGAAATGAACACAACAAATAGCGCTAAATAGGTAAATAATGCCGTAAATCCAGTGAAAGTGACTACAGTTCCTAATATATAAGATCCTATGGCAATGCTACATCATATAACGTAAAAAAGGTAGCTGTCGCATGACTATTTCTTCCCATAGCTACCCGTTCCACTGATAATGACAATAGAAATGGAAGCAATGAACCATAACCGATGCCAATAATACTTGCTGCTAGTAAAAATAACCAAGGTGTTGTGGAAACACTTAGTAATGCGAGGCCGATCGCAAAAATCATTAGGCATGGTAGCATCACGATTTTTGCACCACGCAAATCAAATAATCGCCCTAAATACGGGCGCGTCACTAGCATCGTAATAGCAAACACTAGAAAGAAATAACTGGATACGGATTCTAAGCTTGATGCTTCGCAAATACAGAAATAAAAGAAATAATACCAGAATACGCAAAAGCCACCAATAGACCAATGAAAGAAAATGGTAGGGCTCGAAACTCAAATAATTCCTGTAATGACATAGCAAACGCTGGCTTCGTATTCTTTTCTTGCTCAGGTTCCTTTAATAACAAAGCAAATACGATGCTTACAAAGGCAAAACACGATAACACTTGAAATAACGCCGTAAAGGTGAAATATTGTGTCACAGTTAAACCAATAAATGGCCCGATCACAACAGCTACATTCATAAACATCGTAAAATACCCTAACCCTTCACCTTGACGCTTGGCAGGTACGATATCTGCCGCAATGGCTGAAGTGGCTGTTGTTACAATCGCAAATGAAATGCCGTGAACAAATCGTAACACCATCAATGCGTCAAATTGATCCATCCAAAAATAACCTATATTCGTTATCGCAAAAGCAATGGCACTTCCAATAAGCATCCGCTTTTTGCCAAATCGCTCAAGCAATTGCCCGGAAAATGGACGCATGATAATTGCAGCAATCAGCATCGCCGTAACTACTAACCCACCTTGCGCTTCTGTTCCCCCGATCTGATAAATCACATACAACGGTAATGTCGTCAATAATGAATAAAAGGTCGTAAATATAAATAAATTAACGAGTGATACACTGATAAAATTTTTCGTCCAAATCGGTTGATTCATATTTAATAGCTATTCTCCCTCTATGTAGAGTTTTTCTAAAATGTTGCGCAATTGATCCAATTCCTGATTCGATAAGGCACTAATAAACTGATTTTCTTTGCTACGAATCGCTTCTTTTATTTCTGGGTATTTATGAATCGCTTGATTCGTTAACTCAATCACCTTTTCGCGCTTATCTGTACCGTCTCTACGAATCACCCATCCGGCTTTCTCCATCCGCGTCAGTGTTCTCGTAACCGTCGGCGCTTCTACCTGAAGATACCTCCATATATCCGTTTGTATCATCGGTCCTTTGTGATAAAGCGTATATAGAATGGTCCATTGCGAAGCGTATAAACCAAATGTCTCTAATGTTTCATTTAACGCTTTAGACAATAGTCGTGCTTTTTGATTGTATAAATGAAAAAGGTTGCTCACATCCATTTTAATCGATCCTTTCTCGATTATTTACCTAGGTAAATATCAACTCGCACTTGAACAATTTTACTGAACATTCAGTGAAAAGTAAAGCTTCGCAACTGAATCAACGGTTAGAAAAAACAAAAGAAAAGCCGCAATCGAGTAGATTACGACTTCATACGTTCCTGAATATATGATAAAAATTCATCCGCTTTTTTCTCAGGTGCCTTCGTAAGTAAGCTTACGCCAATAAACAAAATCGTTGATACGACAATCCCCCATATCCCAGAAGCTAATCCAAATGGTTGATACGAAAAAGCTTCTAAGCCAATCACTAGCAAACTCGTCATTGATACACTCGTGATCACACCCGTAGCGGTTCCTCGTTTCCAAAAGAACGTACCGATAATCGCGGGCACAACTACAATCAAACCAGCAGATGATGCGACTGATAATACAGCAATTAAATCGAGTTCTAATTGCGCAAATAAAAATGCGGCCACTGCAATGATAGGAATAAATAATTTTCCGATCAATAATTGCTTGCGATCTGAAGTATCCTTTTTCACATTTTTATAAACATCGCGAGAAAATAATGATGATACAGTTAGCATAATCGAATCAATGGTTGAGATCGCAGCTGCCATAATACCGACCATCACGACAATCCCTAATACAGATGGGATATATTCTGATGCTAGTAATGTCGCTGTTGCCAAATCAGCATTTTCTAAATCCGGAAACAACATGGAAGCAGAAAAGCCCCAGACAACTGAAACAATCGTATAGACAAAGCCAAATGCTAAAAATCCAAGTAACATTTGACGTAAACTTTTCATTGATTTGGGCATATATAGACGTTGACTAACCTGTGGATTCGAAATGCTGAAGAAGAACCACGGAATCGTTAATCCTAAAAATGTCCAAAAATCAAAATAACCGTTCCCAGGTACCGCTAAGGCTTGGGGGTCGGTGGACTCAATTTGCTTAAAAAATCCGGAAATGCCACCCAATTGATTGACAATCAACACGACAACGATTGTTGAAGCAATGATCATAATCAATGATTGTAGTGAATCCGTCCAAGCAACTGAGCGAATGCCAGCAATATATGAAAATACGAGGGCAAGAATCGTCGCAATCATCACCCCTGTCGTAAAAGGAATGGCTTCATTGGTCACACCTTGTAATAAATAACCGATTCCCGACAATTGTGCGGCGCTATACGGAATTAAAAAGATACAACTAGATATCGCTGTGACGACAGCCACCCATTTATTTTGATAGCGATCTCCTAGCATTTCAGATGGTGTTACATAGCCATATTTTTTCCCTACTAACCAAAAACGAGGCCCGAATATCGCTACAAGGGATACCCCCATAAAATAAATCATTTCAAAACCTAACGCACCTACACCGCCACTATAAGTCAATCCTGCTAAACCAACGAGCATAAACGCACTGTATGTCGTCGCACTATAGCTGAGTGCTGATACAAAACCACTCAATTTCCGATCCCCAAGAAAGTAACTCGCCATTGTTTTCTGATTACCTTGTTTTGATAAAAACGCAATGATAACCGCCGTAATGACATAAACAATAATGATTCCCCATACAAGCATCGTGCTCATTCCTCATCACCCCAATCTTTTGTTAAAAAAAAGTTTGCGATGATTGCAATCAAACCGAACACACACCAAAGGAAATAGCTCCCATACCACTTCGTCACATCAGATAAGAGCGTATACGGAATGATGTAGGCAGAAAGCACGATGATCAAAAGAAATAGTCCCCATTTTTTCTCTTTGTTGTTCATTGGTTTCACCTCACGAATTTGATTACGGGCTCTATTATACATCATTTATTACATATGTAAAGACACGTGTTCAAACAAAATCAATATCTTATGTGGAACAATTAGCATGCATTAATTAAAAGAAAAACATTTTTAGAGTATGGAAATGTATGGTATGATACAGTGAATGGAGAGATAGCTACTTTATTCATGGTCATTTTTCTGTCAGCAGAAATCTATTGAGCGATATGTACAGGAGGAATATAACGAATGAAAAACCTAAAAAGAAATAAAAATAAAGAAATTTCTATTATATGTTTTATTTTATCAGCTGTCATACTAAGCCTTAATTTCATTGCGCTCCTAATGAATATAAATGTAGGTAATATAAAAATCGGACTAGCCATACTCGCGGGTGTCATACTTCTCATAAATGGATTTATGTATAGGAAAGTTGGAGAGGAGGTGGTGCATAGTTAATGAATCCTATCGTTATATATGTTTTTTCCTAATATTTGCATTTGCTCTAACGTTATTTAGTTCAATGATACAATATAAGATACACCGACGTTATATCAGGAATGAGTCAAGCGATTATCACCTTTACGGCTGGAATCATATATTGGCCCCATACAAATATGAGTTTTATCAGCCAATTATCTAGTGTACTAGTGTATGGTGTTGCTCTGTTACTCAACTTTCGCAGACTAAAACAGGCAGGTATGCCTTGGTATAGTTAGGAAAGCTCGCAATCCATTGTTGTAGTTGACTTTTGATTGGTGAATAAAAATCCGATTAATGT
>NZ_APML01000013.1 GCF_000359605.1 Gracilibacillus halophilus YIM-C55.5
CATATTACTGGGAAATCCGCATGTGACCAAGACTCGATTTCCCAGTAAAAAGCTAATACCTTTTATCTACTTAGTTCGTTCCCCATAATTCCATGATATCCTGAGTCATTTGAGTCATATCTTGATTCGCTTTTTCAATATTCATCGCATCTAATTCGTCGATCATCGCATCCCAACTGTCATCAAAATCAGCGGGATCACCTAATATCATTTGCGTAATTCGTTGTTCGGTTAAATCATCCGCCTTTTGCTGAATAATTTCAACGTCACTACCAGAAGGGATCGTGTAGTTTGCCACACTACCATGCTTAGAGGTTTCTAAGTCTTCTGTCTGCGGGAACCAATCAATCCAGTTTTCCATTCCATATTCTGATAACGCTTCTTTCTCTGCACTGTTAAAGTTATCGATTATATCCTGCTCGGTGTTTGGCGTGATCGATTGACCATTGGAATCAACCGCTCCATTACCCCATTGAGGAAATGGATACACATAATAACCAACACCCGTTTCTTTCGCATAATCAGCGTCTGTATTCATCCGTTCTCGATCCTCTTCATGCATCACACGTTTTCCATCGACTATGTCATAATTTTCACCTTCAATTCCCCAATTGGTGAGAATTTGCGCTTCTTCAGATGCCATCCAATCTAAAAATTCAAATGCCTCTTCTTTATGCTCACTTGTTGACGAAATCGCAATCCCCCAACCACCAGCAAAACCATAATCTTTCAATGCTTGGGATTGGTAGTCAGACCCTAACGTAACTGGAAGTGGTGCATAGGTCCGCCAATCCTTACCATCAGCGACTAATGCTTTATCCGCATCGCCAATGTTCCAATTTTGATCAGCAATCGCTAATACCCGACCAGAAGACAATTTTGAAATATACGTATCATGTGTATGGGTGAATGATTCTGGATCAAGTAATCCTTTGTCATGCATGCCGTTGAGCCATTTAAAATATGCTTTCATCTCTGGCAATAAAAATTTATACGTCGTTTCCCCAGTGTCATTATCTACGGCCCACTGACCATCATCAGCAAGACCTGCAGCAAACCCAGCTGGATTACCAACTGTTATTAACCAACGCCAATCACTACCTAATAATGACAGGGGAATCGTCTCTTGACCGTCAATTTCCGGATACATTTCATAATATTCAGTAATTGCTTGTTCAAAATCTTCTAATGTGCGGATTTCTGGATACCCTAATTCACGCAACACATCTAGCTGAACTTGAAACGTACCGCTCGTTTCCCAATGAGCATTTTCAACTCCATACGTTCCGACTGTATAAATGCTTGGGTCATCGATTGAATTCCGTAAACGGTCGATCTGATCTCCATACATCGCTTTTAGATGATCACCTTTTTCCTCAATCAAATCATCGAGTTTAATGACACCACCTGCTTCGATTAACTTTCCAATGTCTCCTTTAGCATAAATTAAATCAGGATAATCACCACTAGCGATCATTAGCGGGATCGCTTCTTCATCACCACCAACTGGATAATCCATTTCTAATTTAATACCTGTTTTTTCAGTGATTTTTTTGGCAACAGGATCATCAAATGCTTTCTCTTCCCCATCTGCATTAAAAAAAGTAAGCGTTAATGGTTCGTCGGACTCAGATCCCGTTTCTTCTTGAGAATTTTCACCTTCATCGGTTCCGGCTTCTTCATCATCACTACAAGCAACTAGAACAACAACAGCGACGAAAAAAAACAACACCCACAATGGATACAAAAATTTTCGTTTCATTATTTCCCTCCATTTTATAAATGATTGATGTAACAAACATCTTTAGCTTTTGACGGCACCAAGTGTTAAACCGGTTACAAAATACTTTTGCAAAAATGGATAAACTAATAGAATTGGTACAGTAGCGATAATCGTAATGGCCATTTTAATGGATTGTGGATTTGTCTGTCCGGCTATGACTTCTGCATTCTGTGATGTAATATCACCACTCGATATATTCGCATTATCTAATATTTTCATTAATTCGAATTGTAGAGTCGTCAATGCCTCGTTCCCTCGTGCATATAAATACGTGTCAAACCAACTATTCCACTGCGCAACAGCTAGAAATAACGCAATTGTTGCAACGACTGGCATGCATAAGGGAATAATAATCTTATAAAAAATGACAAAATCATTCGCACCATCCATTTTCGCCGATTCTTCAAGCGCAGTTGGCAAACTATCCATAAATGATCGAATAATGATCACATGAAAAGCAGAGATTAACATGGGCCAAATGTAAACCATAAAATCATTAATTAAACCGAGCTCTCGAATTAAAATATAGTCTGGAATCAAACCACCGCTTATAAACATCGTCAATACTAGTAAAAAGCCGAAAATGCCTTTAAAAACAAAATCTTTGCGACTCAACGTATACGCCAACATTGTACTGGCGATAATTCCGGTAATGGTTCCAACGACAGTGCGAAGAACAGACATCAGTGAAGCTTGCAGGAGCAAGTCATTACTTCCGAAAATCTCTTGGTAGTTTGCTAAGGTAAAATCGCGTGGCCATATATGAATACCGCCTTTTGCTGTATCCACTGCATTGTTAAGCGAAATGGCTAGTATATTGAGAAAAGGATAAAGGGTAATAACAATAATAAAGATCATAAACAATGTAAGCAGCATATCAAATGTCGTCCATTTTCTCCGACTCATAGCAATTCCTCCCTTCGCTGATGATTTTTATTAAAACACACGTCCTTCGCCAATTCGTTTTGCAAATCCGTTACAAATAAGGATTAAAATGACACTGATAACAGATTTAAAAATACCGATGGCTGTACCAAATGAATAGCGAAACATACCAATCCCGTATTCTAATGCATACATATCAATCACTAACGCTTTTTCAGCCACAATATTGTTTCCTAACAACATCTGCTTCTCAAATCCAATATTAATCAAATTTCCAATGTTTAAAATTAGTAAAACGATAATCACTGGGCGAATGCTCGGGAGTGTAATATGCCACATCTGCCGCCATCGACTTGCCCCGT
The DNA here is from genome assembly GCF_000359605.1 of Gracilibacillus halophilus YIM-C55.5. Classification (GTDB taxonomy): domain Bacteria; phylum Bacillota; class Bacilli; order Bacillales; family Amphibacillaceae; genus Gracilibacillus; species Gracilibacillus halophilus. The sequence continues at coordinate 3,031 of NZ_APML01000013.1, forward strand.
CTACCTTAGCCGCTTCATACAACTGGGGATCGACACCTGCCATCGCAGCTAAATATATAATTGCATTCCAGCCTGTTTCCTTCCAAACGTCAGCAGCTGTCACAATGCCCCAAAATAAATTCGGCTCAGCCATAAAACTGATGGGACGATCAACGATACCGATACCCGTCAACAAATTATTAACGATTCCGTCTTGTGACAGCATCGTAATAACAATATTGGCAACAATCACCCATGACACAAAATGAGGCAAATACGAAATCGTTTGTGTCCATTTTTTCATTGTTATAAAGCGGAGTTCATTTAACAAGAGAGCAAAACCAATCGCTGATATCGTACCAAAGACCAATCCTAATATCCCCATACCAAGTGTATTCTCAAGTGCCCGGTAAAACATCGGTTCTTGAAATAAATCGCGAAAATGTGCAAAACCTACCCATTCTTGATTGAATAATCCAAATGCAGGTTTATAATCTTGAAATGCCATCACCCAACCTGCAATTGGCACATATTTAAAAATGAGTAGCCAAATAATGAAAGGGAAGGACATGAGTAATAGGCTTTTTGTGTTTTCATTCTTTGCCATACACTTTTTTCACCTGGTCGTTTTGATGTCGATGTATTCGGATCTAGTAGTTCTGATTGGGGTTGTGGATATACATGATTCTGCTTGCTCATTCAGCTCACCCCTTTTAAGAAAATCATGTCTTCATTGTCATTATATTGGTAAGCGCTTTCTTTATAAACCTAACAAATGAGCTATAAAATCATGTAAAAATGAGAGGTACTTTTTCGTTCGATCCATGTGATGGAGATCATTCGCCATAATGCAAAATAAAAAAAGACTAATGCCCATCAACATTAGCCTTCTCCATTTCTTATCGTTTCAATTGCTTGATACACTTTTTCCTTTTTGATGGCAAATTCCATTACTTGTTCACGTAATTGTACGGCAAATTCTTCTTGATTGAGGGAGACAAAATTCACCTTTTTCGTTTTAACGTCACCATTTTCCAAGCGAATCTCATACGTCATGGTGACATCTGCTTCTTCTGTTTTCGGTTCTTTCTTGAGATGACGATCCACCGTTAGTCCAGCGACGGATTGATACATGTTTCGAAAGGATTGTTCCTCTATTTTTTTATCATTAATAAAGAAGTCCTGTTTACCGTCTTGGTCGGTCGAACTTTGCTTATGATCTACTTCAATACGTATTTTTTCGCCGGAAGAAGTATCAATCGTTAATTGATTTAACACATCTAATGAAATAATGGAAACAAATTTATCGATCATATCAAAACTTGGACGACTATACGGATCAAGTAACGCTGTTTCCAAAGTATAGATTTGATCCTCGCCCTTTACTTTCGCATAATACTGTTGCTCTGGGGCAGGATCACCAATCACTACCGTTTGTTTCCTTTGATTTTCACTCATAAAAGTAATCGAAAAATTTGAATCCGTTAAGCCAACATCGCTTTCATCATCTACCGTTTTTGTTGCTTCCAGTTGCTCGATTCCGTTCAGAATTTCTTGCATCGGAGTAAAACCAACACTATAAACGCCTTCATACGGCTCATGCATATACCAGCCACTAATATGCGCAAGTGCTTCTGCATCTGAATAAGGAGATTCCTTCTGTAATTCAATGTGTTCGGTTCCATTATGAATCGTGATTTGTTGTAATTGGTTCGGTGCAATTGAGATCAACCGTTGATCAACAATATCGTTGGGATGTAAAGGAATTGTCTCAATGACAGTACGATCGACAAGATACACTTGTTGTCTTTCCATGTGTTCAATGTAATATTGCTCACGATTGGGGTGCATCTGACCGACGGAAATACGTTGTCCTTCCCCCGCTTGATTCGTAAATTTGACGGTTACATTTGGAAATTTCAGCGCTACAGATGATCGATCCACATCAATGGCTTCCCCTTTCATTTCGGTCATCGCAGTAATAAATCCTTGCACTCGTTCCCTATAAATGGATTGATCTACATGAGGCACTGTCCAATTATCGCCTTCTTTCGTAAGTGACACACGTTGATCTGCAAAAACATCAATCGCTTGAATCTCACCTGTTGCCTTTAGTACTTGTTCTTCTGCAGCTTCAACGGTTTCTTGATCATTCTTTAACACCGCCCAAATGAGTATGCTTATAAGCCCCACAAACATCATGATCAACAATAACCATTTTCGCCTAATTTTCATTCTTCATCCGCCCTCGTTTGAGTTTTTTCACTAGACACCGTTTCTTGTAAATGATGGAGTGGCATTTGCATATTAAACATCATAAAAAAGACACCGACACTCATAAAAAACCACATAGTAATTCCAGGTGCAAACACGTAGATCACAGCCAAAGCAATGACCGTTGTCACATTTAATATCGTCGTTTTCACATACTTGAACGTCGCATAAATAGAAACAATCAATAAATTTTTCACTTTCACTTCAAATCTACTTAAAATCGGAAAACCATACATCATAAGTAAACAGCCACATACGATGATTGCAATAAATACGGGGGTTAACCAAGGTATTCTTGTATTTACATAATAAATATCTACCAGCATAATGGCGATCATCGTAGAAAATAATAACCAAAATTTTGTCGCAATCGCAAAATTCAAACGATAATAATGCCAGAAATCTTTCGTTGGCTGTATCGATTGATGCCGTACTAATTTCCCCATACTAGCATACATGGCAGCAATGGCTGGACCAGCTGGTAATGCACCAACATAGAAAACTAAGATATTTTCAAGACGTAATTCAAACAGACTAAAGACGAATAAATAGAGAACATTCGCTAATAAAAAATAGATATTTGTTAAGAAAAAATAATAGACATATTGGATCAGCCGATAGAGTGGTCGCTCCGTTACCAATTGCTCCATTCGTAACCCTCCTTATCACAACGTAGACTTCGTTCATTCATTGCCGCCTTTTTTTGATATGCTTTTGGGCTTATTCCGACCGCTTTTTTAAATTTTCTATAAAAGTAATCAATATTGCGATAGCCTACCTTTTCTGCTACTTGATAAACCATGAGTTGATCTTGTTCTAGTAATTGTTTTGCTTTTTCGAGGCGCACATGATCTAAATAGTGATGAAAATAGTCACCTGTATGTTTTTTAAATTTCTTCCCTAAATAAGAGGGATTATAGTTAAATAAATCAGCTAATATTTTTACATTTAAATCTCGATCATAATACTGATCAACGAATGCCAGTATTTTTTCAATCGTATGGTCACCTTGACAGGCATAGCCATTCACTTGATCCATCAATGAAGTAAAATGGTCACTCATTACCGATAAGGCAGCCTGCAAACTCTCAACTTGACAGATTTGATCTGACCAATGATCGGTTTGAGTCGATGTGATATCATGATCTTCTGCTAAGTTTTGGTTTACTATTTTGATAAGATGAATAAGATCTGCTCGAATTCTCGTTGCATGAAATTGTTTTGCTTGTATATACGTTTCTAATTCTTGCAATGCTTCTTTTAAATGAGCAGGATCCCCAAATTCGATGGCACGTAAAACAATTTGAATCCACGTTTTTTCATGCCAATCATTGATTACTTCTTTATTAACGACGTCATGTTGCGTTAAAATGACTAGATCGCGATAAAGGAACGTCAATTGTTGTAATTGTTGAAGCTGTCGTACCGTCTTTGGTAACTCGTCTAACGATACAGGATGGTCGATCAGTTGTACTTGTGTATGGCGATCGACTGACGTATACCCATCACGCACAAGTTTCTCCAGTGTTTTTCGCACGTCTTTCCTATCATATTGAATAAATATCAAATAAATCACATGTCCTATCTCAACCATTTTCAGTTCTTTCTGCTTTTCGTGTTGTAATTGATCCCTTATTTTCTCAACATCTAACATATGTGAACCGATCATGCTTCCGATAAAAAATGTCTGATCATTGTATGGTAATAGCCATTCCTGTTTCCGTTGACGATCGTGGCCCGTTAAAACCGAGCGCCATTTTGTTGTTTCAGATATCCTTTCATATTGACGTAATTGCGAATGCATGTTGTTCTCTTTCGCACATTGTTTATGTAACGTTTCAAGTAACGGAATCAGTTCATCTTCATCAACTGGTTTGAGCAAATAAGAGGTGACGCCTAAGCGAATCGATTGTTGCGCATATGAAAAATGCGAATAACCTGATAACACGACAAATTTGCACGTAAATCCTTCTGCTTGCGCCTGTTTCACCATATCAATTCCATTTAAACCTGGCATCCGAATATCCACAAACACGACATCAGGCTGATAAGTACGTATTTTTTGTATGCCATCTTTTCCATCTACGGCTGTACCACAAATTTGGCACCCGTAATGTTCCCAATCAATCACTGCACATAAGCCGTCACGAATGATTTTCTCATCATCGACTAATAGTACATTCAGCATGACTTCCCCCTCCTATCTACGGATGCTGGTAAATACAAACGCATCACAGTTCCTACACCTTGTATGCTATCTACCTTTAAACCAAATCGATTGCCATATGTTAGTTGTATGCGTTGATGCACATTATGTAGCCCAATTCGCTGATCATTCGATTGATGATAGTCCTTATGTAGTTGATTTTTTACCTGTGCAAGTTGACTGCGTGATAACCCGATGCCATTATCAATCACTGCAATGACGAGATGATCACTCTCTTCTACTACTTTTATTTTGATAAACCCTTCTCCTTCTTTCTCTTCTAATCCATGAATAATCGCATTTTCGACAATTGGTTGAATCAATAATGGATAGAGTGCATAATTTTGATACGCATCATCCACCTCAATGGAATAGTGAAATGTATCACCAAACCGGAGTTTCTGTATCTCTAAATAGTTTTGAATAAGCGCAATTTCTTGTTGTAGTGGTATCGGTCGATCGGTTCTTTCAAGTGCTGAGCGCATCATTTTACTTAGTCGTTTCACGATATCAGCCACTTCACGATCTTGTTGTAATATCGCCTTCATCCGAATCATTTCTAACGTATTATATAGAAAATGTGGATTGATTTGGCTAGCCAGCATTTTAAAATCCATCTCTTTTTGTTTTCGCTTCCATTTTTCTTCTTTAATTTGATGAATATAAACTTCTTCAATCATCTTCTGCAAACTTTCTGAGGTTGTCAGGAGATCTTGATACACTTGACTAATCTCATCTCTTCCTTTCATATTCTTTTTCATATGAAAGTCCCCTTGTGCCACTTGAACCATTGATTGACGTAATTGTTCAATACGGTGGTGAAAACTTTTTATAAAAAACACAAAGAATACTAATGAAAGTGATAGTGCTCCTGTTATAACAAAAAATCCACGCGAAAAAATTTGATTCGAATCACGCATCACATCTTCTATAGGAATTATCGTTGCGATTTGAATGTCATTATCAAGTGATTGTTCTGGTTGAAAAGAATGAACACGTACTTTTACATCTTTCCCGTTCAGTTGGTGATCCGTTATGTATTGATCATATCCCTCTGTTTCTCTCGTTAAAAATTGCGGCGTTTCGCCCATTCTTGTTTCTTCTTGCGAATGGACAATGGTTCTATCATCTAATGTGATAAACGAACGATATGGTTCGCCTTCTGTTACTGCTCGTAACTTTTCTGGTGAAACGTAAATCGCTAGTACTCCCATTAACTGCTTCGATTGTCCGTAAACCGCTCTCGTCAATGCTAAATAGTGTTCATTCGTCCAATAGTCTTGCATATAGACCCATGATATTTTTCCTTTTTTCGCCATTGCTTCTTGATACCAATTCTTGTTGCGAACGGCTCGATCTGCGTGAATAAAATGGGAATCTGTTATCATTTCTTTCGTCATAAAAAAACGAATATTCGCAATTTCGTCGTAATAATTTAGATAATCGCTAAATACGGGATACTGATGATAGGCGTTGTAGACTTCAAGTGCTGTGTCATAATCTCGAGCCAAAAGCTCTTTTAAATCTCGGTTAAGATAAATTTGATCAGAAATATTCGTCATGCGGTTACAGATGGATTGCATACGCATTTCCAACTTATCTACATTTGATTCGGCTTCACTTAACGTATGATTTAATACAACGTCCCGCATACCATAATTTACATAGGCGCCAACGAACAGGACAGGGATGGCTGTGACGATCAAGTATATACCTAATAATTTATGTTTGACCTTTAACTGGTGAAACCCATCAACGATCCACCGTATCACAGTCCCCCTCCTCACTGTTCAAACTTCACTTTTTTATCATTGGAACTCATTCATGACAAGTGATAGTTGATTGTGGTTGTAGCTTCTTTTGTTAGGTGAATGTTGTCGGTGTCGATGGTATTACTAGAATGATCGATAGGTTTCGCTTGAGGAAACAATGGTAAATCACTATGCAATGTCCGATTGTGTTCGCTAGACAAAGTGATCATCAATTGACGACGCTCCAAATTCCAACTCATATAGTCAACCGTGATCTGATCCGCTAATTGCATACCTCTAATTTCGCCGTGTGGAATTGAATCTGGTAATGCACCTAGTAACACCAGTCTCTGATCTTTGTAGTCTACTAACATTTCATGAATCACTTGCGGAAATGCTCCGTTACCATCGACATTAAATATTTCTTGTTGTTCATAATGAGACATCATTAGCGAAGAAAAAAAACATTTTCCGTCAACCAATTGTTTGAAAATCTCATCGATTAATGCCGGCATATGAAACTGAGTCGCACATAATGCTGCGTGCATACGGCCGTGTGTCGAAGTATTGTCACTATCTTCGTTTCGCAACCAAGCTTCCAGTCGTTTATCGAAAGCCTTTCGAGCTGCTTGCCATAATGCTACGTCTGTTTGAGGATTCCATTCTCTGCTTTGAAAAATCGGATATAGATGTGAGAAGTGTCGGTGATTATCATTTTCTTCCTTGTCTGGTGTGAGCCATTCCTTTAATACACCCTCTTGATTTACTTGATAACGAGGCATTTTATTTATCATTTTGCGCCATTTTTCTATCGCTTTTGTTTCTATACCTAATATTTGATGTGCTTCAATCAAGTTCATCAATACTTCCTTGGCTACCGCTATATCTTGGGTCGCATTGTCTCCACAACCATTTTCAGCTGAATAAGATGGCGTAAAACGGTAGACACCATCCGTATCTTCAATTAAAAAATCTTCATAGAATAGCACGATTTCTTTGAGTAACGGAATGACTTCTTCTCGTAAAAACAACTGATCTTTTGTATAGCGATAATATTGATAAAACCAATGCGCCAACCAACCAGCACCACAAGTCCAAAAATGCAATGGCCAATCAGGATTCCAATGGACATGGCGACCGTCATTACTCGAATGAGCCGTCGATAAGATCCCTCTACATCCATAATATTTGCGTGCATTTTCTCTAAAGCCTGGCAACAACTCTTTCACTAACCGAAAAAAGCCGTGTAATCCTTCAGCCATGCGACCAGATAAGGCGGATGCAATCGAAAGTTGAACATTGGTATCAAAGGTAAAATCACCACTCCATGCCGGATGGAATGTACCCGTCCAAATTCCTTGTAAATTCGGCGTTAACTCGCCAGCACTGCATATATACATATATCGACCCGCGTCATACATTTTTTCAATCAAAACAGATGGAAGCGAATCTTGTTTTTGCGCTTGCTCAACAATTTTCCAAATATCTTGGGCACGGTCATCGGAATCCGCTAAATCCAGACGTACACGGTCAAACATTTCTTGATGAATGCTTTGATGTCGCTCAAAAAGTTGTTTGTAATTTTGTTTTTCCATACCGAGTTGTTTGAGCAGTGGGCGTTTATCTGATGAAGAATATGGTTGGATCTTAATAGCGATTAAAATGGGTGTCTGAGAGGAAGCTATATAACCTTTTTTGTCAGTCAATGGCGTCAATTCTTCACTGTTTATTTGCATCAAAACATCATATCCACCTTCACTATGAAGATAAGAAGTGTTGATATGTAGATGATCACCACCTACCGAAAAATGCTGCTTCATTTGATGTTGTTGTTCATCTTGCATTTGAAGTCGATAAGAACCTGGGGATAATTGATGGATCATCAGATGATCAGATCGAGACACGAATGTTCGTCGCTTGTAATCTATGCCATTGAATCGATAAGAAACTATTAATTCACCTGTTTGATAGTTTATCGATCGAAAATAATCTGTATAATCGTAGTGATCTGTCTGAATCGATAAGGAATATGCTGGATGAAATGGATCACTCATGGTGAGTCCTTGGTAACCTTGCGCTCGAGCTCTTTGATAATAAAATGCTAATGCTTTATCATAGCCATCCGTTTGGATTAATTGCCTTGTTTCAGATAAATACGGTGCCATATGAGGAGGGTCAAATTGATTGCCTTGAGGTAAGTAACATCGACAATGATTTCCGATGAGCGTATCATGGACTGGGTGACCATACACAATGACACCTTGGCTGCCGTTGCCACTCACCAATCCATCTTCCCATCGATCGGCTAATTTTTCGGTCCAAACACCTCTGTCTGGCTTTTCGTGCATTATCATTCTCCTCTATTGTGAAATTTCAGCGAACCCATGCGTTTTTCTAGCGATGGGCACACCTTATTAGCTAACGCTTTCATTATTGCGTTTTGAACGTTAAAATTTAAGCTGAAATCATGAAGTAATGACAATATTTTCATTTCCACTATTAACTGTATTATAATTGAATTCGGTGCTAAACGCAACTGACGTAATCGAGTAAGAGGTGAGGTTTTATCCCCATCCTCTTACAACACCGTACATATAGTTCCGAATACGGTGCTATATTCAAATGATTTTAGCCTGAATTTCTTTGATTTGCATACAACATCTTATGATAATAAACAGAATCTTGAATTAGGTCTCTATGCTGCCCTATTTCTTTTACTTGTCCATCTTCCAATACAATAATTTTGTCAGCAGTTAAAATTGTTGATAATCGGTGAGCAATAATAAATGTAGTATAATCATTTCCTAAGTTACTAATGACATCGGTTATGCTTTTTTCAGATTCGGAATCAAGATTTGCGGTAGATTCATCAAGAAGTAAAAACGGAGTTTCACGAATAAACGCTCGTGCAATTGCAATTCGTTGTTTTTGACCACCAGATAAATTCGCTCCTTTTTCCCCAACCTCTGTATCATAACCTTCAGATAAGCGAATGATAAATTCATGTGCATTGGCAAGTTTAGCCGCTTTTTGGATTTTTTCATCGCTTACATCCCCATTCACTCCATACATAATATTTTCTTTCACTGTACCAGAAAATAATGATGACTCTTGGGGTACATAGCTAAACAGTTCCCTCCATTTAAACACATCTATGTCCTTATATGAAACATGATTAATTCTTATATCACCTTCATCTGGTTGATAGAATCGTTCAATCAAAGAAAAAATCGTACTTTTTCCTGCACCACTAGGACCGACTAAGGCTACTGTTTCCCCAGGTTGCAAATCAAATGATACGTTTTTCAAGATCGATTCACCTTTTTGATAACCAAAGGAAACTTGATCAAGTTCTAACGATAAGGGCCCGCTTATTCTTTTACTATTAGAAGTTCGATCTTCCTCCTTAATTTCATCTAAAATTTTCAAAATACGATGTGTGGCTCCATTGGCTTCTTGATAACCTGTAACAAAACTGTTCAACTGTATAAATGGCTCAATAATTTGAAATAGATATAATATAAAGGCAACTAGTTCTCCTGTTGAAATGTATCCTTGTCCCACTCTCCAAGCACCAAAACCAACGACCCCTATCAATACAGTCGTTGTAATCATCCCTAGTAACGGTGTGAGAATCGCATTAATTTTCGCACCCTTTAATCCATAATTATATAATTCTTGAAAGTTTTCTTCACCTTTTTCTATTTCTTTATTCTGCGCATTAAATGCTTTGATTAATTTTACTTCATACAATTTTTGTGATAAAAAACTTGTTAACTTAGACATAACCAATTGTTCATGATTGGAGATATCAAATATTTTCTTTCCAATTGGTATAACGATAAATATCGTAACTGGAACTGCTATAAGCAACATTAAAGTCATCGGTACATCTAACAAAAATAATATAATTAAAGATAATGAAAATGATAAAAATGACGCAATTAAATCAGGGAACTCTTTTGAAATAATATTAACAATAACTGTTGTATCATTTGTTATTCGACTGACTAATCCACCTGGTTTATAGGATTGGTAAAAAGACACGGATACGTTTAATAACCTTTCAAAAATTGTACTTCTTACTTTCTTTACTATAAATTCACCGGTTAATGAAAGTAAGTAAATAGACAAAGAAGAAAAAATAATCTCTAAAACAAGAAATAAAATTAAAAATAAGATTAGAGTTGATGAAATACCACCTGATAAATCATTCATTACATTCATGATGATCAACGGAATCGTAATCGAAAATAAAACAGATATAATCGAAAAAATGATCCCACCGAAAAACGGCATACGAGAAGGTTGAGCGATATCCCATATCCTTTTTAAGAAAAATGTATTTTTTTTCATCTATGTTCATCTCCTAAACTATGAATTAGCAGAAAATTACTTCATCTAATCATAGTGTACCATTTACTCTCAAAAAACGGTATAATTTACCTCGTGTTGAGCGGACGATATTTAGGTTTGTATAATGAACAAATCCCCAGACAAAATCTGGGGACCCAATCATCGAATACACACTTTTTAATTATTTTTCACTTCCACTGATCGTGATCGATTGATCTGAAAAATTATCAACCGATTTCCCCTTCTTATAAAAAGGTTTTACATGTTGTAGAATCCCGTCCCTCGTATAAAAACGTGCCTTTTTATCTAACGGTAAACGGACAGATTCTCCCGTATTGGCAGATTGATAAATGGCTGTAATCAATTCAAGCGTCTGTCTTCCCTGTTCGCCATCTACTAGAACTTTGCCTTGTGATTCAATCGCGTGTAAGACATCATTAATTTGACCAGCATGTCCTTCTACTTGTAAAGGTGGATATTGTTCATATATTTGATTCAATTGTTCCATTCGTTTTTGATCAGGCTCAGGAAATCCATTTTCTTTTGCGTTTGAAGCGACGACTTTCCATGGTACAGATATACGTGCCTTTTCCCCTTGAAAAATCATTTGCTGTTCTTCTCCGTGATGCACGACCGAACTAGTTAGCTGAGCGAGTGCACCATCTTGATACGTGGCAATGGCAATCGAAATATCTTCTACCTCTGCATTGTCGTGGGACACATTACTAGTTACGGCAGTAATGGCATCAGGAAAACCATTCATCCATTGGAATAAATCGATATGATGAACAGCGTGATTCAGCGTACATCCGCCACCTTCTTTTTCCCACGTGCCACGCCACCATAAATCATAATAACTGTAACCACGCCACCAATACGAATCGACTTGGGTGTGAACAATTTTACCGATGACGTCTTGATCCAGAATGTGTTTCAAGCGCATCATTGGTGTCGTAAAACGATTTTGTGCAACCACAGATAACAGCCGATGGTTGCGGTCGGCAGCTTCTAACATCGCATCACATTCCTCTAATGATGCAGCCATTGGCTTTTCCACTAAAACATGTTTGCCTTCATCTAAACTTGCAATCGTGATATTTGCATGAGTATAAGGTGGGGTGCAAACAGAAATTAAATCGATCTGTTCTTCTTTTACGACATCTTGATAATTATGATACACACGCGCATCTAACTGAAACTCTTGCTTCATCTTTTCCGCTTTTTCAGGATAGATATCACATAGTGCAACAATCTTGCACCGATGAGGAAATTGTAAGTAGCCTTTGACATGTGCTGGACAAATCGCTCCGGTACCAATAATCGCAACCTTGATCATCTCATCGCTCCTTTTTAAGGGCTTAAAAATTACAGTCACAAATACCAATGGTGGCTCATTCATCTCGTTTGTAATGAAAACAGTAAAATATTCATTTTTTCATGCCTTTGATATGCTTATGCAATGCCTTTCACTTTGATGATCATTGTTTCAATAGAAATCCCCATTCCATTTTTACATATACGAAAAATAGCTAAAAACAAAAACAGTGAGAATCGTTTTTGATTCTCACATGTCTTTCTTTTAAGAATGATAGGTTATTTAACAGCACCTTCGGATACACCTGCAATAATTTGTTTTTGTGCAATAAAGTAGCCGATGATTACTGGAATAATCGAAATCGATAGTCCTGCCAATGCTAAATGCCATTGAGTCGTATATTCCCCAAAGAATAAGAATAATCGTAAGGGAATGGTTTCTGTATCGCTTCCACCAATCACAAGTGACGGTAATAAATAATCATTCCAAATCCAGATCACATTTAAAATAGCTACTGTAACTGAAATTGGCTTCAATTGAGGGAAGATAACATACCAAAATGTTTGGAACGGGTTGCATCCATCTATGGTTGCAGCTTCATCCAACGCCTTCGGTACACTCTTCATCGCACCGTGATATAAGAAGATGGCTAAACTTGAACCAAATCCTAAATACATAAATACGAGCCCTACAGGATTTAACATATTCACTGCGCCAAAGATAGATACAAGTGGGATCATCACCGACTGAAACGGAATCAACATAGCTGCTACGAAAAACAGAAAGATAAAGTTACTCAATTTTCCGTCATTTCGATTTAAAGCATAGGCTGCCATGGATGAAAAAATAATAATAATAAATATGCTTGATGCAGTAATCAGTAACGAATTCATAAAGGTTTGTAAAAATTCCAATTCTTGAAACGCTTGTACAAAATTACTAAATGAATATTCTTTCGGCAGACCTAATGTATCTGTGAAAATATTGCGTTTTGTTTTCAATGCATTGGTCACCATTAAATAAAAAGGGATTAGCCAAATAATGGCTAGCGCGATTCCAATCGCACCGATCAGAAACTTTTTTCTTTTATTCACCATTATAAATCAACCTCTTTCTTCTTATTATAGTAGACTTGCGTTAATGAAAACACTGCTACAATAATGAAGAAAACAACTGCTTTTGCCTGCGCATATGCCATTTCATTATCAGTAAATGCAGTTCTAACAATATCCATCGCTACCATTTGAGTAGAGTTAAATGGTCCACCATCCGTTAATGCTAAGTTTTGGTCATATAGTTTAAAGCTATTTGATAATGTTAAAAATAAACTAACAGTAAAAGCCGGTGCAACAAGTGGAAACTTTACTTTCATAAATTTCTGAAAAGCACTAGCTCCATCTATATCAGCTGCTTCCAACAGTTCATTTGGAATTCCTTGAAGATAAGCAATATAAATAATCATGACATACCCAGACAACTGCCACGTCATTAATATGACAAGCCCCCAAAAACCAGTCTCCGTTGTCGATAGCCATCCTTGTAAGAATTGTAATCCTAATATATCACCAATACTAGCGAACACCTTAACGAACACAAACTGCCAAATAAAACCGAGAATTAATCCCCCGATTAAATTCGGCATAAAAAAGACCGTTCGCAAAAAGTTACTCGATTTCAACTTAGATGTAACAATTAGCGCTAAACTCAATCCAAAAAAATTGATTAATAGAATCGAAGCAATGGAAAATAGTGTAGTAAATTTTAAGGCATTAAGAAATTCACTATCTTGAAATAATTCGATATAATGACTCAAACCGACAAAACCTTCAGCAGTAATTCCATCCCAATTCGTAAAAGAATAGAATGTACCATATAGTAATGGAATAATAACAACAAATGACAACGCAAGTAATACAGGTGCTAAAAATAACCAATAGGATAAACCTTTATTTCGCATACCTTCACTCCCTAACCTAGTTCAATCTTCGAACGTTGATGGTTACAACATGGTAACGGGAAAAGCAGCAAGATGTTACGATAAACACCCCAGCTTTTCCCATTAGTGATTGATATTTTTTACTCTCGGCTACTTTCCCATTCGGCAATACTTTGCTCCACAATCTCATCCCAAGTTGCTTCTTCTGCAAGATATTTTTGAATGTTCGCTCCTAAAATATCTTGTGCCCAAGAAACAGGATATCCGTTAAATGTCCACCCGCTAGTTTTGCCCTCTGTTGCATAACCGTAGATCTCTTTTGATAGCGGATCGGCAATTTTTGATTCGTCGTACCCTTCATATGCAGGAATAAATTTAAATTGTTCTAGCACAAATTGTTTCCCTGTATCAGATGTGTACATCCAATCTAGAAAATCTTTTGCCGCTTGCACAACTTTTTCATCTTTATTTTTATTCACTGCCCAATAATTTGGCACACCAACCGGCATATTCATTTCCCCATTTAGCGGAATCGGAATAATACCGATATTATTTTCAGCTAATTCTGGATCCATTGATTCAATTGTACTGTATACCAGTTCCCTTGTTGAATCATCGCCACTTGACCAGTCGAGAATAATTCTTCGACTTGTTGTGAATAATTCAGACTGATTGTCGGTTGCACAGAATACTTATTCTGAAAATCAACGAACGATTTCATCTGCTCACTATTCGTAAACTGAACTGTGCTAGCATTGTAGGCTTCCATGACATTACCGTTAAATTCTGGTGCAAGAAATACGTTAGCTAAATGCTGACCGGTTACCCATGTTTCTTTCGCAGGAAAAGCTAACGCAGCTTGAATTCCCAACTCGTCTTTTTGACTATCGATGGTTTCTGCCGCAGCTTGTAAATCTTCAAAACTTTGAATCGAACTAGGATCAACGCCAGCATCTTCAAACATTTGCTTATTATAAATCATACCATATCCCTCTTGATTATACGGCAACCCTAGTACTTCTTCGTTTTGCGATACTCCGGCCAATGTTCCATCTAGAGCCGCTTCAGCTGCTTTTGTATCACTGACATCTGCCAATAAATCCTCATATTGCTCCACATCAGGCGGGCCTGCAATATTAAAAATGGCTGGTGTTTCACCTGAAGAGATTTTTGATTTCAAAACGGACGCATAATCACTGCCACCACCGACCGTTTCAATGTTTATGGATACATTTTCATGTTCTTCTTCATATTTCGCTGCTAACTCTTCAAATTGTTCTTTGAATTCTACTTTAAATTGAAATACATCGATTGCAACTTCATCTTGAGAACTTTCATTACCATCATCACCATTTTGTGAACCGCTTTCATTTGATGAACAAGCAACTAAGCTCACACTAAATACGAGAACTAATGAAAAAACAATTCCAATACCTTTTCGTTTCATATTCAATTAACCTCCCCTTTTTTAGAAAACGTTCACTGAATATTTTTTAATTGTCATCTTTTTGCGCAAACGTTTTCGTTAAATACACATTAACACTTTCGTTATAGGCTGTCAACCATGATGTAAAAAATCTATTATTAAACTTTATACATATTGTTAACATTATGTATATAATCACTTGCATTTTTATTTTACTTTATTATAATTATAGACAAACGTTTGCATAAATATTTTTTGTAAGCGTTTAATATTAGAGAGGAGGGTAGTGTTTCGTAATCAATCAACAATAAAAGGGAGGAATTTCATGAAAAAAATCATTAATCGCATTGTGATCGGATTACTTATTATTGGCTTTGTTTCAAATTCTTTTTATCACATGTCTACATCTGCAGATATTAGCTCAGATTATGAACCTTATGTCATGGCACCACTCACAAAAATTACAGACTGGTCTTCATTTACGAATCAATTAGAAACTTTGAAAGAAAATGGTGTTCATGCAATTACTACGGACGTATGGTGGGGCGATGTTGAATCTGAAGCAAATAACCAATTTGATTGGTCTTATTATAAACAATACGCTGAAGTTGTTAAAGACGCTGGACTGAAATGGGTCCCTATTTTATCGACACACCAGTGCGGAGGTAATGTAGGTGATGACTGTAATATTCCACTGCCCGATTGGATATGGAACTTAGATTCACATGATACATTAACTCAGAAATCTGAAACTGGATACATCAACAAAGAGACCTTATCTCCATGGGCAAACCAAATTATCGAAACACAATATCAAGAACTTTACCAATCATTTGCTCAGCATTTTTCCCAATATAAAGAAACAATCGACAAAATTTATATTAGTACTGGCCCAGCTGGTGAACTTCGCTACTCTTCATATGCTTCATCAGATAATTGGAATTATCCCGAACGTGGCAAATTCCAAGCATACAGTGACATAGCGAAACAAGATTTTAGGGAATCCATGAAGCAAAAATACGACAATTTATCTCAGTTGAACACTGCTTGGGAAACCAATCTAACTTCTTGGAATCAAGTTTCTCCACCAACAGACGGGAATCAATTTTTCACAAGTGGAGCAGCTTATCAATCGACCTATGGTGATGACTTTCTTACCTGGTATCAACACGTATTAACCAATCATCTCTCTCTTGTAGCGGATATAGCTCATAGCAATTTTGACGACGTTTTTCATGTACCAATTGGCGCTAAAATTGCTGGAATCCACTGGAAGATGAATGACCCTCAAATGCCTCATGCTGCGGAATATTCAGCAGGATACTATAACTATAGTCAAATTCTAGATCAATTCAAAGCCAGTGATTTACAACTAACTTTTACTGCTTTAGAAATGGATAACAGTAACGCCGAGACAAGCCCATATTATTCAGAACCCAAAACTCTTGTTACACAAATTGCATCATTAGCTGCAGATAAAAAAATCACGATTAATGGCGAAAACGCTTTGGCGATTTCCAGTAACGATGCAAACTATAGCATATCTCGTTACCAGAATATTGCCCAACATTTATTTAACGAGGATTTCAAAGGATTCACATTGTTGCGATTACAAAATATCGTTCATGAAAATGGTTCACCAACAAACGAGATGAATAGGTTTATTAACATATTGGGTGTCACACCCATTCAAGTTAATTTTATTGTAAAAAACGCTCCTACTTCTTACGGTGACACCGTTCACCTAACCGGAAACCGTTGGGAAATGGGGAAATGGAATAGCCCAAATGGACAAAATATAAAATTGTCTTGGGATTCCTCAAATCAAGATTGGCGTGGTTCTGCTTACATTGCTGCGGATCGATATTATGAAATGAAAGCAATCATTGTAGGAGCTAACGGAGAAATAAAACAGTGGGAGCCTGGAGCTAATCATACATGGGCGAGTCCTCACCACTCAACCAACTATACAATTGAATGGTAAATTAACAAATAGAAAGGGCCATCCCAACATGAAGTCATTTCGATTGACTTCTTTTGGGTATAGCCCTTTTCTTACTTCCGAAATTCCATTAATGACTGGTTTAACCCTTTTGTCTCAGAATAAACATGTTGATACAACGGAAAAAGTTTTTGATACTGTGTTACATGATTTGGTATCGGCTGATAGGTTTCTGCTGCTTCTAAGATCTTATCTGCTGCTTGTTTTAGCGAGTCATACCAACCCACACCGTAACCCGCAAGCATGGCCGCTCCCATACCAGGTCCTTGTTCAGTTTTTAATTTCACGACATTTGCATTAAAGATATCTGCCTGCATTTGCAACCAATCAGGATTTTTGGCACCGCCTCCGATGGAATAAATCGTATCTATTTGTTTTCCGTTTTCCCGGAATATCGCAATTGATTCATGTAATGAAAAGGTAATTCCTTCTAAGACGGCACGCGCAAAATCTTTCATCGTATGTGAATGATCCATACCTATAAAACTACCTCGAATGTCTGCATCAGCATGCGGTGTTCTTTCACCAACTATATATGGTGTAAATAATAAGCCATTTGCTCCGACTGGAACGTCACCGATTCCATCAAGTAATTGATCAAAATCTTCATCTTGTGCAAATGTATTTTTGAACCAAGATAAACTGTAACCAGCAGATAAAGTAACCCCCATCGCATAGTAAGCATTTGGCTCACCATGATTGAAGTAATGCACTTTCCCCTGATAATCTTTATCACCCGTCGGTTCATAAGAAAGCACAACTCCCGAAGTACCAAAACTCGCAAACGTTTTTCCCTCTGATAAAATACCAGATCCGATCGCACCACAGGCATTATCCGCACCACCTGCAAAAACATCTGTATGTTCTGACAAGCCTGTTCTCTCAGCGACATCTTTTGTTAATGTCCCTACGTGATCATGCGAATTTACAAGGGGTGGGCAGAAAGATAAGTCCCATCCAAACGTATCACAAATCTCTTTGCTCCATTTTTTCGCATGAATATCAAGCATACTTGTTCCCGCTGCATCCGAATATTCCATATGCAATTCATTCGTTAATCGAAATCGAAGATAATCCTTTGGTAGTACAAACGTTTTTGCCTTTCGAAATAGTTCTGGTTCATTTTCTTGAACCCAAATCATTTTAGGTAATGTGAACCCTTCAAGAACAGGATTTTTCGTGATCTGGATCATCTTTTCCTGTCCAACCATTTCATTAATCTTCTGACATTGTTCCGTTGTCCGTGTATCATTCCATAGGATCGCATTTCGTAATACGTGATTATTTTCATCAAGGAGTACGAGCCCATGCATCTGTCCCGAAAAACTCATCCCTTCTATGTCTGATGGGTTCCCTGAAAATTTATCGACTAATTCCTTCAATCCCGCGATCGTTTGCTCTACCCAATCTTCAGGATTTTGCTCAGAATAACCGGTCTTCTCTTGATACAGTGGATACTCCTTCGAAACTTCTTCCACCACTTCCCCTGATGGATTGACTAACAACAGCTTTACCGCACTCGTGCCAAGGTCAACGCCAATTACATAACTCATCATTTCACTCCAATCCTTAGCAATGTGACTAACCTTCCTGCTTATTGATCGCTATAGGCATTCAGTAAGTATTGGTTAATCGTCGCTTTAATCGCTTCCTGACGGCCTGACTTGTTGCGAACATCTTTTATACGTAACGCATGTTCTTCTAATGATTTGAAGTCAGCTTTACCTTCAACAATATCTTTACCGATACCTTCTTTAAAGCTTGCATATCGATCATCGATAATTTTTTCAAACACTTGATCTTCGATTAGTTGATGGGCCACTTTTAAGCCAACAGCAAAGTGGTCCATTCCTGCAATATGAGCATGAAATAAATCGTCTTGTTCAAATGAGCCACGACGTACTTTCGCATCAAAATTCAAGCCACCTGGCTGTAGTCCACCATTTTTCAAAATTTCATACATCGCTAGTGTTGTTGAATAAATGTCTGCTGGGAATTCGTCGGTATCCCATCCGAGTAAAGGATCACCTTGATTGGCATCAACCGATCCTAGCATGTTATTGATACGTGCATAGCGCAATTCATGTTCAAATGTATGCCCTGCCAATGTCGCATGATTTGCCTCAATATTAAATTTAAAGTGATCGGATAATCCATAGTTTAATAGAAATGCATGTGCCGATTGCGTATCAAAATCATATTGATGTGTCGTTGGCTCTTTTGGTTTTGGTTCAATTAAAAACTGTGCATCATGACCGATTTCTTTCGCATAATCAACTGCCATTTGGAAAAAGCGTCCAAGGTTATCTTGTTCAAGTTTCAAATCTGTGTTTAATAACGTTTCATATCCTTCACGGCCACCCCAGAATACATAGTTTTCTCCTCCGAGCTCTTTACCGATTTCCAATTGTTTTTTCACTTTAGCTGCAGCATAACTAAATGCATCTGCATTACTAGAGGATGCTGCGCCATGCACAAAACGCGGGTTCGTAAAATTATTTGCTGTATTCCACAGCAGTTTCACACCACTGTCATTCATATAGTCCTTCATCATCGTCACAATAGTGTCTAAATTTTGATTCGTCTCTCTAAGTGTATCTCCTTCTGGCGCAATATCCACGTCATGAAAACAAAAATAGTTCGCACCGATTTTGTCAAAAAATTCAAAAGCTGCTTCAACTCGGGCTTTCGCTCGATCCATCCCATCATATTTATCCCAATTTCGGATCGCTGTACCTGCACCAAACGGATCGGATAAATCCTCTGTAAACGTATGCCAATAAGCAACCCCAAAGCGAAGAATGTCTTCCATCGTTTGTCCATTGATTTTCTCATGTGGATTATAAAATTTAAAGGCAAATGGATTCGTTGACTTCGGCCCTTCATACTTTATCTTGTTAACGTTTTCAAACCATGTCATGGTATCTACCTCCATTTTAATTGAATGAATGATTCGATAACAGTATAGCAATTTTGGCTCAGTTTGTCTAGTCGATAAACAAAGTTGATAGAATTTCTTCGTATTCTATGATAAAATGATGAATATCTTAGTTAGTCATCCATTTGAATGGTTTGCTATATCATAGGAGTGTGTGATCATGAGTCAAACATGGAATCAATATGTCGTGAAGAAAGAAAATAAACAATTAGTTTTAGAAACCATTATACATCATGCACCGATTTCTAGAGCTAGTATTGCTAAAGTAACCGGTTTAAATAAAGGTACGGTTTCCTCTCTTGTAAATGAATTAATGGATGAACATTTAATTAATGAATCGGGCACTGGTGTATCGAGTGGTGGTAGACGACCTGTGATGTTACTTTTGCATGAAACAGCTGGTTTTACCATTTCCATTGATTTAGGTGTAAAGCATATACTCGGTGTCTTAACCGATTTAAGAGGCAATATACACGCAGAAGAAATAATTGCCATTGATAACACTGCATTCGATTTTATCAGTCAACAACTCATGAATTGTATTGATCGGTTAAAACAACAAGCCCCCACATCTGAATACGGAATTGTCGGCATTGGTGTCGGTGTACCTGGCGTAGTAACGACAGATGGACATATTCTTTTGGCGCCGAATTTAGGTTGGAAGCGAGTCTCATTACAACAAAAATTATATGACCATTACCAAGTACCCATTTTGATCGAAAATGAAGCAAATGCAGGTGCATACGGTGAAAAAGTGTTTGGCATTGGTCAAGCAACCAATCAATTAGTCTATATTAGTGCAAGCATCGGGATTGGTGTAGGTTTGCTATTAGATGGCCAGTTGTATAAAGGATTACGCGGATTCTCAGGTGAATTAGGCCATATGACGATTGAAAAAGACGGAGCCGCTTGCCGTTGTGGCAATAATGGGTGTTGGGAACTGTACGCTTCTGAAAAAGCTTTATTAGAAAAGGCTGAACAAGCTAGTTTAGGTACAGTAACATTAACCGATCTTGTTGAAAAAGCAAATCAAGGGGAAGACATAGCCATAAGACTCTTCAAGGAATTAGGTGATTATCTCGGAGTTGGTGTGACAAATACGATTCATATTTTTAACCCCGAACAAGTCGTACTTGGAAATTCTCTTATTCAAGCTGCTGACTTTATTCTACCAGCTATGAAAAAACGAATAGAAAAGAACACCATTGGCTTTAACAAAAATGATGTGAAATTGAATGTTGCACAGCTTGGTCAATATTCGACACTGTTAGGAATAGCTGCTTTTACGATTGAGAAATTCTTTTCTACAAGTGTCAACAACATGAGCCCTACAGAATAAGTTCTTGGTTTAATTAAGAGAAATCCCATCATTATAAGAAAAGATTTTACATAAGATGGATCGATTCTAAAACTGACCTAAAAAAGCAATGGCTGGGAACCCTTGCTAAAAGGAAGGCAAGATTCCTAGTCATTCGTTAACTGTAGATTTCCAGGTAAAAGCATATATCACATTATTTTTCATGCAAATAGCCTTTCCTCCTCCCACTGTTTGACTTATATATTCATTTTTAATGCAAACAGCTACTCCTATTTCCTCTGTTTGACTCAAATAACAGCGTCATAGAAGATACTACGAATTCAATATCATTTTAAATCACCTCTCATGAAAATAGGCATATGCTATAAACGAGGTGATTCAATGAGTTCAGAATATCAAACGTACCTAGAAAATTTAATACGATGGGGCGAATCAGTAAAGCATCAGATACAGCAAACGAGTATTCCTGAGCAACAACAAAATGATTGGATAGCTCAAATCAATAAGTGGCAAGAGAAGATTTATCAACTGATGGATAGTAGCACAGGCAACCAGCGTAACTTGATTGATTTACAGACAGAAGCGGAAGAACTATTGGATGACATGCAACGTGAATCCACTAGAAAGCCATCTTCTAACAGCGTTCCATATGGGAAGCACCGCCTGCCACCGCTACCTTATGCTTATAACGCATTAGAACCATATATTAGTGAACAAATCATGCGTCTACACCATAAAAAACATCACCAATCATATGTAGACGGATTAAACAAAGCTGAGACAGCATATACACTGGCCAAACGTTTGAGCAACCGTTGAAGCACTGGTTACGAGAACAAGCATTTCATGGTTCTGGCCATTATTTGCATACAATTTTTTGGTTTAATATGACACCAGATAGTCAAAAACGTCCATCTGGTGAAATTTTAAACCAAATTGAGACAGACTTTGGATCCTGGCAGTCATTCAAAACATTATTTACAGAAACAGCAAAATCCGTAGAAGGCGATGGTTGGGCCGTATTATTATGGTCACCGAGAAGTGGTAAGCTAGTGGTTCAATCATTCGAGAAACATCAACTTTTCCAATTAGCCGATACGATTCCGTTACTTGTGTTAGATGTGTGGGAACATGCCTACTATTTACAACATCAAAATGATCGGACAGCGTATATTAACAATTGGTGGAATGTAGTGAATTGGAAGAACGTGAATAATCGATTGAAACAAGCAAAAACCGTGAAATGGGATTTGTATTAACATCGGATCTCTCATCACTTACGCCAACCGTTGTAAGTGGTGAGATCTTTTCTCATGAAGATACTGTTGATTACGTATTTTCATATGAATAATCCCATAAAACTCTCCATTTCCCTTTTTCCTCGACAACATAAACCGGTTGCTGGATTTGTAATTTTCCGTATTTGCTGTCATAAATGTAGGTAACATAAACTTTATAAGCTTCAGCGAATGCTTCCATATCATGATTCATCTGCCAATTTTTATTTTTTTGTATCTCCCATTGATACCTCAAAAGTTGGAACGCCGAAGTGATCGAGAAAGACATGCGCACGGTCTTGCACATATGTACTTTTATCAAACTTATCTTGCATATAAGAATGAAACAGATCCCACGATTGAGCAAAATCTCCACTTTGCTCATACTGATAAAACTGTTCCACAACATTTCTTGCTTTCCTTTCAGAGGAGAAGAATTGAAATATAAAGAAGATCATCAAACTAACAATTATAACTCCTATGCCGATTTTCACTAGCATTCTGTATTTTCTCCATTTATACTTCATTCACCTCCCTCCTTCTTTTAAGTTGTTCATGAGGCTTACTCGCAAATATTGCATCCTTAAAAAACAATCATTTTTACATGTCTATTCCTTTTTTGTTTTAAATATTATGAAGTTTTTTATAAAATAGTACGATATACCTATTGCAAACGTTATCATAATATTATATACTGTAAACGGTTACAACATTAGTTGTATTGTTTGTACATATGCTGTTCATGTCTCATGTAGGGACGTGAATACATGTACAGTATTTTGATTCAAAATAGATTGTCCCCCTTTGCATCCTTATCGAATAAGGATGCCTTTTTTTATTATATTGGTTTTGTTGAATTTAATGTTTGATTCTTGTTGATTTGGATATTTTTAGAATCGTTCGAAGGAAAAGTTACGAGGATTGGAAATAGTTTTGGAATGTCATTAATGAACATGACAAGGCGTTTAAAGGGTTAGTGAACTGATAATGGATGACGTCACTTCATTTTTTTTCAACTTAAAAACTATGAAGTCAGCACATCTAAAGTCTTCTTCAAATGAAGGATATTTTTTTAGCATCTCAGTTGATGGCTTCGGTTCTATAATACCTTCTAATACAAAACCAGTTTTGATTAATGTGTTTATATAACTTGTTAATGTTCTATGGAAGAATAACATTTTTTCTTTATCACCTAAACCTTGTTCATACGCCCCTTCATAAAAATATTTATCTACATTCCAGTGCAACTTTTCACCACTCTCTGTTTTTTCCCAACCACATTCTGGAGTAACAAAACAAGGATGCAATATCGAAAATATAAAAGTGCCTTCATTTACTAATAACCGATACATTTCTTGAAATGCTTTTTCATAATTAGCAAGGTCTTGAATAACCATATTTGACACTATTAAATCAAAACTTTTATCTTCTAAATTAATCAAGTCCTCACAATTACCTTGTCTAAAATCAATTAATAAATCTTTTGGAGTTCTTCCTAAAGCAATTTCTATCATTCTTGGCGAATAATCCACTGCTGTCACAGTAGCACCAGACTTGGATAAAATTCTACTTAAATATCCTTCACCACAACCTGCATCTAAAACTTTTTTATTGTTCACATTTCCCATAAGTGAAAATAAAGTAGGATTTAAAAAGACTTCTTTATGGAGGTCTCCTTGTTCAGTATGATTTTGTGAATATTTATCTGCAAACGCATCCCATCTCTTAACTGCTTCTTCAGTACCTACATTTTGTTTCATTTTTAAATACCCCCAAACCATTTTCTTAAATTCCATACTTTTATTTCTATAACCTTCTAAAAGTATCCTGCTCCAATAGTTTATACGAGTACCTTTACCTTTCTTGAAGTAAAGCCACCCTTTAGCTGAATAAGCTTTGCCACCTATTTGACTTATTTTTAACCCTTAAATGAATAACATGGACTTCCTTTTACATCCGTTTTAATTCTAAAAAGCCCTCCCGAAAAAGGGTAATTATTTAGCTGTTCTTCACTTAATCCCGTCCTTGCCGTGGTTATATACAATTCACTTAAATCTTTTCCTCCAAATATACACGATGTTACATTCAATGCAGGGACTTCTATGGTGGTTATTTGTTTTCCTGTTTCAGGATTCCATCTAGATACTTTTGAGCCACCCCAATGGGCAATCCACAACATTCCTTCTTCATCAATAGTCATTCCATCAGGCATTCCTTGTCCTACTGAGAAGCTGATAATATCAATAGGATTTTCAATATCCCCTGTAACAATATTATAATTAAATCTACAAACCTTTTTAGTTAAAGTATCTATGTAATACATAAACTTATTATCTGGGGACCAGGTAATCCCATTTGATATTCCGACCTTATTTAACTTCTTTTTCACTTTGAAATTTGTATCTAAGCAATAAAGAGCACCTTGCTCTTTAGCATAAGATTTATCCATTGTACCCGCCCAAAAACGTCCATAAGCATCGCATGTACCGTCATTGAATCGATTATTTGTCAAATGGCTCTCTGGTTCATCTATGGGGGAAACTTTTTCCGTGTCATATTTTAAAAAATAAAAACCGTTTTCCAATGCCAATACAGCTTCGTCTGAACTTCTGGGAACAATAACTCCAACATATTGTTCTAACTGAATTAGACGGTTTTCATTTGTAACTGGATTAAAAATGTATATCTTTTTTTCTAAAATATCTACCCAATACAATAAATGTTTTACATTATCCCAACACGGACCTTCTCCTAGTGTCGCTTTTACATCTAGAACCAATTCCAATTCTCCTACCAAACCAAACACCTCGTTCGATTTAACTTAAATATACTTAGATCTGCAATAATAAGACAAAATCCTTGTTCCACATTCCTGCCCTTTAACATATAAGAGCTGCCAAAACGACAACTCCTTATTCAATATTCGCACCCCGTTAGTTTAATAGTCCAAATTTTATTTGTAGCATAATAAGTATTATGAATAGCGAAAATAGGAAGTCACTCCACCCATAAAGTAACCTATAATAGCTATTAATAAAATGTCCCCGCCATTAGAAAAGAATGCTATATTTTGAATCTTAGATGGGTCTATAAAATCATTTACAAATGGCAACAAGTTCATTAATCGAATAAAGGCATATAGCATTATTACTTGCCAACTTGTAAGTGCTGCATCTTTAAGAATTCTCTTTTGACGCTCGTCTTTCTTTAATGAATCATCACCCGACAACCTTTTTGTTGAAATTATTGCCGCAAACACTATTAATCCAGCAATAATAACTAAAATAATATTCATATCATCATCCTCTTTTCTTTTCTTTTTTTTGATATTTGAACACTGAGTCAACCTTAGTTTCCAAAGCATCAGCAATTCCAAATGCTAATTCTAAACTTGGGTCATATTTGTTATTTTCAATAGCATTAATGGTTTGTCTGCTTACACTACACATTAAAGCCAATTTTCCTTGAGAAATACCTCGTACTTCTCTTAATTGTTTTATATTATTTTTCAATATTTAATCACCCCCCTCCTATGTGTCAAAAACCTTTTACACTTATTATAATAAGAAAAACCAACCTTGATGTCAAACACTTTTTACACATTGGCTGGTTTTGTATATTGAATTATTTAATTATTCTGCTTCTTTACTTTAATAAGCAATAGAAACTGCCAAATCGACAACTCCTTGTTCAGCTAAAACCACCCTATAGTTGAACAATTATCATAATAAAATGCGAATAGTTTGGGGAACATTAGATTGAGGTGATTATATGCAGAAAGAAGATTTAAAACTCACATCTGCTGAGATAGGAACATTATGGGGTGAATATGTAAATGGAACAGCCGTTGATATTGTTAATAAATATATGCTATCCATTATAGAAGATGAGAAGATAAAACTGCTGTTCGAAGATGCAATCATGATATTTGATAAACAGAAAAGTCAAATAAGACATTTTATTGAAAATGAAGATTTTCCAGTACCAGTTGGCTTTACTGAATCAGACCTTAACAAAGGAACCAAAAGGTTATTTTCCGATATCTTTTGTTTGCACTATTTACATATTATGACTCTGCATGGATTACTAGGGCATTCAACATCTCTTAGTTCTTCTGTAAGGAAGGACTTGAGGTATTTTTATGATTCATGTAGTAGTGACGGGATGAATATGTATCATCGAACAACTGAACTACTACTCGAAAAAGGACATCTTCAAAGAGATCCGTACTTTTACCCAGAAAAGAATCCTGAATTTGTTTCAGGACAGCAATTTATAAATGGTTTTTTTGGAGATAAGCGTTCTTTAGCATCAACAGAAATTATTGCCTTATCACTTAATTTGAAAAAGAAAATAATGGAAAAAATCTCTTTCCATTGGATTTAGTCAAGTAACACAATCAAAAGAGGTTAGAAAATTTTTAGAAAGCACACAGAACACTTCCGACCAGCAAATTCAATCACTAAGTAAAATACTTAAAGGAGATAATTTGCCTGTTCCCATGTCTTGGGAATCCGAGGTTACAACTTCCCAAGATTCCCCTTTTTCAGATAAGTTAATGTTGTATCACATTGGATTCTTGTTACAATCATCCCAATCATATCACGGTGCAGGTCTCGCATCTGCCATGAGAACAGACCTCGTGACGACTTATGAAAAAATAATACTAAAGAATTTAATGATTACAAAAGAGTGGTTCAATTTAATGACCAAAAATAAATGGTTAGAACAACCACCACTTGCTCCAAACAGAAAAGACCTTGCAAAAGATAAAAAGAACTAAAATGCCCTTAAAGCAAGGGCATTTTTTATAAATTCCTATTTCACTCTACCTCTCCTTTAGTTGAACAAGCACTAATGTTTATATCGAAAATCAAAGATAAGCTAAGTGTATCATATGTTTCTATGTTTTATATGAAATTCTCATTAATCATCAAGTCATTCGTAATCGAATATTAGATGATATGCAAAAACGCACGCTATGATTTTCGTAGCGTGCGTTTTTCTAAGTTACTGAGCTTCAATAGTATTTCCATATTGTTGATTGTTTCCTTTTTTCTGAAGGATGCGTTTTTTCAAAAATGGTAGTACATAACGGTCAAAACCAAAACGTCCCGCATTATAACCAGCTACGAGTAAGAAAATCGTCAACAAAACCATCTGAGCATTGGTGCTGATCGTGCCACTAAACAAGAAGGCGAAGTTCATCGTAATTCCCATTAAGGCTGCAAAATTGGTGAATAAACCTAGAATTAAAGCAATCCCAACTAGGAGTTCACCCCACATGACGAGGAATGTAAAAACATCTGCTCCAGGTAATGCAACATGTTCTAAAAAGGTTGCCCACCATCCTTGAACGGCGGGATGCTCTCCGCCAGCTTTAGCGATACTTCCTTGAATAAATCCTTCTGCACTAAATGTGCCGCCTGTGATTTTTCCCCATCCAGAAGTCACCCATTGAAAACCTAGATAAACGCGAATAATTGCTAACAAACCTGCTACATAAACATTTTTTCGTAAAAACTCTACAAACATGTACAACACACCCCTTTTGCTCAATATTTCACATTTACTGATGTGAATATTTATCTTTATTACAATTACATCATATCATATATTAATCATTTACGTTTTTAATTGTTCAATATTTCACAAACAGTTCAAAACTTTATGACGGAATTGTGACAACGATAGTCGTATACTTTGCCATGTCTGCACCACTCGTATTTTTCATCCAAAAAAAAAGCAACCCTTATGTTGCTCCTTTTTATTAGCTATTCATTGGTTATACCTGAACCTAACTCATCTTCGTTACTTGAATCTGTTTGGTCTGACTGAACCGAGTCACCAATTTGTTCATCATTATTTGCACCTGTGTCGTCCCCTGTATTATTTGTTTCATCTTGTGAACTGTCACTTTCAGTATTCTCATCATTTGTTTCTCCCGTTGAACTATCACTAGTTTCACCTGTTGAGTCATCATTTCCACCAGGAGTTTTATCTGTTTCCTCTGTTGAATCATCACTTTCATTACCAGATCCACCAGTTCCTTCTGTTGAGTCTTTATCACTATCAGGAGAATCACCTGTTGGTTCACCATTTTTACTACCGGATTCATCGGGGTCTTCTACTGGTTCATCACTTCCGCTATCGGATTCACTCGCTCCGTTTGACTCTTCAGTTGAACCTGAACTACTTCCCGTCGAATCATCAGTTTGTCCGCTTGAAGATTGTGTTACATCAGTCGTTGTCGTTTCATTTTCAGCCCACTGATCATTGGAGACCGTTGATTCTTGATCATCTGTAGAAATTTCTTCTATTTCATCATCTTCGCTTACAAACAGATCTGAATCTAGTTGATCGGAATAATTGGCTACTTCAATCTGCTTATGTACATGATCATAACTAACAAATTCTTTTATACTATTATTATTAAATACAGTGTTCCCATCTAAGTAACTTTTTCCTATCCATAACCCTGCAAAGATAACAGTTATACCTAGTGCTACTGTGATATAAAATGGAATTGAATGATGATTACGTGCCAGAATTATCACCCCATAGAATCATATATCTAACTAACTAACAAACTACCATTGATATGATACATTGTAAATGATAACATCACGAATCATCATAATAGGTTCAATAAAGATATTATTTAAATCTCGAACTGCACAGTAATTAAGATAATCTTTGTCACCAAGCCATGCAAAAGAGTGCATCGATTACGATACACCCCGTGCTTTACACATATTTTGCATAACTTCGTTTGATTTCATCTAAGACTTGATGAGGATCACTGTCCCATAAGGATTGATTAATAATTTCTACTTCAATAGGACCGTCATACCCGGCTTGCTCTACTGCTTGTCGTATTTTATGAAGTTCAATGACGCCTTCCCCCATCATCGCACGCCCTTTAAACATATCTGGCATAGGTACTTTCCAGTCAGAGACATGATAACCAAGTATATGCTCACCAGCGCGTTCAATTTCAGCATATAATTGAGGATCCCACCAGACATGATAAACGTCAACAATCACTCCTACTTCATCAGATGAATAATTTTTGGCAATGGTGTTTGCTTGATCAAGTGTATTAATGACCGACCGATCAGCGGCAAACATTGGATGTAATGGTTCAATCGCTAACTTCACCCCATGATCTTTCGCATATGGGACCAACTGATCAATCGCATCAGCTACTTGTTTTCGTCCTGTTTCAATATCGCGATCTGCACTCGGACCACACACTAACACTAACGTATCTGCGCCTAATTCAGCCGCTTCTTCAATCGCACGTTTATTATCATCAATTCGTTCTGCTCGCTCCTTAGCTGTAGTTGCTGGAAACATCCCACCACGACAAATACTCGAAACGTGCATATTCGCATCTTGAATCAAGCGCCTAGCTTTCTTCAATCCAACTTCTGCGATTTTGTGACGCCATATAGAAATCCAAGGAATTTCATGACGAAGACAGCCATTAACTGCTTCTTTTAAACTCCACTGTTCAGTCGTAATTTGATTCAAACTTAGTCGCTGCATGAATGATTCATTGGTCATCTTAACGCCTCCTGATGAATACCTGCTAATTCAAGAGAAAGACGCATTCTTTCGGTCGCTTGTTCAGGATCTCGTAACAATCCCGCTTGATCAGCCATAACAAATAAATCGGATAAATGGACGATCGAACGCGCTCCCTCTTTTCCACCAAGCATGCGAAAATGATCTTGATGACCATTTAGATATGCCATAAAAACGACACCCGTTTTATAAGAAAACGTAGGTTGTTGGAAAATATGTCGAGATAATGGGACTGTTTTCTCCAGTAATCGATCATAAGCTTTGATATCACCTTTATCTAATGCGTGCAAAGCCGACGCAGCTGCTGGTGCAATTGCATCAAAAATACCTAGTAATGCGTGACTATATCCCTTTTCATCGCCTTTAATTAATGAGGGAAAATTAAAATCATCCCCTGTATACATACGAACACTTTCTGGTAAAAGACGACGCATTTTGATCTCTTTTTGATCGTCTAAAAGTGAAATTTTAATGCCATCGATTTTCGATTCATTTTCTCGAATGATATTTAGGCAAACTTCCATCGCTTGGTCGACATCTTGATATCCCCAGTAGCCGCGAAGTGCTGGATCAAACATATCGCCTAGCCAGTGAATAATGACTGGTTGTTTAACTTTTTTCAACAGCTTATGATATACGCGATGGTAATCTTCTGGCCCTTGAGCGCAAGCAGCAAGAGCTCGACTGGCCATCATAATCATCTTGCTACCTTGAGCCTCGACAAAAGACATTTGCTCTTCATAAGCCCGCTCCACATCTTCAATGCTAACTGTATCAGAAGGATTCAAATGATCGGTCCCGATACCACAAGCAATCTCACCTCCAACCGCTTTTGCTTCTTTCACAGAACGAGAAATTAATTCTTTCGCACCATCCCAATTCAAACCCATTCCACGTTGTGCCGTGTCCATCGCTTCTGCCACCGAAAATCCCAGTGACCAAAGGTAATGACGGTATTGCATCGTTTGCTCCCAATCAATTTGCCCATCAAGGGTTGGATCGTTATCCGCCATAGCATCCGCAACGACATGCGCTGCCGAATAGGCGACTCTTTTTGTGAAAGGTTGATTTGTCGGCATTTCAAAAGGCTGATCGTTTCGTGGTTCGTACGTATAAAGTGACCGCTCTTGACTTGGTAAGATCAACTTTCGCATGATTGAACCTCCCTAGATAATAATTTCCGGTACATCAATCCATCTTCTTTCTTCCCAAGATTTCAAACCGAGGTCAGATAATTGGGTTCCTTTGGCTCCTTCTAACAAATCCCATGGGAATGCTTCATCAGTCACTACATGCTTTAGAAATAGTTCCCACTGTACTTTGAAACCATTATCGAATGTTTGGTTATCCGGAACATCTTGCCATTGTGCTTGGAAATCAAATGGATTTTCTATATCTGGATTCCACGTCGGCTTTGGTGTATTGACTCGATGTTGCACTTTACAATTACGCAGACCAGCTACTGCACTTCCTTCAGTACCGTCTACTTGAATCGTAAGTAAATCATCGCGATTCACTCGCACAGCCCACGATGAATTTGCCTGTACAATGACGCCATTGTCCAACTCGAATGTGCCATAAGCGGCATCATCAGCTGTCGCTTGATATTTATTTCCGTTTTCATCCATTCGCCAAGGAATATGTGTGGCACCTAAACAAGAAACCGCCTTAACATGACCAAATAAATGGTCGATCACATATCGCCAATGGGCAAACATATCAACAATGATGCCACCCCCATCTTCCTTGCGATAATTCCAAGATGGTCGCTGTGCTTCTTGCCAATCCCCTTCAAACACCCAATAGCCAAATTCCATGCGTACGGAAAGCATGCGGCCGAAAAAGCCAGCATTAATTAATCGTTTTAATTTTAATAAACCAGGTAAAAACAATTTATCTTGTACGACACCATTTTTGACACCTGCGTTTTTTGCTAATGTGGCAAGTTCAATTGATTCCTCCAAATTTGTTGCTGTCGGTTTTTCACAATAAATATGCTTTCCTTTAGCAATTGCCTGTTTGATACTTTCTGCTCGCCGAACCGTCGTTTGCGCATCAAAATAAATCGTATTGTATGAATCATCGAGTGCTTCATCTAAATCCGTCGTCCACCGGTTGATTTGATGTTCATTTGCAAGTGCTTGTAATTTCTTTTGATTTCGTCCGACTAAAATAGGATCAGGCATAATCGTATCTTCGTTTTTTAATTTCACGCCACCTTGATTGCGTATGGCAACAATCGAACGAATTAAATGTTGATTTGTCCCCATTCGCCCTGTTACACCATTCATAATAATGCCAATGTTATGTTGAGCCATGTCTTTATCTCCTTTCCTTCATCTTATCGTTACTATAACGAAAGAAAGAGAGATGATCTTATAAATCTAAGAACTTTTTATAACAATCGGAAATGAAATCATCACAGACATCCTTATCACAAACGATTGATTCTGTTTATCACTGACTACGTTCATTCGTTCGGTATTTATGTGGTGAAAGATGTACAACATTTTTAAATGCACGATAAAAAGTGGAAATCGACTCAAAACCGACTTCAAAACAAATGGAAGCGATATCCATATCGGTTTCAACAAGCATTTTTTTCGCTAGATTGATGCGTACTTCGTTTAAATACTGCATGGGTGTCTGATGAAAAGATTCCTTAAATATCGTATTCATCCTTCTCGTGCTAATTCCTAATCGCGCAGCCAAGTCTTCAGCGTGCGTCCATTCAAAATAATGTGTATCGATATATTGTTTTAGGCGTTCGGCTCGCAAACGATTCGCATCAATCATTTGTGGTTGTTCTTCTACTCTAGCAATTTGTAACAGCAGTTCAGATAGATAAATATGCATAGCCACCTGCTTGAATTCACTACGCTGTTTTTGTTCATATAGCATCGTTCGCAATAATTGTCGGATGGTGCGACTGTCAAATGGATTTAATTGTAACCATTTGGTTTCTTGAAAATACTGATTCAACAGGTGAGTCATCGATGTGGAGTCTTGAGGTTGAATGTCAAAAGCCAATACTAATACAGTTAATTTCTCTTCAGAAAAAACCGCATGACGTGTTTGTGGCGGAATACAGGTTAAGGCATCTTTTTCAAAACGGTAGTTTACTTGATTGATATGGACTGAACCTTTTCCTTCTAGTGCATAAAGTAATTGATAAACAGCATGATAATGTGGTTGGACTCGATCGCCTGATTGATGTTTACTCTCATATAAACGAATACCGTCTCGACCTAAACGGATGGTTTTCAACATAATGGTCAACTCCAAAAAGGTTTTGTCATGTTTTACATTGAAATCTAGTAAGATATGGTATATTGTTTTATCAAACGGTTGTATCTATTATTATACTTGTTTTTAATTTTCGAACGCAAAATCTCTACGAAAGAACAAGATATTAAGATGAGAGGAGTAACGTTATGAATCAACAAGTATCTGTCGTATTGGTCGGTATTGCTGGATATGGGCAAATGTATGTAAAAGAAATTTTAGATAAACAAAATGTAAACGCATTCGTCAAAGGCGTTGTCGATGTTACACCAGAAAAATCTACATACTATTCATTGATTCAACAACGGCAAATCCCGATTTATGCATCACTTGAAGAATTCTATCAACATCACGAGGCTGATCTAGCTATCTTGTCAACACCAATACATTTGCATAAGCGGCAAGCCTGTTTAGCAATGGAAAACGGGAGTCATGTTCTTTGTGAGAAACCAGCGACAGCAAATACGGAAGATGTAAAGAAAATGCAAGAAACGCGAGATCGTACAGGTAAATTTTTAGCGATCGGATTTAACTGGTCGTTCACAGATGCCGTTCAGTCGCTTAAACAAGACATATTACGTGGCGCGTTTGGTCAAGCCAAACGGATGAAAAGTGTAGTCCTTTGGCCACGAAATCAAGCTTATTTTCAACGGTCTTCTTGGGCAGGGAAACAATATAGTCCTACTGGTGAAGCGATCTTTGATAGTGTAGCCAATAATGCTACCGCTCATTTTTTACACCATTTGCTATATGTCAATGGTGGCCGCATGGACACAAGTGCGACGATCAAAACCGTCACGGCTGAACTATATCGTGCAAATCCGATTGAAACATTTGATACTTGCGCCGTTCGACTACAAACGGAAAATGACATTGAAATTCTATATTATGCGTCTCATGCAGTACCAGAGAACCATGCGCCTCAATATCAACTAGAATTTGAAGAAGCAATGATTGACTATAATCCGAATGAGCACGGTAGAAATATTACCGTAAGATGGAATGATGGCTCAATTACTGAATATCCAGATCCCGAACAGGATCATACGGCGAAACTTCATGTCTGTATTCAAGCGATTCGCGAAAATCATCAAGACATTCTTTGTGGCATTGAGGCAGGCGCTCAACATGTGAAGGCCATTGACGCCATGCACAAGTCCGTCCCTTCTATTCCTACATTTCCGGAAAATTGGATGGCTTATGATGAACAGAACCAACTCATTACTGTCGATGATTTAGCTGATACGTTAAAGGAATGCTACCTGAAAGCATGTTTACCACATGAATTGAATGTGGAGTGGTCGCAACCAGGAAATAGGATTCAACTTTAAACGTGAGGTGACCATCAGTAGGGATAATCGCTCCTTACTGATGGTTTTCATTGGATTTTATTCTCAACTTTTTGAGTTTTATTCTCAACTTCGCGATATTTATTCTCAACTTTCGAGCTTTTATTCTCAACTATTATGAAATGAGCTTACTCGCTCTTCCGTTAACACATCGGCGAGGGATTGAAACAAATAAAAAGAGGACATCGAACCTGGATCAACATGTCCAAGTGTTTGTTCTTTTAATGAAGCAGCCTTGCCTTTGGTCGCGATCATTTCTCTCGTATCTTCAATCGTTGCTTGACACACTTCCGTAATTTCTTGCCAATCGATTTCCGTTTCTTCTTCTAAATAAGCCGCAACTTGTATCCAGACGTCTACTAACGTTTTTTCTCCAAACGTTGCATGACCATATGATTGAAGACCTTCTACCGCTTGATCAATCGCTTCCTTAAATGCTTGTTTCGTGACTGGTTTTCCTTCTAAGGCAACAGACATTTTTAAAAATGCCGTACCATATAAAGAGCCAGATGTGCCTCCGACTTTTCCCTTTAATGTCATTGCAGCGCTTTTCAAAACATCGGATGCGCTTTCATAAGAAGTTTCATTCATTTTGTTTACGACTTCTTGAAAACCACTGACCATGTTCATGCCATGATCCCCATCACCAACTGCTTGATCTAATCCAGTTAATTGGTCGTAATTATCTTTCAATTGACGATACGTTTCCTTCATCCAATCGATCGTTTGGTTTACTGTTAATACTGTCATACGCTACCCCTTTTTTTTATCTTAGTTTTACCAATTTGACCTTTTCCTTCATCTTATCACACACTAGCCTATTTGAATATTCGATTGTACATCTTCACTCATTACCATTATAACAACATCATCCAACTTATAAACCACATAAAAAACACCTCAACATGTGGCTTATCCCGAAGTTGAGGTGTTCAAGTACATTATTCTTCTATGATCGGATGTACCGCTTCGTACAAATATTGTTCTAATTCATTCCTATACATATCCAGTTGTTCATCCGACCATTTTAGCGCGTCTTTCATATATTGAAGTACGGGTTCTTTTTCTTGTTTTACCCAATCAATCGCAAAAAAGAGGGCACCCGTTCGACGAATAAAAAAGTCGACTGGCTTATAACAAGCTTCATAATCAATTGCATAACGTAACATCGCTTCTGTTAATGGCTCTACATCTGATGCTGATTCCAGTGCTTCTTGGTAATAGGAATAAACGTTAACTACATTTGACCCATATCTACGCGTCACTTGTTCTGCCTCTATTTTTGTTAAACCGAGTTCTACACCATGCTGGACTTCTTTTTCAAAAAATTGCTGAAATCCTTTTGAACCACCTACATCACCACCAGAGATTGGCGTATGTTTCGTATCACTCGGATAAAGCACTTTACGTTCTGCCTGCACCATTTTATCAACGACGAATTCCATAACGTCTTGAGCCATTTTTCGATATCCAGTCAGTTTACCGCCTGCCATTGATAGTAAACCAGATGGCGACTCAAATATTTCATCTTTTCGAGAAATTTCAGAAGGATCCTTGCCTTCTTCATGAATCAATGGTCGAAGCCCTGACCAACTTGATTCCACATCCTCTGCTCCGATATCTAAGGATGGAAACATATAATCAATAGCACGAAGGACGTAATCGCGATCACTCGTCGTCATGGTTGGACGTGAAATATCTCCTTCATAAACCGTATCTGTTGTCCCTACATAAGTTTTACCTTCTCGCGGAATAGCAAATACCATTCGTCCATCAGGTGTATCAAAATAAATCGCTTGTTCAAGCGGAAAACGGTCATGGTTGAATACTAAATGAATGCCTTTGGTTAATTGCAACGTTTTTCCCCGCTTCGAATGATCAATGTCACGAATCGTATCCACCCATGGCCCAGTCGCATTAATGACATATTTACCATAAATGTCATGACGTTCACCAGTGATTTCATCATCAACACACACACCACAAACAGTGCCATGTTTATACACTAAATTGGACACTTTCGCATAATTTATCGCTAGCGCACCTTTTTCGACCGCTTTTTTCATCACTTCCATAGTTAAGCGCGCATCATCAGTTTTATACTCAACGTAATACCCCGCACCTTTTAACCCTTCCTTCTTTAATAAAGGTTCACGGTTGATCGCCTCATCTTTCGAAAATATTTGCCTTCGTTCTGATTTCTTTACCCCTGCTAAAAAGTCATAGGCTCGCAGACCAATATTTGTTGTCAGCGGACCGAATGTGCCGTCTTGGTAAAATGGTAGCATCATCCATTCTGGCGTAGTAACATGAGGGCCATTTTCATAAACAATTTCACGTTCTTTCCCGACTTCTGCCACCATTTTTACTTCAAATTGTTTTAAATAACGTAAGCCACCATGTACGAGTTTAGTTGACCGGCTTGATGTTCCTGCAGCAAAGTCTTGCATTTCTAGTACGACGACGCGTAAGCCACGTAATGCAGCGTCTAATGCAATCCCTGCTCCGGTAATACCACCGCCGATAACAATTACATCCGCTGTTTCACTTTTTATCTGTTGATAGGTATTTTGTCGTTGTCTACTTGAAAAACTCATAGATTTCGCCCCTTTGCATCCGATATCTTGTTGAAATGGTTAACGTTTTTGTTTCATTATTTAAATGTGCGCGCAGCTTCGACTGCTTTTTTCCACCCTTGATACAATTGATGTCTCGTTGCATCATCCATCGCACTTGTAAAGCGTTGATCGACTTGCCATTGTTGGCGGATTTCATCACGATCTTGCCAATAACCAACGGCTAATCCAGCCAGATAAGCAGACCCAAGTGCCGTTGTTTCGATCACTTCTGGGCGCTCAACTGGCACTTCAAGCAAGTCACTTTGGAATTGCATTAAGAAATTATTCGCTACGGCACCTCCATCAACGCGCAAAGATTTCACTTCAATCGACGAATCTTCTATCATCGCATTTAGTACGTCTTTTGTTTGATAAGCAATCGATTCTAAAGTGGCACGTACCACATGATCTTTCGTTGTACCTCGAGTTAAGCCAAACATCGCCCCGCGTACATCACTATCCCAGTATGGAGTTCCTAAACCAACAAATGCCGGCACAAGATAAACGCCATCTGAGGACTCAACTCGGGTAGCATAATGCTCAGTTTCTTCAGCGTTTTGGAACATGTGGAGACCGTCACGTAACCATTGCACAGCAGACCCAGCTACAAAGATACTTCCTTCTAACGCATATTCGACTTTTCCATCGATACCACATGCAAGAGTTGTCAATAAACCATGATCCGAACGTACAGGTGACTCACCAGTATGCATCAACATAAAGCAGCCTGTACCATACGTATTTTTCACCATTCCTTCTTCAAAGCATGCTTGCCCAAATAACGCTGCTTGCTGATCACCTGCAGCACCTGCAATCGGTACATTCTCACCGAGGAAATGATAATCAACCGTT
Source organism: Gracilibacillus halophilus YIM-C55.5 (assembly GCF_000359605.1). Lineage (GTDB taxonomy): Bacteria > Bacillota > Bacilli > Bacillales > Amphibacillaceae > Gracilibacillus > Gracilibacillus halophilus. Next base: position 41,503 of record NZ_APML01000013.1, read on the forward strand.
TCACCATACACCTCAGATGATGAACGAACCTCTGGTAACATACTTTTTGGTACACCTAATATATCGAGCAATTCATCATCCCATTTTAAATCATAAATATTATACATCAGTGTACGCGAAGCATTTGAATAATCGGTCACATGGACTTTACCACCAGTTAATTTATAAATGAGCCATGTATCAATGGTACCGAATAATAGCTTGCCTTGTTCTGCTTTTTCTCTTGCACCTTCCACATGATCCAATATCCATTTCACTTTCGTTCCAGAAAAATAAGCATCAATTAAAAGGCCGGTTTTACTTCTGAATAAGTCTTGATACCCTGCTTCACGTAATTCACGACAAATATCATCCGTTTGTCTCGATTGCCAAACGACGGCTTTATAAATCGGTTTTCCTGTATCTTTGTCCCAAACCACTGCTGTTTCACGTTGATTTGTAATGCCGATGCCGGCAATTTGTGATGGTTCAACGTCGGCTTTTCGTAACGCTTCGGCAATACAACTTAAAACAGATGTCCAGATTTCATTTGCATCATGTTCGACCCAACCTGGTTGTGGAAAAAACTGTTCAAATTCTTGTTGCGCAACTTCCACAATCTCTCCTTTTTTATTGAAAATGATTGCTCTTGAACTTGTTGTCCCTTGATCAATGGATAAAATATACGTTTCCATAATGTTTTGCCTCCCCAATTTGTTTATTAATGATAAAAATATGTCGACATTAAATCGCTTTTTCTTCGTGTGATTGGATGTGCACACGGTTTTTTCTTAACTCAATGATGACAGATGCAATGAATATGCACCCTACTACAACAGACATAACCCAAAACGGTGATGTAATATTACCTTGGAAAACCGCTTGATAAAACAACGCACCATAAACACCGCCGATAACTGGTCCCAAGACTGGAATCAATGCATATCCCCAGTTTGATTTCCCTTTTCCAATGATGGGTAAAACAGCATGTGCGATTCTAGGGCCTAAATCTCTGGCTGGATTAATCGCATAACCTGTCGTACCACCTAGAGACATTCCAATAGCTACAATGAGTAAACCAACAATCGCTGGGTTCAACCCTTGTGTAAATTCATTCGCTCCAATAAAAAGTAACCCCATGATCAAAACAAACGTTCCAATGATTTCACTCACTAAGTTTGACAATGGACTTTTTATCGCTGGATCTGTCGCAAATACACCTAATTTAGCTCCTTGATCGCGTGTCTCTTTCCAATGCGGTAAATATTGCAAGAAAACAATGACAGCACCAATAAATGCACCAATCATTTGAGCGCTTATATACATCGGCACTTTCCCCCATGGAAATTCACCGATTGCTGCAAATCCTAAGGTCACAGCCGGATTTATATGTGCACCAGAGACATGGCCAACAGCATAGACGCCCATGGCTACACCTAACCCCCAGCCAATGGTAATCACTACCCATCCTGCTCCTTCTGCTTTCGTTTTTCGTAATACTACACCGCCGACGACTCCTACACCAAGAATAACTAAAATCATCGTTCCAATGAGCTCTGCAAGAAATTCAGACATTCCCATTCACCCCTTCAACAATTTTGAAGCTAATGAGATATGCACGTGCAACGCCGAATAAAAAAATCCACACAGCCAATCGACATACTTTGTCCTAGGAAAGTACGTAAATCGCTGTGTGGACTCCTTTTCTCCGACACATTCATTAACTTGTTAATTTTAGGATATATCATGAGTAAAGCGCTGTCAATCATTTCTTTTATTTTTTCACTTCCCATAAATCGAGGTTGGATGTCGTTACCGCGGTGGCACCACTGGCTAAAGCGTCTTCTACATGTTCTCTCGTTCGAATTAATCCCCCAGCAATAACTGGTACTCCCGTTTGATCAGCCACTTTTTCCAAAATCGATGGCATAATGCCTGGCAACACTTCAATGTAATCTGGTTTTGTTTTTTGAATTAATTTCATATTACTTTCTAACGCCACACTATCGAGTGCAAATAAACGTTGAATCGCAACAATTCCGTTTTTCTTAGCTAATGATATGACATTTGCTCTTGTTGAAATCACACCATCAACTTTCACTAGACGAATGAGATATTCCATGCCATATTGATCTACTTTTAACCCATTAATTAAATCCGCATGAATCAACACTTGTTTTCCTTTCTTTTTTGCATAATTCACGACATGATGTAATTGAGAAATTCGTGATTCTAAGATAATCAGTAAAGGTTGATCACTTTCTATTAGAGAATCAAAATCTTTCATATTTCGAATCGCTGGTAATATCCCTGAGATTTCTACCACTATCATCATTCCTCACTAGTAGATTTTATAATTTTCAAAAAAATGATTTGCGCAAATCTGATTTTTCCCTTAAAATAGACAAGGATGCTTCATCTAATTATCTATGTCTCTTACCAGATTATACATGATTTCTATATCATACGCATGTATTGGTAGAGAATAGCCATCATTATCTCGTCTCATGTGATTCATGTTGGCTTTCATACCCATGAAAACATATCCTCTAACCAACTCCAACCAAATAATAATTGCATGTGTACTGTTAAAGGATGCAAGTACTATTATAAGAGACACCCCAGAAAACTACTATCAATTTGAAAGGAAGTGGAACAAATGGGAGCAGATACGAACGAGCATTATTCGCAAGTATCATTACTTGAAGATGCTGAATACTTAACGTCAATATTAGATGATGTATTACTACACGAAGGTGGTAACGAATTATTAGAAAAAGTGAAGAACATTCGTAACCTTTCTACAAATCTTCGTCAAACACAAGATGAAGCAACCTATAAAGACATTAAAAAAGCCATTAATGAATTAGAACCGGGATTACGTCAAAATGTGATTCGAGCTTTTTCAATTCATTTACATCTATTTAACATAGCGGAACAAAATTATCGTACGCGACGCCGTAGAGAATACCAAACTCAAGATGCAGATAGCATTCAACCAGGTTCACTCGAAGCAGGTGTGAGACAATTAATTAATAACAACGTCACACCAGAACAAATTACTGAACTATTAGAGAGTCTTTCGTTGGAGTTGATTATTACAGCTCACCCAACAGAGGCTACACGAAGAACGATTTTACAAATTCATAAACGCATTGCAAACCTTTTAACTGCATGGGATTATGCCTTCACGCGTTATGAGAAGAAAATTATTAAAGAAACCATTGCTAATGAAATTACGATTTTATGGCAAACACAAGAGATTCGTCAGAAAAAACCATCTGTTATGAAAGAAGTATCGAATGGTTTATATTATTTCGATCGCGTACTATTCGATGTATTACCAAGAATCCACGATGATTTAGAAGATTTATTATATGAAAATTATAAGCAACGTTGGAACATTCCATCCTTCCTTCGTTTTGGTTCATGGATCGGTGGCGACCGTGATGGAAATCCATTTGTAACAGCAGATACAACTTATGAAACATTGAAACGGCATCGTTCACTTGTATTAAAAAAATATAAAGAATCTCTTGGTGAATTGAAAGACCGACTTAGCCATTCGGTGGATAAGGTTGAAGTGAGTGACGAATTATTACAATCGATCGAAGAAGATCGCCAAACATTAAACACAAATGGATGGCATAAAGATGATGAAGTGTATCGTGTGAAACTATCGTTAATGTTGAAAAAGTTAGATTATACCGAACAAGATCATGAATTAGGATATACAAAAGCGGAAGAATTGCTTAATGATTTATACATGATTCGCAACAGTATGGAAGGTCATCATCCGAACTCCAATCCGATTAAACGTCTACGTAAAGTGATTCGCCAAGTGGATTTATTTGGCTTCCACCTAGCATCACTCGATATTCGTAATCATAGTGGTGAACACCAAGCAGCGTTAACGGAGGTCTTCAGTAAAGTCGGAATCGCACAAGATTATAAGGCATTGAATGAAGATGATAAAGTTCATACACTTATCGGTGTGTTGGAAAATCCAAGGCCGCTGATTTCCATTTATGACGAATTCACGCCAGGGACGCTAGAAGTGATTGAAACGTTCCGCATGATTAAGAAGGCACAAGATACATTTGGTCTTCGTGCGATTGAGGTATACTTAATTAGTATGACAGATGCGGTCAGTGACCTACTAGAAGTGCTTGTTTTAGCAAAAGAAGCTGGACTTTATCGCGTATATCCAGATGGAAAAGTGGTCAGTCGCATCCATGTTGCACCACTGTTAGAAACAATTGATGACTTAAAAAACGGTCCTAGTATGATTAAACAACTATTTGATATCCCATTATACCGTAAGCATTTAGAAGCTCGTGGGGATTTACAAGAAATTATGCTTGGATACTCAGATAGTAGTAAAGACGGTGGAAATATCACCGCGAACTGGGAATTATATAAAGCACAACAAGAAATTCATGACATTGCCAACAGTTACGGTGTCAAACTGAAATATTTCCACGGTCGTGGTGGCTCACTCGGTCGTGGTGGCGGACCATTATACTCGAGTCTGTTATCACAACCACCTGTCACATTAGGCGATGGTGTGAAAATCACAGAACAAGGGGAAGTGCTATCCTCTCGTTACTTACTCAAAGACATTGCTTATCGTAGTTTAGAACAAGCTACTTCTACGATGATGACAGCGATTATGGGACTAAATGAAGAGAATTCATCAAACATTGGACTGAATCAAGAAGAAGAAAACGCAATGAATTTAATTTCAGAATACGCACTGAAGAAATATCAATCATTAGTTTTCGAAGATCCTGGCTTTATCAAGTATTTCAACCAAGCTACACCATTACATGAACTTGGCGATCTAAATATTGGTTCACGGCCTATGAAACGAAAAGGCAGTGATCATTTCGAAGATCTTCGTGCAATTCCATGGGTTTTCGCCTGGACACAGAGTCGCCAGTTGTTACCAGCTTGGTTTGCAACAGGTACAGGGATTAAGAAATATATTGATGAACATGGCAACTTAGAAATGTTGCAACGAATGTATCGCGATTGGCCATTCTTTACAGCAACCATGAATAATTTACAAATGGCATTAACAAAAGCCGACCTCGGTACAGCTAAAGAATATGCAAATATGGTACAAGATCAAGAAATCGGTCAACGTATTTTCAAACAAATCGAAGATGAGTATTATGTGACAAAAGATATTGTGTTACAAATTACTGGTCAAGACGAACTTCTGGATCATAAACCAAATATTAAAGAATCCGTTCGTCTAAGAAATCCGTTAGTTGACCCGCTTAATCAACTACAAGTGCAATTAGTGTCACAAGTTCGATCAATGGATGAAGATAACGAAGATTATGAAGAACTGTTAAAAGAAGCACTTTTAACCATCAACGGTGTCGCAGCTGGCCTTCGCAATACAGGTTAATACACGATATAAATCCTCTAAAGTGTTGAAATCACTTTAGAGGATTTTTTAGTAATTTTGTTGTCACACGAGAATTAATTTTGCCATGCTAGATAATTTGCGGTCACGCGAGAATTATTCTTGCCACGCCAGAAAATACAAACCCATCAAGTTACATTCGCCATCCTTAGCATTTTTGAATATTCTTTGTACAATTTGTGAATAAAGTATGACAAAATCATGAACAATGTGTTATACTTTATGTAAACACTTACAAAGATCGTCCACAGAGGAGGTCATTCACTATGGATATTTTACTTATCTTTCTATTTATTTTCAGTGCAACTCCCCTACTATTATGGGCTGACAAATGGAGAAAAACCGCATTGTTTCAGCTCCCATTTATTCTTGGTTCATGGTTTGTCTTTATCAAGCATGTAACCGTTGGTATTGCACCAAATGAAATGTTCCTATGGGCATTCTTTATCAGCAACTTAGTTTACGGTCATATTGCGTTCACAATCATTCTGCTAGAAATGCGAAAATCATATAAGTCACAACAACTAGCCATCCAATCAAAATAATTTTTAAAAAGAGTAGGACAAAGCTCTATTACAAAAATGAACGTTATCTTTTCGTTTTGATCTAGTTATGCATCACTGCTTTGTCAAAACACGAACTCCTGCGGGCAAGCACGAGCCGAAAATCACCTGAAACTCGTTTCGGGAAATTGAGGGGCCTGCCCGCGGAAAGCGATGTGTTTTGACAAAGCTTATTTTTGTTATCGAATGCAACGTTGCTATATTATATGTTGTCCCTGTCTCTTTTTTCATTTGCCAACCAATTACTGAAAACATTTATTATAGTTTTCACTTCATGATCACTTACATACTTTTGTATAATAGAACTATATTGTTTCATTGGGGGAGAAAAAATGGAGATTGTAGTAGCACCTGATTCATTTAAAGGAAGTTTGACATCCATTGAAGTTGCACAAACAATGAAAGCAGCAATTGATCGATTTGGAAAAGACACCACCATCATCAAGCCTATGGCTGATGGCGGAGAAGGAACGATTGCAGCCATTCTAGCATCCACTGAAGGTGAAGAAATAAATGTGACAACGAGTGGCCCATTAGGTACACCTATTCAGACGAGTTATGCGATAATTGATAAGCACATTGCGGTCATTGAAACAGCCAAACATGCTGGACTGACACAAGTCATTGGATCAGAACGAAATCCTGATGATACAACGAGTTTCGGTATTGGTGAAGCCATGTTACATGCTTTAGACAATGGATGTGATTCTTTTATTATTGGCTTAGGTGGAAGCGCTACAAATGATGGCGGGCTTGGAATGTTACAAGCACTTGGCCTTGAAGCTTGGGATAAAGATTCTCAACCGATTGGACCTTTCGGAAAAGATTTATTACAAATCCACGATATGTCCGTTCGCCATCTAGATCCTCGTCTATCATCCGTTCACATTCAAATTGCCAGTGATGTTGATAATCCGTTGACTGGAACAGAAGGAGCCACTATGATTTATGGTCCGCAAAAAGGAGCAAGCAATGAACAAATATCCTTATACGACCAAGCATTAGACCACTTTGCATCATTAATGGAAAAACATATGGGGACCAATTATCAACATGCTACTGGAGCAGGTGCAGCAGGTGGATTGGGATTTGCCTTCTTATCGATAGGCGGTTCATTACAATCAGGAGCGAAATTAATTGCGGATGTCACAAATTTGGAAGAAACCATTCAACAAGCGGACCTCGTGATTACCGGTGAAGGACAAAGTGATAATCAGACTCTTTATGGCAAAGCGCCAGGTTTTATTGCTGATCTAGCCAGTCACCATCATGTTCCGGCGATCTTACTTTCGGGTGGCTTAGGAAAACATATAGACGCATTACAAGAAAAATTTATCGGTTGTTTTTCGATTGTTAACCGCCCATTATCGTTACATGAGTGTATGGAAGAATGCTCTTACTTATTAGAACAACAAACGAAACAATTAATGACATTAATCAACTATTTTCGAACAATATAACTTGTGACAACGACTTGTTTTTGCGATAATTTAATTAGCATACATAAGTAGGAGGTCTTCGGGGTGAATCATACAGCTCATGATTCTAAATTAAAAGTTTTTTCCTTAAATTCAAACCCACAATTAGCAGAGGAAGTTGCTGAAACCATCGGAATTGAACTAGGCAAATCTTCTGTCAAAACATTTAGTGATGGTGAAATTCAAATTAATATTGAAGAAAGTATTCGAGGTTGCGATGTTTTTGTCGTACAGTCTACATGTGACCCGGTTAATCAGCATATTTTCGAATTACTGATTATGATTGACGCGTTAAAACGGGCATCTGCCAAAACAATCAATGTTGTGATGCCGTATTACGGTTATGCTAGGCAAGATCGCAAAACGAGATCAAGAGAACCTATTACCGCAAAATTGATTGCCGATTTAATTCAAAAAGCTGGGGCGACGCGATTAATATCACTTGATTTACACGCACCCCAAGCACAGGGATTCTTTAACATACCTGTTGATCCCATAACAGCAGTACCGATCTTAGGCGATTATTTGTTGAAAAAACAATTAGAGGATGTAGTTGTCGTTGCACCAGATCATAGTAGTGTTTCTCGAGCACGTCAACTAGCCGATCAATTAAAAGCACCGATTGCGATTGTTGATCGCAGAGGTACAAGCGAAGATACAGCAAATATTAATATTGTCGGTGAAGTCGAAGATAAAACAGCTGTCATTATCGATGATATTATTGATACAGGTTGGCGTATCAGTTCCAGTTCGAAAGCTTAAAACAACATGGTGTGAATGAGATATTCGCGTGCGCCACACATCCTGTCTTATCCGGTTCAGCAATTGAACACATTCATGCTTCTGATGTTGAGGAATTGATAATCTCTAATTCAATTCCTCTTCCTGATGAGAAACAAACAGATCATATTACGCAGCTTACCGTCGCACCTGTATTAGCCGAAGCCATTATTCGACTATACAAACAACAATCTGTTAGTTCATTATACAAATAATTGAATAAGCTCAAGGCACGACTAGTGATCTCGATCGATTCGGGGTCACTTTTTTTATCTCCTCCCTATTCTCAATAATCACATCTTCTAGGCAGGCGCATAGACTGTCTATAAAGTTAAATGCAATGTTTCCTTCGTTAACGATGTGATTCAAGAGAGGAAGAGATGCTCGATGCGTAAATTAATTAAATGGTTCAAACATCAACAAATTTTGACCATTTCTGCTCCGATTGTATTATTAATAGCTTGGGAATTTTTCTCGCGAATGGAAATATTAGATCCACGTTTCTTTCCACCACCTACTTTGATTCTACAAACACTGATTGACATGGGAGCTGGCGGTGAACTTTTTCATCATATCGGGGTAAGTTTGTTACGTATTTTCTGTGGTTTTCTATTAGGTGTCATTCCGGCCATTTGTATCGGATTATTCATGGGGATGTACAAATGGTTTAAAACATTTTTCTCCCCTATTATCATGATTTTTATGCCAATTCCCACATTAGCGATGCTACCCATTATTTTGATTTTATTCGGGATTGGCGAATTTTCCAAAATGGTTACGATTGCTATTAGTGTATTTTTTCCTGTAGCGATCAACACGGCAGCTGGTGTCGCCAATATTGACCCTATTTATACAGACGTCGCCAAAAATTTTCAAGCCAGTTCCAAAGACTTTTTCTTAAAAATTGCCTTACCAGGATCACTGCCCGTCATGTTGGAAGGGATACAGATGGGGCAAGCCATTGCTTTATTGACGATTGTAGCTGCTGAAATGATTGGTGCGAATTCAGGAATTGGTTATGTAATTTGGATGAATTACAAAGCATTTTTACTTCCAGAAATGTACGTCGGATTACTACTTATCTCATTCTTTGGTTACTTTTTCTCTTTATTGTTACGAGGCTTAGAGCGTAAATTATTGCCTTGGAAATAACGACGAAACGAGGGGTTGCATGTTCAAAATTCAAATTCGTCAACTTGAAAAACAATTCGTGAAACAACATCAGTATGTGGATGTACTGGAGAATATTTCGATCGACATTAAAAAAGGAGAATTTGTCTGTTTATTAGGTCCAAGTGGCTGTGGCAAAACAACGTTACTACGAATACTCGCTGGACTGGAGAAACCAAGTTTAGGGGACATTTCGATTCAACATGAAAATAAACAAAACCCACTTCAATCCATGGTATTTCAAGAAAGTGGTGTGATTCCATGGATGACTGTGGAAGAAAATGTATCCTTTGGGTTAAAAATGCGCCATATGCCGACTGACTATATTCATGAGCAAACCAATCATTATTTAGAAAAAGTTGGCCTGCGTCGTTTCCGCAAATTGTATCCGAAAGAACTTTCCGGTGGGATGAAACAACGGGTGAGCATCGCAAGAGCATTTGCTAATAATCCAGAAATTTTACTAATGGATGAACCATTCGCAGCCCTTGATGAACAAAATAAATTTATTTTACAAGAAGAATTGTTATCGATCTGGCAAGAAACAGAGAAAACCGTCCTCTTTATCACACATAGCATAGATGAGGCGTTGTTATTAAGTGATCGTATATTACTCATGAGCGCACAACCTGGAAAAATTATTGAGGATTTACCGATTCAAATGCAGCGCCCTCGATCAATCGAACAAGTACGTGCAAGTGAGGACATGACAAACACTTTTTTGAACATATGGGAACATCTGCATAGAGAAGTCAAACACGCGCGATCTGCAAATCATTAATTTTTGAGGTGATGAGATGAAAAAATGGTCGATGTATCTATTATGGGCAGTGATGATGATTTTATTTCTCGGTTGTCAATCTTCAGATTCAACGGAAACAGAAACGGTAGATAAAGATCCAGATCAACCATTAGAACCTTTAGCTGAAACGGAAACAGTTGTTATCGCTGAAGATGGATCTGCTTCCGGTGCCGGGTTCTATATTGCAAAAGAAAAAGGATACTTTGAACAATATAACATCGAAGTCGAATTTGCGACATTCGGTAATAGTGATGAAATGTTACCCGCTGTAGCATCCGGTGAAGTTGATGTAGCTGGCGGTATTTCCTCTGCTTCTTTTTTTAATTCCATTGCACAAGGTATTGACGTACGATTTATTGCTGACAAAGGTCATAATATTGACGGCAATTCCTATTTCACATTTGTTGTTCGTGAAGATTTGAAGGACGAAATTACCGAATATGAGGATGTGAAGGGGAAAAAGATTGCCGTATCCACAAAAAATGGTGTGGATGATTATATATTTGATCAAATGCTCAGTCACGCTGGTGTATCTAGAGATGAAGTGGAATTTGTCTTAATGTCAGACTTCGGCAATATGATGTCAGCCATGGGAAATCAACAAATTGATCTCGCATTACAAATTGAACCACTCATCACGCAAGGAGAAAATCAAGATATTCATCAACGCTTCGGGGATGCAACTGATTATGCTCCAGAAGCACAAATTGCTATGGTACTTGGTTCCCCTCATTTTATGACTGAACGTCGAGACGTTGCCGTACGTTTTATGGCGGCGTATCTACAAGCGATTCGTGACTATCACGAGGCATTCGTGAAAGGATCAGGTAATGAAGAAGAAATCATATCGATCATGGCAGATCACACAGCAATGAAAGATCATGAACTGTGGAGAGAAGTTGGCGTCACTGGCTTAAATCCAAATGGAATGATATTTGAAGAAGATGTAAAAAATCAATATGAATTTTATAAAGAAAGAGGCGCGATTCAAGGCGAATTAGACTTTGAGAAAATGATTGATATGTCATTGGTCGAAGAAGCAATCGAAGTTATCGGTGAATATGAAGAATAAGTCAATAAAATAAGATTTGTGCAAGCGAATGAAGGCAGTTTTTTCATAATTCAAGATGCTTTTCTGTCTCCATTCGC
>NZ_APML01000014.1 GCF_000359605.1 Gracilibacillus halophilus YIM-C55.5
GTAGGTGGAGGAACTGTATTTGGTCCTACACCGAGAAATTATAGCTACAAATTACCGAAAAAAGTGCGTAGATTGGCAGTGAGGTCTGCATTATCTTCTAAAGTACAAGAAGATAACCTATACGTTCTTGACGGAATTACGATCGATGCACCAAAGACGAAAGAAGTAGTTTCAATACTTTCTTCATTGAATGTCGATGAAAAAGCATTAATCGTAACAGCAGAAAACGACGAAACATTATCACTTTCTGCAAATAATCTACCGAATGTAAAAGTATTAACTGTAAGTGGAGTGAACGTATTAGACTTGCTTACACATGACAAGCTGATCTTGACGAAAGAAGCAGCGGAAAAAGCAGGGGAGGTGCTTGCATAATGAAAGATCCTCGTGATATTATTAAGCGCCCTGTCATTACAGAAAATTCTGCTGACTTAATGGCAGATAAGAAATACACGTTTGAGGTAAGTAGAGAAGCTAATAAGACGGAAATTAAACAAGCTATAGAAACAATCTTTGGCGTGACAGTCACAAACGTCAACACGCTTAACAAAAAAGGCAAATTTAAGCGTATGGGTCGTTATGGGGGCTATCGTCCAGATAAGAAAAAGGCGATTGTCGAACTTTCTGAAGACAGTGAAGAACTAGATTTCTTTGAAACGTTATAATATGTAACAGAAGGAGGGAAAAGAGATGGCGATTAAAAAGTACAAACCAACTTCCAATGGTCGTCGTGGAATGAGCGCATCTGATTTTACAGAGATCACGACGGATCAACCTGAGAAGTCATTGCTAGCACCTATTAGTAAAAGAGGTGGTCGCAATAACCAAGGAAGGTTAACGGTTCGTCATCAAGGCGGTGGACATAAGCGTAAGTACCGTATCATCGACTTTAAGCGTGATAAAGATGGAATACCAGGTACCGTTGCTACTATCGAATATGATCCGAACCGCTCAGCTAATATTGCGTTAGTACATTACGCAGACGGAGAGAAGCGTTATATTCTAGCGCCAAAAGGCTTGAAAGTAGGAGATAAGATTCAATCGGGATCTGAGGCAGATATTACACTAGGTAATGCATTGCCACTACAAGATATTCCGGTAGGTACAGTCGTTCATAATATTGAATTAAAACCGGGTAGAGGAGCGCAACTTGTTCGCTCTGCAGGTGCACAATCACAAATTTTAGGCCGTGAAGGTAAATACGTTTTAGTGCGTTTATCTTCTGGTGAAGTACGCTTGATTTTAGGTACTTGCCGTGCAACGATTGGCCAGGTTGGTAATATCGAACATGAACTGATTAACGTTGGTAAAGCTGGACGTTCTCGTTGGCAAGGCAAGCGCCCAACAGTACGTGGTTCTGTTATGAACCCTAGCGATCACCCACACGGTGGCGGTGAAGGACGTGCGCCAATTGGTATGCCATCACCAGTATCACCATGGGGTCAGCCGACAATTGGTTACAAGACGCGTAAACGTAATAAACCATCAGATAAATTCATCGTACGTAAACGCAAAAAATAACGGGATTGAACGACGGGGGATATTACCCGTCTGTCAATCGCGAAGGGAGGCTTATTCATGGGTCGTAGCTTAAAAAAAGGACCTTTCGCAGATGACCATCTTTTGAAAAAGATCGAAAAGTTAAATGAAGATAATAAAAAACAAGTTGTGAAAACATGGTCTCGTCGTTCTACCATCTTTCCACACTTCGTTGGTCATACGATCGCGGTATATGATGGTCGCAAACATGTTCCAGTATACGTAACTGAAGATATGGTTGGACACAAATTAGGCGAATTTGCTCCAACACGTACATTCAAAGGCCATGCTGGAGACGACAAGAAAACAAAACGCTAATTGAGAGGAGGTACTCCTGATGCAAGCAAAAGCAGTTGCAAAATCTGTTCGCATTGCTCCTCGTAAAGCCCGTTTAGTAGTTGATCTAATCCGTGGCAAAGAAGTAGGAGAAGCAATTGCGATTTTGAAACACACCCAACGCAGTGCATCACCAGTTGTGGAAAAGTTATTAAATTCTGCGGTCGCAAACGCAGAACATAATTATGAAATGAATCCAGACAATTTAGAAATAGCTCAAATATATGTAGATGAGGGTGTTACTCTCAAGAGATTCCGCCCACGTGCACAAGGTCGTGCAACACAAATTAACAAAAGAACTAGCCACATTACAGTGGTTGTATCTGAGAAAAAGGAGGGATAATCTGTGGGACAAAAAGTGAATCCAACGGGTCTGCGTGTCGGTGTGATTCGTGATTGGGAATCGAAATGGTATGCAGGTAAAGACTATGCAGATTTGTTACATGAAGATATTAAAATCCGTGAATATATTGAAGGACGCCTGACAGATGGCGCGGTATCTCAAATTGACATAGAGAGAGCGGCAAATCGTGTGAACATTTCTATTTCAACAGCAAAACCAGGAATGGTCATTGGTAAAGGTGGTTCAGAAGTAGAAGTACTAAGAAAAGCGCTGAACCAACTAACAGGTAAGAGAGTTCACATTAATATTGTTGAAGTGAAGCAACCAGACTTAGATGCATCACTTGTAGCAGAAAACATTGCTCGTCAATTAGAAAACCGTGTATCATTCCGTCGTGCGCAAAAGCAGTCGATTCAGAGAGCGATGCGTGCAGGCGCAAAAGGTATTCGTACACAAGTTTCTGGCCGTCTAGGCGGAGCAGATATGGCAAGAGTTGAAAGCTATAGCGAAGGAACAGTTCCACTTCATACTTTACGTGCAGATATTGATTATGATACTGCAGAAGCAGATACTACGTACGGTAAGCTAGGCGTAAAAGTATGGATCTATCGTGGAGAAGTCCTTCCAACTAAATCGGATCAATAAGGAAGGAGGCAAGCATTATGTTAATGCCGAAACGTGTAAAACATCGTAAGCAACATCGTGGACGTATGAGAGGTAAAGCAAAAGGCGGCACTTCCGTTACTTTTGGTGAATATGGTTTGCAAGCAGTGGAAGCGTCTTGGATTACAAGTCGTCAAATCGAAGCAGCTCGTATAGCGATGACTCGTTATATGAAGCGTGGTGGTAAGGTATGGATTAAAATTTTCCCAGATAAACCTTACACAGCAAAACCATTAGAAGTTCGTATGGGTTCTGGTAAAGGTGCGCCTGAAGGATGGGTAGCCGTAGTAAAACCAGGAAAGATTATGTTTGAGGTAGCAGGTGTATCAGAAGAAGTAGCACGTGAAGCACTTCGTCTTGCATCCCACAAACTACCGATCAAAACAAAGTTTGTAAAACGTGAAGAAATTGGTGGTGATATCAATGAAGGCTAATGAAATTAGAGAACTAACCACTGCCGAAATTGAACAAAATATTCAGTCGTTAAAAGAAGAGCTTTTTAATCTTCGTTTCCAATTGGCGACTGGTCAATTGGAAAATACAGCACGTCTTCGTGAAGTACGTAAGTCGATTGCACGTATGAAGACAGTTATTCGTGAAAGAGAATTAAGCGTAAATAACGGATAAAAAAGGAGGTTAGCCTCATGAGTGAACGTAATGATCGCAAAGTTTATACAGGGCGCGTCATTTCAGATAAAATGGATAAAACCATTACGGTTGTGGTTGAAACGTATAAATTCCATTCTCTTTATGGTAAACGTGTCAAGTATTCAAAGAAATTCAAAACGCATGATGAAAATAATCAAGCGAAAAACGGCGATATCGTGAAAATCATGGAAACTAAACCACTTTCAGCTACGAAACGATTCCGTCTAGTTGAAGTTGTTGAAGAAGCAGTTATTATTTAATTAGAAACAGCTCGGATGAATTCCGAAGGGAGGGTGCACGAAGATGATCCAACAAGAATCTAGTTTGAAAGTTGCCGATAACTCTGGTGCTCGTGAAGTTCAAACCATCAAGGTACTAGGTGGTTCAGGACGTAAGACAGCTAACATTGGTGACGTTGTTGTTTGCTCGGTAAAACAAGCAACACCAGGTGGCGTTGTTAAAAAAGGTGAAATTGTCAGAGCTGTCATTGTTCGTTCAAGAAGTGGCGTAAGACGTAAAGATGGTTCTTACATTCGCTTTGATGAGAACGCAGCTGTCATTGTTCGTGATGACCAAAGTCCAAGAGGTACTCGTATTTTTGGTCCAGTAGCGCGTGAATTGCGTGATGCGAAATTTATGAAAATCGTATCTCTAGCTCCAGAAGTATTATAAAGCACGAACGGAATAACCGTGTAAGGAGGTGCGCATATATGCATGTAAAAAAAGGAGATAAAGTGCAAGTGATTTCTGGGAAAGATAAAGGCAAACAGGGAACGATTATTGCCGCTTATCCGAAGAAAGAGCGTGTACTTGTTGAAGATGTAAATGTCGTGAAGAAACACGCCAAACCATCTCAAGAAAATCCTCAAGGCGGGATTATTAATCAAGAAGCATCGATCCATGTTTCAAACGTACTACCAGTTGATCCGAAGTCTGGTGAACCAACACGTGTTGGACACGAAGTACGTGATGGCAAAAAAATTCGTATCGCTAAAAAATCAGGTGAAGCTTTAGATAAATAGACTTAAGCGCGAAAGGAGGTCTACTTGATGAACGCATTAAAAGAAAAATACACGAATGATATTGTCTCTGGTTTAATGGAGAAATTTAATTATGATTCTGTTATGGAAGTACCAAAAATCGAAAAAATCGTTATTAATATGGGTGTAGGAGATGCTGTGCAAAACGCCAAAGCATTAGATAATGCCATTGAAGAATTAACACAAATCTCCGGTCAAAAGCCAATTGTAACGAAAGCGAAGAAGTCAATTGCTGGATTCCGTCTACGTGCTGGAATGCCGATTGGTGCAAAAGTTACTTTGCGCGGTAAACGTATGTATGACTTTCTTCAGAAATTAATTGATGTTTCACTACCACGTGTGCGTGACTTCCGTGGGATTTCTAAGAAAGCATTCGATGGCCGCGGAAATTATACTTTAGGAATTAAAGAGCAATTGATTTTCCCAGAAATTAATTATGATCAAGTGAACAAAGTGAGAGGAATGGATGTTGTCATCGTAACAAGTGCAGATAGTGATGAAGAAGCATCAGAACTCTTACATCAACTTGGCATGCCTTTCCAAAAATAATAAGGAGGGAAAACTGTGGCTAAAAAAGCAATGATTGAGAAGCAACAACGTAAGCAGAAGTTTAAAGTACGTGAATACACTCGTTGCGAACGTTGTGGACGTCCACATTCTGTTATTCGTAAATTTAAACTTTGCCGTATATGCTTCCGTGAACTAGCATATAAAGGTCAAATTCCTGGTGTTAAAAAAGCAAGCTGGTAAAACCCGAATAGGGAAGGAGGTAATGAGAAATGGTCATGACTGATCCAATCGCAGATATGCTAACTCGCATCCGTAATGCGAATATGGTACGACACGAGAAATTAGAATTTCCGGCGTCTAACTTAAAGAAAGAAGTTGCTGATATATTGAAACGTGAAGGATATATCCGTGACTATGAATTTATTGAAGACAACAAGCAAGGTATTCTTCGTTTATTCTTAAAATACGGTTCAAACGATGAACGCGTAATTACTGGACTGAAAAAAATCAGTAAACCAGGACTTCGTGTGTATGCTAAAGCTGATGAGATACCAAAAGTTCTTAACGGTCTAGGCATCGCCGTTGTATCAACTTCAAAAGGTGTACTATCTGACAAAGAAGCACGCTCACAAGCAATTGGTGGCGAAGTGCTAGCGTATATTTGGTAAGAATATTTTTGATGATGAGGAGGTGGAAGATTTGTCACGTATAGGTTTTAAAACGTTAGAAATTCCTGAGGGTGTGGAAGTAAAGGTTAATGGTAATGAAGTTACTGTTAAAGGACCTAAAGGTGAATTAACCCGTACATTCCATCAAGATATGAAGGTCGTAGTGGATGATAACACACTAACGGTAGAGCGTCCGAGCGAAACGAAATTGCACAAATCCTTACACGGTACTACTCGTAGCCTTATTGGTAACATGGTAGAAGGTGTGCATAAAGGATTTGAGAAAGCCTTAGAAATCCAAGGTGTAGGTTACCGTGCACAAAAACAAGGCGAGAAATTGGTTGTTAACGCAGGTTACTCTCACCCCGTAGAAATGGAACCAGTCGAAGGTGTAGATATTGAAGTTCCATCCAATACACGTATTGTTGTAAAAGGAATCGACAAAGAGTTAGTTGGAGCAGTTGCTGCAAATATTCGCTCGATTCGTATTCCTGAGCCATATAAAGGTAAAGGACTTCGCTATGAAGGTGAACATGTACGTCGTAAAGAAGGTAAAACTGCTAAGTAAGGTTAGTTAGCAAGCAGAAAGGAGTGTGGCCTAGATGATCACAAAGCCGGATAAGAATGATGTGCGTAAAAAAAGACATGAGCGCATTCGTAAAAGTTTATACGGAACAACTGAGCGCCCACGTTTAAACGTATTCCGTTCCAATAAACACATTTATGCACAACTAATTGACGATGAGAAAGGCGAAACCATTACAAGTGCTTCAACTTTAGATAACGAATTAAACGTAGAAGCAACTGGTAATGTAGAAGCTGCACAAAAAGTTGGCGAATTAGTTGCAAAACGCGCGCAAGATAAAGGGTATAAGAGTGTTGTATTTGACCGAGGCGGCTACTTGTATCATGGTCGTGTCAAATCCCTAGCAGATGCTGCCCGCGAATCAGGACTTGAATTTTAATTAGAAAAGGAGGGACATTTCGTGCGTACAAACATTGATCCAAATAAATTAGATCTAGAAGAACGCGTAGTTACGATTAATCGTGTAGCTAAAGTAGTGAAAGGTGGACGTCGTTTCCGCTTTGCTGCACTAGTCGTTGTCGGAGATAAAAACGGACACGTTGGGTTTGGTACAGGTAAAGCTCAAGAAGTACCGGACGCGATCAAAAAAGCAATTGATGATGCGAAGAAGAACTTAATTGAAGTACCAATGGTAGGTACAACAATTCCACATCAAATCACTGGTCATTTCGGAGCTGGAAACATTTTATTAAAACCAGCTGCTGAAGGTGCAGGGGTTATCGCTGGTGGTCCTGTACGTGCGGTGCTAGAACTTTCTGGAATTGGAGATATCCTTTCTAAATCATTAGGTTCTAATACACCGATTAACATGGTTCGTGCAACCATTAACGGACTTGACGAGTTGAAGCGAGCAGAAGATGTCGCTAAACTACGTGGCAAGTCGGTAGAAGAACTAGGATAAGGAGGGAAAGTCAATGTCTAAACAATTAGAAATTACCCTCAAACGCAGTGTTATTGGAAGACCTGAGGAACAAAGATCAACAGTACAAACTCTAGGTCTGAAAAAAGTTCATCAATCAGTAGTCCGTGAAGATACTCCTGTCGTGCGAGGCATGATTAATAAAGTATCCCATTTAGTCAACGTGGAAGAAGTTTAAGAAAAAAAGTTTAAAAGAGGAGGTGTTCGCGTGAAACTTCATGAATTAAAACCATCACAAGCTCGCAAGAAACGTAATCGAGTTGGCCGTGGTATGTCAACGGGAAATGGTAAAACATCAGGTCGTGGACATAAAGGTCAAAAAGCACGTACTGGCGGTGGTGTTCGTCCTGGATTTGAAGGTGGACAAATGCCTTTATTCCAACGTGTACCTAAACGCGGGTTTTCAAATATTAACCGTAAAGAGTTCACGATTGTGAATGTAGATAAGTTAAATACGTTTGAAGAAGGTACTGAAGTGACACCTGAGCTTTTACTAGAACAAGGTACCATTAGTAAGTTGAAGTCCGGCGTAAAAGTACTCGGTAATGGAAAATTAGATAAAAAACTAACAGTAAAAGCTCATAAGTTTTCTGCTTCCGCTAAAGAAGCGATCGAAGCAGCGGGCGGTCAAACTGAGGTGATTTAATGTTTCGTACAATCTCCAATTTTGTGCGTGTGGCAGATATCCGGCAAAAGATTTTGTTTACACTGTTAATGCTTGTCGTCTTTCGTATCGGAACATTTATCCCTGTACCGTTTACCGATCGTAGTGCGATTGACTTTATGAATGAGCAAAATGTGTTTGGCTTAATGAACACATTTGGCGGTGGAGCCTTACAGAACTTTTCGATTTTTGCCATGGGGATTATGCCATACATTACAGCATCCATTATCATGCAACTGTTACAGATGGATGTCGTTCAAAAATTTTCGGAATGGAAAAAGCAAGGTGAAATGGGCCGTAAAAAGCTTGCGCAATTTACGCGCTATTTTACCATTGTCCTTGCGTTCATCCAGGCATGTGCGATGTCTGTCGGCTTTAATGCCATGTCTGAAGGAATGTTAATCCAAAACCCTGGAGTCGGTAAATTTCTCGTAATTGCCATTGTTTTAACAAGTGGTACTGCATTTCTTATGTGGTTAGGGGAGCAAATTACCGCACATGGTGTAGGTAACGGAATCTCTATCTTAATTTTTGCTGGTATTGTTGCGGCAATTCCGAATGGTGTAAACCAAATTTATGCACAATATTTTGGTGGAGATGTTGGAGATGAGTTGTTCCTAAATATTGTCATTGTTGCATTAATTGTATTGATGGTCATTGCCGTGACAGTTGGTGTCATCTTTATTCAACAGGCGTTACGTAAAATCCCAGTTCAATATGCCAAACGTTTAGTGAATCGTTCTCCAGTAGGTGGTCAATCGACGCATTTACCGTTAAAAGTGAATGCAGCAGGGGTTATTCCAGTCATCTTTGCTATTTCATTTATTATTGCACCAAGAACGATCGCAAGTTTCTTTGAGAATAATGAAATTGCTTCGACTATCGAGAATATCTTTGATTATACCCAACCTATTGGAATGGTGATCTATGTCATTCTCATCCTTGCGTTCACTTATTTCTACACATTTGTTCAAGTTAACCCTGAACAAATGGCAGATAACTTGAAAAAGCAAGGTGGTTATGTTCCTGGTATTCGACCAGGTAAGAACACAGAAACGTATTTAACTCGTGTCATGTATCGACTAACCTTTGTTGGCTCGCTCTTTTTGGCTGCGATATCGGTACTACCTTTAGTATTAAGTAGTGTAGCTGGATTGCCACAAGCGGTCCAAATTGGTGGCACTGGGTTATTAATTGTTGTCGGTGTAGCATTACAGACAATGAAGCAACTTGAAGGACAATTAGTGAAACGAAACTACCAAGGCTTCATTAAATAATCTACTTCAAAATGGAACAGACAGAGAGCGAGGGGAATACCATTGAATTTAATCCTAATGGGTTTGCCAGGTGCTGGTAAAGGTACACAAGCAGAGAAGATTGTTGAAAAATATCAAATCCCTCATATTTCAACTGGTGATATGTTTCGGCTAGCCATTAAGGAAGGTACGGATCTTGGAAAGAAAGCTAAACAATTTATGGACCAAGGTGATCTTGTTCCTGACGAAGTGACAATCGGCATTGTGGAAGATCGGTTAAACAAGGAAGATTGTCAGCAAGGTTTCTTGCTAGATGGCTTTCCTCGTACGTTGGCACAAGCAGAAGCATTGGATCAATTGTTACAAAATATGGATCGGTCCATCGATTCTGTCATACATGTAAAAGTTCCAGAAGATGAATTAGTCAATCGATTAACAGGTCGACGCATTTGCCCTCAATGTGGTGCCACTTATCATGTTGAGTTTCAACCACCAAAGGAAGAGGGTATTTGTGACAATGACGGCGAAACATTAATTCAGCGTGAAGACGATCAGCCAACTACGGTGAAGAATCGTCTGCAAGTAAATATGGAACAGACACAACCAATGTTAGATTTCTATGAAGAAAAAGACGATCTTGTGACCATCGATGGCTCTCAGCAAATTGATCAAGTCTTTCAAGATATTGACGACGCGTTACAAAATCATTCGTAAGTATTTTGAAAGAAGGAGTACTAACCGTTAGATGATTGTGGGATGCTAGTGATATCGTAAATTACCCTATAATGAAGGTGATGATGGTTGAGCGAATCGGAGAGGTATCCGGAATTAGGTCAAGTTGTCCAAATCGCACAGGGACGTGAAACAGGTCAATATGCACTTGTAATTGGCATAGTGGACAGTCGTTTTGTACTATTAGCAGACGGAGATAAGCGGAAATATGATCGACCGAAGAAGAAAAATGTCCAGCATATTTTCTGCACAAACTATGTGTCACCTGAAGTACAAAGGAGCCTTCTGGAAACAGGGCGTGTAACCAATGGGAAATTGCGTTACGCTATTAATAAATTTGTCGATGAAATACAGACAGATTTGAAGAAGGGAGATCAACTCGATGGCAAAAGACGATGCAATTGAAGTTGAAGGTACGGTAACGGACACGTTGCCAAATGCGATGTTTAAAGTGGAGTTAGAGAATGGTCATACCGTATTAGCGCATGTCTCTGGTAAAATTCGTATGCACTTCATCCGTATTTTACCTGGAGATAAAGTAACGGTTGAACTTTCTCCGTATGATTTAACAAGAGGTCGTATTACGTACCGTTATAAATAATCGAATGCTCCGATACAAAAGGAGGTATAAAAGATGAAGGTAAGACCATCTGTAAAACCAATTTGTGAAAAATGTAAGGTTATTCGCCGTAAAGGTAAAGTTATGGTGATCTGCGAAAACCCGAAGCATAAGCAAAAACAAGGATAATGATTAAGGAGGTGTAATCGTCTATGGCACGTATTGCTGGTGTGGATGTACCACGTGAGAAGCATATTGAGGTTTCTTTAACCTATATTTATGGCATTGGAAAATCAATGGCTAAAGAAATCGTAGAAAATGCAGGTGTACCCGGAAATACCCCTGTACGCGATTTAACAGAAGATGAACTGAGCAAAATTCGTCAACAAGTAGATAGCTTAACGGTTGAAGGGGATCTTCGTCGTGAAAATTCCCTAAACATTAAACGATTAATTGAAATCGGGTCATATCGTGGAATTCGTCATCGTCGTAGTTTGCCACTTCGCGGACAAAAAACGAAAAACAACTCTCGTACACGTAAAGGCCCTAAAAAAACAATGGCTAATAAGAAAAAATAACAATAAAGGAGGTTTGATCAACGATGGCACGTAAAACAAACACACGTAAGCGCCGAGTAAAAAAGAATATAGACACGGGTGTTGCACACATTCGTTCTACATTTAACAATACGATTGTTACCATTACTGATGTACAAGGTAATGCCGTAAGTTGGAGCAGTGCCGGATCGCTAGGATTCAAAGGTTCCCGTAAATCGACGCCTTTCGCAGCACAGATGGCAGCAGAAGCAGCAGCCAAAGCTGCTCAGGACCATGGAGTAAAGTCGCTAGAAGTTACTGTAAAAGGTCCTGGAGCTGGACGTGAAGCGGCAATTCGTTCCCTTCAAGCAGCAGGTCTAGATGTTACGGCCATTCGTGATGTTACACCGGTACCTCACAATGGTTGTCGCCCACCGAAACGTCGTCGCGTATAATAGCAGTATATTATTTGTTAATCTGTCTATAATGGTTTATGATAGCTTCATAAGATTGCGAAAATATGGTAATCGATAAAGGCGGATTACTGAGAACGTGCGAAAGCGGGAACTGCCGACCTGGGGAATTTCGGTTAGACGAACTGTCTAACCGGGGTTTCGACGTTTTAAAGGAGGGTTTATGAATGATCGAAATTGAAAAGCCAAAAATTAAAACAGTAGGAATCAGTGATGATGCTACTTATGGAAAATTTGTTGTAGAACCACTCGAACGTGGATATGGTACTACACTTGGTAACTCCTTGCGTCGTATCCTATTATCTTCACTTCCTGGCGCTGCTGTAACATCTGTACAAATTGATGGTGCACTCCATGAGTTTTCTACCGTAGATGGTATTGTCGAAGATGTTACAACAATCATCTTAAACCTTAAAAAGCTTGCGCTAAAAATTTATTCCGATGAAGAAAAAACGCTTGAGGTAGATGTTCAGGGAGAAGGAAAAGTTACGGCTGCAGATATCATTTTTGATAGTGATGTCGAAATATTAAATCCAGACCTTCACATTGCTACGTTAGATAGTAATGGTCATTTAAAGATGCGAATTTCTGCACAAAGCGGAAGAGGTTACCGCCCTGCTGAGGTAAATAATCATGAAGATCGCCCGATTGGTGTTATTCCTGTTGATTCTATTTTTACACCAGTAGAAAAAGTGACATATCAAGTAGAGAATACACGTATCGGTGAAATATCGAACTATGATAAGCTAACTTTCGATGTGAAGACTGATGGAAGTATTCGACCGGAAGAAGCGATTTCCCTCGCTGCAAAAATATTTACAGAACATATGGATATTTTTGTAGGGTTAACAGAAGAAGCGAAGAATGCAGAAATTATGATTGAAAAAGAAGAAGACCAAAAAGAAAAAGTCTTAGAAATGACGATTGAAGAATTGGATCTTTCTGTTCGGTCATACAATTGCTTGAAGCGTGCGGGGATAAATACGGTTCAGGAATTAGCGCATAAATCGGAAGAAGATATGATGAAAGTACGAAATCTTGGTCGCAAGTCTCTAGAAGAAGTGAAACATAAGCTAGAAGATCTAGGACTTGGCCTGCGTAATGATGAATAACGTAGACACCTTTAAGAGATTACGAGTGAAGGAGGGATAATCCATGGCTAGAAAATTAGGACGTACAACTGATCAACGCATGGCGTTACTACGTAATTTAGCAACGGACTTGATTATCCATGAACGTTTAGAAACAACGGAAGAAAAAGCAAAAGAGCTTCGTTCAGTTGCTGATAAAATGGTAACACTAGGCAAACGTGGTGATCTTCATGCACGTCGTCAGGCAGCTTCATTTCTTTATGATTCTGAGGCAAATGAAGACGAAGATGCACTACAAAAGCTATTTAACGACATCGCTGCTCGCTATGATGAGCGTCAAGGTGGTTACACAAGAGTGTTAAAGCTAGGACCTCGTCGCGGTGACGGTGCGAATATGGCGATTATTGAATTCGTATAATCATGACTAGCAAGGGCAGGATAATCTCGCTAAGAGGTGCATCCAAGCCCTTTTTTTATAGAATGAAAGTAAGTGATAAAGTAGTGATTTTAATCATGATGCCATGTGATAAAATGAAAATATTACCCGGGAAATATATGTGGTGAATCGAAAGAAGGAGAGCGGACATGAGTTGGATCGAATTTCGTCATGTATCCTTTCGCTATCATGAAAATGAGCCATGGGTACTTGATGATGTTAGTTTTGTGGTTCAGTCAAATGAATCTGTTGCATTAATCGGAAAAAATGGTTCAGGGAAATCAACCATCGCCAAACTTATGATTGGTTTATTACAACCACAAGCAGGTGAAATTTTCATTGATGGTCAAATCGTTAATGAAGAAACAATATGGGATATTCGTTCACAAGTCGGACTCGTATTTCAAAATCCAGAAAATCAATTTGTCGGCACAACAGTTTATGACGATGTGGCCTTTGGTTTAGAGAATTTGGCTGTACCAAGAGAAGAAATGACCCATCGGATTGAAAGAAGTTTGCAGCAAGTAGGAATGCTTGCTTATCGAGATCGTGAACCTCATGACTTATCAGGCGGGCAAAAACAACGCATAGCACTTGCAAGCGTATTGGCTGTTGAGCCGAAGATATTGTTATTAGACGAGGCGACATCCATGCTCGATCCACATGGGACCGAATCGATCAATCAGTTGTTTCGCCAATTGAAACGAGAGCAGAATATGACGCATGTTACTGTCACCCATGATACAGAAGAAGTGATGTATGCGGATCGTGTGTTAGTAATTGATCAGGGAAAAATTGCTGAGGATTGCACACCAAGACAATTGTTCTGCAGACAAGAGTTGCTTGATGAGTATGGATTACGTATCCCTTTTATTGTAGAGCTAACAAATGAGTTATATAAACAAGGAATTTCACTTGATGATCCAATGAACCATAAGGAGCTACTAGATCAATTATGGACATTTCATTTAACAGAGTAAGTTATATTTATCAGCAGGGAACCCCTTTTGAACATCGCGCACTTAAAGATATTTCGTTTTCATTAAACAAAGGTGAATGGTTAGCCATTGTCGGTCACACCGGTTCAGGCAAATCAACTTTACTTCAACATTTGAATGGGTTACGCCAACCAACCGAGGGAGAGGTGAAAGTCGGCGATTTTCATCTTTCCAAGAAAAACCGCCCCAAAGATATGAAACAATTACGGAAACATGTGGGCGTTGTTTTTCAGTATCCTGAACACCAACTCTTTGAAGAAACCGTACAAAAAGATCTGTTATTCGGTCCGAAAAACTTTGGCATAGATGAAAGTGAATTCGAAACACGGGTTCACAATGCCCTAGCTGCTGTTGGGTTGCATGAGGATGTCTTAGAACGTTCACCATTTGAATTAAGTGGTGGACAGAAGAGACGAGTCGCCATTGCTGGTGTTCTCGTGACTGATCCACAAATACTCGTATTAGATGAACCGACAGCCGGTTTAGATCCGATGGGACAAAAAGAAATCATGGATATGTTTTATCATCTCCACCAAACGAAGGGACGAACAACTGTCTCGGTAACACATGATATGGAAATGGCATTTACGTATGCCGATCGGATCATTGTTCTTGAAAATGGTCAAAAATTAATCGAAGGTACCCCCCATGAATTGACACAGCAAGAGACGCTATTACAACAAGCTAAACTCGATTTACCAGAAAGAATTTCCTTTGTGAATAAATGGAATCAACGGAACTCTTCGCAATTGGATGAAACAATGCCGATTTCTGAACTCGCACAAAAAATCTCTCAGGAACTCAAGGAGATAAAGGATCAATGACACCTTCATTCCTAATCGGACAATACATATCAACTGGTTCAGTGATTCATCGCTTAGATCCACGCATTAAATTGGTAATGGTCTTTATATTTGTTTTTATCGTATTCTTTGCGAACCATTTGTATAGCTATGTACTATTTTCAACATTTGTGATCGTGGTGGCACTGGCTACAAAAATTCGGCTGAGCTATATTTTGAAAGGCATTATGCCAGTTGGTATATTTTTATTGTTTACGTTTTTTTTACATGTCGTCATGACTAATGAAGGCCAAGCGTTACTAACTATTGGGCCATTAACGATATATACAGGTGGTGTGATTCGAGGAATAGAAATTTCGGTGCGCTTATTTTTACTTGTCTTCTTCACATCGCTCTTAACATTAACGACGCCTCCGATGGCCATTACGGATGGTTTAGAAAAATTGCTTTCACCGTTGAAGAAGGTCGGTGTTCCTGTTCACGAATTTGCGCTAATGGTCTCGATTACGCTCCGTTTTATTCCGACCTTAATGGAGGAAACGGATAAGATTTCGAAAGCACAGGCATCAAGAGGGGTGGATTTTCGTAGCGGAAGTTTAAAATCAAGAGCATATGCTGTTGTATCTTTACTCATTCCTTTATTTATCAGTTCCTTTCGTCGAGCGGATGACTTAGCACTTGCGATGGAAGCTAGAGGTTATCGAGGGGGAGAAGGAAGGACGAATATTCGAGCACTTATCTTACAGAAACGCGATTATGTTGCTATGATCCTCTATGGACTTATGATTCTATTATTTATATTTGTACAATCATAGAAGGTGGTTGAATCAATGAGAATGAAAGCAGTCATTCGTTATGATGGAACACATTTTTCAGGATACCAAATACAACCCAATGTCCGTACTGTTCAAGAAGAGTTGGAAAAAGTATTGCAAAAAATACACAAAGGTCAGTTTGTTCGTGTACATGCTTCTGGGCGCACGGATCAAGGTGTGCATGCTATGGGCCAAGTGATCCATTTCGATACGGATTTATCGATACCGACGGAGAAATGGGAGCAAGCGCTAAATACCATGCTGCCAGCTGATATTGAAGTGTTACAAGTATCAAATGTGTATGATCATTTTCATGCGAGATATGATGTCAAAGAAAAAGAATATCGATATATCATTGTACAAGGCAAAAGGCGCGACCTTTTTCGAAGGCATTATGTCTACTGTACACCGCACCAACTTGATGTGAAAGCTATGCAAGAAGCTTGCCACATCTTAGAAGGTACACACGATTTCAGTTCGTTCTGCGGCTCGAATAACAATCAGCAAGATGACAAAGTTCGTACCATTACAGAGGCTTGGATTGATCGGGACGAGGATGAGTTTATTTTCCGTGTTCGAGGGACAGGATTTCTATACAATATGGTCCGGATTATTGTTGGGACTCTTTTAGAAATTGGCAGAGGCGAACGTTTGCCAGAAGAGTTAGAAACGATACTACAGGTAAAAAACCGTATATACGCTGGCGATACCGCACCAGCACAAGGTTTATATCTATGGGAAGTGTTTTATGAATAATAAGTTGTGCGGTATTGATTGTAAGGATAGCAAAACAGAAGCACTTTACAAAAGAAATGAATAAAAACAACGAATCCCCGCGTCCAACTGTTGACATTCTTGACGGGTTGTTATATTATGGTCTATGGCATTTTATTTCTAAACCACGAATAGCCCCGGAAAGTTACTCGTGTTAGAATATAAATTCGGACAAATAACGATGAATCGATGAAATGATATAGGAGGTAACCGATCATGCGCTCAACTTTCATGGCAAATGAAAACAATATTGAACGTAAATGGTTTGTTGTGGACGCAGAAGGTCAAACGCTAGGTCGCTTAGCAAGTGAAGTGGCGACAATCCTTCGCGGAAAGCATAAACCAACATATACGCCGCATGTTGACACTGGCGATCATGTGATCATCATCAATGCGGAAAAAATCGCACTGACAGGTAAGAAACATACAGATAAGATGTATTATCGTCACTCAAATCACCCAAGCGGGCTAAAATCTCGTACAGCTGGTGTGATGCGTGAACAGTATCCTGAACAGATGCTCGAAACAACCATTAAAGGTATGTTGCCTAAGGGAAGTTTAGGACGTCAAATGGGTAAAAAATTACACGTATATCGTGGCCCTGAACACAAGCATCAAGCACAACAACCAGAAGTATACGAACTTCGTGGATAATAAAAAAGGAGGTTAATCATCGTGGCACAAGTACAATACTACGGCACCGGACGCCGTAAAAAATCAACTGCACGTGTACGTCTTGTTCCAGGCAGTGGACGTATTCTTGTTAATAAACGTAATGCGGAAGACTACTTTCCATATGAAACATTGCGTACAATTATTAAGCAACCATTAGCAGCTACTGAAACGGAAGGTAGCTATGATATTCTTGTAAACGTTGATGGTGGAGGTTTCACTGGTCAAGCAGGTGCAATCCGCCATGGTGTAGCTCGTGCATTGTTAGAAGCGGACCCGGAATACCGCCAAACATTAAAGCGCGCTGGCTACCTAACTCGTGACGCTCGTGCGAAAGAACGTAAGAAATACGGTCTTAAAAAAGCACGTCGTTCACCACAGTTCTCAAAGCGTTAATATGCCAACGTTTAAAGCACCTTTTCCATTTCGGATTAGGTGCTTTTTATATACTAAATTTGCGTTTTTGTGACTATATTTTGACTATATTTATTCTGATTTTAAATAATTTTGAAATGTATCAGCTGTTTTTTGTGAAGTGTATTTTGTAACGTGCGTATAAACATCCATCGTTGTTTGTATATCTTATGTTTGTATATCTTTATGGCCTAGACGTTCTTGAATGTCTTTTGGATCTGCTCCATCACTTATTAATAGGCTTGCATGAGTGTGTCGCATTCCATGAACACTTATAGGGCGAAAAGTAGGGTTGTCCCGAACAATTCTGGTTGTTTGCTCATTGAAGTACGCTAACCTGATATAACTCATTTTTTTCTTGAACTGATGTTACTTAGTGAACACAGGTTGCAGATCATCTTCCAAAAAGGATTGGTTTATGCTTTTGTATTGTTTCATCTGTTCTTGCTTCCATTCTCTCAACACAGATATAGTATCATTATCAATAGCAATAATACGGTCAGAACTTGGATACTTTGTTGTAAGTAGTTGATTCTGTTTCTTTTCAAAATAAAGATTTTTGTAAATATGTATGGTTTTATTTGCAAAGTTTATATCTGACCAATTTAGTGCTAAAAGCTCTCCTTTACGCGCACCAGTATATGCTGCAAGATGAAAAAAAGTATGGTTTAATGGTTCGTCTTCAATAGCGTGTAAAAAGTCCTTTAGTTCTTGCTTTGAGTAAAAGTTTTCCCTTTTACCATTAACTTTAATATAATATTGATCCTGGGGTTTAGGCAGAGTTATTTTGTCAAACGGATTAGTAATTATATAATCCATTTTCATAGCATACTTAAATACTAAATATGCTTGTATCTTGTAGTCATTGAAAGTTTTTATTTCTTCTGCCCAATCATTAATAACCTTCTGGCAATACTGGGGTAATTTTCCTAATGTCCAAATTCGGGTAGAATTCTGTTGAATTTGTGTCTTAATAATTTTGCAGTACTTGGCTTTGCTTGCTTACTATGAAGTCTGCAGATCGAGCCGAATAGTTTACTTGATTTATATTTCAATAATATAATTGCTTCACTTTCACTAATGTCTGGACTTGTTATTGTTGGCATCGGTACAATTATCTTTTTAGTGCTAAACGGTATTATTGTAAGTATTTCAATTAGGGATCAACTGAATGGAGGAATGAACTTTTATGAAGTTCTAGTAAAGATAGTTCCTCATGGTGTATTTGAAGTACCAGCTTTACTTTGTGCAAGTATAATAGGGTTTAAATCAATTACAATAATAGTTCGTATTTTATTTAGTTCTCATCCCAATAAGAAGATATTAATTGATGAAACATTTAAAATTATCTTGTTAATCTTTATAATAATACTTTTATTGTTTTTAGGTGCTGTAGTAGAATGGTATATAACATGAAAAGGAGTTGAGATAAAATTCATAAAAAAAATAATTATTTTTCTACATTATGTATGATTATTGGACTGCTATTTCTAATTTTAGAGTTCTATAAGGTTTCTTTGTTTTTACTCTTAAGTTCAACAGTAATATTTAGCCTTCAATTGTATTTTCGTATCAATTCAACTCCAATAAAGGTAGCATTAGGAGTAACACAATTGTTGATCATTTCATCAATTATTATTTTTATAGTGCAAATTTCATTTTAAAGAGGTGATACTATAACACTTACTATGAATAAACAAATTTTGCTAAAATTCACTGGGATTTTTGTGAATTTTTCATTCTATTTCATTAGCATATTTTTTATCTAAGGAATTTGTTAAATGAGATTCCAAGTCTTAGCCCCTTCATTACTAATACTGTAGTAGTGACTGTCGGGATGCTTAATATATTTACACTAACGATAGGTATTTTCATATTGACTTTATTAGCTTACTTTTTTGGTAAGATACTGGACAGTCATACTTCTAAAAAACAATACCTCTACATAATAAGTATGGTTATTTTTGTTTGTTCACTAATTAATATTCCTTTAGCAATTGCGAAATTTGTTTAGTAATAGCAATTCAATATATTTACCGAGTGATAACTTATTGTTTATCTTTTTAAATCCGTTTTTAGTACTTGGATGCTATGTTTTACTAAGAATGACCAAAAGAATTACTTATCTTTTATGAAATGCAACCTACCCAAAAATATGATGCCATTATATCAGCTATTTAAAGTGGACCCCATTGTCAAGATAAATATAAGGTGGGTCATGATTCTTGTTCCTTGTCCATCTAAGTCACCCTGATGGGGAGGAATATGATAAGAATTATGATAGGCTTTCTCATCCACCGGCAGAAGCGCAACTTGACTTCGGTCTGATGGAGGCAGTGAAAGACGGGAAATATATTGATGTTCATGGAACGGCAAAGGCACAATTACTAAAAGGCAACGTCAATACCAAGCAGGCTTTCTCTCCACTCCTTTACGAAATGACATACCGTTCTGTAGGAACCGGAAATCCCATTTCCCGCAATCCCTTAAATAATGTCTTGTTTGTCCGACGTAATTTTTTTCTTAACTTTTGATCCTCCAATAACCAGTCAGATACTATGTCTCCCCATTCTTCTTCATACATCATCCCTTTCTTCTTTTCGTTTTTTTCCTTAGGTATCTGTTCACCATCAGCATATTTCTTAGCGGTTCTCCAATTGATTTTATGAATATCTGCAATCTCATTCATAGATAATGATTTATCATTTCTTAAACATTTGATAGAATTAATTTCAGGCATTGTCAGCATTCCTTTCAACCTCCACTGTTTTGATTAGACACCAATAACAGTAGGGTATTATTTGGAGGCTGGCAAGCCTTTTTTCTTTCTCCATTTTTTTGTGTACAGCGTTGTGTATCTTTACGCTACATTACTATGTACTTTTATCTTGCCATAAACACCTTTCGCTATGAATACTTGAATTTCCTTGGAGGTACTCGTGCATGCGCCATTTCCATATAAGGAAAACTTGCGTATCATATCCTGTACGTATTATAATTAAGACAAAGAATCCGAGAAACAAAGAGGTAAATTTACTAGTTTCTTGGAAAACGTGAATATTTTAAAGGGGGCGGGGCATAATGATGGCTATAAAAGCAACGGTAAGGAGGAATGGGGATATGGCCCAAGAACCAAGAAAAAAATCGCGCCGTATATCTATCTCCAACAAACGCCAGATCACTGTGCCGAAAGAATATTACGATTATCTCGAAATGGAGACCGAAGCCAATATAGAGCTTGAGGGAAATAAAATTGTTATCACCCCGGTCCGAGAAACCAATGACGACTTCTTAGAGTTTATTCTCAAAGATCTTATCGACGAAGGGTACGGAGGAGAAGATTTACTCCAGGAATTCAACCGTAGGAAGAACAATATCCGCCCTGCGGTTGAAGCGTGGATGAAGGACGCTCATGAAAACGCAGAGAACGTAGAATCTGTGTCGGATTTGTTCGAAGAGGATGAATAGCCATGGAGAAATCGAAACTGAGAGTCCAGAATCCGGCCAAACAGTTTTTCAAGAAAATCAAAGATAAACAGCTTAAAAATAAGTATGAAAATGCAATTGAGTGCATATGCCTAGACCCCTATCAGTCAGGTGAACCGAAGACGGGTGACCTTGCAGGGGGTCTATGGGTATGACATCCGTCATAACAAAACAGCATACGAGCTTGCGTACATGATAGAAGAAGACGACGACGGAAATACCGTGATCATTCTCCATGCAGGTACGAGGGAACAATTTTAGAAAGAGCTGAAACGGTACCTCCAGTAAGTGGTATACATAGAAAGATCGAGCGAAAGGCGAGTAAAACAGCTTCCGTATCTTTTGGCAAGTAAATCTCAATCGTTTCTCTTTTTCGTATCTGATTGACCGTATTAAGGTATAAGCATCTACGCCTTCATGATAAGACAGAATGGGAAACGTATGCGGAAAGCACGTCGTTCACCGCAGTTACACAATCCTCAGCCAATGATGGCTGTGGATTTTTATTATTTGTGCATTTTTAGAATTCATGTAAAAATGAATACATGAGGTGTTTCGAGTATTGATTATGATTAATCGTTTTTCCATCAATTTTTTGATACATGTGATCTAAAGGTTTATCAGTAATAACTACTTCAATAATGAAATCGATTACAATTATGGCGAAAAGGAGGATGTTTGTGAGACAAGATATAGAACAAATGATTGAAGGTATGACAGTAGAAGAAAAAGCGAGTCTTTGTTCAGGATTAGATTTTTGGCATTTAAAAGGAATGGAGAGATTAGATATTCCATCTGTCATGGTTACGGATGGACCGCATGGATTACGAAAGCAGGCAGAAGGTGCTGATCATCTCGGAATTCACGATAGTGTGCCTGCGATTTGTTTTCCATCGGCAGCAGGTTTAGCAAGTACATGGGATAAAGAATTACTACATCAAGTCGGTGAAGCATTGGGGGAAGAAGCACAAGCAGAAGATGTCGCTGTGTTACTAGGGCCAGGTGCTAATATCAAACGATCTCCGCTTTGTGGTCGGAATTTTGAGTATTTTTCTGAAGATCCATATTTATCTTCACAATTAGCAACCAATCATATCAAAGGCGTTCAGTCAAAAGGTATTGGTACGTCGTTAAAACACTTTGTAGCCAACAACCAAGAGCATCGGCGAATGTCAGTGGATGCACAAATTGATGAACGCACACTAAGAGAAATTTATTTAGCTAGCTTTGAAAATGCCGTCAAACAAGCACAACCATGGACAGTTATGTGTGCTTACAATCAAGTGAACGGCGAATATGCTTCTGAAAGTTACCGATTATTAACAGGGATATTGCGTGATGAGTGGGGCTTTGAAGGATTTGTCGTTTCTGACTGGGGGGCAGTGAATCAACGAGTAGATGGTCTGAAAGCAGGTCTTGAGTTGGAAATGCCAGCAAATAACGGGTTAAATGATCAAAAGATTGTTGAAGCGGTCCATCAAGGCCATTTACAAGAAGCAACGTTAAACACAGCAGTGAAGCGGATTCTAACAGTGATTGATCAGTCCATACAACAAAACCAAGAAAACGCAACTTATGATCAAGACGCACATCACAAGTTCGCTAGACAAGTAGCCGCTGATAGTATGGTGTTACTCAAGAATCAAGATCAAGTTTTACCATTATCAACGTCGTCACCAATCAGTGTCATTGGCGCATTTGCTGAGACGCACGAATTCAAGGTGGTGGGAGTTCACATATTCATCCGACGAAAATAGATAGCGCCATTGAGGAAATGAAGGCCTATGGTGCGAATATCCAATATACGGCTGGATATGATTTAGACAAAGACGAAGTTGATGATGAGAAAATAAAACAAGCACAGGATGCTGCTAAGAATGCTGAAACAGCTGTGGTTTTTGCTGGCTTACCTGATCATTTTGAATCAGAAGGGTATGATCGTGAGCACTTACAAATTCCAGAGAACCACCGTCAATTAATCGAAGCGGTTGCCGCAGTCCAGCCGAATACAGTTGTTGTATTAAGCAATGGCGCACCGATTGAAATGCCATGGCTCGATCAAGTAAAGGGTGTTATTGAAAGTTACTTAGGTGGACAAGCGTTTGGCGGGGCGATTAGCGATGTACTTTTTGGACAAGTGAATCCAAGTGGGCGATTAGCCGAAACATTTCCAATGACATTAAGTGACAACCCGTCATACTTAGATTTCCCAGGTGAAGCAGATACCGTGCAATATCGAGAAGGTGTATTTGTTGGCTATCGCTACTATGATACCAAGAATATTCAACCACTATTTCCGTTTGGATTTGGTCTCAGCTATACACAATTTTCATATAGTGATTTACAAGTAAATAAGAAAGAAGTGACGGATCAAGAAGTAGTGGATGTTTCTGTGCGTGTCAAAAATACGGGAAATAGGGCAGGAAAGGAAGTTGTTCAGCTTTATGTCCGAGATGAAGAAAGTACGATCAATCGTCCAAATAAAGAATTAAAAGGGTTTGAGAAAGTGTATGTAGAGCCAGGTGAAGAGAAGCTCGTCACCTTTTCATTAACTAAAAGGGCATTTGCATACTATCATGTAGGCCTTTCAGATTGGCATGTGGAAACTGGTGATTTTACCATAATGATTGGTAAATCGTCAGCAGAAATGGTGTTAGAGGAAACGATTCGCGTAAATAGTACAGCATCGATTCCATTAATCGTACATCGTAATACACTTGTTGGCGATTTGTTACGTGATCGTACACTAGCACCCATCGCGAAAGAATTACTTATGGAAAATAGTCCTTTTGGTGATATGGCATCAAGTGATCAACAAGATGGAATGATGGAAGCTATGCTTGAAAACCTTCCGCTCCGTGCTATGGTAAACTTCAGTATGGGTGCCTTTACGAATCAAATGTTAGATGACATGATCGAGAAATTAAACCAAGCCAATACACATGTATCATAAGAACCCAAAGCCTGGCTCTCGATTCAGAGGCCAGGCTTTAGCATCTTGGTAAAATGCCTAATGATTTGATGAAATTTTTCGTGCGACAGATTCGAGTATATAAACGACAGGCACTTGGGTGGTAATATTGGCATCTTGGTACCATTCCTCAGTGACATAATAGGACAAGTTAAGGTCTGAGATTTTTGCGATCGTTGATAATTTATTGTTGGTAATACTGATCACTGTGCTACCTTCTTGTTTTAATTGGTTAAGTTGCGTAACAGTAAAGGGATTTTCGCCTGAAACGGACAATACGATCGTGACACTATTTTCGCGGAAGTTTGCATGAATCGGAAAATGAGGGTCTTTTATATATAATGAAAACTTGCCAATACTAGAGAAATATCTTGCCCCGTACTCGGCGAGAATGCCAGAGCTACCAATCCCAATAAAGATGACACTATCCGCCTTGGAAATCACAGCGGCTGCTTCATCCATCGTTTGTTCCAAATCTCCTTTCAAGGTTCGCTCAAAAAACTCGGTAATGGAATGCTGTGGACTTTTAATGACTGTTTTCTTCTGTTCTTCTAGGCTCATTTTTAGCTTGATCTTAAATTCGGAAAACCCTTCACAACCGACTTTACGACAGAACCGTAAGATAGTTGCAGTGGAGACGTGTGTATGATCAGCTAACTCACGTATACGCATATAAGCAACTTTTTCACTATTTTGGGAAATATAATTATATAACGATGTTTCCAGTTCGTTAAAAGAAGCAATCATTTCATGTGTGAACATGTCGGTAGAATCCTTTCTTTGGATATGTACTACACTTATCTTAGCATAATGTCCTGTATGTTACATAGCGTTTCACATACGAAACAAGTCACGATCTGTGTTACTCGCTACCGAATCCATGTATATGATTTACTTGAAGATTTCGAAAACTTTATAATGAAAGGTAAGTAGAAATGATAGGAGGTCAAATCATGACGAAACAATATACACCATTTCCAAAAGACTTTCTTTGGGGTGGCGCCACCGCAGCGAACCAAATTGAAGGTGGTTTTGGCGAAGGAAATAAAGGATTAAATATTGCAGATGTGTTACCAGGTGGAACAGAACGTTTATCGGTTTTAAGTGAACCAGGCTTTGACTTTGAAATCGACCGAGAAAAATATACGTATCCGAACCATGATGCGATTGACTTTTATCATCGCTATAAAGAAGACATTGCCCTATTTGCTGAAATGGGTTTTAAAGTATTCCGTCTATCGATTGCTTGGACAAGAATTTTCCCAAATGGCGATGAAGAAGAACCAAACGAAGAAGGACTCGCGTTTTATGACCGTGTGTTTGACGAATTACACAAACATAATATTGAACCTGTCGTTACAATCTCTCACTATGAAATGCCATTAAACTTAGTGAAAAACTATGGTGGCTGGAGAAGTCGTGACGTTGTGACATTCTTTGAACGATATGTGAACGCCATTTTTGAACGTTATAAAGATAAAGTGAAATATTGGATGACGTTTAATGAAATTAACAGTGGTTTAATGATGCCGATTATGGGATTAGGTTTCTCGATTCAAAATGAAGAGGATAAGTATACACCGACATTCCAAGCATTTCACCATCAATTTGTGGCTAGTAGCTTAGCGGTAAAAGCTTGTCATGAAATTATTCCAGATGCGCAAATTGGCTGTATGATTATTTATGCACCGGTTTATCCGTATGATTCCAATCCAGAAAATGTGCTTCATGCGCTGAAAGAAGAGCAATTGTTTAACTATTTCTGTGCGGATGTACAGGTGCGCGGGGAATATCCAGCGTTTATCAATCGTTATTTCAAGGAAAACAACATTGAACTCGACATAAAAGATGGCGACCTAGCGTTAATCAAAGAGCATACAGTTGACTATATTGGCTTTAGCTATTACATGTCTCGTACAGAGAGAAAAGAGAAGACCAATGAAGAAAAAGCAGAAGGTAACATTATGTCTGGTGTGAAAAACCCATACTTGAAAGCGAGTGAATGGGGATGGGAGATTGACCCAACTGGTTTGCAAGTTGCCTTGAATCAATTGTATGATCGCTATCGTTTGCCATTATTTGTTGTGGAAAACGGACTAGGAGCGAAAGATAATGTCGATGTAGACGGTCCGATTCAAGATGATTACCGCATCAATTACTTACGTGAGCATATTGAAGCGATGGGTGAGGCGATTAAAGATGGTGTTGACTTAATGGGATATACTGCTTGGGGCTGTATTGACTTAGTCAGTGCCTCAACGGGTCAAATGTCGAAACGTTATGGCTTTATCTATGTGGATAAACAAGATGATGGTAGCGGAAGCTTTGAACGTAGTCGTAAGAAGTCGTTCTATTGGTACCAAGATGTCATTGCTACAAACGGCGCGAACATTTTTGATGAATAAAACGAAAAACCCGTCATGCTAACTGGAGCATGGCGGGTTTCTTTATCCTTACCTCTTCAATGCTTTATTTCCATACGTCGTTGGCGATGTTGACGACGTGTTCGAGCTTTTTCCATTGTTCATCTTCCGTTAAGAGGTTACCTTCTTCTGTAGAGGCAAAGCCGCATTGTGGACTGATGCTTAACTGTTCGATCGGCACAAATTGAGAAGCCTCATCAATTCGACGTTTAATATCATCTACTTTTTCTAATTCGCCGTGTTTCGATGTAATGAGACCAAGCACAATTTGCAAGTCCTTGCGGTTTACGAAACGAAGCGGCTCAAATCCACCTGCACGATCACTGTCGTATTCAAGGAAGAAGCCATCGATATTTAATCGTTCGAAAAGAATGTCCGCTACTGGTTCATATCCGCCTGAAGCAATCCAAGTGGAGCGGAAGTTACCGCGACATATGTGCATCGTTATACTCATATCATCTGGACGATCAGCAATCGCTTCGTTAATCGTCTTGGCGTATACATCCATTAATTGCTGCACATCATATCCTTTGGCACGAAGCTGCTCTTTTTGTTCATCGGAGCAGAAGTAAGCCCATGCAGTATCGTCAAATTGTAAATAGCGACAACCGGCTTCGTAAAATGCTTGAATGGCTTTTTTATACGTTTGGGCTAAGTCATGGAAAAAGGATTCTTGATCAGGATAGACACTTTCATCAATTTCTCCGCGAAAATGTAACATGCTCGGACTAGGAATCGTCATTTTTGCTGTGTGATCACCTGCTAATTGATGTAGGTACGTAAAATCCTTTACCATTGGATGATTGGAAAAATCCAATCGACCGGTTACTTTAATGGATCGTGCTTTTGTTTGCTGCTGTTGAAATTGGATACCGGAACCGCCCATGTATCCTTCAACACCATCTAAGTTTTCTAAGAAATCGAAATGCCACCAGCCACGACGAAATTCTCCATCGGTTACAGCTGACAGCCCGATGTCTTTTTGCTTTTGGACAATGCGACGAATTTCTTCATCTTCAATTTCTCGCAAACGAGTTGCAGAGATTTCGCTATTTTGAAATTGTGCTCTCGCTTCTTTCACGCGGTCAGATCGTAATAAACTGCCGACATGATCAGCGCGAAATGGTGCTTTTGTTTGTGTTGTCATATGTAAACCCTACTTTCTAATGATGTACTTCCCTTTTATCATACCATATTCATGCACATGAGTTGAAAGAGAAGCCGTCCTATTGATATGGTTTACAATAGATTTTTATGTGGTAAAAATCAGAATATAGAAGAAACTAAAATGACAATCAAATCAAGGAGTGAATATGATGGCAAAAATCGCTACCGTACTAACGGATTATGTGGAGGATGTTGAATATACAGCACCAGCTAACGACTTTAAGCGAGAAGGTCATGAGGTGGTCACGATTGACGAGGAAAGTGGGAAGTCCATTAAAGGTAAGCAAGGCATGACCATAAAAATTGACGAAGGTATTGATGATGTATCTCCTGATGATTTTGATGCACTGCTCATTCCAGGTGGATTCTCCCCAGATATTTTGCGCGGAGATGAACGGTTCGTAAAATTTGCGAAAGCCTTCATGGATGCGAAAAAACCGGTCTTTGCGATTTGTCATGGACCGCAGCTGTTAATTACAGCAAAAGCGCTAGAAGGACGAGATGTGACAGGGTATCAGTCGATTCAGGTAGACTTAGAATATGCAGCCGGACATGTAAAAGATGAAGAAGTCGTTGTCTGTCAAAATCAACTGGTGACGAGTCGACAACCTGATGATATCCCTGCATTTATTAAAGAATCACTGAATTTATTAAAATAGCGATGACGTTGGGGGAAGAAGCCATTCATAATGGTTTCTTCCCCCATTCTCATTAGGTAGCTTCAGTTTCGTGTTGTTGTTTTTGTTTGCGTAATGTGTGCTGGGTTCCCCATTCATGCATGGCCTCTAAAATCGGCTGAAGCTTTTGCCGTAATTCGTCAGCGAATATTCAACTTTTGGTGGTACTTGTGGATATACGACACGTTCTACAATATCCTCGTCTTCCAATTCACGTAACTGCTTTGTTAGCATCTTCTGTGTAATGCCGGGCATTTTCTTCTTGAGGTGGTTAAAACGTTGTGTACCTTCGTTTAAGAGATGAAGGAGTATAATCGGTTTCCATTTTCCGACTAATATGCTCAATGCATCCTCCACACGGCATGCATCTGGATCAAACTTCATATCGATCTCTCCTTTACAGTATCTTTTAGGATACTATATTTCGTAAAAGTGCGTACTTCCCATTTTATGCTATTTGGTTCATAATAACATAGAGAATGGATTTTGTCAGAGAAAGGCGTGAAACATCATGGAACAATACCGTATCAATCCGAAACAAGGGATGGAATTTGGGATATATACATTAGGTGATCATTTAGCAAATCCAGAAACAGGTGAGCGCATTCCTGCTTCACAACGTTTAGAAGAAATCGTGGAGTTAGCTAAGCTCGCAGATGAAGCTGGCATTGATTTTTTCAGTGTCGGTGAAAGTCATCAGGATTATTTTACGACCCAAGCGCATTCGGTTGTTTTATCGGCGATCGCTCAAGCCACCGAAAAAATAAAAATAGCTAGTTCTTCAACGATCATTAGCACTTTAGACCCGGTTCGTGTGTATGAAGATTTTGCCACAGTTGATTTAATTTCGAAAGGCCGCACGGAAGTGATTGCTGGCCGGGCATCAAGAGTTGGTAATTTTGACTTGTTAGGTTATAATTTGCATGATTATGAAGAATTATATGAAGAAAAATTTGATCTATTACTGCAAATTAATCAAAACGAAGTCGTGAACTGGAATGGGCAGTATCGACCTGCTTTACGTAATGCCCGTGTGTTGCCGCGGCCGTATCATGGTTCATTACCGATTTGGCGCGCGGTTGGTGGTCATCCTTCTAGTGCGGTGAAAGCAGGTTATAGCGGGGTGCCCATTTTCTTAGCGACATTAGGAGGGCCTGTGTCTATTTTTCAGCGCACTGTGGATGCTTATCGTGAAGCACTTGTTGAAGCGGGGTACGATCCAGCTGAATTTCCTGTCGCAACAGCCGGCTTTTTCCATCTTGCTGAGACGACTCAACAAGCACAGAAAGAAATGTATTCCTATATTAATGAAGGTATGAAGAAAACAAACGGACGAGGATTTCCAAAATCGAACTTTGCACAAGGGGCCGATCGCCGCAATGTCATGAATATTGGCAGTCCACAAGAGATTATCGAAAAAATGTTATATCAGCATGAAATGTTTGGTCACCAGCGTTATATTGCACAAATGGATTTTGGTGGTGTCCCGTTCAGCCAACTTCGTCGAAATATCGAACAAATCGCTACAGAGGTCCTACCAGCAATAAAGAAATATACGGCAGAGAAGTAAGGAGGAATGAAGCATGAAGATTGTCGGAATATCTGGTTCCATTGTCGGTTCAAAAACTAAAACGGCAATGAGTCAAACAATCCAAACATTACAAGAGCGCTATCCAGATGCGGACGTCACACTGATTGACTTAGCGGAGTATGAGATTCAGTTTAGTGACGGGCGCAATTATTTAGACTATCCAGGTGATACAAAATATGTGACGGAAACGATGATGGAAGCTGACGCATTAATCATTGGTACCCCAATATTCCAAGCGTCGATTCCTGGTACACTGAAAAATCTATTCGATTTACTTCCCGTGGATGCTTTCCGTGACAAAGTGGTCAGTATGGTTGTAACAGCAGGTTCAGCCAAACATTACTTAATCGCTGAGCAACAGTTAAAGCCGATACTTGGCTATATGAAAGCGCAAGTGTTACAAAACTATGTATTTATCGAAGAACAAGATTTTTATCGGAAAGAAATCGTCAATGATGATGTGTTTTTCCGAATCGAACGACTTGTAGAAGAGACCATGGTTTTAGCAGAAACTTACCAACATATGCGACAAGCAGAAGATGAGAAATACGGCTTTTAAAAAAGGATTTTGATCGACACCTCAACCATTCGATAGGTATGAGGTGTCTTTTTTGGGATCATTATTTTTTGCGTCAAACGGAAGCGTTGCAAGTAGCTGTTTGCATCGAAAATGGATTTATGAGTCAAATAGCGCGTTCAGTGGTAGCTGTTTGCATGATAAATGAATTTTTGCGTCAAACAGACGACTGGAAGGCCATGGTTTGCATAAAAAACTGAGGGGATGTGCTCTTTACCGGGAAATCGTCGATGGATTCACCAAGGATTTCCCAGTAATCGTTAGCATGAGGAGATACTCAATAAATTCATTGGTGAATGACCGGGAATGCCTTCTTTTTTTGAAAAATTTTTAGCATAAACGTAGGACGTGCAAGCATAAAACCTAATAAGGGGGTTTTAGATGTGAAAAAGCGAAGTCTTATGTTTTTGCTGATACTTATCTTTGGTCTGTTTCTAGCAGCATGTAGTAATGCCGATAACACAACAGATGAAGGGGAAGAATCAACAGAAGAAAATAATGAAACTAGTGAAGAAGGTAGCGAAGAAAGTGAAAATAATGAAGAGGCTCAGACAGAAAACTGGTCAGAAGATGTCGTCGTGCTTACTGGTGGCGAAGCGGGTGTCTATTTTCCGCTAGGAGTAGCGATGGCTGATATTATGGATGAACATGTCGACGGTGTAAGTGCGACGGGAATTTCAAGCGGTGCATCTGTCGTAAATGCCAATGAATTACACGATGATGCAGCTGAATTCGCATTGCTTCAAAATGATATTGCTTATTATGCACATGAAGGTTCAGAAATGTTTAGCGAAGTTGTGGACGGGTTTAGCGGTGTGTTTACGATTTATCCAGAAACGATTCAGATTGTGACGTCAGCGGATAGCGGGATTGAAACGGTCGAGGATTTAGAAGGGAAACGAGTAGCGGTCGGTGATATAGGGTCTGGTACAGAAGCGAATGCCAAACAAATCTTAAACGCGCATGATATTACTTATGACGACATTAGTGCTGAGAGAATGGGCTTTGGTGACGCATCAACAAACTTACAAGATGGCAATATTGATGCTGCTTTTGTAACAGCAGGTACACCAACAGGTAGTATTCAAGAGTTGGCAGCGACGACGGATATAGGTATTGTAAGTATCAATGATGATAAGATTGATCAATTAACTGAAGAATATCCGTATTATACGAAAGTCGAACTTGATGAAAATACGTATGAGAATTTTGATGCAACAGCAACGACCATTGCTCCCCAAGCGATGCTAGCCGTACGGGATGATCTTCCAGAGGATCAAGTTTATGAGCTAGTAAAATCGATTTTTGACAACTTGGATGCGATGGAAAACGCGCATGAACGCGGAGCAGACTTAACGATTGACACAGCGCAAGACGGAATGTCGATTGAGTTGCATCCAGGAGCAAAAAAATTCTATGACGAACAATAACATTCATAAAGAGGAAAGAAGGGCATGGCTTGGAAGCGATGCTCTTTTTCACAAAAAATTATGGTTGATTTTCTTAATAATTGGTGCGGTGCTTGTAGGGTTATGGTGGTCAAGCCCGGATGCGCGTCTATTAATTAAGGAGCGGGAGTCTGGTGACATCTTATGGCAAAACGCGATTCGTGCAGGTGAGAGCTTCTCACATCAGTATATTCATTCCGTCGAGAAGTCTCCTGTGAAGGAAGTGTTTGAATATACAGAAAGTGGCCACATTGTCACAATGGAAAGTTGGACGAAATCGTTCGGAGCTGGTCTACCTTATCAACGCAAGGGTGAAGTCGAAATGGAGGACGGTTATTATAAATTGATGAATTTAAATCGTCCAATACACAGTAATATATTACGTATACAGCCATCAGATTTATATCGCCATACATTTTCTTATAAAAGGGAAACGCTTACGTTATCAAAAGCCCCTTTTGTAAAGAAAGTCATCGAAATTACCGTTGACCCCATTCCTTGGTATCGACAACTTTTTTAACGAATCGGAATGAAAAGAGGTGTGATAATGGATGAGCAGCAAAAAGATATGATGCAAGAACTGGAAGGAAGTGATCGAAAGTTACGTCAGTATTGGAAACTACCTGTTTTAACCGTCAGTCTCATATTGTCGTGTTTTCATCTTTATGTAGCTGGCTTTGGTTTGCCGGGCATTGGTTCGAAAACGTTTTTGATTCTTCATGTCATGCTCGGTTTGATATTGGTATTTCTCATTTTTCCGATAAAAAAAGGATTACAACAAACACGAATTCCTTGGTATGATCTATTGTTATCTGTATGTTCACTCGTTATCGGTACGTATATCATTCAACGACAAGATGCATCATCAATTATGTCTGGCCAGCCCACAGATATGGATTTATTCGTCGGTCTTTCGTTCATTGTGCTAGTATTAGAGGCAACACGGCGCGTGGTCGGGAAACCTTTAGTGATTATTGCGCTCATCTTTATCGCTTATTTTTTCTTAGGAGAGTGGATGCCTGGTCAATTTCATCATACACGTGGTGACTTCGAACGATTTGTCTATGAAATT
Organism: Gracilibacillus halophilus YIM-C55.5; assembly: GCF_000359605.1. GTDB lineage: Bacteria > Bacillota > Bacilli > Bacillales > Amphibacillaceae > Gracilibacillus > Gracilibacillus halophilus. The sequence goes on from NZ_APML01000014.1 coordinate 32,888, forward strand.
ACATACCGAAACAATGGTATATTTGGTACACCAGTGTATGCATCTGCGCAATTTGTCTTTATCTTTATTTTATTTGGCGCCATTCTAGAATCAACGGGAGCCGGGAAAATGTTCATTGATTTGGCGCTACGACTGTTTGGAAGGTATAAAGGCGGCCCGGCCAAAGCGAGTGTGGTTTCAAGCGGAATGATGGGGAGTATTTCTGGCAGTTCAACAGCCAATGCTGTGACGACTGGTACATTCACCATTCCACTGATGAAAAAAGTAGGTTTTAAACCGCATGTAGCGGGTGGTGTGGAAGTAGCGGCATCTTCGAGTGGTCAGTTTTTACCACCCATCATGGGAGCGGCGGCGTTTATTATGGTGGAGTTTACGGGCGTTGCTATTATCAAATTATCCAAAGCGCCTTAATTCCTGCCATATTAGCTTATGTCGGCATATTGTTTATGGTCCACTTTGAGGCATCAAAGAACGGTATTGTAGGGATCAATAAAAATGAGTTAGTATCGGGAAGAAAACTATTGATACAGCAAGGGTATTTATTACTCCCAATCTTGGTTTTATTATATTTCCTTGTCGTCATGCGTGTTTCTGTCAATAATTCAGCTTTTTTCTCGATTGTTATGCTACTCGTATTAGCAGTATTTGTCCATCGATTTAAGGAAAATTTGCTGAGAGCTTTTATGTATGCAGTGGCCATAGGGATACTGGTATATTTCCTTCAATATGTGATCCCATTCGTTAACCAAGGTGTTTACCAGCTCAATAACCTTTTGGACATCAACTTCTTTAGTGAGGAAATGATTCGATGGAAACCTGCCATTAGTGTTGTCACTTGGATAGCTTTGGCGATTGCTTGGTTGTTTGCGATATCGCAAAAGAAATTCAACGTGAAAGCAGCACCCGTTCGTTTTGATTGGAAACAAGGCATATCCGGATTTGAGACAGCAGCTCGGAATGCATTGTCGATTATCGTTGCTTGTTCTACGGCAGGGATTTTAATCGGTGTGATTACAACATCGGGATTATCGACGAAGTTTACTCGGATTGTGATTGATTTTTCAGAAACATTAACGAACGCACTACCTGCATTTCTCGTAACGAGTAATACACAATTATATTTTGCTTTGATTTTAACTGTATTTGCTTGTTTGTTATTGGGGCTAGGTTTACCGACGACGGCGACTTATGTTGTATTGGCTGCGATCGTAGCACCTGTCTTAACTGACATGGGGGTACATGTTATCGTTGCTCATTTATTTGTGTTGTATTACGGTGTGTTAGCCGATGATACACCACCGATTAATTTGCCAGCCTATGCGACAGCCGGAATTGCTAAAGCAGGTCCTGTTCGTACTGGTGTTCAAGGCTTTAAATATGATTCCGCTGCACTCTTATTACCGTTCGTGTTTACATTAAATCCTACGATATTATTGATAACGGATGTTAGTTGGTACCAGGTTGTTTGGGCGATTATTACCGCCACGATTGGAATGATCGCTTTTGCTTCATTTATTCAAAATTGGTTATTACGCACATATCATTGGTATGAACGATTATTGGCGTTACTAGCAGCTTTATTATTCATTCAAAATCATTTGCTGACAGATGTCATGGCGTTGACCATACTGTTGGTTCTGGTTTCGCTACAATTATTAGGTGTAAAAAGAGAACACATGTAAAGATTGCGTATTTGGCATAACCCTGTTGCTTGTCCCATATAGTGTTTACAGGAGAACTATAGGGGGAAAGCGGTATGTCAAAGATATGGAAAGTAGCGCTATGGTTAATTGGATTGTTTATTTTAATTCTTTTATTGCAGTATCCGATGCAGAAGACATCTGACTCTTGGCAAACTTGGTCGTTACCACTAGCTGGGAAAACAATTGTCTTAGATCCAGGTCACGGCGGCGTTGATGGTGGGGCAGTCGGTGCAGATGACACTACAGAAAAAATGATCGCCTTACAGGTATCACAGATGCTAAGAGATTATTTGCAACAGTCAGGAGCAACGGTATATTTAACAAGAGACGGTGATTATGACTTAGCTGATCAAGATACGAAAGGGTACTCACGCAGAAAAACAGAGGATATTCAGCGAAGAGTTGATTTTATTCGAGACAAGCAAGCCGATTTATTTTTAAGTGTTCATTTAAATGCATTACCTGATAAAAAATGGCGAGGAGCGCAAACCTTTTATCATCCGGGAAAAGAAGATAACGAACAACTAGCAAAAGCCATTCAATCAGAGATTATACGGAATTTAAATAACACGGAGAGAGAGCCAATGGCACTTCAAAATATTTTTATTTTAAAATATGCCGAGACGCCAGGGGCGCTAGTAGAAATCGGTTTTCTGTCTAATGAAGAAGAACGCAGTCACTTAGTGACAGAAGAGTATCAACGGAAAATGGCTGCCAGTATTTATGAAGGGATTATCAAATATGTTTCTGAAGCAAGTACAGAATAAGTGCATGAATATATTTATAAGAACGAGCATCTTTCACTGAAGGAAGCTCGTTCTTGTGTTATACTGGTGGCTAACAGATAAAGCTTGAATTGAGGTGACTGGTTTGCTTACGGAACAACATGTAACCGAATTATTAGAGAAAATGAAAGATCCGTTTTTACATAAAACGTTTAAAGAAACTGGTGGTATTGAAGAAATCTTGATCAAAGAAGAGAAAAACCATGTCAGTGTGAAACTCGCCATTGCTAAAACCAATACGGCGGAACAAATGCAGCTTCAACAAGAAGTGGTTAATGGATTGAAAGAACTTGGTGCAGCTACGGTTGGGCTGCGTTTTTCACAGTTGTCTGAAGATGTGATTAAGAAATTTCAGCCAACGAAGGAAGAACAGCCGTCCCTTCTGAGTGAAGACTCGAAAACCAAATTTTTAGCAATAGCCAGTGGTAAAGGCGGTGTTGGGAAATCAACAGTTACCGTAAATACGGCGGTTGCTCTTGCTCGTCTCGGTAAAAAAGTCGGAATTATTGATGCGGATATCTACGGGTTTAGTGTGCCTGATATGATGGGTGTCGAAGAAAGACCGAAGTTAAGAGGCAATAAAATAATTCCAGTGAAGCGGTTCGGTGTACAGATGATGTCAATGGGTTTCTTTGTGGAAGACAATTCTCCCGTTATTTGGCGTGGACCAAGATTGGGTAAAATGTTGAACAGTTTTTTCAAAGAAGTGATATGGGACGACTTGGATTACTTGTTATTAGACTTACCGCCAGGAACGGGCGATGTAGCGTTAGATGTGCATAACATGTTGCCTTCATCCAAGGAATTGATTGTTACGACTCCTCATCCGTCTGCAGCATTTGTAGCTGTAAGAGCTGGCCAAATGGCAATAGATACAGATCACGATATTTTAGGTGTCATCGAAAATATGTCATTCTTTGAAAGCAAAGTGACTGGTGAGAAGGAGTATGTCTTCGGTAAAGGTGGTGGTGACAAGCTAGCAGATGTCTTGAATACTGAAGTGATCGGCCGAATGTCACTACAACAGCCGTATGATGAAGAAGATGTATTTGCTCCATCTGTTTATCAAGAGAATCATCCAAACGGAAAAGAATATCAGAAAATTGCTGAAAAAATCATTGAAGAATACGGTGAAAAATGAGGCAAACGATAGCAAAAAATCCAAACGTTATCTGATATATACAGGTAACGTTTGGATTTTCGTTTGTGGTACTGAATGTAGAAGGTAAGGCTCGTAATATAGTTGGCATTAGCGGAGTGTTATTTAACCTCCGCCACCGCCAGATCCAGAGCCACCACCCTGTCCGCCTTGCCCACTTTGTCCACCTTGTTGTCCATTTTGTCCACTTTGCCCGGATTGTCCGCCTTGTTGTGACTGCATTTCTTTGGCGGCGTTCAAAATGATATCAGATATTTTTGATTGGAACATGGGAGACGACATAGTTTCTTCTACTAACTTTTGTAAATGGGAACGAAACTGTTGTCCTTGTAACACTTTCAACGTTTGTTCTTCCATTTCTGGATTCTTTAATATTTCCATCAGTTTCTTTTGGAACTTCGGATCACTCATTAATCCTTGCATCACTTTTTTATGCTGATCTTGCAAAGAAGTGGCAAAAGATTCTACAAATTTTGGATCTTTGAATAACTTCTCCCAAAATTTTTTCCCTTTATCTGAAGATAAGGCTTTTGTTACAGCTTCTTCCATCGCTTTTGAATCTAATACATACGTCTGTTGCATATCATCGCTCGTTAATACTTCTGTAATGGCTTTTTTTCCGTCATCGGTTTTGAGAATATCGGCGACCATTTTTTTGGTGCCTTCATAATCATTGTTGTTTTGTGCAGCATTACTATTTTGATCACCGCCACAACCGGCGAGAACAAGCAATAATATGGTGATTATAAGAAAATGTTTTGTTCGATTCATACGCACCGCTACCTTTCCAAAGAAAATGGTGTGTATTTATAATATGGAGTCAAAGAAAAATTATATGTATTCAAGCAGAAAAAAATGAAACTTCATGATAAAATGGAGTAAAAGAAATTCGAGATCGTTTAGGAGGAACCATTTTGAATAGTCGTAATGTCGTTCGGTTGTTTTTCTCTACATTAGCTATAGGGGGAATTTCAACGTTAATTGCCAGTTTTTTTGTGAAAACAGGTGCGTACATAGAATTTATGAACCCAATCGATTGGTTTGAAATATTAGGGCTTTTCATATTCTTTTTAGCATTAGGTTTTGTTTTTAGTTTAATTAGTCAGATGGGATTTTTCGCATATTTAACCGTGAATCAATTTGCATTAGGCGTTTTTAGACGATATTGGCCTATTGTACAAATTGGCTTAATTGCATTTGCTTTATTTGATTTAGTTTATTTTCGCTTCCAAGCAGAAGGTGGATCATTACTTACATACATACTCGTAGCTGTGCTTTTATTGGTTTATAGTTGGATTGTTGCTGGAATCAAGGCGAAAGAAACGAATCGAAAAGCATTTATCCCAGCGTTGTTCTTTATGGTTGTGATTACCGCGATTGAATGGGTGCCTGGCTTAAGAACGAGTGGTGGTGATTATGCATGGTTAATGATTGTGCCGTTAGTGATTTGTAACACGTATCAATTATTAATTTTGCATCGTCTCACTGACCAATCAAAACGAGAAAGGGAAATGAAAGAGCAGTCATAGCATCGATCTATGACTGCTCTTTTTCGTTTCGATTTGATTCTAATTCGTCTTGTTCACTCTCGGCTCCTGTAATTAATTCCGATATCGTCGTTAGTTGTAATTGTTGGTTTTTAAACTGCGGAATAATTTCAGATAATGCATCTTCGGTTTGTTTCACGGAATCAGAAGCGTGCATGAGAATGATGTCGCCATTATTTGTTTCTGACAGAACGTGGTCAACGATTTTATCCGTTCCAGGATTTTTCCAATCATTTGGATTTACACTCCACTGAATCATTTTTAGTCCTTGGTTTTCTACCATGGATATAATTTCTTCATTTAAATGACCATTTGGTGCTCGGAATAAGTACGTATTTTCATATCCTAATTTAGTAAAGGTATCTTTTGCTTTCAAGATATCTTTTTGAATCGCATCTTTATCCATTTCTAAGTAAGATTTGTATTGATAACCAAGCATGCCGATTTCGTGTCCGCCTGCTTCAATATCTTCCATTAAATCTGGATGGAGCTCTGCCCATTCTCCACTTATAAAAAACGTTGCCGTCGTACCGTTTTCTGACAATAAGTCCAAAATCGGTTCTAACTGTTCTTCTCCCCAACTGATATTAAAAGTAAGGGCAACGGATGACTGTTCGCTATTGCCCGAACTTAATGCTTTCGGTGCTGATTGATCTGAAAAAACAGTGAATGAATATTGTGATTCTAAAAATAAAAAGAAAGCGACAAATAAAGCGGCAGGTAAGATCAGCATCCATTTTTTACGTTTGTGTATATCAAATGTATAGCTTTGGTCCACTTTTCTCCCTCCTATATGACAAGGCTTGTTTTATTCTATGAAGCCTGTCTGTTAAATATGTTGTCTAATCATGTTTATTTTTGCGTATATTCAGGAATATATGTAATAACTTCAAATGAAGGATAGGACATATCGTAATTATGGGAGTGAAATATTTTCATGTTAGGTTTACTAATTAATGATAATGAACAAGCCGAATTAGAATATGTAATCAAAAGGGAGTTAGAGGAGTTGCTATTAGATTTGGAAGATAGTCGAATTGATCAAGGATTAAAGCACTCCATGCAAATTCGATATAAACGATTGTTTCAATTATTAACCAGAGTGGCAAACGATGAAGAAGTAAAAAAGTATATTCCGCAAAAGGTAATGACAGAATAAAATGTCGCTAAGGCAATCAACATTTTATTCTGCCTTGGCATTTTTTATCTTAGTGTTCGACCATGCTTGTAAACGAAATAATACAATCATTAAAAAATAATGAAAAATAAATAATCGACCCTTGTACTATGTATAGGAATGTGTTATATTACTCCTTGTGACTCGTTAAGGGGTCAACGAAAGCAACATGAATCATTAAAAAATTCAAATGTTTTGTTGACACATCATTAGAACCATGATATATTATATGTCGTCGCGAAAACAGAAGACATTTTTTCGATGACTATTGATCTTTGAAAACTGA
>NZ_APML01000015.1 GCF_000359605.1 Gracilibacillus halophilus YIM-C55.5
ATACCGCTTAGGCAAAATACGGAGACTCCTGCGGGAACGCACGAGTTGAAGATCCACTGTGTGAAGAGTCCATCTTCACACAGTTAGCTGAAGCCGTGCCCGCGGAAAGCGAAGTATTTTGCCTACGGCTTAATGTCAAATTGTTCGGATTCTTGCTCTTGTTATTTAGTTTTGTCCCAGCCTCTTTTATCGTTTATTCAGCTTTATATTCTGAACGGAAGACTTGTAACGCTTCAGTGTTATTTAAATCGGTTAACACTTGTTCTGTCAGTTTTCCATCGCCGTATTCGATCACATACACTTCTACTTGTTTCTTCCCCCATTGATCATATACTTGTTCTACGGTAGGGTAATATAAATCGATTTTGTTCCCATTGATCGCTCCGCCTTTATCAGCGACTACCCCGAATCCATAATCAGGAATATACAAAATTGTTCCGAGCGGAAACACTGTTAAGTCTGCAGCAATCGTAGAATATAAATCTCTTGTTACTTTTACACCAGAATACGTAATGCCGTAAGCTGGATGATCGGGACTCTTTCCCGTTGACTCAACGCCAGCTGTATATCCAGTTGCAATCACTTCTTTCGTCCGATACTGATCTAAATCGAGCGTATCTTCTAAACCTTCCGGCTGTTCGACTTGCTCGCTAGAAATGTAGATTTGAGGCGCATCAACGTGTTTTATCTGCTTCTTTTCCATTCGTTCGACAGTATAATCACGATGAGTGAGTATTTGAGTTGGCTCTTCTTGATAGATATTATTCATGGCCTCCATCACACTGATATTTGACAAGAAAGTGTACGTTGATAAAACGGCCGAACAGAAAAGAATCGTGAATACACATCTTCTTATCCATTTCAAAATAAACATAAAGGATCACACCTTTCTTGGTGTCATCCTTTCCAATCTAGCGATATTTTATACCTTAAAACATTTGATAGCCACTTTTTCGTAGAAAGCGAATGACAAAGCCAGCAGCAATCGTTCCAACAAAACCGGCACCGAGGATAAACACATCTTGCACACCTAAAGCAAGTAACTCATGGCCTACCGTCTGAAATGATTGAAGAGGTTGCGTGAAGTAGTTGAAAAATGGAAACGGATCAACAATCAACACAACGATGATGGGGAAAACAATAACCATCAACCATGTTTGTTTTAAAATCATATTTAATATGAAACTAATGCCGAAAAATAACACGAAAAATAATAACATGGAAATAATTAATTGAATCATTACGTATCTCCTTCTTTTTCCTCTATTACTGATCATATTGTATTATGATCATCAGATTGTAGCAAGCAACGTCAAGAAATTGTCACAGTTGCTAAAGAAGCAGAGGTTTTCGCCTCTGCTTCTTTTTATTTGGTAAAGATATTCAATTTCCCTTTTTTCAACACAAGTCCAAGGCCACCGATTTTAAACAGTGCGCGATTATCAATCATTTTCTTCATCACCGTAGCTGTCCAACCGTAAAGTTTCTTGCCACCGAGTACAGCACCCATCGCATCATTATGACCAAGAGAACAAACGGTTCCTCGATCATTGAATTCAAAGTGTTCTAATTCGCCACCTTTAACAAGTGCTGCAATATTATGTGCACAAACTTCCGCTTCTTGCATAGCAATTTGTGCTGTTGGTGGATATGGGCGGTCGGTTTCTTTATTCCAGATAAGCGCACAATCACCTACGACGAATACATCTTCATGTGACGGTGCACGCAATTCTGGTGTTACGTCCACTTTGCCTCGATTATGTTCTAGACCAGACTCTTCTACAAGGTGGTTAGCGCGAACACCCGCTGCCCAAACAGTGGTTAATGATGGTATATCTTGTTTTTCACCGTTTTGTTCAATCGTAATACCATCTTCACGAACTTCTTTCAAGAATGCTCCCAATTTAAATTCAACACCACGAGCTTCTAATGAATTCATCGCATATTCAATTAATGCTGGATCAAAACCTGGCATAATCGTATCCATTGCTTCTACGTTAATGATACGAACTTTACTGCGATCAATATCATATTCTTCACAAAGTTCTGGAATACGGTTCGCTAATTCCCCTAAAAATTCGATACCGGTAAAACCGCCACCGCCGACAACAAATGTTAAACGTTCCGGTTTTGGTTCTGCTTCATTATTATACTTTGCAAATTGATACTCGATATGCTCTCGAATCAAACGTGCTTTGTTAATACTACCAATTGTAAAGGCATTTTCTAGTAATCCTGGAATGCCAAAAGTAGCCGCTTCAAAACCGAGTCCTACAACTAAATAGTCATATTCTAGCATACCGTCTTCTAGTTCTACTTTCTTTTCATCTGGTTTGATCGCAGTAACTGTGTCTTGAACAAAATTAATTTTCGCTGAATTGATGATGTCTTGAATTTTGACACGACTACGATCATGATGTAATGTACCTGCTGCATTTTCGTGCAACCAAGTAGATTCATAGTGGTAGTCATTTTTGTTTACTAACGTAATGTGTGCATCATTTACCCCTAGCTCTTTTTGCAGTTTCACAGCAGTTGTTAAACCGCCATAACCTGCCCCCAAAATCACGATATTTGGTTTGTTCATGCCTCTCACACCTATCCATTTAAGTATTTTTTGTGTACGTGATATATTTCACGTAATTAAATGTAATGAAACAAAAATATATATTAAGTCCCTAATATATATTAGACTTTTTTACGACATTTTTCAACCCTTAAAAATCTCTTAAAAGACTTTCAAAAGTAGTTACTATTCATTTATTTGTAAATTGTGTTACAATATGAGTCATTGACGTATGTTTCTTATAGGGGGATTGAAATATGTCTAATGAGGTTTATGATATAACGATTATCGGCGCTGGGCCAGTCGGTTTATTCACTGCTTTTTATGGTGGTATGCGCCAGGCGTCCGTTAAAATAATTGAAAGTCTACCACAAATTGGTGGACAACTCAGTGCATTATATCCAGAAAAATATATATATGATGTCGCCGGGTTTCCAAAAGTTCGTGCGCAAGAACTAGTAGACAACTTGCAAGAACAGGCGGATTTATTTGATCCAGAGATTGTCTTAAATCAGTCTGTCGAAAGAGTAGAACGTTTAGAAGATGAAACGTTCCGTATAACGACACCTACCGAAGAACACTTTTCCAAAGTGATTATCATTACAGGCGGAAATGGTGCTTTCCAACCAAGGAAATTAAAATTAGACAACGCCGAACCATTTGAAGATAAAAACCTTCACTATTTTGTTGATAATATGGATCAATTCCGTGATCAACGTGTCGTTCTGTTTGGTGGTGGAGATTCAGCTGTTGATTGGGCTCTTATGCTCGAACCGATTGCAAAAGAAGTGTCGATTGTACACCGACGAGATACATTCCGCGCCCATGAACATAGTGTCGAATCACTTCATCAATCGAAGGTAAATATCTTAACGCCTTATGTGCCTGAGCGTTTTATTGGTGAAGATTACATCGAACAAGTTGTTGTCAAAGAAGCAAAAGGTGATAATGAGAAGATATTGGATGCGGATCACGTATTAGTCAATTACGGATTTATTTCATCACTTGGTCCAATTAAAAATTGGGGCTTAGAAATTGATAAAAACAGCATTGTTGTCAATTCAAAAATGGAGACGAATGTGACAGGAATCTATTCTGCGGGTGATATTTGCACCTATCCTGGAAAAGTCAATTTAATCGCTTCTGGATTTGGGGAAGGTCCAACAGCTGTCAATAATGCAATGGCCTATATGAACCCAAAAGCACGTGTACAACCAAAACACTCAACTAGCATGTTTTAAAAAAAGCCCAACAGTCACAAAATAGACTGTTGGGCCTTTTTTTTAACAATTTTCCGGTGTACCTTCTCGTTCCTTCGCTTTAAAGGAAGATCCACACCCACATGATACCATGGCATTCGGGTTATCGATCGTAAATCCGCCACCCATCATGTTTTGCTTGAAATCGATGGTCGTTCCTTCAATGACATCAATATCAAATTTTTTGATTGTAACAGGAATACCATTTACTTCTTCTACGTGATCCAATTCATCATTTACATCATAATCGAAACCAAGAGAGTATGATAAACCACTACAGCCTCCACCTTTTACTCCAAAGCGCAGACGAACAGTTTCTGGATCTTCTTCCTTCATCATTTCTTCTATCTGATATCTCGCATTATCAGTAATATTTAAAACCATAGAAAAACTCCTTTTTCTATCTAGAGTATGTGTATTCTTTACTTACAGTATACAAGGGAACAAATACTAGTTCAATCTTTCTGTTTTAAAATGTCTTTTATCTTTCCCAATAAAACGTTCCTGCTATGGTGGTTTCTGCTTTTCCTCGCATCCATACCCGGCCATCCGATGCCCACGTAATATATAAATCGCCACCGGCAAGGTGTACAGTGATTTCTTTATCTTGATTCAATGCTTGATTCAGCGTTGCTGCTACCACAGCCGCACACGCACCTGTCCCACAAGCTTGCGTAACACCTGAACCACGCTCCCATACACGGAAATGCAACTCTTCGTCATTCACTTTTTCGATAAATTCAACGTTAACCCCTTCCGGAAATCGCTTGTCGTTAGAAATAATTGGCCCAAGTTCGTATAGAGGCGCATTGTCCATCTGATCAACAAAAAATACAGCGTGAGGATTTCCCATCGAAACAGCTGTTACAGACATTTTTTCCCCTTCTATTTCAAATGGTTCTGCCACTACTTTTGATGCATGATCACCTTGCATAGGAATCCGACTTCTTTCTAATATTGGTTCTCCCATATCAACTGTCACTTGGTCGATACATGCTCGATCTCCATGAACTTCAGCGGTGACATTTCCACCTTTTGTTTCAATAGCAAACTTTTTTTGGTTGATCAATTCTTCTTCGTAAGCATATTTCGCCACACAACGTAACCCATTGCCACAGTTTTTTCCTTCCGAACCATCTTTATTGAATATCCGCATCCCCACCTCAGCAACTTCACTCGGATGAATGAGAATTAATCCGTCTGATCCGATTCCAAAATTTTGATCAGATACAGTTTGTGCTAAATCACTAAGGGTATCCTCCGCCAATGAAAACTTGAATAAATCAACAAATATATAGCTATTTCCTAAACCATGCATTTTTGTAAATGGTATATTCATGTTTATCCCTTCTTTCACAACTCATGAATCAGTTCTTCGTCGATATATTCGTAAACTTGTTCGACTAACTCGTCTGGTGTAGAGGCTGTAATGGGTTTTCCGTTAACAACAGCAACATGTTGAAGGCGACAGATCCCGCACAATCGTAGACACTGATGTTCGACGACCTCTAAATCTGGATCTGTTTCTAACTGTTTCTGTGCCTGGTGAGACCCATTGGCTAGATTCGTTACACAAAAATCAATCGTTATCGAAAACATAATGTGACACCTCTACTATCAACATACAAAAAACCTAACTCGACTCCATCCTTATAAGCGAAATTATAGCAAAATCCAACAGAAGAATAAAGTACATACGAATCATTCATTAAGGCGTATTCTTATTTATTTTCATCTAAGCAATAAACGACTTTTTCTTTCTTAAAAACCTACCATTTCTTCGCTACATAAGATATAATTTAAACGTGTCCACCTTTACCACAAATAATTCTATAGTAGAAACCTAAGATTTCACTTTTCAACAGCCTTTCATCTAGGAGTACAACGATATGACAAATATATCGATCAAAAAATTTTTAATGATGCTTATCGGAAATTTATTTATCGGCCTTGCCGTTGCCCTATTTCGAATCAGTGCGTTAGGGACTGATCCATATTCCACATTAAATTTAGGAATAAGTAATAACCTGCAACTTTCTTTTGGTGTTTATCAGTTATTTTTTAATATCATCCTACTAGTGCTTATATTCTTTTATTATAAATCATCGATTGGTATCGGAACAATTGTAAATATGATTGGCATTGGATTTATATCAGATTTCATCGTCTACGGATATACCGCATTCTTTGATGACTTAAGTATACTTACTATTAGGGTAACCATCATGTTCATTGGTGTAATCTTCGCCAGTTTAGGAGTTGCTTTATATATTACTCCTAACTTAGGTATGGCTCCATATGACGCATTAGCTTTTGTCATCATGAAACTATCTAATGAAAAAATCCCTTTTCCAGCTGCCAGAATTACAACTGATCTTTTATGTGTGGGTATTGGGTTTTCTTTTGGGGCAGTCATAGGTGTTGCCACGATCATACTGGCTTTTTTCACAGGTCCATTCATTCAATTTTTCCGTAAACGTATAGCTGAACCAATATTATTCAACGAAAAAGATCCGACTGTAACACCAGTTCCGGTGCGTAAGTAAATTACATCATAAGGATCATCCATAATAACTGAATTTTATAGCCGCTAGACAAAGAAAAAGGATCTCCACGTAAAAGTAGAGATCCTGCATTTTTTATGAATATTTATAGAGTACAAATAAACGTGAATAGAAATCACCAGACACATGATGCTCAGGATATTCTTTGAATCGTTCATGGTCTAGCAAAATACCAATCTCCATTAACTCATCACCATTATAAATACCTTCATAACCTTCAATTTGGTAACTGGCGCTTTCTTCTAACCCTTTTAATTGTAGTCGCCTAAACCCTTCATTCGGCTTACACAATACATGATAATCTCCAACGATCGCCTTCGATTGGTCTTTTGCTACTACGATCCACGACGTTCGATTTCCGTCCTTTTCAAACGGACTGTTTAGCCGATAAAACGAACCAAATTGAAAGGTTTCTCGATGTTGTTTAAAGAAATCGATTTGTTCTTTTACGATTGACTTATCTTCATTCGATAATGTAGTCACATCTAACTCGTAACCAAAAGCTCCGAAATAAGCTACTTCCGCGCGAGTCCGTAAGCTTGTCATTCGACCTACTTGATGATTTGGTACAGCTGAAACGTGAGCTCCCATCGTACTGATTGGATAAACATAAGATGTTCCATATTGAATGTTCAGTCGTTCAATGGCATCAGTATTATCACTCGTCCAAGTTTGCGGGGCATAATATAGCATTCCTGGATCAAAACGGCAACCGCCACTAGCGCATGATTCAAATAAAACGTTCGGAAACTCTGACGTTAATCGTTCATATAAATCATAGACACCCAAAATATAACGGTGAGTAACTTCTTGTTGTCGATTAGGAGGCAAAGCTGCAGAACCAATCTCTGTCATGTAACGATTCATATCCCATTTCACGTAAGAAATTGGTGCATCACGTAAAACCTGTGCCATCATGTCATAAATAGCGTCAACTACTTCCTTCCTAGAAAAATCAAGCACGTATTGGTTTCGTCCATGGGATGGTTGACGATCAGGTACATGAATCATCCAATCAGGATGTGTTTTGTAAAGTTGACTCATTTTTGAGACCATTTCTGGCTCGAACCATAAGCCAAATGCCATACCAAGATCCGTTATTTTTTCTGCTAAACCTGTGATTCCATTCGGTAATTTATCATAATCGACATACCAATCACCTAAAGACGTAGTGTCATCGTCACGTTTACCAAACCAACCATCATCTAATACAAATAGTTCAACACCCAACTCTTTTGATTGTTTGGCCATTTCTACAATTTTTTCTTCATTAAAATCAAAATACGTACCTTCCCAGTTATTTGTTAATATTGGCCGGGTATGATCTCGCCATTTTCCACGAACCAGTCGACTTTGGTATAATTGGTGGAAGTTTTGACTCATTCCATTTAACCCTTCATTCGAATAAGTCATTACTACTTCAGGTGTTTGAAAACTTTCGCCTTGTTCTAATAACCAATGAAAATCAAATGGATGAATTCCGAGGCTAACGCGAGCTACATTTAGATAATCAACTTCAACCTGTGCAAGAAAATTCCCACTATAAACGAAGCTAAATCCATACACATCACCATCAAATTCCGTTGTATGCGATCGTTTCAGTGCAAGAAATGGATTATGCTGACTACTACTTGCGCCTCGCGTACTAGAAATTTGTTGAATACCAGATTCAAGTTTACGTGACTTGACGTGTCGCTCACGAATCCACGCCCCAGACAACTGCATCATTTCATAATCTGCATCAGGTAAATCAACATTCATACTCATTACCCGAGATAAATGTAAATTCTTTTCACCACAGTTCTTAAAATTTGCACTTCGAACAATGGCATCATACTCTTCAAAAACAGAATATATTAATAACAATTCCGCAGCGATGACTTCGTCGTATAGATAGACTTCCAATGTTTCAACGTCATCACCAGCCTCGGTATAAGTGGCAGGTAAGCCATTTAATTTCGGCTTCCCTTGATAAATCTTATGACTTTTATACTTAAAATCAGTAATTCGACTACCATTTTCTTGTATAATTTGAAAAGCAGGTTCACGAAAATCAGTTGTACCATAAGAAGGATATTCTTGCTTCGTTTGTTCTAACGAAAATGTCATATCTCCTTCTTGTAAATAAGTGATATTCGAACGGTGACCCGTTTCTAATAAATGATGAAATGAATTTTTATGACGTATTCTTTTGCCATAATAAAGATGACCTAATTGGCTATTTTCAAGTATATTAAAAATATAACTCGAATGTTTGGTTTGTAAGTGAAATTCATTTGTTTGGTCATTGTATATAATTGGCATTGCTAGAAATCTCCTTTACCCTTTTACTGATCCTGATGCTAACCCTTTGATAAAGTACTTTTGTAAGAATAGGAACAATACGACCATTGGAAGCATTGCGATGATAGCTGCTGCCGCTACTAAATTTAAATTATTTGTATTCGCACCAAAAAATTTCGATAAAGCGACTGTCATCGTTTGTACTGATTGATCTTGTAAGAAGAAGATCGCAAACTGATAATCATTCCAAATAAACACGCACGAAATAATCAAAACTGATGCAGTAACTGGTTTTAATAATGGGAAGACGATTCGGAAAAAAATCCCCACTGTACTTGCTCCATCGATTCTTGCTGATTCTTCAAGCGATTTAGGAATAGTTGAACGAATAAATCCCGCATATAAGAAAATGGTTAGTGGAAGAAATGCTGCTACGTTATTTAATACAGCTACCGTTCTTGTATTCATTAAGCCAATATCTACGACTAATTGATACAAAGGGACTAAAGCCGCTAATGGTGGCACAACCATAATAGATATGAAGAACATATACATAAATTTGTTTAACTTTGTTTGTCGCCTTGCTAATGGATATGCAGCCATAGATCCGAAAACAATCAGTAAAATCGCTGCAAAAAACGTGATCACTGTTGTGTTCCACAATGAATTCCCTAAACTAGCCATTTGCCAGGCTTCAGTGAAATTGGACCAATTGATAGTTGAAGGAAATACCCATTTTGAGCTAAAGTCACCTTTTGCTTTCGATGCCGTTGTCATTAAAATATAAAAAGGCATAAAATGAAATATGGTAACGACAATTGCTATAATTGAAAGAACAGTTTTTTTCTTTCTCGAAGAAAAATCCATTATGCTTCAACCTCCTTACGTCGGAAGTAGATAAGTGCTGAAAAACTCAATATTAAGATAATAATCATCATGAGCACACCTTGCGTTGCGGCGTAACCAGCATCTTGACGGGCAAAATATAAATCATACATAAAGGTAGACATGGATTGTGATGAATTTCCTGGCCCACCACCAGTTAAGGAAATAATGACATCAAATAGTTTCAAGCCACCTATAATATTAACTACCATATTAATCGTTACTGACGGCATAATTAATGGTAATGTAATATTTTTAAACTGTTGAAAAGAAGTCGCACCATCAATGTCTGCTGCTTCATAGAAATCTTTAGATATACTCTGTAGACCAGCTAGATAAATAATCATGGCTATACCCACAAATTGAAACGTATTAACAAATACAATGATCCAAATATTTAAGTCTGGATTACCTAAAGCGTTAATTTTATCTAAACCTAAGCCCATTAACACGTCATTTAATGCACCATTTTGATAAGCAAAGAAGAAATACCAAATATATCCCATGATTAATGGACTAATAATGACTGGTAAATAAACAATCGTTCTTGTTATTGCTTTAAATTTAATACTTTGATTTAACAACAACGCATAGCCTAAACCTAAGACATTTTGAAAAATTGTACTGCCTATCCCATATAATAATGTGTTCCTTACTACTGTCCATGTATCAGGATCTGTCAGCATTCGTGTATATTGCTGGAATCCTACAAAATCTGAATTTTGTGAGAAACCATTCCAATTAGTAAACGAAATCCGAATTCCGTCTAGGAAAGGGTATACAATAAAAAAGGCAACAAACAGGAATGCTGGCAAATACATCCACCAAAGAGACGAATGTCTTCCAATTTTCGCAGGTTTCTTTATCTGCATACTCATCTGATTCAACTCCTATTAGGGTGAACGAGTAGGAGAAATACCTACTCGTCCATCCGATTATTCTTCTGAATTCTCTTGTTCTAATAATCGAGTATATTCTTTTGACATTTGCTCAGAAACTTCTTCAGGTGACAGCGTTTCAGATAATAATTCTTGTCCTGTTGTTCCCATTGGCTCCCACATTCCACTTGGCAAATACACACGATCAAAATATGGTCTTACTTTGATGTCTGAGTATTGATCATAGTATTTTTGATAATATATATCTGCAGTTGCATTTGTTAATCCAGCTGGTAAAGATGTACCTTCCGCTAATGTTTTCACGTTTTCTGGTTTCGATAAAAATTCAATAAATTTCTTTGCTTCTTCAGGATGCTCCGTATCTTTCCAAATTGCCATTGAGTGGCGTTCACCGCCGATCCAGCTAGGGTCATCGCCCTCATGTATAGCTGGTACGGGCATCACTCCTAATTCAGCATCTGGATTTAATTCTTTCACAGAATCAACCGGAACCGTTGCCATAACAAAGGCAATTTTTCCTTGCGCTAATAATTGTGTGCGTTGATGTAATTGAGCTGTTAATACATCATCATTTAACAAACCACTTTCATTCATTTCTAATAATTTCTCTGGTAAGAAGGTGTAATTTGACCAGTCAAAACTTCCATCTAGCAAAGAATCACTATAGTTATGGTCAGGATGTGTAATTAATAGCGGTGTTGCAAATTGATCAAAATATTGTCCAAATTGACCTGCATCATTACCAGCAAACCAAAATGGTGTCACTTCTCCATTACTTTCTTCTTCAATTGTTTGTAACGCACTCATAAAATCGTCAAATGTTTTCGGGGGGTCAATACCGTATTCATCTAATACATTTTTATTATAAGTCAGTCCATCTTTTGCTTGGTTGATTGGATAAGCATATACTTTTCCTTCTTCATCTTTAAATATGCTTTCCAATGCGGGATCTAAATCTGATACCCAATCCATGTTTTGTAAATTCATAACATACTCACCATATCGATTCTTTGCCCATCCATGTGTATCAAATAAGTCTGGCATATCATTCGCAGCCATTTTTACACGCAATTGACTTTCATACCCATCACCTGGGAAGTTATGATCAATGTTTATGTTCTCATGTTCTTCTTCGAATTTGGTAATAACGTCTTCTAATGCTTGTTTGTCCGATTCAACTGTAACTGTCGAATATAAAGATAATGTGACACCATCACCTTCATTATTACCCTCACCGTTTGATCCATTTGATGAGTCTCCACTTGAACATCCCATTAATAAAATTGAAATTAAACCAATCGATAAAAGCGCTTTCAAATATGTCTTCATCATTTTACCCCTTTTCTTTTGAATAGTTGACCAAATCAAATAGTTGCTAGGAGTACATTTTTACTATTATAATTAATAGTGTACTCTTCACCGAGAGTGCTATTAGTCCTAGAAGTGTCCCACTAAGACTTTCTAGGGCTATCGTTCTTTTGCAGCCTGCAGTAATATCGGTTATCACCTCCTTAAAGTAGTCACAAATCACTTTATACTTACTTATTTGCTCCACAACTTTCTCTTTGAACAAAACTCGTAGGAACGGTAACTTTTAAGGGTGTTTCACGACCTTTTAAACGATCCATTAATAATTTCACACCCGTTCTTCCCATTAGTTCTGTTGGAATATGAACTGTTGACAAAGGACAACTGGCGAATTTAGCCATTTCTACATCATCAAAACTTACTATAGCTATATCGTCTGGTACTTTTATATGTCTTTCTTGCAGTGCTCTCAATGCTCCAATAGCCATTGGATCACTTGCTATAAAGAACGCTTCTGGTAAATTGCCTTGTTGTATGGCTTCAGTCATTAAGCGGTAACCTTCTGACATTGTAAATTCACCTATAAATTCATGATCAGGATTGTATTGATTCAATTGTTGCATCGTTTGTTTATAATAGATATAGCGATCATCTTCAAATTTTCTTTTCATTCCTTTCGTATGTTCCGCTTGATGACCTCCAATGTAGCCGATTCGCTTATAACCTAACTGAAACAAATGATCTAATGCTAAGTTTGTTGCGTTCTTGAAGTCAAATGTAACTGAATCGTATAAATGTTCATTAGGTGAATAATCTACATAAACAAAATGCTTTATTTTTTCACTTAATTGCTTAATGACTTCTGTATCGATTTTTCCGATGACGATAAGTCCATCAAGTTCTTCATTAATTTTTGATAGTTCCACATTAAAAATTCGATATATTTCTGTACATTCCATCCCTAATTCCTTACATTGATGCTCAACACCTTGCCTAATTGATAAGAAATAAGGGTCACTCAGTTCTTCCTCCAAAGATTGGCATAAAAAGATACCAACTTTATAAGTGACATTCTTTTTATCAATTTGCTTTTTCCGAACACTCATCGTTTTATAATCTAAGCTATTGGCAACATCCAATATTCTTTGACGCGTTTCTTCTGCAACAGATAAGGATTCATCATTGTTTAAAACTCTTGATACGGTTGCAGGAGAAACATTAGACTTATCCGCAATATCTTTTATCGTCGTCATACATCATCACTGCCCTCGAATTTAGTAAAATTATAATCTTTAAAGATTTTTATTTAGTAAATTTTTATTAAGTTATATTAACTTTATCACATAATTAAAGCGTTTACAATATGTATTAATAAAAAAATTCGTTGACATTTATTTATTTTTACTAAAAATATACTTATAATTTTACTTATTAACTAGCAAATGCATCATCTTAATATTAAAAAACGGACTAATTTCTATCAGGGAAAATTAGTCCGTTTTTGTCTATTTTTTTATCGATAGCTATTTAAGATTGTTTTTTATTTATATTCCGGAAGCCAATCACCATGTGCTTCGATTAAGTCGTCACATAATGCAATGATATCATCCATGGATAATTCAGCAGCCGTATGGGGATCTAATAACGCTGCTTGATAAATTTTTTCTTTCTTTTGTGTTAATGCAGCTTCAATTGTTACTAGTTGGGTATTAATATTCGTGCGATTTAACGCCGCTAGTTGTTCTGGTAAGTCGCCAACATAAGTTGGATTTACACCACTGGCGTCTACTAAACATGGCACTTCAACAACTGCATTCTCAGGCAAATTACTAATCAAACGTCCCGTATTTAATACATTACCTCCAATTTTTATCGGCTGATTCGTTTCCATCGCTTCAATAATATAAGATCCATATTCGTGTGTACGTTCATGTTGAAGGTTTTCATCATTGACGATATCATCACGCATTTGTTTCCATTCTTCGATTTGATTCACACAACGGCGCGGATACTCATCCAATGGAATATTCAGTTGATTAATCAATTCTGGGTACTGACTCTTAATAAAATAAGGATGATATTCTGCGTTATGCTCAGACGATTCTGTGACATAGTAACCGAATTTATCCATTAATTCGAATCGCACCATATCATCATGAGTTTCTTTTTGTTTTTCCTTCGCTCGCCTTTTAATTTCTGGATATAAGTCTTCACCATTTCGTGTAATTTCTAATAACCATGCCATATGGTTGATGCCAGCGATTTTCCATTGGATCTGATCTTTTGGCATATCTAATGCATCTAGTAATTCATCGGCACAAACTTGAACACTATGGCACAATCCAACCGTCTTGATTCCTTCTTTCAACATAACATTCGTTAATACCGCCATTGGATTCGTATAATTTAAGAACCATGCATCTGGGCAAACTTCCTTCATATCACGAGCAAACGCCTGCATGACTGGAATTGTTCTTAAGTTACGAAAGATACCGCCAATTCCTAGTGTGTCTGCGATCGTTTGTCGCAAGCCATATTTTTTCGGTACTTCAAAATCTGTAATCGTACATGGATCATAGCCACCAACTTGAATCGCATTTATAACATATTTTGACCCGCGCAGTGCTTCCTTACGATCATGATACGCTTTCACGGTTACAGTTGAATGCAAACTTTTTTTCAAATTATTTAACATCATTTCTGAATCATGTAATCGTTCATGATCAATATCGTATAATGCAAACTCAAAATCTTGCAACGCATCTACCGTCATACAGTCACCTAGTAAATTTTTAGCAAAAACCGTGCTTCCTGCTCCTAAAAATGTTATTTTAGACATATTTCTTACCTCCTTATGATTCGTATAAAATTGCTATATACTACGTTCATCATAAGTCCTCAAGTAAACGTTTACAACCGTAAATAAATTTGAAATGTGTAATATATTGCTATAAATTTAGTCTATGAACAAACGATCAACTGGCATGACGGACTTGTTTTGACGATATTTTGTTGGTGTTTCATTTAGTATACTTTTAAATACTTTACTAAAATAATTACTTGATGAGAAGCCTACCTTATTGGCAATGTCTGCAATAGAATGATTGGTGTGTTGCAACAAATATATGCCCTCTTCTATTCGGATTTTCGTCAAAAATTGCATCGGTGTGTCTTTTAATGATTTAGCAAATAATCTTGTAAAATGATATTTCGACAACCCTGAGATCGTCACAATATCATCTAAACCAATATCATTTGCATAGTTCTCCTTCATAAAAGTCATCGCTTTGGCCACTGCAACGGGTAAATGTCCTTCTTTCTGTTGGTCATATTCAAGATATTGCATGCATTCCATTAAAAATTGATACGCATAGCCACTCGCCTCGTATCCATGATGAATACCAGTCGTTTCAATGATTTCGATCAGTCGTAAAATATGTTTAATCGGACGTGAATGATTGGGCCAATGAAAGATATGTCCATAATTTGCTGTCATTGATTGAAAACACCTATGTGCTTCTTCCCCGTAAACTGTTATAAATATAAATTCCCACTTTTCAGAGTCAGGTGGTAAGTAATAACAATGATCGCTCGGAATCTCCACAAAAAATGCATCACCTTTTGATAACGTATATGTATGATCTCCCACCCGAATTGCACCATGTCCGTTTAATGTATATTGAAAAACAATACGCCCTACTTCTTTTCGCTCTAATCCATTCCACACATAAGAATGCTCTGTGCGTGTTTCCTTTCCGATCGAATGAAGACCAGCCACCCGTTCTTGATGATCACCTTTCAATCGAAAACCATATGTATTGTATGTCGCAAAAGCTAGCATTGAACAACCTCCGTTTCAAAAGATAACTTTCTCTTTAGCTTTTTATTATATTGATAAAGTTAGATAATTTACAAATCATACGAATATGATAAAATGGAAGTAGTATTGAAAATCTTTATCATTAAATTACACATAATATAGATTTTTCTTCCTTACCTCAACACATTGAAGTTAGGAATGAAAGGAGCCGATTGAAAATGGAAGAACAATCAGAACAAGTACAAGAAGTATTAAGTAAGCTACGTCCATTTTTATTACGTGATGGTGGTGACGTAGAATTAGTTGATGTGGAAGATGGAATTGTCCGCTTGCGCCTCATGGGAGCATGTGGTAACTGTCCAAGTTCTACCATTACATTAAAAGCAGGAATTGAACGCGCATTGATGGCAGAAGTTCCTGGCGTCACTGAAATTGAACAAGTATTTTAACTCTCGTAAAACTGCAACAACAACACGTACTTTTTATATAATCGTATATGTAAGATAAGAAAAGATAGTATATGCCATCAAGGTATACTATCTTTTTTATCATTTTAGCTCTTGTTTTTGTCTTCATTGCTGCTATGACGGCACTTTTTTATCATTTCAGCTCTCTTTTCTGTCTTCAT
>NZ_APML01000016.1 GCF_000359605.1 Gracilibacillus halophilus YIM-C55.5
AAAATCATACGGTAAGTCAGACGATGAATCAACGACTAAATAGTAATCAGGATCAAGCCCAATATCATGAAATAATTGATGTAATTCCATCCATTCCTTCATTTGTAAGTTCGGATTAAATTCCACATATTTAAATAGCCTGCGATTGATAAAACGATAGGTTAAATCCCGTAAAATAATGTCATCCTCTTCGGCCCACATTTGAAAATAATAGAGAACAACCGATTCATCTAATCGAATATAGTCTTGTAAACTGACATCCCCTTCAAAAAACGACAGGAAATGGGTTGGCTCGACTTTAAATCTATATCCTTCATCATACAATTGCTTCACTCGGTGTAAAATTTTCGTTAAAATCACTTCCGCACTACGAGTAACCGGATGAAAATAGACTTGCCAATACATTTGATACCGACTCATAATATAATCTTCTACTGCATGCATGCCGGAAGCTTTGATGACGACTTGATCTTCCATTGGGCGCATCACCCGTAGAATACGCTCCATATCAAAGTGACCATAGCTCACACCCGTAAAATAAGCATCACGCTGTAAATAATCCATCCGATCGGCATCAATCTGGCTCGAAATCAAGCTAATAACGAGCTTGTCATGATACGTCTTATTAATTACATCCGCTACCTTTTTCGGAAAATCTTCACTTACCTTTTCCAAAATGTGACGCACTTCTGTGTCGCCTAAAATAATCGCTCGGGTGAAAAATTCGTGATCGAGTTTAAATACTTTTTCAAACGAATGCGAAAACGGACCGTGCCCTAAATCATGAAGCAAGGCTGCGCAAAGACATAAGAGACGTTCTTCTCGATTCCAATTCGGGCGATCGTCAAAGTTAATTAAAATGCGGCGGACAATTTCATATACCCCAAGTGAATGGTTAAACCGACTATGTTCAGCTCCATGAAAGGTTAAATATGAGGTTCCGAGTTGTTTGATGCGACGTAATCGCTGAAATTCTTTCGTTCCGATTAAGTCCCATATTACACGATCTCTCACATGAACATAACGATGCACAGGGTCTTTAAATACTTTTTCTTCATGCAATTGTTCGTCTTTATAAGTCATGACATTACCTTCCCTTTTTATCTTATATTCAGTATAATATAATTTCAGTCAAACGAAAACCTGTGATTGATTTTTCTGATATAATAAGAGCGCAATAGATGTGAACACTTCAAAGGATGGGACGAAATGAACGGACATACATTTTTTGAACATAAACAGATACGATTGATCGATCATAGTCATCCAGGCGCACTTCAGACGGCTATGGCTTCTTTCGCAGTCGATGATACGTTATGTCAAACCATCGGAAAAAGCACAAATGACGTAGCGGTACGATTTTGGGTGCATCCGAAAACCGTTGTGCTCGGTGCCATTGATACGAGACTACCAGCATTCGCTGAGGCACATTCTTTTTTGCAACAACAAGGATATGAAGTCGTCGTAAGGAATTCCGGCGGCTTAGCGGTGAATCTGGACGATGGTGTGTTAAATGTTTCATTCATTATACCTGATACGCCGGAAATGGGGATTCATTCGGGGTATGCGTTAATGACTGATTCGATTCGTAGCCTTTTTTCTTCATGGACGAAGGACATTGAAGCATATGAAATTACGGGATCTTATTGTCCTGGCGATTATGACCTGAGTATTGATGGCAAGAAATTCGCTGGCATTTCACAACGTCGGGTAAAAGGCGGCATTGCTGTTCAGATTTATATATGCGTTGAAGGAAGCGGCAGTGAACGAGCCGCACTGATTCGTGATTTTTACACTTACGGAAAAGCGAACGTATCTGAGCGTTTCACCTACCCTACGGTTGATCCACAAACGATGCGTTCTGTGAATGAACTTTTACATACCGATTTTTCAACTGCTAAAGTGCAGCAACTCATCATGCAGTGGTTATCTGATACAGGAGCATTTCTTTATGAACATGATATACAAGATGAGGAACTGCTTGAATTTGAGAAACGAATGACACAAATGGTCGAACGAAACGCAAAAGCACTCGAGTAATCTTTAACGTAACCGAGTGCTTTTTTGGTGTACGATTTGTTGGATTCGGTATTGTTCTAATACATCCCAATTGATTTCTCGACCGATTCCTGGCATCTTGGAAAGTTGAACATGCCCGTTTTCAACAGTTACTTCCGGATCGATTATATCTTGATGCCAGTACCGGCTTGACGCTCCAGGATCTGCTGGAAAGCGGAAATTTTCAAGTGTCGCAAGCGCTAAACTTTGCAACCTTCCCACACCCGCTTCCAACATTCCTCCGCACCAAACTGGTATGTGATGCGCGGCACAGTAATCATGAATCTGAATCGCATGCGTGAAGCCGCCAACTTTTCCTAACTTTATACTCATCACTTGGCAACTATGAAGCGCAATCGCCGTTTTCGCATCAGCCAACGTATGAATGCTTTCATCTAAACAAATCGGTGTTTTTAATTTTTCTTGAAGTTTGGCGTGATCCACAAAATCATGAGGCGCAAACGGCTGCTCGATCATCATAAGTTGATACTCGTCGAATTTTTTTAAATGATCGATATTTTCTACACGGTAAGCTGAATTGGCATCTACCATCAGTGGCAAATCTGGATAATGTTGACGAACAAGTTCGAGCGTATGTAAGTCATGTTGCGGTGACACCTTTAATTTTATCCGTTGATACCCTTGATTGAGCGCTGATTGCATCTTTTCCAGCAAATGTTGATCCGTTGCCTGCATTCCAATCGTAGCACCCACTGGAATTTGCGAACGCACACCACCGATCACCTCATAAAGCGGCTTTCTCTGTCGCTTCGCATAGAGATCCCACACTGCGGTTTCGATCGCCGCCTTGGCCATTTGATGACGACGCACGTGTTGAAAGAGAGTGACGAGATCATTCGGATGAACAATGGAAGCGGATTGAAGCGCTGGTATGAGATGCTGCTCCATAATTACGCGGGTTGTTTCCGTTGTTTCTTCTGTATACCAAGGCGAATCAAAGGCGACGGTTTCTCCATAGCCTCTGATCCCGTCTTGATCAACGAGTTCGATGATATAGAGATCTTTGTCCGTGACGGTCGTTAGACTATTGGTAAAAGGATTCTTTAATGGCATATGTACATGGTGTAAAATCACGCGTTCGATTTGGATCATAGACGTTTCATCCTTTTTCGTAATTCTTGACTGCCATGAGTATATCATGTTTCGAGCAATCAGCGGGTGCCAAGGTGAAAATTCCGTTGGATAGATAAAATCCCCTATACATATCATATAGGAGATTCATGCAGGGATTATTTAATTAAATTTTGAAGAGTTTTATTTGTTTGTTCAATTCTTTCTTTATTCTGTTCTTTATAGTTTTTAATAAATTCTCTTGTTTGACGATCGACTTCTTTTTTTTCTTTAGGATCTGTAACAGGATAAGCATAAACGCCATTATGGTACTTATCAATTTCAATAGCTGTTTGACGAATACCTTCTTTATCAATAGAACGTTGTTTCATCATAAGGAATCACACTCCTTTTTTATAGTATAACGTAAGTAAATCATGCGATGTAACGTCATCGATAACTAATCGATAAAATGATATTGGGATAGCTCCAAATCGTTGATAAGAAACTGGTACCACATCCGCTTCATACGTCTCTTGATTATCCTTTGTACTTACAATATACATGGCTTATTTCTCCTCATATACTTTTGTATAAGTATAGCATATAACTTGTAGGAAAAATTACAACAGGTCTCAAATTCCAATACGTTATGCAAAAAAATGCACAGAGGGAAAAATCCCTACTGTGCATCGTATGCTTGTGCTGCGGTAATAACCG
The DNA here is from genome assembly GCF_000359605.1 of Gracilibacillus halophilus YIM-C55.5. GTDB lineage: Bacteria > Bacillota > Bacilli > Bacillales > Amphibacillaceae > Gracilibacillus > Gracilibacillus halophilus. The sequence goes on from NZ_APML01000016.1 coordinate 3,850, forward strand.
CCAATTTGTAGGCGTCATCTGCGCTACAACCACGTGATAAATCATTCACTGGTTTGTTTAAGCCTTGTAAAATAGGTCCAACTGCATCAAATCCACCAAGACGCTGTACCATTTTATAGCCAATGTTTCCTGCTTCTAAGCCCGGGAATACAAATACGTTCGCATCACCTTTGATATCTGAGTCTGGCGCTTTTTTCTCTGCAACGGATGGTACAAAGGCTGCGTCAAATTGGAATTCACCATCTAATGTTAATTCAGGTGCTTTTTCTTTTGCGATTTGCACAGCTTCAGCCACTTTTTCTGTTTCAGGTGATTTCGCCGACCCTTTCGTGGAAAAGCTAAGCATCGCTACGCGCGGATCGACGTCGAATAATGAAGCCGTTTCTGCACTCGTCATAGCAATTTCAGCAAGGTCTTGGGCTTCTGGCGCAATATTAATCGCACAATCAGCAAATACATAACGTTCATCATCACGCACCATGACAAATACCCCTGATGTTTTGCTTATTCCTGGTTTGGTTTTAATAATTTGTAAAGCTGGGCGTACAGTATCCGCTGTTGAATGCGCAGCCCCACTTACTAAACCATCTGCTTGATCCATATATACGAGCATCGTGCCAAAGTAATTGGCATTCAACAATTTCTCACGCGCATCTTCCTCGGTAGCTTTTCCTTTCCGACGCTCGACAAAGGCCGCAACCATCTGATCAAATGCAGCGTACGTGTGCGGATCAATCATATCTACACCATCTAATGGGCACGACAATTCTTCAGCCTTCTGTTCTATTTTTTCTTCGTTTCCGATTAATACAGGTTGAATAATACCCTCTTGACCTAGTTGGCTAGCTGCCGTTAAGATCCTTTCATCTAATCCTTCAGGAAAAACGATTTTACTAGCATTACCAGACAACTTATTTTTCATTTCTGTAAACATATCGCTCATATATTAACCCTCCATATGATATCTGTATTATATATTAACGCTTTTTGTGTTATAATGAAACCCTCATGAAAAATGTATGCGTTTTTATCTAGAAAAATTTTCGAGTGTTCACGCGTTTGTCAAAAACATTGAATTTTATCGGTCATTCGGATAGCGAATCTATGATTAATTTTCCCTATATATGTTATATTAAACGAAACAAGCCATAAAGGAGAGATGAACCATGCCTGAAGCAGTTGAAACCATGGATGGCTGGTATTGCTTCATGATTTGAGAAAAATCGATTGGATCAAATGGAAACAAGCTTCTGAATCTGAGCGAACACAAGCCGTAAAAGAATTACAAGATATGCTCACTGCTTGGGAGGATGTTGAGGAAAATCGCGAAGGAAGTCACGCTTTCTACAGTATTATGGGGCACAAGGCTGACTTCATCCTCATGATTTTGCGTCCGACGATACAGGAAGTTAGTGATATTGAATTACGTTTTAATAAATCGAAATTTGCAGAGTTTACGATACCTAGTTATTCTTACGTTTCTGTCGTCGAATTATCGAAATATATGGCTAAAGAAGGCGAAAATCCAGAAGATAACCCTGGCGTTCGCGCTCGATTGAAACCGCGCTTACCAAAGTGGGAACACATTTGTTTCTATCCAATGGACAAGCGCCGGGAAGGAAATGATAATTGGTACATGTTACCGATGGATGAGCGTCGCCAACTTATGTATGAACATAGCTTCACCGGCCGTAAATATGCTGGAAAAGTAAAACAGATTATTACTGGATCGATGGGGCTCGATGACTGGGAATGGAGTGTTACGTTATTTGCAAAGGATATGCTACAAATTAAAAAATTGATCTATGAAATGCGTTTTGATGTCGTCAGTGCCCGGTACGGAGAATTCGGTTCGTTCTATGTCGGTAATCTTTTAACGATTGATGACATTCCTGATTACTTCGCCGTGTAGAGCTTGCGACAAAGAATATTGAATGATAACCACCCAAATGTTAATTGATTTTGATCCGTTAGCATTTGGGTTTATTTTTGGATATCTCGAGAACACTGCTTCGTCAATATCCTTTCATTTTTAGCTTAGGCTAGTTAGAAACATATATCCCAATCTTTTTTCATTGAAGAAAAGCATGAATCCCTCATTCGGTGCATAGATATGCTTAGTAGGAATGTGTAAAAGCACGCATTAATTATCGCAAGGGGGAACGATCCATGAGTAAAAATCAAGGCGATTTCAGGCAACAGCCCTATCAACAAGGCGGCGGTATGTACAACCCACAACAGTTTTATCCGATGCAAGGCGCACAACAAGGCGGGTATAGTGGGTATCCTTACGGCGGTCAAGGATTTTCTCAAATGCCTATGCAACAACAACCTCAACAGCAGCAACCACAACAACAGCAACAACAACAACAACAGCAACAACAGACGAGTATATCTGACACACCAGGGATGTTACCGATACAAGAATCATATATCGAGAACATCCTCCGCTTGAATAAAGGGAAACGAGCGACTGTTTATATGACATTTGAGAATAACGAACGTTGGAATGCCAAAATTTTCAAAGGAATTATTGAAGCAGCTGGTCGTGATCACATTATTTTAAGCGATCCCGAAACAGGCAAGCGTTATTTACTACTGATGATCTACCTAGACTATATCACCTTTGACGAAGAAATTAACTACCAATATCCATTTGGCCCAGGGTCTAATCAATAATATGACATAAAAAGCACAAGCAATCAATGACTGCTTGTGCTTCTTTTTGTATACTTTAAACAAATTTCATAACGACATAACCAAGTAATATCCAGCCGATTAAAAAGGCGACACCACCAATTGGCGTAATCATTGCAAATCCCTTTAAACCTGATACAGAATAGATATATAGACTACCAGAGAATAATACAACACCAATGAAAAAGAACCAGCCAGCTGTTGTTAAGCTAACAGCATTGATCCGCTGTAATAATAAGCCCGTGACCAATAACGCCATCGTATGAAACATTTGATAATTGACGGCCTTTTCCCATGTTGATAGCATTTTCTCCGATAAACGACTTTCTAATCCGTGCGCACCAAAGGCACCTAGAGCTACCGCTAAAAATCCATTAAGTGCACCAAGTACGAGAAACAACTTCACCATATTTTCATCCCCCGATTAAAAATCAAATATTGAATCGCCATTCGCTTCTTCTTCTCGCGACGTCGATGGCTGTTTCGCATTTTTCTTATCATGCGTACGAGGTAAATCCCCCATCATTTGTTGCATTTCTGCTTGATTCATTGCTGGCTCTACACTCGAAGGCCGCGTACCAGCCACAGACGTATGACTTTTATCTTCCGTCAATAATTCGGTTAATGTTTGAATCGCTCGTGCATGTTCTCTCACATTGCTTTCATGTTCCATCGCTTGATGACACTCAGCAATAATTTTATTAAAAACCGCTTGATTGGAAATCGTCATCGCACTTCACCCTCTCTTCTTTCATTATACAATGCCAATTGCATTTAGGAAAATAAGAAGGATGAGAAGTGGCGCAATATATTTGATCACTGTATACCAAATAGGACCGATGGCCGTGTTCGTTAAGTCACTGGCATCCAATGCTTGTTGTTTCGTAAAATACCAACCGACAAAGAGCGCCATCGTTAATCCGCCAATAGGTAAAAACAGATTGGAAGCGAGAAAATCCATGGAATCCATAATATTGTTATTACCGATGATCGTCACGTCACTCCATCGTCCCATACCCAGCGAAACAGCTGCTCCTGAAAAGAAAATCACGACACCTACAAGCAGTGAAGCGCTTCTTCGTTTCATTTTTGCTGCACGCATTAAATACGCAACAGGTACTTCTAACAATGAAATCGATGAAGAAATGGACGCTAAACTTAACGCGGTGAAAAAGACAAAGCCAATCACACCACCAAACGCCATTTGATGAAAAATCTCTGGCAATGTAATAAATACAAGCGGTGGCCCAGATGATGGCTCAATACCAAATGCAAACACCGCAGGAAAAATCACAATCCCTGAAATCACAGCAAACAGTGTATCCATTATGCCAATCCCTGCTGTTGCGCTAGGAAGTTTATGTTGTTTCGTTAAATAACTCCCATACGTCATCATCGTACCTACACCGAGACTAAGCGAGAAGAATGCTTGTCCTAATGCCGCAATATAGACGGATGGATTTTCTAATACTGACCAATCTGGCTGAAATAAGAACCTCATCCCTTCTGCTGCGCCAGGTAATGTTAAACTGTAAACAGCTAAAGCGACCATCATAATTGCCAAAATCGGCATTAACACTTTATTTGCCATTTCAATCCCTTTTTTGACTCCGACAAGTACAATGATCATCGTAATGCCTAAAAACAATGCATGCCACAATAGTGGGGAATAATCTTGGCTTGTAAATGTACTAAACGCAGCCCCGTAGCCGCCTTCTGGTCGATTGAAGAGCGCTCCGGTTAAATAACCCCACCAGTAATAAATCGCCCATCCAGCAACAACGCTGTAAAAGCTTAAAATTAAAAAAGCACTAATGACACCAAGATAACCGAACATATACCACGGTTTCTTCGGCGCTAATTTTTGATAAGAACCAACGATATCTTGTTGCGCTTTTCGTCCAATACTCACTTCGACAAGTAATAAAGGAATACCTATGACCAATACACTAAGAATATATAAAAGCAAAAAGGCTCCTCCACCATTTTCACCAGCTACATAGGAAAAGCGCCAGATATTCCCTAATCCAACAGCTGATCCCATTGCTGCCAGCATAAAGCCTAGTCTGGAGGCCCAATTTTCTCGTTGCATGTAATAAACACCTCTATCTAAACCATAATTGAAACCTATCCTATTGTACACAACATGTTCTAGCATTTCCATAGTTTTTTTCATCATGTATACTAATCACAAAAGGAGTGATTCATAGATGAAAGCACTGATAGCCGAAAAATTACGACATATTGGCGATGAAAGTTCGATTATATCGATTCAACCCATTGCTGGCGGAGATATCAATCAAGCTTATTATGTCGAAACAGCGAAAGAAATATATTTTATCAAAGCCAATCGAAATGTGCCGCAGAATTTCTTTCAGGCAGAAGCAGAAGGGTTACAACGCATCCAAGAGACGAATACCATTCATGTTCCAAATGTGTATCACTATGACAATACCTCTAACACAGATATGCAAGTTCTTATTTTAGAATGGATTGAGGGAAAGTCACATGCAAATACCGCTCGTCAGTTAGGAGAAAACTTAGCGCGCCTGCATTCTGCTGAAGTTGGAGAAAAATATGGCTTTAATCAGACAACCTTTGTCGGCGAATTAACGCAAAACAATCAATTCCACTCATCTTGGACAAGCTATTATCGTGATCAACGTTTGATTCCACAATTTGAACGAGCGCTTGAGAAAGGAAGAATGCCTCAAAAACGCAAAAAACAAATGGAGTCATTGTTCGAAAAAATGGAGCACCTCGTACCACAACACCCTGGTGTTTCGCTATTACATGGTGATTTATGGGGTGGTAACTGGATTGTTGGGCCGAAGGGCACACCTTATGTCATTGATCCATCTGTTTTATATGGTGATCGTGCATTTGAGATTGCATTTACTGAATTATTCGGAGGGTTTCCACGAGATTTTTATCAAGCGTATCAAGAACATCTTCGTTTACCGGATGATTATCAAGACGTCAAACCACTGTATCAATTATTTTACTTACTGGTCCACTTGAACCTCTTCGGTGAAGCATACGGAAGCGCTGTCGACCGCATTTTGGGTTATTATGTATAAAGTAAGCAGAGATATCTCTGCTTACTTTCATAGGATGTGATATAGTGTTTTTTCTGGCGTGCGTTTTATTTTTCTAGCTCCGCATGATTTTTTGTAGCTTGAATCTTATTTTTCCTAACTTCATTCTGTAATTTGTCCGTTTTCAATTCAATCAAGGGTTGCGTAAGCGTTATAACCCATTTGGATGATAAAAATAGCACAATCGCTGCTGCAATAACAGCCAAACCAATCGTGTCCAAGTTATGATCGAGTTGCAACAGATTAGCCTCTCGTACATATTGAACCACCACACCATGTAACAAGTAAACATACAAGGTATATTGACCGATTGTTGTATAATCGTATCTCTTGTGCGGTATTAATACGAGCAATGAAAATGTCATCAGAATCGCTACAGCATATAACCCCATACGAATGACGCCACCCATTAGGCCAACATCTAAATCTTGATAGGCATACGATCCAAATAACCAATGGGGATGAATCGCTGGTGTGTACATACTCATTAGGAATATAGCCATCAATATGCCTATAGATGACAGTTGCACTTTCCATCCTTTCCATTGATATAATCGTTCTTTCGATAACCAATATCCTATTAAGAAGAAGGGAAAGAACACAAACGTCCGTGATAGACTGAATTCATTCCCAATCATGGCAGATACCCCACTAATAAACCTATTCCAAAGGCAAGTGCAATCCCTGTTATTGGTGTAAGTCGTTTAAACCCAATCAGCAGCATATGCCAACTAAACAAACTTAACAGAAACCACAAGCCCCAATTCGGATCAAAAAAACTCGATTGCCAATCGTTTTTGCCGATCATCATATAATAACCGGAATAAAGCACTTGAAAAATCATATATGGTACCAATATTCGTTTTGCTATCTTTTTTATATAATCCGTATCACCGATCCCTTTAGCAAAAAAGCCACTCACTAAAATAAATGCTGGCATATGAAAAAGGAAAATCCATTGATACATCGCATCGACAGCTTCGATTTCTTGTTTTAACGGTTGAATCAAATGCCCAAACACCACAAGAAAGATCAGAACCACTTTTGCATTGTCAACGTATGCCTCTCGTTTCATTCGCCTCAAATCTCCCTTGTCTGGAACTTACTTATATTTTATCGATTCACTGATTGCAACAAAACCATGTCGATACAAATGTTATTTAATTGTTAATTGTATTTTAAGTCTTTGTAAAAAATCACATAGAATTTCCATTTTCTTATCCAGGGATTGGTTGTTTACCGTTTACTTATGAAAGGAATTGTGTCAATAATAGAATATATGAATGATTAGGGGGGCTATGAATGGCAAGATTATTACAATACCGGAAAATTGTCTGGGTGTTTCTTTTATTATTTTTCATTACGGGAATTTTTACGTATACACAAATCCCAAAGCGAGACATTCCTGAAATCAAGCAAAACATCGCCTCCATCACGACAAGCTATCCCGGTAGTAGTCCAGAAACAGTAGAGGAAACCATTACGTCGCCAATGGAAGAGGTTTTATTAGATGTATCTGGTGTTGAACAGGTATCTTCTGCCTCTTTAAATGGCTTTTCTTCCGTTACAGTCGTAGTCGAAAATAGTACAAATAGCGAGTCGACCTACGCTTCGATTCAACAGTCAGTGCAAGATATACAAAGTGATCTGCCTGAAGAAGCACGTCCACCTCAGGTCAAAACCGACGTCGTGACTTCGAGTGTAGCAACGTATCATCTGTTAAGTGATGAACGTTCATCTTTATATGAGTTACGTCATGAAATCAATGATTGGAAAGAAACACTTTCAAATATTCATGGTGTCTCTTCAATTCAGGTAAAAGGACTCCCTGAGCAACGTATGCTCGTATCCCTCGATCAAGAACAGTTGGCTGAGGCGAACGTCCAACCGAATCATGTCATTGATCTCATCCAAAATGAATTGCGTCCTGTTGCCCTAGGGACAGAAGAAAACGATCAACAAAACTATTTATTACAACTCTCGTCTTTAAGTGAGCGAGAGCAGTTAGAAAATCTATTGATTAAACAACACAATGGTCAGCCGCTATATTTAGACGATGTAGCGTCCATTGAAGTCAACGAGCAACCGATCGATGATAAAATTACGTATGAGGGACAACCAGCATTATCACTCACGATTTATGCTGAAGAAGGTGTAAACGTTCGTTCGCTACAAGAACAAATTACTGAAAAAGTGAATGCATTACAAACGTCTTTACCAGAAGACGTTTCCGTGGATCAGTATTATTCACAGAGCACCATCATAGACGAAGTATATTCGAACTTGTTTGTTTCATTTGCAATATCGATGCTTGCTGTCATTCTCGTTATGGTGCTTGGACTCCCGATATCTTCAGCGATTATCGTCGGAGGTGCCATACCTGCTTCCATTTTAATTGGTTTTATCCCTTTACCTTATAGTGGTGTTGATCTAAATCAAATCTCTGTTATCGGGATCATTGTAGCATTAGGTATACTTGTGGATGACGCGATTGTCATTAATGATAATATGATGAGACGGTTTCAACTTGGAGATAGCCCCCTTGAAGCGACGAAACGTAGTATGAGAGAAGTCGGTGTATCCATCATCACTTCTACCCTTTTAATCGTGTTTAGTTTCTTTCCGCTCACATTTTTATCGGGGAGTAATGGCGATTTTATTCGTGCGTTACCAATCGCACTGATTAGTACCGTGTTGGCGTCTACCTTAATCGCTTTGACGGTCATTCCTACGATTCAATATACAAGACAACTGAAGTGGTACCATACGAAGAAAAGAAGAATCGGTGTGCTGTCTCGTTTATTTCGCAACTTGGAACAATTTTATACGGAAACGGTTCTTCCCCTTGTACTTAAAAAACCACTCGCAACTGTCATCAGTGGTATCATCGTTTGTTGTTTATTATTGCTTTTGGTCGTCAAAGTACCTTTTGAATTCTTCCCTGCTGCTGATCGACAGGAAGTCACGTTATCGTTAACGTTAGACGAAGGTACACCGATCGAAGAAACCGATCAAACATTAGAAAACATCGAATCCTATATTTTAAAACATACAGAACACGTGACAGAAACAACCCGTTACACGGGCGGAGGACTACCGAATATATTCAGTTCAAGTCTTGAGCGTCCCGGTGAGAACACAGGGCAATTAGTCGTCAGAATCAATCGTGACAAAACATCCGCCGCTACTTTTATTGAAAACTATCAATCTGACTTGCGCGAGGCTTTTCCTGAAGGTGAAATTTTCTTAGAAACGATCGTATCAGGTCCACCTCCTTCTGCTGATCTAGAACTGCAATTGCAAGGTGATCACATGGCGACGATATGGGAAGAAGCTCGTGCCATTAAAGAAGATTTTGAAAAACAGTCTTCTGTAGCACTGGCCCGTTTAAATACTGGATCCGAACAACCCGTTAAGGAATATACAATCGACCAGGACTTTTTAGAAGAGCACAATTTCAACCAGCGTCAAATCACACAAACGATGCAACTTGCCAATGTCGGCATGCCTATTTCTGAAATACGCGTCGACCAATCTAGAATGCCGTTACAAGTTACGTTAGATGAAGGAAAAGCTGATGGGATTGATTTAAGCGCCCTTACGTTGGTAAATACAAACGGTGAACTTTTTACTTATGATCAATTTGTATCGGAAGAGACGCGTGATCAAATTGCCATGATACCGCATTTAAATGGGAAACGAACGATTACACTTTCCGTTTATGCCAAGTCGGATCAAAAGACACGTTTTGACACAGATGCAAATTCCGTTATAGATCAAGCGAATCAACGGTTATCGGATGATGTAACAATGATTGAAGAAGGTGAAGCAAGTGCAGAGAATGAATTTTTCCTTGAAGTCGCTAAATTGTTCGTCATTGTCTTGTTTCTCATTTACCTTACGCTTGCGATTCAGTTTAATTCACTGCTAACACCCGTATTAATTACGAGTACAGTTTTACTAGCTGTTACTGGTGCAATCGCTGGACTGTTTGTGACGAATCAACCATTAAGCTTTTTAGCGGTATTAGGTATTGTTTCCTTATCAGGCATCGTTGTCCGCAATTCCATTTTAATGATCGAATTTATTGAACAACAGAAGGCCAAAGACAAACCATTAATGGAAGCGATCGTTCTTGCAGGAAAAGCGCGATTACGTCCGATTATTTTAACAACATTAACTTCAATTGCTGCATTAACACCGATTATTTTTGTTGGGGATGTGCTATTCCGACCACTTGCTATTTCGATTGTCTCTGGGATTATATTCTCGAGCACATTAACCTTACTTTTATTGCCACCGCTTTACGTAACAATGACAAAATTACGTAAACGAAAATCTATGCACGCGAGAAAATAAGCCATTTTGATGCGAAAACTTGCTTGAGCAGATGTCGCAGTCCATGGCACAGCCTTGAGTCCCTTGCGCCGAGGGAAATCACTTAGAAGCGATATGAATAGAGAAGCAGATGCGATGCAAACAGCTACTTTCTTTTTCGCTGTTTGACGCGAATCTACTTTTTTGAGGCAAACAGCTAGCTTCCTTTGCTCTGTTTGACGCGAATCGCCTTTTTCGAGGCAAACAGCTACTTTCTTTTTCGCTGTTTGACGCGAATCGCCTTTTTCGAGGCAAACAGCTAGCTTCCTTTCCTCCGTTTGACGCGAATCCACTTTTTCGAGGCAAACAGCGGCTTCCCTTCTCTCTGTTTGACGCGTATCCCGCCAAATAAAACGATACGCAACAATTTGAATATCATCTCGATACATTTTCTCGTCTTTTATAATGACGTGTAGATAACAAAAAAGCGGGTGTGAATCAAGCCACATCCGCTTTTTTCTGATTCTTTTATTCGATGGCCAATTGTTCCTCTAATTCAATTGCAACATTTCCTTGGATGGCTCGAGAAATCATACATGAAGATTCCGCTTTTTTTACAAGAGTTTGCAGTTTATCGAGATCAGCTTGTGTCGCTTCTGAGCGTAACGTTACTGACGGTTTGTGAATGATTTTTTTATACGTGAACACACCGTTTGTCACATCCACTTCACCGACAGAACGTAATGCTAGATGGCGTAACGGCAATTCAGCACGTTCAATCATCGCTGCCAGCGTAATTACGTAACAAGTAGACGCTGCGCCTAATAACATTTCATCAGGATTCGTACCGACACCAGGACCATCCATTTCTGGCGGGATCGATATTTTGGTATCTAAGTTCCCTGCATGTATACGGCCTACTTCATTTCTCCCGCCTGGCCATGTCGCATCTAAATGAAATTGGTGAATCGTCATTTGTATCAACTCCCTTTTACGTATTATAAAAGAAAGCCTGTCATCCCTACAATCTTTTGATTAATCGGTCTGCTTGTCAACTTCGTGTTTATCCGATAAAAACCAACCTGCAACTGCAATAATGACAAGCACACTATAAAAGATCAGTTTCCAAAGCCCTGAGTGAACAAACCCTTCAGGAATAATATGCAACGCTTCGTGTCCTAACACGCTAACAACGAGTTTCACACCGACCCAGCCGACGATGATAAATGCAGCAACTTCAAGGCCTGGTCTCTCTTTCAATAAATTAACAAATACGTTGGCGGCAAAACGCATAATAATCAGACCGATCATACCTCCTGCTAGCACAACCGCAAATTGACCACCATCTAAACTTCCGATATTCGGTAACCCGGTTGGCGGAAGAGCAACGGCTAAAGCAACGGCTGCCAAAATAGAATCGACCGCAAATGCTAAGTCAGCAAATTCCACTTTTAGTACCGTCATCCAAAATCCACTGCCACTCGCTTCTGCTTCATCCTCCACGGCTTCTTCTGTATCCGTATCTTTATTTTTGTACGTATCATATAAATGTTTCCCTGATATCAATAATAAGTAAGCCGCTCCAATGGCTTGCACTTGCCATACATCAACTAAGAACGAAATAATAAACAATGAACCAAAGCGAAGAACAAACGCTCCAGCTAACCCATAAAATAGCGCTCTTTTTCGTTGTTTTTTCGGTAAATGTTTCACCATGATGGCAAGTACGAGGCATTATCGGCTGCCAAAATTCCCTCCAAACCAATTAATACAAGTAGTACCCAAGCATATTCAAAAAATAGTTCCAATTACCTCACCTCTACTATGATTGATTTCGAGTGGTAAAGACGCAAAAAAGCGAGACCTTTACCACTAATGGTAAAGGTCTCGCTAACAACACATGTTGCCAATGGCGCCGGAGAGAAAACTCTCGAAATGACGACAACCATTGCTTCTAGCTACTCCCCTTTATGTATGTACATCACTATACGTTTTTTCGCGTCAATTGTCAACTTATTCGAAATCCTTTTGTCCATTAGGGTGTTAGGGATAGGTTTGTCATAACGAGTGAACTTATACTTGTTCCCCTAAAACTTCTTCCATGCGTTGTTCGACTTCTTCTTGAATCTGTTGAATAAATGATTCACTTTTGGCTTGATCATTTGTTTTGACACCAAAATAACTCTTCATTTTTGGTTCTGTACCTGATGGCCGGAAGCACACCCAACCCTCATCTTCTAATAAAAACTTTACGACATTTTCTTTCGGTAATTGGATCGTTTCTTTGTTCTTCGATTGTGTATACAAACGTTGACTTGAAGCATAATCCTCTACCGCAAACACTTTTTGATTCGCAAGCGTTTCGAATGGATACTCACGGATATTATTCATTATCTTCGCTATTTGCTCAGCGCCGTTAATTCCTTTTAAAGTGAGGGATTTCATCTTTTCTAAATAGTATCCATGCTTTTCATATAAACTTGTTAGTGCTTGTTTGAGTGTTTTTCCTTGTCTTTTCCAATAATCAGCCATTTCACATGCAGCAATCGCGCATTGAACAGCATCTTTATCACGTACGAAGTCACCGATTAAATACCCATAGCTTTCTTCATATCCAAACAAGAAATGGTCTTCAGTGGATTCAAATTGTTTCATTTTCTCACCAATGAATTTGAATCCTGTTAACGTATCAATCGTTTCAACACCGTAATGCTCAGCTACCGCTCGTCCCATTTCTGTTGTTACAATGGTTTTAATGACTTTCCCGTTTTGGCGATCTGTTTCGTTCATATGGGCTAATGTATAGTCTAATAATAGTGTGCCTAGTTGATTGCCAGTTAGTACTTGATAAGACCCATCGCCATCCTTCACCGCTACACCAAGTCGATCAGCGTCTGGATCTGTTCCGATTAAAATATCAGCATCGATTTCTTTTCCTTGCTTCATCGCCATTTCAAATGCTTGATGTTCTTCTGGATTCGGCGATGAAACCGTTGAAAATTCGGGATCTGGTTTGGCTTGTTCATCTACAATTTCTAATCGTTCAAATCCTGTTTGTTTCAAACCTCGAACGACAAGATCATAGGCTGTGCCATGCAACGGTGTAAAAACGATTTTTAATGGATGGCTATGTTGTTCATTCACGTTAGTTTTCTGAATGGATTGTAATTCTTTTAGGTATGCTTCATCAATATCGTTACCAACCCACTTAAGTAGTCCGTCTGCTTCGATCTCATCCTGTGGTTGAACATCAATCTGGAGTTCATCTTCCACACGGTTCACTTCTTCTATAATAGCCTCGGCTTCTTTTGGCGGGATTTGCCCACCATCTTCGTTATACACTTTAAATCCGTTATATTCTGGAGGATTATGGCTAGCTGTAATCATAATGCCCGCAGCCGTTTGTAAGTAGCGCACAGCAAATGATAATAATGGTGTAGGGCGTAATGATTCAAATACATATGCTTGTATTTGATGCTGTCCTAAGACGCGAGCCGATTCAATAGCAAATTCCTTCGACATATACCGTGAATCGTAGGCGATGACAACGCCTCTTGTCTTTGCTTGATCGACATGTTTTTCTATGTAATTGGCTAACCCTTCAACAGCTTTACGGATCGTGTAAATATTCATCCGATTGGTACCTGGTCCAAGTTCTCCGCGCATACCACCCGTTCCGAATGTCAATGATTGATAAAAAGCATCTTCTAGTTGCGCTTTGTCCTGTTCCATTGTTGTTAATTGTTTTTTCAACGATTCATCTAACTGATGAAAATTCGACCATTTTTTCCATTGATCCTGCCATGACATGTTTTCCCCTCCATGTATTTATATAATCTATCCGTTTACATCTTAGCATAGATTGGGGGTTTTTTCTATTTGTTTCTGCTACAATGTCATTTCCTGTATCTCTTACTTTTATGATAGAATAAAGTTAACATTTTGATAGGATCTAATCTATAAATAAAAGGTGTGAGCATGTTTGTTTCAGAAAAAAAGTATACGAATCTTAGTGACGTTGATTCTTGTTTTTGCATTAATTTTCCTTATTTATAAAACACGTTTTATTTTCCAACCCATTGGTGCATATGTAGCAGCTATCGCCGTACCGATTATCGGTTCTGGGATCATTTTCTATATTACCAATCCGATCGTGAATTGGTTAGAAAGAAGAAAGGTTCCACGAATGATCGGAACTTTTATTGTCTTTCTACTGATTGTGACAGCCATATCAGTTATTACTATATATATCGCACCAATTGTTCAAAAGCAATTTACAAATCTCATTGATAATATTCCGCGGATGGCTAACAATGCAACGAGAGTGATTGAGCTTTGGCAAGATAATCAAAATATTATACCACCACAAGTTGAGAGTAGCATTAATCATATGCTCGATAATTTAAACGTGTATGCTGAACGGTTAACATCAGCTGTTTTTGATATTATTGGCCAAGTGTTTAGCTTTGTGTTTTCATTTTTCCTTATTCCATTCTTTTTGTTTTTCATGTTAAAAGATGGATACAAGTTCATTCCATTTGTGACTCAATTTTTAAGTCCTGGGAAAGCTAACAGTTTCAAAACATTAGCAACGAATATTAATCATACGTTATCTTCTTTTATTCAAGGACAATTTATCGTCAGTATTTGTGTCGGGGTGATGCTGTATATAGGTTATAATATCATTCAATTAGACTATTCATTATCACTTGCATTATTTGGCTTGGTGATGAATTTTATTCCTTTTGCAGGCCCGTTTTTATCGGCTATTCCTGCTATTATTGTTGGTTTCTTACAAGAACCGATATTAGCATTATGGGCAACGGTTGTGATGGTCGTTGCACAACAAATTGAAAGTAATTTGATCTCACCAAATGTGATGGGAAGAGCATTATCATTGCATCCTTTAACTGTGATTACACTAATTCTTGCAGCCGGTGGTATCGCTGGTTTTATTGGTCTACTGTTTGTTATTCCTGCTTATGCTGTCGTCAAAACGATCATCGCCCACTTTTATCATGAATGGCAAAGAAAACAACCAGAAGAAGACCCTGACCTTATGTAAAACTGTTTTTGCAAACGATGAAAAGGTCATAAAAACCCCCTTAGGCATTTGTGGCCCAAGGGGGTTTTTTCTTTTATTCTCCAGTTACTTCTGCAATTTCTTCTTTTAACTTATCATAAATGTCTGCATCAATTTCTTGTTCAGTCAATTCATTATTACGATACTGTTCATGAACAGGTTCTGCTTTTTCTTTGAATGCAGTAATCTGATCTTCTGTCAGTTCAATGATATCTGTTGAACCTTCTTCTTCAATTGCTGCTAGACCTTCTTCATTTTGACGTTTCTGTTCTTCAAATACCCATTCTTGCATTTCTGTTACAGTTTCATCAACGAGCTGTTTTTCTGCATCTCCTAGACTATTGTACCATTCTGTATTAGCTGTTGTCATAGCAACATAGTTGTTGTGGTTAGAAATAGTTAGTGTATCTTGTACTTCATGGAAACTTGCTGAGTTAATAAAGAACAGTGGGTTCTCTTGTGCATCAACTGTTTCACGGTCTAATGCTGTGTACAACTCACTCCAGCTAATAGATTGTACAGTAGCCCCATAAGCCGCATATGTTTCACGCATTAACGGTGACTCTTGTACACGCATATTTAAGCCTTCCCAATCAGAAGGTGATTCAATTCCTTGGTTACTTGTCCAAGCCATCGCACCTTCTGTCCAATAAGCAAGCGGACTGATGCTATGTTCTTCATATTTGGCACGAAGATCTTCATTAAGTGCTTCACTATTTGTTAGCACCTCTTGTGTCTGCTCTGGATCAGCAGGGAAGAAATAGTGTAATGAGAAGATTTGACCGTCAGCGACTTGCCCACCAGTAAAACCTGGCGACATCACTGCCATTTCAACACCGCCTTGCATTAATAAATCGGCTTGGTCGGCTTCGCTACCGATCGTACCATATTCGTATGGCGTCACTGTAATGGCACCGTTTGTTTTCTCTTCGATACGACTTGCAAATTCAGCCGCATACTCATACTGAACCTCCCCTTGAAGTTCTTCAGTCACCATCTCCCATTCTTGCTCTTCATATTCCGTTGCTTCCTCACCGGAACCTTCATCGCTGCCTTCGGTTTCTGAACCTGTATCTTCACCTTCGTTGTTACTGGCTCCTTCTTCTGATTCTCCTCCACCACAAGCTACTAATAAAACGCTCAGTGTGAAAATCGAGATCAGCATTAACAAAAGTTTTTTGTTAAAAATGATCATTACCCCCTAGTAAAAAATATTTTTATATTAAGCGGCTAGCCATCTATTAAACTAGCACACCTTAATACCTTAATTCGGAACAAGCATTAGCGATAACTGTGGAAATAGCACTAATAATACACCAATTACCAATAAGATGATAATAAACGGTGGCGTGCTTCGTATCACTTCTAAATATGGTTTCTTAAACACCGCACTAGCTGTAAATATGTCCACACCAAATGGCGGTGTTGCTGAACCTAACGCTGCTTGGAATGTCACAATAATCCCTAAATGAATCAAATTGACATCTGCTGCTTCGGCTGCTGGGACAAAGATTGGTGTTAATACTAAGATCACCACAATCGGATCCACGAACATACAACCAATAAAGAAAAAGACACTGACAATTAATAAAACAAATAATGCACTTGGATCTGTTCCGAGTACGGCTTCGGTTATTTGTTGCGGAATCCGTTCAATCCCTAACACCCATGTAAACACTTGTCCACCAGCGACTAAAACAAAGACAGCTGAAGTAACTAGACCAGTGGATAATGCAATACCTGGTATTTTTTTTATATGAATCGTTCGATAAATAAGCACTTCTAAAATAAAAGCATATAATACGGAAATACCAGACGCTTCTACGGGTGTAAATGTACCTGTATAAATACCACCAATAATAACGATTGGAAAACCAAGTGGTAGTAATGATTTACGGAAAGCTATTAACCTTTCACGCCAGCTAACACGATCCGCTAGTGGAATATCTTTTACTTTTGCATAGACGATACTATAAATGGCAAAAGATAAAAACACCATCAACCCAGGTATAATACCCGCGATAAATAAATCACCAACGGAAACCCCTGATCCTGCTGCAAGAGCATACATAATCATACCAATACTTGGTGGAACTAATAATGCAGCATCACTTGCATTAATAATCAGTGCCATTGCATTGGAATCTTTATATCCGATTTTCAATAATCGTTCACGCATCGGGCGGCCAATCGCTACAACCGTCGCTTGGGTTGAACCAGAAATCGCACCAAACATGGTACATGCAGCGGCTGTCGTTACAGCATACCCACCACGAATGTGTCCCACAAATGCACCAATAAAATCGAGCAATCGTTGTGACGTTCGACCAGAAGTCATAATGTCAGCTGCAAAAATGAATAATGGCACGCATAATAACACGGGCGATTCAATTCCGGTTATAAGTTGCCCCATCAATATATCTGTACTCATGACAGGGTTGTAAATTAACAAGATAACTAGTGGTGCAACAATCAATGGTATCATCATTGGAAAATTTAACAACAGCAATACGATCATAATTGCTAATAATGTACCTAACATATCCGTTTCCTCTCTAACGTTTATCATTTTTATTGAACTCTATCGTGCCCACGCAAACGAAACCTTCTGCGATCAGTTTCGTAGAGATCGGTTGTACCTAAACTGATAAATCTTCTAATTCTACATCTCGATCATCTTTGTCATTATAATCGACAGCATCTACACCTAAATACACTTTATCCTTAGCTTTTGCGGTAAAGTTAACGATGGTGTTACGAAGAAATTGTATACCTGCCATAAAAAATCCAATTGGCAGAAACATTGCCATCCAATATGTAGGCAGCTGTAATGAGGTTGTTAGTTCACCTGATCCATACTCAAACATGGTATATTTATAGGTGAAATACGTTAAGGCGAACATAACGATCGACGTAATAAAGTTGATCAGTATCATCATGACTTTTCGCACTTTAAACGGAGCAAAGTCATAAAAGGCTGACATACTGATATGGCGCCCCTTTCTAGCGGCATAGCTAATCCCCATAAATGTGGCAATAACGATGGCAAATTGGCTCACTTCATAACTGAAGTAAAAAGCCCCCGACTCAAAAACTTCACGAGCGATCACATTCCCAACGATCATAATCGATATAAGAATAATCGCAAAGCTTAAGATAAATTCCTCAAGCTTCATTATCAATTGATCTATCCATCGAAACAGCTTCAAAGCTTCTATTCCTCCTCTATAGTCTCACGTACATGCAAAAATTGTTATTCATTATGTTACAGAATTATTTCATTTTCTACAAATTTACTATGCCCTTATAAATTGGGATCTAACCACAAATATTCGTGTAAGCGATAAATGAATGCTTAACATGGATATATAGTGGCAAATGCTTGCAATTCTTTCTATATACTTGAACATCTTTATGGGCTATCGTTACATTCACCTCCCTTTTCCCTATTGCATATGTGATAACATTTCGATAGTCTGATAGTAAAGTAAATTGTACCAAACAAATTCAATCGTATACAATCATTGGGATGTTAAAAATGTACAGAAGCCTTGCCTTTGGCTTGATTACATCTCATATATGAAGGGAGTAGAGTGAGTTGACTATTAAGGAATTAGAAGATAAAATCAACGACTTAAAAGCTGACCATATGCGACTTTCAGGCGACATGGAAAAGCTCGTCTATGTTGGTAGTAATCCTGAATCCACCGAAAAAGAACTCGCCCAACTGGAATCACAAATTTCAGAACTACGCCAACAATTAGCAGATGCAAAAAAAAGCTAGCAACTTTCCTTTGTTGCTAGCTTTTTTTCGTTTCATCATCTTCTCTTTTCTTCTCTAATTTCTCTTGAATTTTATGAAATTCTTTGCTTGGTGGTGTGAAACTGACAATCGTATCACCTGGGGCTGCTGTGATATCTCCATTTTTAGTAAAAAACGCAATTTGTTTTGATTTTCTTAAAATAAATAATAATACAGTTTCTTCTTCACGGTCCTTCATGTATTGTTGGAAAGTATATTGTGACGTAATCTGTGTCTTACGAAAGACATAGCCACCTTTTTGCTTATACTTTAATTCTTCAAGGCCGTACTTTGGCGAAAATAGTTCTCGCCCACCTAAGGCATGATCGATTTCATGAATTTGATCACCACTTAAATTTTGTTTCGATAATTGATAGACATTATTTCGACCAAATTCAGCCACAAATGTCGAGCAAACAAGCGCATTATATGAATCATATTCGGTTGCACTGATTAAATAATCATACGGTGTAAAATCAATCGTGTAATCCGTCTGTTCTGATAAAATCTCGCAATGGGTGTGCTTAATCCCGGCTCGTCTCGCCTTATATAACCGGTCCCAAGA
The DNA here is from genome assembly GCF_000359605.1 of Gracilibacillus halophilus YIM-C55.5. GTDB lineage: Bacteria > Bacillota > Bacilli > Bacillales > Amphibacillaceae > Gracilibacillus > Gracilibacillus halophilus. The sequence goes on from NZ_APML01000016.1 coordinate 23,412, forward strand.
ATTATCGACGACAAGGATCGGTATTTCTAATTCTTCCATGACCTTCGCAAGTGCGATAGAGAAACGATTGGAACCCACAATCAAAGCACCTGGTTTTCCTTCGGCAGATAGATTCAGTTTTTTGGCGAGCCAACCAATCGAAAAACCGTGCACACAAACCGTCGCAAACACTAACGCAAAGGTTAGCGAAGTCACAATGGACGCCCCACGAAATCCTTCATCTTGCAATACCGATGCAAAATAACTAGCTACCGTCAACGCTACAATCCCTCGTGGCGCAATCCAACCGACTAACAGTTTTTCCCGAATCGATAGACCAGAATTAATCGTTGAAATGAAAATCGATAACGGACGAACCACAAATAACATCAATAATACATAGCCAATAATTTCTGGACGAAATACATCAAGCAACGTATTTGTTGTCAGTGATGACGTTAATAGAATAAATACAGACGATAATAAGAGCATGGAGATATTTTCTTTAAAATGCCGCATTTCTTTCAAAGAAGAAATCCCCATATTGGCAAATGTCATCCCCATGGCTGTCACCGCAAGTAGCCCAGTTTCATGTTTGATCTCATCAGCAATCGTAAAACACGCCACCACCGCTGTAAACACAGCAGGAGATTTCAAATATTCTGGAATATGGCCGATTTCGAGTAACCAGCCAATTAACTTGGCAAAGAAATAACCTAACACGACAGCAAAAACTGAAGCAGCAAGGAATAATAATAGTGCTGATGCATCATGACCATCTCCTGTTAAGAAGAGAATCGTTTCAAAGGCAAATACGGCGATGAGTGCGCCAAATGGATCAACAATAATTCCTTCCCACTTTAATATTTTTGCTGGTGTGGACTTCAATTTTGATTGCCTGAGCAGCGGAAGTATAACGGTTGGACCTGTTACAATAAAAATCCCGCCAATGACAAACGAAACAGCCCAAGATAAATCGGCAACAAAATAGGCCGTTAAGGACCCCAATATCCATGCTAAAAAGGCACCCCATGTGACAATTCGGAACACAGGTTTTCCAAGGCCCCTTATTTCTTTAATATTTAGATTCAAGCTACCCTCAAATAAAATAATGGCTACAGCAATCGAGACCATCGGACGAAACAAGTCACCGAAATCTTCAGCTGGATTCATAACGCCAAAGATAGGACCAACCAACAAGCCTGCAATTGACATGACAACGATCGCTGGTAATTGAAACTTCCATGCCATCCATTGCGAAGCGATTCCTAAGACGACAACGAGCATTAACACAAGTAACAGTGATTCCACCATCGTACTCCCCCCTCTTGTCTTACATATCATATTTTGAATCAAAATAGGAAAAATATTTCATTCCATTTTGAAAACTGTACAAATACCGCTTTTATAGAATAATGGTTATAAACACGAAATGCAATCAAAAAAAACCATTTGAAATCAAATTTTAAATTTTCACCCATCATAAGTTCCATTTCCGCTGAATTACTTTCATTTTTGGTACGTATGCACCTTTTTCAATATCATTTTCATGTTGGAAGCTGTATTCATTCCTTTTGTTATGTGAAGAAATTGGAACAAAAGTGATGACCTCGTAGGCGATATACTTGAGTATAATAGGAAATGTATATTTCCAAAAAGAAAATAAAATATCCTCAGTCAAGAAGGGGGTTATCTTCAAAACTGGGGATATTCGTAAAATCACTTGTCATCATTTTTAGCTGTTAAAATCAATCGCCCATGCGCCGTTACGGAAAACAGGTTCTCTTGTACCATCTTCCGTGATGCCATCAATATCTAAATCAGCTGAACCGATCATAAAGTCAACATGTATCAAGCTATCATTCACACCATGTTGATCCAGTTCCTCATTATTCATATCTGATCCGCCTTCAACGTTCGTTGGATAGGCTTTACCAAGCGCAATGTGACAAGATGCATTCTCATCAAACAAGGTATTATAGAAGATAAGCCCAGATTGTGAAATGGGTGATGCATGAGGCACAAGAGCCAATTCACCGAGATGCTTTGCACCTTCATCTGTTTCCAATAAGTGCTTCAATGTGTCATAGCCTTGTTCAGCATCAAAATCGACAACTTTGCCATTTTCAAAAGTCATACTGAAACCGTCAATCATGTTACCGCCATGAACAAGTGGTTTCGTTGCCGTAACCGTTCCGTTCACACCGTATTTATCAGGCAAGGTAAACACCTCTTCTGTTGGCATATTCGGGTTAAATGCATTCCCTTCTGGCGTCTGGGCTGCACCACCTTTCCAAATATGCCCTTTCGGTAAATCAAATCGAATATTCGTACCTTCTGATTGGAAGACAAGGGCTTGGTATGATTTTTGATTTAAATATTCACGTGCTTGGTGCAACACTCGGTTGTGTTCATCCCAAGCAGCTACTGGATCTTCACGATCGACGCGAACAATCTTGAAAATTTCTTCCCACAAGCTTTCTTTGGCTTCTTCTTCCGACAGATCTGGATAAATCTTTTTCGCCCAGTCACCAGTTGGTATCGAAATGATAGACCAAGGAATACGATCATTCATAATGTATTGACGAAATTCTTTCATCGCTGTAGCACTCGCTTTATTTGCTTTTGCGACACGTTCTGGATCGATATCTTTTAACAGATCTGGATTCGTTGATCGAATCGACAATAAAGCAGCGCCGTCTTTAGCAAAATATAAATGCTTATCAATTTGCCATTGCGGGATTTCCGTTAACACTTCGTCAGGGACATTTTCAAACTTCATTAATGTCAAATCATCGTCTGTCCAATTCACATGGACATTTTTAGCGCCTAATTCGTAAGCTTTTCGTACAACAATTTTCGTAAAATCAGCACCTTCAATCGATGAATTGATCACCAACGCCTGATTCTCTTGTACATTCACACCAGTACGCAGGGCCAGTTCTGCATATTTTTCCAAGGATGTAAGGTCTGCCATGGATTATTCCTCCTTTAATTGTTCAATAAGTAATGATAGTTCTTCCCAACGATTCATTTTCTCTTCTAATTGATCCTCTAACTCTTGTTGTTTTTCATATAATGGCTGAATCGTTTCTGCGTCACTACCAGCTTCAGCAATCTCCTGCTCCACATTTTCAATTTCAGTTTCGATTGCTGTGATATCATCTTCAATCGTTGCCCATTCTTGTTGCTGCTGATAGGACAGCTTCTTTCGCTTACGTGCAGGTCGATGAGACGTCTTTTCTTGTGTTTGCTTCGCTTCTGCTTCTTTTTCTTTTTGCCATTTGCGAAAATCGCTGTAATTCCCATAATAATGTTCTAATTGCTTATCCCCCGTAAATGCAATCAGTTGGTCGACCGTTTTATCAAGGAAGTAACGATCATGAGAAACGGTAACAACAACACCAGGAAACTGCTGCAAATAGTCTTCCAATACAGTTAATGTTTCGGTATCTAAGTCGTTTGTCGGTTCATCTAAAAATAACACATTCGGTTGCTGCATTAAGACCTTCAATAAGTATAACCGCTTGCGCTCACCACCTGATAGTTGGCGAATATTGACCCATTGCTGCGGTCGCGGAAATAAGAATCGCTCTAACATTTGTTCAGCCGTTATTTCATCTCCATCCACCGTCGTCACAACGGACGCTTCTTCACGGATAAAATCAATCACTGTCATCGACTCATCAAGCGCTGGGTGTTCTTGCGTATAATAGCCAATTTTGACTGTTTCACCGACATCAATGGTCCCTTGATCCGCTTTTATCCGTCCAGCAAGAATATGTAATAACGTTGTCTTACCACTTCCATTGATGCCAACAATACCAATCCGATCTCCCGACTGAAATAAAAAGTGAAAATCTTCAAACAATACATGGCCATCAAAACTTTTGCGTAACCCTTCTACTTCAATTACTTTTTTACCGAGACGACTCGCACCGATTGGCACATCAATGTGTTCTTCTTTGGTATCAAACGTCTTTTCCTTCATGGCCTCTACTCGGTCGATACGCGCTTTTTGTTTCGTTCCTCTAGCTTTTACCCCACTTTTTAGCCAGGCGATCTCTTGTTTTAACATGTTTTGGTGCTTTCTCTCAGCACGTGCCTCTTGCTCCTGTCTGATCGCTTTTTGTTCGAGAAATGTCTCATAATTGCCTTCATACGTATATAATGTACCCTTGTCGAGTTCAAAGATACGATTTGTTATTCGGTTAAGAAAATAGCGATCGTGCGTCACAAGTAATATAGCGCCTCGATATTGGGGCAAATATTGTTCTAACCACTCAATCGTATCATTATCTAAATGGTTGGTCGGCTCATCTAATAACAGTAAATCAGCTGGTTGAATCAACGCCTTGGCAATCGCCACACGCTTTTTCTGTCCACCAGATAACGATTGTACCGACTGATTGAGCTTAGGCACACCGAGTTGTGTCAAAATCGCCTTCGCACGCGTCATTTCGTCCCATGCATCCGCTTGATCCATTTGTTCTTGCAAGTGTATGAGTTCCTCTTGCAGTGATTCATTTTCAGGTTGATTCTCTAATGCCAACGCCGTACGTTCATATTTCCGAAGCAAGCTCATCCGCTCTGTTGCGCCATAATAAATTTCATCAAGAATCGTATCTTCTGATAACACTGGCTCTTGCTCCAAATATTCAATATGATAATCTTTTGGATGATCAAATGAACCTTTCTCTACTGTATCACGTCCAGCCAACACTTTTAATAACGACGATTTCCCCGTACCATTGACACCAATCAGTCCGACACGATCTTCTGTCGTTAATGCAAACGTGAGATCCATAAATAATTGTTTATCACCATACGTTTTATCTATATGTTCGACTTTTAATGTGCGGATACGCATCACCTCCTACTTTCAAACAAATGGTCTCTTATAAAATAGGCGAAATCAAACGTGAGAAGGACTCTTTGATTCGAATCCATATCGATCGCTTTTTATATGTCTCAAGCGTTAACTCTGTTACATGATCCATATCTTTTTCAAATTCATCGACGAGCATTTCGGCAATCGTTTCATTAAATAAAAAGGCATTGACTTCAAAATTCAATCGAAAACTTCGCACATCGATATTCGCTGTTCCTACCGATGCAATTTTACTATCGACAATAATCATTTTGGCATGTAAAAAGCCGTTTTCATAAATATACACCTTCGCACCTGCATCAAGCAATTCTCCGATATACGAATACGTCGCCCAATAAACAAATGGGTGATCGGGCTTATTCGGAATCATAATACGCACATCTACCCCTGATAGTGTCGCCACACGTAATGCATCTAATAAACTGTCATCTGGGATAAAATAAGGTGTTTGAATATAGACGTAATCTTTGGCTGACATAATCATTTTGATATAACCGTGTTTAATTTGTTCATAGTCAGAATCAGGACCACTGGAGACAATTTGCATGCCGACATGACCAGCAGATTCTGCGTCATAATAACGATCTTGGTAAGGGATATCATGACGTGAAGCTTGGTTCCAATCGAGAATAAAACGCGTTTGCATATGTTTCACAGCACTACCTTTTATCCGCAAATGGGTATCACGCCAATGGCCAAATCGCTTATCAACGCCTAAATATTCATCGCCAATATTAAAACCACCTATGTACCTATTTTACCATCAATAATGGCCAGTTTCCGATGATTTCGATGGTTAATTTTGAAATTGACTTTGGGAATTAACGGTGGAAAAAAACCTTCCACTTCAGCTCCAGCATGGCGCATGTCACGCATCAATCGTCGGCTCAGTTTCCTTGAACCTAAATCATCATAGAGCAGGCGAACCTCAATACCTTCACGTGCCTTTTCTTTTATCACATTTACGAGACGGTTGCCTAAATGATCAGAACGTACGATGTAATATTGTAAATGAACATGATCTTTGGCTGCTTTAATGTCTTCCATGAGAGATTCAAATTTACGGTTGCCATCGGTAAAGATATCCACATCATTATCTTGGGAAAAAATCGCATCATTGTTACGAAGATGTAAGTAATATAAATCTTTATACGCCATTAAGCGTGGGTCATGAAGATAAAATTTCCCATTTTCGATATTACGCATTTGGTGTTGAACAGCGTGTTTGACACCTAATTTACTTTTGGTATCCCACGTGAATATCGTTTTGTTACTTAGCTTTCGCCCAAAAATAAGATATAAAATAAAGCCAAATATCGGTATAAACGTTAACACCATAATCCAGGCCCATGTTGCTGTGGCATTTTTACGCTCTAGGAAAATAATCGTGAGTGAAAGAATAATATTAAATAATAACAATGAGCTAATCACAAGTTGTAAAATTTCCACTTGCATCCCCCTCCTTTCTATCTAAGGGTTATAGCTTTAATATACCATATATTGTCGAATATGACTCGGCTTTCACCTTAGCGATTTGGTGAAAGCCTTTTCTGCTACAAAATATCTATTTGTTCATTTTTGGGATGTTCTTTCGGTCCTCGTATTTCTAACACACCGTGGTGTAATCGCGCCTTAGCTGTTGCTTTATCGACTTGATAAGGGACACTGATGGTTCGTTCTCTTTTTTCGCGCCTGCGTTCTTTTTGATAATACTTGTTGGATTCATCATATCTTTCAGTTTCTTGATCATCATCCACTGCAATGCGGATTTGATTACCAGTTAGCTGCAATTGAATTTGATCTTTCTCCACTCCTGGTAATTCAGCAGTTACGATCCATTCTTTGTCGGTTTCCTTGCGATCGACTGGCATACGACCTGGTAGATTCGCTTTCTGAAAAAAGTGATCCATCGTATTTAACAGATTATTCGATGGCTTTTCATGGAAGAAAGCATCCATCTTTTTCAGTAAATCTTCGCTCATCTGGCGAAAATCACTCGGCTTGTGTTGATTTGATTCACTCATCGATTATACCCCTTTCCTACATTTATCTTTTTTATTTTATGTATGTAGCTTGCACATGGAATGGGCGCTACTCATGGCACGCTTTCATTGACGTTGAAAGCCGTTTCACATATAATGATGGTTATTGAGGAGGGGATTATTTTGACAAGTGAATTTAACCTTTATGGAAATGAAACGAATCTTCTGCATGCCGGACAACAGGTAGACCCAGCGACAGGTGCACGTGCGGTACCCATCTATCAAACGACTTCTTACGTATTCCGCGACAGTGAGCACGCACAAAATTTATTTGCACTCGCCGAAGAAGGAAATATTTATTCTCGCATTATGAATCCGACACTCGACGCATTTGAAAAACGAATGGCGGTACTTGAAGATGGCGTGGCAGCGGTTGCTACAGCTTCTGGTGCTTCTGCTATTACACTATCTATCTTAAATCTCGCGAACAGTGGCGATGAAATTATTGCAGATAGTAATTTATATGGTGGCACATTTAATTTGTTTAATACAACGTTGCCAAAGTACGGCATTGATGTAACATTTGTCGATGGCACCGACCCAGAAAACTTTCGCCGTGCCATTTCAGATAAAACAAAAGCGATTTTCGGGGAAGTCATTACAAATCCTAGCTTGAACGTATTTGATATGGAAGCTGTTGCTGATATCGCTCATGAGCATGATATTCCGCTCATTATTGATAATACGTTTGCGACTCCTTATGTGTGCAAACCGATTAAATGGGGAGCAGACATCGTCGTTCACTCTGCCACAAAGTGGATTGGCGGACATGGCACGTCCATCGGGGGAATTGTTGTTGATGGCGGCCGTTTTAATTGGAATCATCCGAAGTTCCCTGGATTTATTGAGCCTGATGAAACCTATCACGGGGTTCGCTTTGGCATTGACCTCGGACCGCCTGCGTTTGCACTAAAACTAAGAGTACAGCTTTTGCGTGATATTGGAGCAGCACTCAGTCCACAAAACGCATTTTATTTCTTACAAGGTTTAGAAACATTGCATTTACGCATGAAACGTCACAGCGAGAATACAGAAAAAGTTGCCAACTACTTACAAGAGCATCCGCAAGTGGAATGGGTATCTTATCCTGGATTAGAAAATCACCCTTCCCACCAACTGGCGAAAAAATATTTGCATGACCATTTCGGTTCAATTATTGTATTCGGCATTAAAGGCGGACGTGACATAGGGCGACAAGTCATTGATAACGTCACATTATGGTCTCATGTTGCCAATGTCGGTGATGCGAAATCGTTAATCATTCACCCGGCATCCACCACACATCAACAATTGAGTGCCGATGAATTAAAATTATCAGGTGTAACCGAAGAATTAATTCGTTTATCTGTCGGTATTGAATCAGCTGATGATATGATTAACGATCTCGATCAAGCGATTGCCACAGCCACAGGTACTGAACCTAGGATACGCGTGACGGAAGAACAAGCCATCAATTGGGCCTTGTCTTCACCTTTTGCTCGAGAAGAAGCAGGGATCCGTCAAAAAACCATCGCGATTGCTGGTTATCAAGCAGCAAAAGCCGATACCATCAAAAAGTTGCAAAAACTGGGCTATCAAATCGTGCCTATTAGCCGTCAAGAAACGTCCTTATATGGCATGGAAACGATCGCTCACACCAAAGATATGGAAGATGTCGTTGATATTTTATATATCGTTGATGCCAACGAAGCAGAAGGGCAAATCAATGAACAAACCAAAATCGTTTGGTTTGCTGAAGGACAAGCGAACGAAAGCTTGAAACAAGATGCGAGCGGAAAAGTCATCATCGAAAATCGTTGCCCTTTTGAAGAAGCCAATCAATTACGATAACACATAGTTGCAAAGCCACGAATGGTCGTCATTCGTGGCTTTTTATCATTATTTTCGATGGAGTTGAGAATAAATCCGGCAAAGTTGAGAATAAATCACCTAAACTTGAGAATAAAACCATCGCAACATGTTTACGAAAATTCATGCATATGGTTATAAAAGCAGGGATGTTACAATATAGGTAGGAAAGGGTATATAGATGGTAGAACAACAATTGTAGGTGTTAGTCATGAAGAAAAAATGGGCACTATTTATTATCGTCTTCACTCTCTTAAGTTTTATTTTTATTTTCACAATTAGCCAAAAAGAACGTCCGCTCCCATCATCATCAGAAAAGACGCCCGCACAAGTGAATTCTGAAGCAAGCGATCAACAAGACCAACATGAGACTTCAGAAGATACAAATCAAGATGCGGAGCCAGAACAAGATAATCAAAACGGAATTACCGATCAAATAAAAAATGTCGTCACAGAAGCGATTCAAATTTTTCAAAAAGAAACCAATATTGTAGCGATTGGTGACTCGCTAACGCAAGGGGTTGGTGATGAGGCTGGTAATGGTGGCTATGTCGGCATACTCGAAAACAGGTTAGATAGCCAAAACGTCAAAGTATCGATTGAAAATTTTGGGAAAAGAGGCAATCGAACGGATCAATTATACGAGCGATTAAATAACGAGGATATTGTTGCATCGATAGAGCAAGCCGATATTGTCCTCATTACGATAGGCGCCAATGATATTATGAAGATTGTAAAAGATAACTTTATGAATTTAACCGAACAGCCATTTATTGAAGCTCGCGGTCCATATCGCCATCGATTAGAACAAATTTTACAACAAATTCAAACAATACAACCAGATGCTCAAGTGTATTTATTAGGTTTCTTCAATCCTTTTGAAAAATATTTTAATGATATTGAGGCATTAGACCGTATTATGACACGATGGAATAATGAAAGTAAAAATGTCGCCAATCAATTTGAACAAACGACATTCATTCCGATGAAAAATATCTTTCAAGGAAGATCAGAAAACGTATTTGCAGAAGACAATTTTCATCCAAATCAGCGTGGCTACCGAATCATGGCTGAACGTGTCATTTCCTATTTACAAGAAGATGTCGATGCAGGTAGTGATGAGTAGGTGAAGTAGATGAAATCAAAGATATTATCATGGAAATATTTATTTTTTATTCTCGTAACAGTGAATCTTGTTTGTATACTTGGCGTGCTTGCATTCATTTTTTGGCCCGTATCGAGTAATGAGATGCCGAATAAAGAGTATATTGAAGATGAATCAGGCGCAACTTTTACCGTCCACTCAAGTAAAGAAAATTTAAACGAATTGGTGAACGCCTATCTGGATAAAGAATTAGGAGCTAATGGCAGTGATTACACCATTCGCTTTGACGAAGACGTTCAGTTGATGGGATCGATTATAGCTTTTGAAACCGAAGTCCCTGTTAATATTACGTTTGAACCAGATGTTCAAGAAAATGGGGATATCATCTTACAATCCACCGAAATGTCTTTAGGTCTGCTACGACTGCCTAAAAACAAAATTCTTGAATATGTTGATAAGCGGATTGATACACCGGAATGGCTAACGATAAATCCAAAAGAAGAACAAATCTATATTGCCGTCACTCAAATTGAGATGAACAATAACTTCCGTGCCAAAGTCCAACGATTTGACTTAGAAAATGATCAAATTTCGTTCCGGATTAAAGTACCGAATCAAAAATTAGGCTTGTAACGACGCTCAACCAGCGATCATTTTGCGAAATTGGTAATATTTTCGCGAAACATCATTTAATTTTGCGAAATCGCTAATAATCTTGCGAAACATCATATATTTTTGCGAAATCTCTAATAATCTTGCGAAACCTAAAAAAACAAGCGCTCAAACAAAAGCGCTTGTTTATTCATCTTGTTTTTTCAATTTTGATAATGCTTCTGCTAATGCAGGGTTGGTAAATTCATCATCTTGTTGTTTCATATATTTGTTAACGTCTCGTTTGCTTGCTTTTTCTTGTCCTTGTTGATTCTTTCGTTTTTGAAAGGCAGACATTTTCTCACGATAACCACAGACACAAGAAAAAGTTTGTGCCTCTCCTTGTCCGCGCAGTTCCATTTTCTTATGACATTTGGGACAACGGGCATTCGTCTTTTTCGCGATTGGTTTACGTTCACCACAAGATCTGTCTTGGCAAACGAGCATACGACCTTTCTTCCCATTCACCTCAAGCATAAGCTGGCCACAACTCGGGCATTTGGTCCCCGTCATATTATCATGTTTATATTTCGCATCACTTGTCTTAATTTCCTGTACTACTTGCTTCGTATAACCTTTGATCTCGCCTATAAATGATTGCTTATCTAATGTTCCGTTTGCAATTTTCGCTAATTTTTCTTCCCATTCCGCTGTAAGAAGCGGTGATCTCAATTCTTCCGGTACTAAATCTAATAATTGCTTCCCTTTCGACGTTAAATAGAGATACTTTCCTTTTTTCTCGATGTAAAATGTGTTAAAAAGTTTCTCAATAATGTCTGCTCTTGTCGCAACTGTTCCGAGTCCACCCGTTGCCTTTAACGTTTGGGTCGCTTGCTGTTTGCTGTGATCCATAAACTTACTCGGGTTCTCCATCGCTTGAAGCAATGTCCCCTCTGTAAAACGTTCAGGCGGCTGAGTCTCCCCTTCTTCTAATGCGATCTTCGGTTGTTTCCAACGCATGTCTTTTTCAACAGTTGTCATTGGTTGCTCTGTTTCTTCCTGCTCATCATTGGTAGCAAATACCGCTTTAAATCCTTGCTTTAATTCATTGTTTCCGCGTGCGGTAAAGGTTTCACCACCGATTTCTGCTGTTACATCAATTTGTTCATATTCATAAGGCGGTAACAGTACGGCTAAAAATCGTTTCACGACAAGATCGTATATTTTTTGTTCTTGATGAGATAACTTGTCCAACCGCACACGCTCTTCTGTCGGAATAATCGCATGGTGATCAGATACTTTATCATTATGAACAAACGATTTATTTGTTTGAATCGGTTGTTTTTTTATTTGAGCTGCTGCCTTTGCATACGGTCCAACACCACAAGCGTCGACTCTTTCCTTCAATGTCGGAACAATGTCTGTCGAAAGATATTTTGAATCCGTTCGCGGGTACGTGACCACTTTATGTTGCTCGTAAAGCTTTTGCATGATGGATAATGTTTGTTTCCCAGAGAAACCAAAGATCCGATTGGCGTCACGTTGCAAGTCTGTCAAATCATACAGCGACGGTGCATACTGTTTCTTTCGTTTCTTATCAACTTGTTTGACAACGGCATCTTGTCCGTTTAATTGTTCTCTTAAGCGTTGTGCCTGCTTCTGATCAAAGATCCGTGATTGATTGTTTTGATTCTTCCATGTTAAACGAATACCATCTTTCGTTTTTGCTTTCAGTTGATAAAAAGGTTGTGGCTGAAACTGCTTAATTTCTTGTTCTCTTCTTGCGATCATGGCTAATGTTGGTGTTTGTACGCGCCCCGTCGATAATTGTGCATTGAATTTTGTCGTCAACGCCCTTGTTGCATTCAAACCTACATACCAATCCGCTTCTGAGCGAGCAACAGCTGAAGCATATAAGTTCTCATACTGTTTGCCCGGTTTTAATTGTTGAAAACCTTGTCGGATGGCTTGATCTGTGACGGAGGAAATCCATAACCGTTTGACCGGCTTTTTTACATGCGCTTTGTGTAAAATCCATCGAGCGACTAATTCCCCTTCTCGCCCTGCATCAGTAGCGATCACGACTTGATCAACATCTTTACGTGTCAATTGTGATTTTACCGTTTGAAACTGTTTTCCCGTTTTCTTGATCACGACTAATTTTAGTTGCTCAGGAAGCATTGGTAAGTCATCAAGCTTCCATGTTTTGTATTTGTCATCATATGCACCGGGGTCAGCTAAGGTAACGAGGTGTCCTAATGCCCATGTGACAATATATTTTGACCCTTCCATATATCCATTATGTTTCTTACCACAGTTCAAAACACGAGCGATATCACGACCAACGGAAGGTTTTTCAGCTAATACCACTGTTTTACTCATAACTACACATCCTCCTATAATTCCACTCTACTATAGCATAATAATAGGAAGACTTGAAACTGGACAAGTTCTTCAAACACGAGATAAGCTAGAATAAAAATCAAAGGAGAGCAGTCTCTTATGATCAAAGCTTACGTATTTGATGTATATGGAACGCTATTTGACGTTCATTCCGTCATTCATAAATGTAATCAGTTTTTCCCTCATAAAGGAAGCAAAATTAGCCACACATGGAGAGAGAAACAGTTAGAGTATTCATATCTCAGGCAATTAATGGGCAATTACACATCCTTTTCTACAGTGACAAAAGATGCTTTACGTTATGCAGTTCACAAACACGGTGAACAGTTAGACCCACAAACTGAAAAAGAGCTGTTCCATGCTTATTTCCATTTAGATCCTTATCCAGAAGTAAAAGAAGTGTTATCTCAATTACAACACAAGAAACTTGCTGTATTCTCCAATGGATCACATGATATGCTTGACCCTTTAATTGCACAATCAGAGTTACATCATCTATTTGATGAAATCATTAGTGTCGATGAAATACAGCAGTTTAAACCAACGCTCGCTTCCTATGAACACGCGAGAAAATGTTTAAACGTCAAACCAGAAGAAGTACTCTTTATGTCTTCCAATGGATGGGACATAACAGGTGCAAAAAACTATGGGTTCCAAACCGCCTGGATTAACAGACATCACCTTCCTGTTGAGGAGTTAAACCTGGAGCCTCATACCATCTATTCAAATTTATCTGGTATTTTAGAATGGGAATAAGGGATCACTGGCGTTGGTCAAAAGCATGTCCTTCGCCTGTTATTCCAATTGATTATACTCTAACATCATACCTTCATAATCTAACGGGCCGAAGATGCGAAACTGAATGACCCCTTTCGAATCAATCATATAAGACGTCGGTAGCGGGTGGATTTGATACGTAACAGCTACCTTATCCTCTGAATCTACTAAAATAGGAAACGACAGTTGATATTCATCAATGAAATCACGCACATCACCGATATTCTGTTCAGTAGTCGTCATATTTATGCCTAATACGACTGCATCACTATCTTGATAAAAGGCTTGCAAATCTGGCATCTCTTCTCGACAGGGCGGACACCACGTGGCCCAGAAATTTAACATGACACGATCGCCGCGATAATCTGACAACTTTACCGTTTCGCCGTCTATCGTCTGTAATGTAAAGTCAGGAGCTACTTGTCCCACTTTTAATCCCACTTCTCGTTCCATCGCTTCACTTGTGGAGCTCACTTCCTCTGTCTGATGATCTGATGTAACTTTTTCTTTGTTATGGAAAAAATCAAATGTAGCCCACGCCAACATAGATAAGACAAGAACACCGATGATCATTCGTTTCATATGCGAAAACCTCCAGATTCATCACCAGTATGTGACGACATACGCCGTCTCCAGTAAATTATATGAACGATGGACATGATTAGAAGAACAAGGTAAAAAAGTGTATGTAAATGAAATTGAAAAATCGATGTTTGCCAAAAAAAGGAGATAGCAAGTTGTCCCAATGACCAAAAGAATAAAAGACTTGATGTGATCCCATATAAAGATGCCCTTTGCAGCGAAAAAAGCGCACCCACTAATAACATAACTAGTAAACTAAGATACAAGCCATTGCCATCATTTTCAATCGAGATTTGGATAAATTGGTAAACAAAAGAACTCGCAATAAATACAAATAGCCAGGAAAATAGCCATTGAAAATAAGTGACGTGATCCATGTGGCTTGTGATACGCCATCTACTATAAACAGCCGTCAAAAGAATTCCTACATAAAAAGCTTGCGAATTACTTGGATAAGCTAAAATAGCGACCGGATCTTCGATGAACGTAGACCAATGAAAAAGGATTTTTCCTAGCCATAAACATATCATAAATGTCAGCAATAGCTGGAATATCTCATCCATTCGTTGCTTCATTTCGTTCTTAGAAAATGGCCGAATGAATAAAAAAACGATAACGCCTAGCGCAATACTGATCGCTATCAGTACAAGTTCGACTTTCACAATAAACGGGCCAAATACCCATGCAGGTGGCATTCTTGTCATCCTCCTCAGATTCCAAATCGATGTACAAATATATTTCCTTCATCCTATGTATAACATCACTTGGCAGTCAACCGAAATTGATGCCAAGTGATCTGTTACAGTATATCCATCCAAATTTTTATCGCCGTTCCTAAAATTAATAGCGCCAAAGATATTTGTAACACTTTTGTATTCATTCGTTTGCCAACAGCAGCTCCTAGTGGTGAGGCCATAAGACTTGCAATGACCATAATCACGGCTGGAAAATAATCGACTTGTCCAGTGGTCACTTTTCCAACAGTTGCACCAATTGAGGAAATAAACGTGATTGCTAGCGAGGAAGCGATCGTCATCTTTGTCGGAATCTTCAGTACCACTAACATAATCGGTACAAGCAAAAAGGCGCCTGCAGCCCCGACAATGCCAGCACCGATCCCAACGAGAAGTGCAAACATCGCAGCAAGTGACTTATTAAATGTGACTTGATCAAATGGAATATCATCGACGCCATTCTTTGGTATAAACATCATAATAGCTGCAATTAGTGCTAGAATACCATACGTTACATTAATTCCTGCTTCTGGTAGTAACTTCGATCCATATCCACCAATAAAACTTCCGATTAACACACTAACTCCCATATAAATGATAAGTGTTTTATTTAAGTAACCGCCTTTACGATAAGCCCAAACACCACCAATGGTCGCAAATAACACTTGGACGGCGCTAATTCCTGATACTTCATGAGCAGTAAATGCGCTCACACCTACAAGTGGCGGAATATAAAGTAGCATCGGGTATTTAATAATCGAACCACCAATGCCGACCATTCCTGAAATAAAGGACCCCACAAAACCAATTAAGAAAATGGTAAGGATAAACATTGCCATCTCCATACGAATTACCTCCTTTCATGACGAAAAAATGGGCTTATCGCTCATTTCCTAGCGATAGCCTTTATAGTCCTTATGTAGGTAAGGAAGTCTTGTCCTTCCTTACCTCCTAAGGTGATGTCATTTACCCTTTTTTGATCCAAAATTTGAGCACGCCGTCTTCCTCTGTATCTTCTACGAGTTCATGGCCACCAGATGAAGCCCATGCGGTTAAGTCACTTTTAGCCCCTTGGTCTGTGGCATGTACTTCGAGAATTTCACCAGAATCAATATCGTTGATCGCCTTTTTCGTTTTTACAATAGGCATAGGGCATGCGAGTCCTGTTGCGTCTAATACTTTTGCTGCGTTCATTTTGATACACTCCTTTATTTTTTATTGACATATTGTTTTGTAGACATGTTCATTATTATCGGACGGCACAACGGTTTGGGCCAATTTCCATTTCACGTTGCTCTTCATCTTCTGGGGTTATTTTACCCATATTGGTTTCTCTTATTTGTTGATAGCTATTTGGTTGTGGAGGCAAGTTTTCAGTTACCATTTTTCTAAACGCTGCTTCATCTTCAATGTTCAGTCCGTGGTTTTTGCTGAAAAGCGTACCTAGTGTCGCACCTACTGTCCCATCTTCGTTTAATTCATCCATAATCATAAAGTGAGCAGGTAGAACGACAAGATCTTCAGACAACGCTTTGTAACGCGAATATAGGCTTTCGCGTAAATCCGCTACCCAGTCTTCTGCTTTTCCAGCAAGATCTGGTCGTCCAATTGAATCGATAAACAGAATATCGCCTGTCATCAAATATTTTTCATCGACAATAAATGACGTCGAACCAATGGTATGCCCTGGTGAATACAATGCATGAATATCAATCGCTGTATCACCAATGGTTACTTGACCACCATCTTCAAGTGGTTGATAGTTAAACGTGACTTCCGTTGCATCTTTCGGTGGCATCCAGTATGTCGCACCTGTTTCTTCAGCTAACATAGTGCCACCCGAAATGTGATCAGCATGTAGGTGTGTATCAAACACATGTTGAATCGTCACACCTTTTTCTTTCGCAAATTGAGTGAATACATCTGTCATCCGCGTCGGATCAATGATTGCTGCTTCCCCATCTGAAATCACCATGTAAGATAAGCATCCTTTGCCGATGCGGACAAATTGATACAACTCGCCGCCATTCTTTAAGTCGCTCACTTTCACAGGTTCAAGGTGTTCACTCCACGCTTTCATACCACCTTTGAAGTAAGAAACATCCAGTCCAGCTTCACTTAGCATCTCGGCAACCATCACTGAAGAGCCTTCCTTCGCACAAACAACGAGTGTCTCTTTATCTGATGGGATTTGATCAAGAATCTCCTCTACACCATCTAATAATTCAAAGTAAGGCACGTTTACATGTTCAAAATTTTGACCTTCGATTTTCCAATCTTGAAATTCACTTTCATTACGAACATCTAATATAAACAATGACTCCTGATTGAAGATTTTTTTCGTTACATCGCTAGCTGTCATTACGTTTACAGCCATTATTAATACCCCCTATAGTATTATTTTTATTAAAAAAAATAGAATAAAAATGTTAATGATACATCAGCATCTTTCATGAATTTTTACTCATGAAAATGCCTCCTTAATTGTTTAACTTTTCAGTATCTCCAGACCATTCACTCATGCCTGGAACGACGTTTACTACGTTCTGAAATCCTTTTTCAGCTAGTTTTTGTGAAGCTAGATCACTTCTACTTCCTGTACGACACACGACATAAATATTATCGTCTTTATTCAATTCATCTGCTCGTTCATCTAATTCACCTAATGGAATGGATACAGCATTCGGTATATGGCCAAAAGCATATTCTGCAGATTCACGCACATCAAGTACGATCATCTGTTCATTATTAGAAAGTTTTGCTTTTACATCCTCATTGCTAGCCGTATGCGGATATTTTGTTTCTGTAGTGTCTTCATCGCTTGATTTACGAATATAGTGTTTCAATACGTCTTCTTCTTCAATGGTTCCTAAATACTGATGACCTGAGCTATTGGCCCATGCTTCCATATCTGCCGTTGATCCTTGATCAGTTGCTTGTACCTCTACAACTTGTCCGGCGTCTAATTCTTTCATCGTTTTCTTTGTCTTTACAATTGGCATTGGGCAAGCCAGTCCTTTTGCATCCAATAAATAATCTGTCTTCAATTGATTCATGTTTATTCCTCCTTATACCTTATGGGGTATATTTTTGTGTAAAAAAATATGTGTAATCATGAATTTCGTTCGCCCTCGATTACCCCTATGGGTATTATAATATAGCATACTGATTCAGATGTCAACAGCAAAGATAATTTTTTTCAGTCATTCCTAAGATTCATTGTGTCTTGCGTGAATTGACTTCATTGATAAAATCCCTTAAGCTTACCATATGATATAGAATGTATGGAGGAATTCAATAAATGCTACAAGCAACAAATGTAAGTTTACGCTATGGTGATAAGAAGTTATTTGAAGACGTGAACATAAAATTCACGCCTGGGAATTGTTATGGGCTCATTGGCGCAAATGGTGCTGGAAAATCGACATTTCTCAAGGTTTTGTCAGGTGAAATTGAACCGCAAACAGGGAATGTGTCCATTGGGAAAGATCAACGTCTCGCCGTTTTAAAACAAGATCACTTTGCTTATGAAGAATATGAAGTGCTTCAGACCGTTATCATGGGACATACGCGTTTGTATGAAGTGATGAAGGAAAAGAATGAGATTTATATGAAAGGTGATTTCACTGAGGAAGACGGCATGCGCGCTGCTGAACTTGAAGGTGAATTTGCAGAAATGAACGGTTGGGAAGCAGAATCCGATGCAGCCATTTTATTAAAAGGTCTTGGCATTGGGGAAGATTTACACCATAAATTCATGGCTGATTTAACAGGTGCCCAGAAAGTGAAAGTGTTACTTGCACAAGCATTATTCGGTAATCCTGATATTTTGCTACTCGATGAGCCGACCAACCACTTGGATATTCAAGCGATTCAATGGTTAGAAGAGTTTTTGATTAATTTTGAAAACACAGTCATTGTTGTTTCTCACGATCGTCACTTTTTAAACAAAGTGTGTACACACATTGCTGATGTTGATTATGGCAAGATCGAAATCTACGTCGGAAATTATGATTTCTGGTATGAATCGAGTCAACTGGCTATGAAAATGGCGAAGGAACAAAATAAGAAGAAAGAAGAAAAAATTAAAGATCTCCAAAACTTTATCGCACGATTCAGTGCCAATGCATCCAAATCAAAACAAGCCACATCACGTAAAAAATTACTCGATAGTATCACATTAGATGATATTAAGCCGTCTTCTCGTCGCTATCCGTATGTTCATTTTGAACCAGGACGCGAAATTGGTAATGACTTATTACGTGTGGAAGGGTTAAGCAAAACGATTGATGGAGAGAAAGTGCTCGATAACGTTAGCTTCACACTGAAACCTTATGACAAAGTCGCATTTGTCGGACCGAACGAGAATGCGAAAACTGTCTTGTTTGATATTTTAATGGGTGAAATGGAGCCAGATGAAGGAAGTTATACGTGGGGCGTCACGACGTCACAATCTTATTTCCCTAAAGACAATTCACGCTTTTTTGAAGGAAATGATATGACCTTAGTCAATTGGTTACGTCAATATTCACCTGATGATCAAACGGAAACCTTCTTACGTGGATTTTTAGGGCGCATGCTTTTCTCTGGTGATGAAGCTTTGAAAAAGGCAAATGTGCTATCAGGTGGAGAGAAAGTACGTTGTATGCTATCAAAAATGATGTTAAGCAATGCAAACGTCTTAGTGTTTGATGAACCGACGAACCACTTAGACTTAGAATCGATCACATCATTAAACAAAGGGTTGATTCGATTTAAGGGCTCGATTCTATTCACATCGCATGACCATGAATTTATTAACACGGTAGCTAACCGCTTGATCGAAATCACACCAGCAGGCATTATTGATAAAGAAATTAGTTATGACGAATATGTCGCCGACCAAGAATTACAAGAAAAAATAGCAAAAATGTACGAAGGGTAAAAAAAGCTGAATCACTCTAGAATAGGACCATACTGAAATATAGAGATTTTCTTTTCTAAATAAGCTATAAACACAACGTAACTGGAAAATATACTTGCTTGCCTGGGGCTCGGACCAAGCCTCCTCACGAGAAAAACACTCGTTGCGGGGTCTTGGCACTCTCGCTTTTCCCCTAGCGTCTCGTATATTTTCCAGTTACTATTGTACAGTGATTTTACAAATGTTCTTTCTTCCGCTCTCTAGCTTTAAATTATTGCTTTGCTGCTTCAATCAATTCACGAATGGTATCTCTGTCACCTTTATGCAATGAGTCTACAATTCTACTGCCTACAACCACACCATCGCAATGCTTCGTAAGTGCCTTCACATGATCAGGTGTGGATACGCCAAACCCAGCAAGAACAGGTGCTTCACACTGTTGTTGCAGTGAAGCGAGATGCTCGCCTAAATGTTCTTGAAAAGAGGAACGCGCTCCCGTTGTCCCTGTGACAGTCACAGCATATAGAAAACCTTCTGTACGTTGAGCGATGTCAGCAAGACGCTCTTTTGTGCTCGTTAATGCAGCAAGACGAATCAGCGCGATATCATGCTGTTGTAATGCTGGAACAATGATCCCTTCTTCTTCCAATGGCAAGTCAGGAATAATTAAGCCATCCACTCCTGCTTCTTGGCAACTCTTCGCAAAAGCCTCTACGCCATAAGCATGGATCGGATTGATATAAGTCATTAAAACGATCGGAATGTTACGACGTTCTTTTGATTCTTTCAACTTTTCTAAGACAGCTGTTAACGAAACACCATTCGCGCGCGCTCGGAGTCCTGCTTCTTGAATCGTTGGGCCATCCGCTACTGGATCAGAAAAAGCAATCCCCAGTTCGACAACAGTTGCTCCCGCTTCTTCTAAAAAGGCAAGTTGCTCATCTAGCTGATCAAGTCCACCGTCGCCTGCCATAATATATGGAACAAATGCTTTATCACCTTGTGCTTTCACTGCCCTAAATGCTTGATCTAACTTTTCTTTACCCATTCACTTCACCTCCGAACGCATCTCTTACCGTTTCAACGTCTTTATCACCACGACCCGATAAGCAAATCACCATCACTTCATCTTCCGTCATTTCTTTGGCAAGCTTCATCGCATAGGCAATCGCATGAGCACTTTCTAATGCAGGAAGGATTCCTTCGGTGCGCGATAATTCTTTCAATCCTTCTAGTGCTTCTTCATCTGTAATGTGTACATAATTGACGCGACCTTCTTCTTTTAAATGACTATGTTCTGGACCAACACCCGGGTAATCCAAACCAGCGGAAATTGAATGAGCTTCCTGAATCTGCCCATCTTCATCTTGTAACAAATACGTCATCGTTCCATGTAAAATCCCTTTTTCACCATATGTTAAAGTGACGGCATGTTTGTCCGTATCAACACCTTCGCCACCAGCTTCTACTCCGTATAAACGAACCTTTTCATCCTCAACAAATGGGTAGAACATCCCCATCGAATTACTGCCGCCACCGATACAAGCCACAACAGCATTCGGTAGCTGTCCTTCTTTTTCTTTTACTTGCTTTTTCGTTTCACGTCCAATCATGCTTTGGAAATCACGTACCATTTGCGGAAATGGATGTGGTCCAACGACAGACCCGATGATATAATGCGTATCTTCAACATGGCTTACCCAATAACGCAAGGCTTCATTAACAGCATCCTTTAACGTTCCGCTTCCTTGCTCAACACTTTCTACACGCGCACCAAGCAATTCCATACGAAAGACATTCAGTTTCTGACGACGGACATCTTCTTTGCCCATAAAAATGACACATTCTAACCCAAGCAATGCACATACCGTTGCCGTCGCTACACCGTGCTGCCCTGCACCCGTTTCAGCAACCACTTTCTTCTTACCCATTCGCTTCGTTAATAACGCTTGTCCGAGCGCATTATTAATTTTATGAGCGCCTGTATGATTTAAATCTTCTCGTTTTAGATACACCTTAGGTCCACCGAACTTTTTTGAAAAACGCTCAGCGTAATACAATGGTGTCTCTCGTCCAACATATTCGGATAAATAATCTTGAAACTCATCAACAAACGTTGGATCATTCTTTGCTTCTTGATACGCTTTTTCTAATTCCAATACTGCAGGCATGAGCGTTTCGGGAATAAAACGTCCACCAAAGTTGCCAAAATGACCTGTATGATTGGGTTCATTGTATGTTGCCATATTACTCACCTTTCTTCACCGTATTTATAAATGCTTGTATTTTCTCAACATCTTTCTCTCCATCGGTTTCAACACCGCTAGACACATCAACTGCTGTAGGTTGTACTTCATCAATTGCCTCTTGAACATTATCTTGTCGCAAACCGCCAGCAAGAATCACGCGTTTATTTAAAAAATCATACTGTTTCGTGAGCGTCCAATCAAACGTCTCACCATTTCCTCCACGATATTTCCCTGCTGGACTATCGAGTAAATAATAAGCACAATCATACGCACCTATTTGTTCCACATCTTCTGTCGATATCACTTGAAAAGCTTTTATCACAGGAACTCCTATTTGCTGACAAAACGCAGGTGACTCATCACCATGGAGTTGGACATAATCAAGGCCTGCTTCTGTGATTGCGTGCTGAATGCTGGAGAGCTCTTCATTTACAAATACACCGACTTTCTTGACATGTGATGGCACGTTTTGGGCGAGTTGTTTCGCTTGTTCAACGCTCACTTGACGCTTACTATGGGCAAATACAAATCCTAGAAAATCAGCTCCCACATCAACAGCTGCTCGCACGGCCGTTTCATGTTTCAATCCACAAATTTTTACTTGAACCATTATCTACTCTCCTAACGGCACCCGTAGTATATCAAACGTTTCCTTCAAGTCAGCCGAACGCATCATCGTTTCGCCGACGAGAATGCCTTTTGCGCCAGCTCTCTTCACTCTCTCTACATCCTTCTTTTCCTTCATACCACTTTCACTAATTAATAACACTTCATCTGGATTGACTTGATCAGCAAGCCTTTCCGTTGTCGCTAGATCCACATGAAATGTTTTTAAATCGCGGTTGTTAATACCGATAATCTCAGCACCGATTGTTTTGGCCACCTTCATCTCTTCTTCGTTATGCACTTCAAATAAAATATCTAAGCCTTGTTTTTTTGCGTACTGATATAACTCGTCTAAACGCTTAAGCGGTAAGGCAGCTGCAATGAGTAAAATGACGTTGGCTCCTGCGTCTTTCGCACGATCAATTTGAATTTCGTCGATCATAAAATCTTTATTTAGAATCGGCACATCAACAACTTCTCGAACGGCTTGTAGATCTTTCATTGTACCTTGAAAAAAAGGTTCATCCGTTAACACCGATATCGCCCCAGCACCACAAGATTGATAGATTTGCCCTTGTTGCGCTGGATTGATCCCATCATTAATTAATCCTTTCGATGGTGACGCGCGCTTCATCTCGGCAATAATACTGATATAATCAGCTTCCATAAACTGCTTGTAGAGCGAAGCATTTACTTTCTTTGTTTGTAAGGTGCCTGGCTGATAGTCAGCTTTTAATGCGGCTACTTCCTTTTCTTTTTCAATGAGTATCTTGTCTAGAATGGTCATATTACACCTCTTGACTGATCTTTTGGCTATATGTGATCAATTGATCGAGTTTTGTTAATGCTGCACCTGAATCGATGGACTCACGTGCGAAATCAACACCTTCTTGGACAGTTCCAGCTTTTCCATTGGCAAAAATCGCAAGACCCGCGTTCATGATCACCGTATCGCGGTAAGGACCCGTTTCTCCTTCTAACACACGACGAAGAATCGCAGCATTTTCTTTTGCGTCTCCACCTTTAATTTGTTCATTATCAATCGTTGATAAACCAACTTCTTCAGGCGTTAACGTAAACGGTAATAATTCGCCTCGATCTAATAATACCAAATGATTCTCCCCAGCTAAAGAAGCTTCGTCCATATACCCCGCACCGTTTAAGACCAATGCGCGTTTCCTGCCTAATTTATTCAATGCATTTGCCATAATATCTAATGAATCCCGTCGATACGTACCTAACAATTGGGTCGATAATTCAATCGGATTGGTTAATGGGCCAATTAAATTAAAAATCGTCGGTATGCCTAGATTTTTACGCACTTGCATCACACGCTTCATGGCCGGGTGGACGTGCGGTGCAAATAAAAAGGCAATGCCGTTCTCTTTCAAAATCTCTTGTGTTTGTTCAGGTGAGAAATTCAACGATACCCCTAAATGTTCGAGTACATCAGCACTGCCTGTTTTGCTTGAAACGCTGCGGTTACCATGTTTCGCTACCGTAATGCCAGCGCCTGCGATCACAAAGGCTGACGTCGTACTAATATTAAAGCTTTGTGAGCCGTCGCCACCAGTACCACAATTATCTAGAGCATCTGCTATATCTTGTGGTAGCTGTAAGGTTGATTTTTCTCGAATCACATGGACAAGGCCGGCTATTTCATCAGATGTTTCACCTTTGGACGATAATGCTGATAAAAAACCACCAATCGCAATATCACTCGTTTCCTCTTGAAACATCACTTCTGCTGCTTGTTTCATTTCCTCGAGGGTTAAATCTTCTTGGTTAACGACTTTTTTCAGATATTCCTTCATGATTTCGTCTCCTTTCTCTTAACAGCTTGAAAGAAATTGTCTAATAACTGTTTTCCTCTTCCGGTTCCGATTGATTCAGGGTGAAATTGTAATCCGTAAACGGGCAAATACGTATGCTTGATGGCCATAATTTCTTTGTCATCCATAGCCGTTGCAGTGACGAGTAATTCTTCAGGCACGCTTTTTTTACCAATTGTTAACGAGTGGTATCGCATCACTTCTAACGGTTGTTCCAAATAGTTAAAAATTTCATCATTATTGTGACGAATCATCGACGTTTTACCATGTTTGATTTGTTCAGCATGTGTAATCTCCGCTCCATACGCTGCACCAATCGCTTGATGGCCTAAACAAATTCCTAAAATCGGATATTCACTGGCCAGTTCCTTCACAACATCTATGCATATGCCTGCTTCTTGTGGCGTCCCAGGTCCCGGTGAGAGAATAATCGATTCTGGTTGTTTTTGTCGGATATCTTCTATCGTAATCTTATCATTACGGACGACTTCGACTTCGTTCCCAAGCTCTGAAATATATTGATATAAATTATACGTAAATGAATCATAATTATCGATTAACAACATCATTTTTGACTGACCTCCAATAAAGATTTCGCTTTATTTAACGTTTCTTGATATTCTGATGCGGGATCAGAATCATATACAACGCCTGCTCCTGCCTGCACATAAGCAAGTTGCCCTTTAATCACCATCGTCCGAATCGCCAGTGCTAAATCTAAATCGCCATTCATGTTAATATAACCAACAGCCCCAGAGTAGACACCACGTTTTTTCGCTTCTAAGTCGTTAATAATTTGCATCGCTCGTATCTTGGGGGCACCTGACACTGTTCCCGCTGGCAATGTTGAGATCAGTGCATCCAGTCCCGTATAGTCATCGGTTAATGTGCCATGTACTTCTGACACAATGTGCATCACATGCTGATAGCGTTCAATGGTCATATATTTTGGTACATTGACAGACCCAACATTACAAACACGACCTAAATCATTACGACTGAGATCCACCAACATCTTATGTTCGGCCCGTTCTTTATCATCGGCAAGTAATTCATCAGCTAACGCTTGGTCTTGATGATCAGTTTTTCCTCGCGGTCGTGTGCCTGCAATCGGGTTCGTAATGACTTCACTTCCTGTCGTTTTGATTAAACTTTCAGGCGAAGCGCCGAGTACAATATAATCTTTGAAGTCAATAAAATACATATATGGTGATGGATTCGCTACGCGCAGTCTCCGGTAAAACGTGAAAGGATCGGCATCGAAACTCGCCTTCATCCGCTGTGAAAGAACCACTTGAAACGTATCACCATCGATAATGTGTTGTTTCGCCTTTTCGACCATTTCCATATAATCCGCTTGTTGAATCGAGGTATGAAAGTCAATCTTTAATTCTTCATCTGTCATCTTCGTTTCTGGTGTGGTGACTTGCTGTTTCAAGTTGTCCAGGCTTATGTCCAATTGCTTTTCATCTCTTGTACCGTCCAAATTAATACTCATAATGGTTAGCTTTTGTTTGAGATGATCATAGACAATCACATCTTGATAAAACATCATGTGAACATCTGGCATATCAATTTCATCATCGAGTAATTCACCGATATCTTCATATTGACGAATCGCATCATAACCGATATAACCAATCGCGCCACCATAAAAAACATAGGGTAGTGGCAATTCTTGCTGTGGAATATGTGCTTTAACCACTTCTAACGGTAATTGCTCAAATCTTTCTTCGGTTCCTTGCACATGGTTGATGACGGTGGTTGACCGTTCTTCGCCAATAATCTCTTTATATGGGTTGAACCCAATAAAGGAGAACCGCCCTTTGTCATGATGACTACCTGAACTTTCTAATAAAAATTTCTTTTCTCCTTCCACGCGATGAAAGATCGATATCGGTGTGATCATGTCACCATTCAACGTTTCACTTTTATATTCGACCATCTGCTTCACTCCTTTTTGCGAAATAAATAAACCGTCCCTATAAACGCAAAGCTTTGTTACGTTGATAGGGACGGTTTATGACGACCGCGGTGCCACCTCTACTTGAAGGATTATTTTGTTCCTTCCGCTCATTGATCCAATAACGCTGATCAAGCGTTGCTCTATACTATATTCCAGAGCACTCTCGAAAGCCCATTCCTTTTCCCATGCATGCCGGTTTCCAGCTACCCCGACTCTCTGTGATGCAGCGGAGAAAAGTACTTCCCTTTCTCATCGATTTGTCCGATTCCATTGTAAACACTGATAGTTTTTCACTAGACGAGCGTATAAACAAAAAACGGGTCCCCTCATCCCAAAAAGGACGAGAAAACCCGTGGTACCACCTTTGTTAGCTGATTGAATCAGCTCACTTATCACACGTCAGATGTAAAACATGTAACGCTACCCCTTTGCAACGAGTGGGCCTCTCGCCAAATCCTACTAACAAAACTGCGTTCGGTTTGGAGCTCGGAAGTCCATTCACTTATCACGCACACTGGTTCACACCAACCACCAGCTCTCTTTTTGTGCTGCAAATAAGCTACTTCTCTTCGTCAACGCCATCCGATTCAAATGTTACTCTTATCTTATTATGTAATCATGCGTTTGTCAACGATTCTTTTTTAATATTCAGAAATTTCCTCATCGATCTTTTCGCCAAGATGCCTACCAGGCTGATCCACTCTTACCAAAATTTTATCTCCTGTTTTCAAATGGATCGCTTGTTGTTCCAATGGATCGTTCCCTAATAGATGAACACTATCAGCTTCTTGAACGGTGGCTGAAATCTCTGTCGCATTAGTTCGTGCGACTATACGCATGAGTGGACGCTTTTCAATTTTCACTCGTCCGACGGCAATCAACCTTGATTCCCCTGTCTCTGAAACAACACTTAATAGATCACCTGGTTGTACCTCCGCTAAGTAGGCAGTCTGTTCTTCTTTTTTTACAACATAATGATGGATCGCCCCACTATTCACTCGAAATGGTCGGGCTGGATATGTATCTGTGGAACGATTTTCTGCCAACGCCATCATATAGCCATGTCCCGTATTTCCAACCAATATTCCTTCTGTCGATTTCAACTGATCAACAAAATCAATACAGACGCGTGACCCTTCACCAATCGATTCAATATGGACAATTTCAGCTTCTTGAAACTCATTTGTCATCATTATCCTCCTGTTCACAAAATTGTAATAGCAATTTTATTTCCTATCATATACAATAATCAATAGATTGACAATTAGGAGGGATAACAAAATGAGAAAACTATTAGCTACGTTATTTCTTCTATTAATTGCTTTCTTTGGTGTGATTGGTATCAACAACGCAACAGACTCCGTTTCTGAAGAAAGCATTCAAATAGAACAAACACAATAGAAGATCAACAAATATAGTGAAAACCAGTTACTTTACGATTACTGGGAAATCTATGCCTGACGCTTGCTCGATTTCCCGGTAAATCACAAATTACTGGGAAATCGGCACCGTAATGCTAATCGATTTCCCAGTAATATTCAGATCAACTTATTTTTCATGCAAACAGCGCTAGCTACATCATCTATTTGAAGCATAAATGGATTTTCGATGCTAACAGCTACCTTTCAATTCTCTGTTTGACTCATATATTCATTTTTCATGCAAATACAAGTATTCTATCTTTCTGTTTGACGCATTTATACATAAATCCGTCTATTCCGCTTCCACCTTTTAAAAATCTACTAAATCATCCACTTTTACTGCTTGACCTGTTCGTAATGAATGATTCCCTGCAATGCCAGTAAG
Source organism: Gracilibacillus halophilus YIM-C55.5 (assembly GCF_000359605.1). Lineage (GTDB taxonomy): Bacteria > Bacillota > Bacilli > Bacillales > Amphibacillaceae > Gracilibacillus > Gracilibacillus halophilus. The sequence goes on from NZ_APML01000016.1 coordinate 51,726, forward strand.
GATAGAAACAGCGCCGTCAATATGGGAAGCGGCTCGATTGAATTCATCCTCAGCTGGCTTTCCAAATAAATCATTTAACAATACAGGATCGCCACCGCCGTGTCCGCCTTTTCCTTCTTTCACTTCTACTTCATAAGGCTCGCCAAACATCGGTAATACGCGAATAACTTTCTCATCCAGTTTCCCTTCATCACTTTTATCGCCGCCTGAATTGATATAAGATTGTTCACGCACTTGAACTTCAATGCGTCCTTTACTACCATTAAACGCAATCATAAATCCTTCCCAAGGCAAATACGCATTGAGTGAATACGTTAAAATAGCATTGTTTTTATACGTAACAATCACCCCTAACGTATCTTCTATGCTAATTCCATCACCGAATACACTTTGATCGCGCTGATATCCGTCTTCTTTTTCCGCATCTAAATACATCGACTTTAAATGTTCATTGGCTTCTAAATCAATCGCGAACGGATCATTTTTCGCATGTTCACTGCCATATGCTCGTTGATAGAAATTCGTTTCTCCCCTTCGTTCCGCATTTTCTTTCCCATAAAAATGAAGACCACCCGTTGCATAGACAGTATCAGGTGTTGTATCTAACCAAAAATTCACTAAATCGAAATGGTGTGTCGATTTATGAACCAAAAGTCCGCCACTGTTACGTTTATCACGATGCCAACGCCTGAAATAATCCGCACCATGTTGTGTGTCAAGCGCCCATTCAAAATGAACGGAATTCACTTCACCAATCGCGCCATCACGAATCAGCTCTCGTATCTTCGTATTGTGCGGGGCATAACGATAATTAAATGTTACTCTTACCTGCTTGCCCGTACGTTCAATAGCATCAAGAATTGCTTGTGTTTTTTCTTCATCAACCGTCATTGGCTTTTCTGTAATGACATCACAACCTAATTCCATGGCGCGAATGATATAACGGTGATGCGTTCGATCCACAGAAGTGACAATGACAATATCAGGATTTTCAGCCTGAATCATCTCATCAAATTGATCTGCTTTATACGTACGAATTTTTTCGACATCATACTTTTCTACTAATAATTGATTCGCATAATCCAGTCGTGTTTGATTCGTGTCACAAAAGGCAATTAATGAACAAGTCTCTTGAAAATCTCGAACCATCGCTCCATAAAAAAATTCCGCACGTCCACCCGTACCTACTAAAACATATTTCTTTTTCACCTGACACACTCCCATCTGTAATCGCTAACATTTTATAATAACAACGTTGTTAAAATTATAAGCGATTCCACCTATTTTAGCAAGCTGTATTTGTAAAATGATGGACCTATTTTGATTGATATGGTTTTTATATAAGACTAACCTAAACCAAAAAAACCTCCCAACATTACGTTGAGAGGGAATAGATTAAGACTCTAAAATGGTCACTTTGACTTGGCGTCTGCCCCAACTATATGCTTCATCTTTCGTTGGTACGTGTACGTCAATTCGATTTCCATTGATCGCGCCACCTGTATCAGCAGCAATGGCTTCACCATATCCTTCGACATGAACACGCGTTCCAAGTGGAATAACATTTGGGTCAACGGCAATTACTTTCATGTTACGATTTTCGAGTAAGTTAATACCGGTTGCTGTTGTTCCAGAGCAACCATCGCATTGCGCCGTATATGCCGTAGCTTCCATTGTGATTGTTTTTTCTTCACTTTCTGCATTGTTTTCTTTAGTTGATGTTTGTTCAACGTTCGGTTCACTAGCGACAGGTGTTGCTTCTGTTTCCTGCTTTGTTTCTTCTTGCTTTTTAGATGAGTCATCCTCTTTATCTTTTTCAGTTACACCTTTAATTGTTAATTCTTCTCCCACTAAAATAAGGTTCGTCGATAACTGATTCCATTCCTTTATATCATCGACTGTCACACCATATTCTAATGCAATCTCACTCAATGTATCTCCACTTTGAACTTGATAAGTAATTTCTTTATCTATCTGTAGTGTTTGCTTAGGTACAATAAGATCTGATTCCAAATCGTTCATTTCTTTCAATTTGGCAACAGTCGTATCGTATTCTTGAGCTATTTCCCATAAGCTATCTCCTTCGACCACTTCATATTCCGTTGCAGAAAGTGGTACAACAACTAGTAAGCTAGTTAATAGTAGCGCAATACTCACAACAATTTTTCTCATCATTGTTGCCTCCTTTCATGTTGACAAGCCGTAGCATAACACATGATTTCACCATTTGTGGTTACATCGAGATTAAAAGATCGTAACAAACATTACGATGTTACATGGGCTTGTCATATTTGTCATTATTGGGCAACAATGATAGATTTTATACATTCAAACTGAAATTTTTTTATACAATTGATATATTTCATCATAGAAAATGGGAATTATTCATAGACTACTTTCCAGTTTTGATTGCAAGAAGCTTCAATGATTTGCTCTTGTAATAAGTCATTAGCAATGATCTCGGTCATATCAGTCTGGATATCTTGTAATACTTCTTTACCAGAAAACATTTCATAACCGCCACCACCACTGGCACGATAATGATTCATCACCACCGCGAATTCTTCTTCCATATCCATTGGACGCTCGTTATAATCTAGTTGTACAACCCGTTGACCTACAGGCTTGGACACATTGATCGTATATTCAATCCCTTCCCACATATCGTAATTATAATGTTGGGGTTTCGGATAAAGAAATTCGGGGTGAATGCCCATTTCACCATTCTCTTTTACTTGAAAATAATGAGCTGTTCGTTCTAGCGCTTCCTTGATATCTCGTCCTCTCAGTTTGATTACTTTTAACGTATTGGGAAAAATATAATTCGTTACAACGTCACGCATGGATATGTTTTCTGGAAAACCCGGTGCTTGATTATCAAAAATAGCCGTACAAGAAATCGAGGCACCACTAACTTTCATCTGCAACTGGTTGATATATTCGATAAAAGGGTGTTCGGTTAATCGAGCTTGAAAGGCATCATCAATGGTCATGTCCCCTCTCGTACGTGCCATCGGTTGATCGAGCCAATCTTGCACTGTTTTTTCTTTATCTTCCATATCATTTAAAACCGCTTCACTAGTATTTGTTGTTTCCTCTACCTCGTGAATCATGGGTCGAACAGAAGTCACAGCTTTGTTTTGATCAAACGTGACTTCGATTTCGCCGAGTGCAGCTCCTTGATGACCCACTTGAATCAATGGGGTCTCTTTCACTTGATTTACGAGCAAGCGATGTTGATGACCTGTTAGTAGTAGGTCAATCCCATCGACTTCCTGACATATTTGAACGGCTTGATTTTCTCCCGTAATCGGTTCAGTTGCTTCTTTCGTTTCAGGATCTCTTTCTAATCCGCCGTGGTAACAAACGACTAAGAAGTCAGGACGCTCTTGTTTTCGCACATAGGGCACCCAACGTTTTGCTGCTTTACACGCATCTTCAAAGACAAGTGATTCAATATGTGATGGGTCTTCCCACTGCGGGATCAAATGTGTCGTCAGCCCGATAAAACCAATCTTCAAACCCTTTATTTCTCGTATGACATATGGCTCGAAATATGGCTCTTTCGTTTGCTTATCCAATATATTCGCTGATAACCATGGATACTGTGATGCTTCTATGGCATGATTCAAATAAGAAATGCCATAATTAAATTCATGATTCCCAAGTATACCTACATCATACCCCATCGTGTTAGCCACCTGAATCATTGGGCTAGGTGTTTCTGGATATTGTTTTGCATAATAGTATGTGAACGGACTCCCTTGAATAAAATCCCCGTTATCAATTAAAAGCATATGCTTCTGTTCTTTTATTTGTTCTATTATTGTAGCAAGCTTCGCAAGTCCTAATGGTTGTTCAGTTGAATCACGGTAATTCGTTGGATGCACATACCCATGAACATCACTCGTAAAACAAATTGATAGACTTGTTGACATAGCAATCCTCCCCTTTCTCGTTCCATTATAATCAAAAAAACGAAGATGAGGAAAAAGTTTACACGATTTTAACGAAACGTTTACACCTATTTAGTATTCATTTGATATATTATAATTGTTCCAAATGGAGCAATGCTCTCAAAATTGCTTTCTCACAATATGATAGCCCCTTTTTCTTCATACCGGTGATTGCCTTCATCGGTATATTTTTTTCTTTTTCCAAATTTGCTTGATTTTATCACCACGTTTCTGTAACATGTTATAAAGATGTATCCTGTCAATTTTTTCTAGAATTATCGAAAGGAGGTAGATACATGACGTTATTGCAAAAACTGCAAAATGAGATTGTGGTTGGTGACGGGGCGATGGGAACACTTCTCTACTCTCACGGCGTTGACCAATGCTTTGAATCATTTAATCTGACCAATCCAGAACAAGTTCAACGGATTCATCAATCATACATTGCCGCTGGCGCTAACGTGATTCAAACCAATACGTATGGAGCCAATTTCATTAAATTATCGCGCTATGGACTTGAAGAGAAAGTACACCAATTGAATCAACAAGCAGTCAAGATTGCCAAACGAGCAGCCAACGAAGATACGGCTGTCTTAGGGACAATAGGAGGAATCAGAGGCGTTCAAAAGCGCATTACGAGCAAAAAAGAAATCATTCGTAGTTTTCAAGAACAATTTTATACCCTTTTATCTGCGGGCGTTGATGGTATTTTACTAGAAACGTATTATGATATGGATGAACTGATGACAATTTTAAAGATTGCTAGAGAAGAAACGTCGCTCCCTATCGTAACGAATGTATCAATGCATGAACCAGGTATTTTGGAAAATGGAACATTATTAGCGGATGCCCTCCACCAATTGGAAGAATTGGGCTCTGATGTTGTCGGTGTAAATTGCCGACTAGGTCCTCATCACATGCTGGAGGCACTCGAGACAGTTCCCATACCAAATCATGCCCACTTAGCGGCTTACCCAAATGCAAGTTTCCCAGCTTATGAAAATGGAAAACTTGTCTACCATCAACATGCTGAATATTTTAAACAATGTGCAGCATCTTTCCGCGAACAAGGTGTGCGACTAATCGGTGGTTGCTGTGGTACAACACCAGAGCACATTGCAGCCATTAACGATGCGACACAAACCTTAGCACCGATCACATCAAAACAAGTAAAACCAAAAGTGGATATCATTACACAAGCAGCTCCACCTCATTCTACGGCAACTTCTTTAAAAGACTTAGCGAAAGAGCGTCATACAGTCATCGTTGAATTGGATGCTCCGAAACATTTGGATACATCACTCTTTTTTCAAGGCGTTCGCGAGCTAGATGATATAGGTGTTGACGCCATTACCTTAGCCGATAATTCGTTAGCTACACCACGAATCAGTAATACCGCCATAGCCATGAAAATGAGAGAAATCGGTATAAAAACGAAACTATTAATTCATCTGACATGTAGAGATCGTAACTTAATCGGTTTACAATCACATCTCATGGGATTACATACGCTTGGGTTTAATGAAATTTTAGCGATTACCGGTGATCCGACACGAATTGGTGGTTTTCCTGGGGCTTCTTCTGTATTTGATGTCACTTCAGGGGAATTGACTCGCTTAATCAAGCAATGTAATCAAGGGCGATCCTTTGCTGGAACGTCACTACAAACACAAACAAACTTTCACGTTGCAGGTGCACTGAATGCCAATGTCCAGAAATTAGACCGTACCATCAAGCGTATGAAACGAAAAATCAATAATGGAACAGATTATTTTTTGACACAGCCGATTTTCACCCATGAAAAAATCATATCATTATACCGAGAAACACAACATCTTGACACCCCCATCTTTGTAGGTATCATGCCACTTATCTCTCACAAAAATGCAGAATTTCTCCATCATGAAGTTCCTGGCATCGGGCTTTCCGATGAAGTCCGAGCAAGGATGCAAGCACACCGTAATAAAAAAGACGCCAAACAAGAAGGCCTGCAAATTGCAAAGGAATTAATTGATACAGCCATTCATTATTTTCATGGCATTTATCTCGTCACACCTTTTATGGATTATCACTTAACGGTAGAACTAACAAAGTATATTCATGATCAAACGAAAAATCAATCGATGAGAAAGGAACATGTACATTATGACGACGTTTATTAGTTCAAATATAGGTTATCCGAGAATCGGAAAAGACAGAGAATGGAAACACGCGTTAGAAAGTTATTGGCGTGGGGATCAAACCGAAGAAGGATTACGAAAAGAGTTACAAACGATACGACTGAATCACCTACAGAAGCAAAAGGAACTCGGAATTGAACACATTCCCGTTGGTGACTTTTCCTTTTATGACCATATGCTTGATACAGCATTTATGTTTAACGTGATCCCGAAGCGGTTTCAATCCCAATCCCGATCGACGTTAGATACGTATTTTGCGATGGCACGCGGGACAGAAGATGCTGTTGCTGCTGAAATGACGAAATGGTTTAACACGAATTATCATTACATCGTTCCAGAATTAGATGATATAGAACCAAGCTTACGAGCAAATACGCCACTTAATGATTACCAGGAGGCCAAACGTGAATGTGGGATCGATGGCAAACCGGTTATCGTTGGTCCCATTACGTTTCTAAAACTATCGAAAGGAAAGCATGCAGATCTTTTACAAGAGTGGTTGTCCACGTTCATTCCGCTCTATCAGCAAGTATTTTCTGAGTTAGCCGAAGCAGGTGCTCGATGGATTCAAGTTGATGAACCGATTTTGGCAACGAACCTATCAACTGCTGAGTGGGAACTAATCGAAGCATGTTATACCAAGTTGACGGAAGCTGTGCCTGAAGCCAATCTATTATTGCAAACTTATTTTAGCGATATTCCAGATTATCAACGGTTGATTCAATTACCAGTCACAGGCATCGGATTAGATTTTGTCTATGGTGATAATCTGTCATCTATAAAGAAATATGGCTTTCCAAAAGATAAAACATTGGCTGCTGGAATCATTAATGGACGCAACGTATGGCAGGCAGACTTAGAAAGTAAACTAGCCATCATCGATGAACTTTCAAGCGAGATACCTGAGGGTAACATATGGATGCAGCCATCATGCTCCCTTTTACACGTTCCCGTCACGAAAACGAGTGAATCCAAATTAGATCAAACCATTTATGAGGCGCTTTGTTTTGCAGATGAGAAATTAAGTGAAATTACAACACTCGTTCAAGCGAGCAATCACGGCAAAGAGTCAGTTGAGGATACCATTCATGATCATAAACAGGCATTGCAAAATTTTCTCGCTACGCAGCAATTTGATGAACATACATCAGTGACTGCATCCATGCCGACACGTAACTTGCCTTTCACACAACGTAGACAAGAACAAGAGACTCATCTCTCACTGCCGATTCTACCGACAACAACCATCGGTAGCTTACCTCAAACCGATGAAGTACGAAGCACAAGAAGAAAATGGCGCAGAAAAGAAATCACAGATTCCGAATACCAATCGTTTATTCGAGATGAAATCGCTAAATGGATAAACATCCAGGAAGAATTAGAACTCGATGTGCTCGTTCACGGCGAATTTGAACGAACAGATATGGTCGAATATTTCGGTGAAAAGTTAAATGGTTTCACTGTCTCCGAATATGGCTGGGTACAATCATACGGTTCTCGTTGTGTAAAGCCACCGCTGATCGTTGGCAATGTCGAATGGACAAAAGAAATGACAGTAAGAGAAGTTGTGTACGCTCAGTCTCTAACTGAAAAACCGGTAAAAGGGATGCTCACTGGACCTGTCACCATCTATAATTGGTCTTTTGCACATGAGGCACTCTCACGTGATTCCGTACAAAATCAAATTGCGTTGGCATTGGAAAAAGAAGTATTAACGTTAGAAGAGGCAGGGATTTCTATCATACAAGTCGACGAACCAGCACTGCGAGAAGGATTGCCATTAGATCGAAACCGATGGAACGCTTATTTCGATGCAGCTGTTCGCGCTTTTCGATATGCGACATCCTCTGTTCAACCAGGCACACAAATTCATACGCACATGTGCTATTCAGAGTTTAGTGACATCTATGAGACCATTGACGCACTAGATGCAGATGTTATTTCAATTGAAACGTCACGTAGCCACGGTGAATTGATTCAAACATTTGAAGAAAATGATTATCAAAAAGAAATTGGCTTAGGCGTTTATGATATTCACAGCCACGTATACCAAGTGTGGAAGAAATTAGAACAAATATTGAACGTGCGCTTAATACGATTGATGTAGAGAAGTTTTGGATTAATCCCGATTGTGGTTTAAAAACCAGACAAGAAGAAGAAACCATTGCGGCCTTAGCAAACATGGTAAAAGCTGCTCATCACATTCGGAAACGCGATATCGTTTCGCAACGATAACTGACGATAAAGTACGAACACAGTTTACCCTTAGGAAATGTCAGACGCTGTTACAACAGAAATGTAACAGCGTCTGATCGTTTTTTACATCCGTTCTCTTTTGCTCCATAAACGGAAGCTAATACCAGCAATAATCATTAGGCTACCTGCAAGTAAGATGGTGAACATATTTGTGGCCGTATCTGGCAAGTCTTGTTCACCTGTGGCTGAGTTTTGTTGCTCAGTTTGTTCGGTATCATCTTGGGTTTTGTTTGATGTGTTCGCTTCATTTTGCTCAGTTTCTTCCTCGGTGTCAGTTTCTTGACCATTGGGATCATCAACTTGATCGCTTGTTGATGCAAATACTGCAAATGTACTGAAGTGGTTCGTATCTGCTGAAATAACCCCATTTTGATAGTCACCACCCATACGTTCCCATTTATTGTCGGATTCGTTATAATGATAAATCGCTAGCAAATTTGTGTTATCTCGATCCATTTCGTCTACTGAGAATCTAAGTGTTACTGGCGTTGTAAATGTATCAACTTCTCCTCCATTTATAGAAAAATCGTAAACATCACTTATGGCTTGATTGGCATCTCTTACATCATCTCGCTTCTGAATTTGAACATTCACTTCTTCTAATGGGAATTCACTAGATGAGATATCTACCGTAACATCAGACAGTTGAAAAGAAAGCAGAACAGATTTTTCTTTTAACATTTCAACTTGCTGTTTCGTTAATATAATATCAGCTACCGAATCTTCAATATCGACAATCACTGTTCCGTTCTCAGCAATTGTTTCCATTGAACCTTCTTCTACTCTAACCTGACCATTGGCATTTGATGTAGATACTTTTAAATGTTCTTTCTTTTCTGGATTTTCTTGTTCATTTTCATTGTCACCCTGCCCGGGGGTTGGATGCTCATCTTCGGCATCTTCCTCCTCAGCACCATCTACAGCGACAATTCTACCTTCGGGTCCCGCTTGCAGTGGGTTGTCCGCTGTTGTATTTAATTGTTTCATATAATCCACCAATGCATCGATATCTAATGGGCCTAATTGCGGACGACTTCCCAATTCACCAATTGGACGATACTTTTCTCCTTGAGACGTACCCATATAGTTGTTCACAACAAGTGTATACATTGCCTCACCATCAATCGGCTCACCATTAGGGAATGTAATATCGGTTACTTTATTTTCTGATTCATCCCATTTGTAATGCAAGCCAGAAACGCTATAATCCGGCCCATATGTTGGCGAAAGTTGCGCGTTTAATATCGGATACAAATCTTTCCCTTGAATCTCCAACTTCATTAACGTATTACCAAATGGCATGATGTTATATAAATCTCCCCAAGTAATGTCTCCTTGTAACAAATCATCACGTATACCGCCACCATTCATTAGCGCGAAATCGGCATCCCCCATTGTCCATCGCATACTATCAGCAATCACGTTTCCCAGTCCATGATCACCAGTATTCGAGTAATCACCCGTTAAATCTTGTCCATTGTAACCAATCACTTGATTCATTCTTGACTCAATTTTATCCGCATATCCTGATAGTATATCGGTAACAGCAGGATCGGGATCGACGGATGACTGATCGACAAAAACGATTTCTGCTTCTTTTTCAACAATGTCTCCACTATCTCGATTGATTCGTAGATCGACATCTGAGAATGCCTTCCCATATTCACTAGCTTGTACAATTAATTTATCGTCAACTTCTCCATTTATCACTTGATGATTGTGCGCTGCAAAAATGACATCAACCTCGTCATCAATTTGTTTTGCCAAATGCGCGGAATCGCCTGTGACAACATTGCCTTCTTGACTAGCTGGAAGGTGAGCAAGTACAACAATGGCTTCTACACCTTCTGCTTTTAAATCAGCTACGGATTCGTTTACAGCTGTTACTTCATCCGTAAATTCGATATCTTCAATTCCCGCTGGCATAACCATACCTGCAGATGCTTGCGTATTGACCCCTATGAATCCAATTTTTTCACCATCAATTGTTTCGATAGCATATGGCGGTAATATCGTTTCCCCCGAATCCTTATACACACAATTGGCACATAGATTCTGAAAATCCATACCATCATAGTGATCCGTTCCTAATTCTTCAGGGTGTTCTCCCCCATTCACCATGCGCAACAATTCGTCTGTCCCCTCATCAAACTCATGATTCCCAACTGTACCATAATCAAATCCGATTTCTTCTAAAATTTCTACCGTCGGTTCATCTTGAAATAAACCGGATACAGGTGAACTCCCTCCGATCATATCACCAGCATGAATAATTCTTGAATGAGGGTGTTGTTGGTCGCGTTCTTTCAAATATGCGGAGACATAATCCATTCTACCAAACGTCCCGTCAGTTTCTCCGTCTCCAGTGATGTCTAATTCGTATTCTTGATCAATTTTTCCATGCAAATCATTCATGCCTAATAGTTGCACATCGAGATAAGATTCATCAGATTCATTTTCTTCTAATGGTTGATACCCTGCCGATTCCGCTTCTTCTGCACTAGCAAAAAAGATTCGTTTAGCAACAGGAACATCTTCCCAATCTAATGGTTCTACATATGTCTTCGTTTCTGAATGACCAACATAGCGATGGAAATCTCCACCTTCAGTCATTGCTCGATATTCAAACGGTAATTGCTTTAGTCCATGAGTAGGGTTCCATATGCCTTTCTCAGACTCATATGCTTGTTGAACGGCAGATTGATATTGATCATACGTTTTTTCATCAGCAAATGGCCAAATAAAGTATGTGACGGCATACCCCTCTTCCACCATTTCTATATTCGTATTTACACCTTCTTCATTTATCACTTCAGCTAGTAACCGTCCATATTCATCAGTCGGTTGTTCTCCTAGTTTTAGCTTCACTTGTTCGCCTTCTTCTAATAATGACTGTAAATATTCCGTCGCTTTGTCACCATGTTGTTTTTGATTTTCCTCATCAACACCCTCACTACCACTAACGCTAGTTTCTGGAGTGTCAATATTGACAAAACGGACGCGGTCTGAGCCTAAAACTGGTTCTTCTAAACGAATCGTATCCCCATCGGTTACAGAAGCAACTGTTGCTGTATGTTCTTTACTTGGTGTGGGCGCTTCCGATTGTTCACTTGCTTTCTTTATATCCGCTTGATCCCTTGGAAGAAGCTGATAACGATCATATTGCCCCAGCACTGCTGTAACGTCATACCAAGCACCCTCCTGCAATGATTCGATATCGATTGTATCTTCCATAACTCTTAACGTTGTACTATGAAACTCGTCATCTATGAAAGTTATGTTATAACCCCCACCAGCAGGACTAGTTGGAATATTATCAATATAACCAGTCACTGATACGAGTTGACCTTCTAACGGTTCTGAACGTGCTTCATTTTGTAAACGCTTGATTGTTATTTGTTTTGGATTAGGTATCGGTTGATTAGAAGCGATCACCGTCACAGAATCCTTATGATTGGGTATAATTTCAGTTAGGCCATTATACACTTCGATTTTGCCTGTGATACGCACTTTATCTCCAGGTTGAAATGCCAAATCATTGGATAGATCATAGTGAAACACATTAATGCCAGCACCGTCATCCTGAATATATGTCGACAGCTGTGTACTATCAGGAGCTGCTAAATTGTCTGTCGTCACCACCCCTTCTATTGTAACGGTTTCACCAATCTTGCTCTTTGCATCTTGAATGCTAATCGAGTTTGTCGTGTCGATGTCAGCATCGCTTTCTGTCGTTTCTAGTGTCCCTTCGCTTGTCACCTGCTTATCTTCCATCTGATTCGTTTCTGCACTTAATGGAACAACTGGCACAAAACCATAACTGAAGGCAGAAAACAGTAAAACGATGGTTAAAGCGACACGAAAAAATCTGTTTTTGACAAAAGGTTTCATTAATTCCCCTCCTTAAAATATTTGTACGTAATAGATTCTACCATCTAAAATATGTAATTTTATTAATTATTTGTTAATATATTGTTGATTTTTGTTAATTCATTGTTTTTATTGATATATGGTTGTATTTTTACATCACATTTATTATACTATAGTTAATAAATTAAATTAATTAAGTTTAAAAGGAGACATAAATGTGGATAAACTTAAGTTGATCGATCATTTTAAAGAAACATTTCAAACCGATGTACATCCGCGCATTTTTTTTGCACCAGGGCGAATCAATTTAATTGGCGAACATACGGATTATAATGGTGGTCACGTCTTCCCTGCTGCGATATCTTTTGGCACATATGCTTGTGTGAAGCCTAGAAAAGATCGACACATACGATTTTATTCCGTTAACTTCCCAGAACACGGAATGACTGAATCTTCCTTAGACTCGTTAGCAGATCATCCAACCGATCATTGGACGAATTATCCAAAAGGAATGTTTTACTATTTACTTCAAAAAGGCTATTCGATCGATCATGGACTCGATATTCTTTTTTATGGCAATATCCCTAATGGAGCGGGATTATCGTCATCGGCATCGATCGAATTAGTCACTGGTGTCATCATTGAGGAAATGTTTTCGCTAAATATTGACCGAATGGAACTCGTGCGCATCGGTCAACAAGTGGAAAATGATTATATCGGTGTAAACACTGGCATTATGGACCAATTTGCTATTGGTATGGGGAAAAAAGATCACGCCATGTTGCTAGATTGTGATACGCTAGATTATGAGTATGCCCCCATTCAATTAGAAAAACATGATATCATTATTATTAATACGAATAAACGTCGCGAATTAGCTGATTCCAAATATAATGAGCGCCGACAACAGTGCGAAGAAGCTGTCTGCGATTTACAACAAGAATTAAACATCAAGCAACTTGGTGAACTCACACCGAAGCGATTCGAAGCATACCGTCATCTCATTCAAAATGAAATCAATCAACAACGCGCCAAACATGCGGTGTATGAAAATGCCCGTACGATTGATGCACTAAAGAAATTACGAGCAGGTGAACTGCAGGTATTTGGCGAACTGGTAAACCAATCACATATTTCATTAAGAGATGATTATGAAGTGACAGGACTTGAGCTCGATACAATCACCGAAGCTGCTTGGGCACAACCAGGTGTCATTGGTGCTCGAATGACTGGCGCGGGTTTCGGCGGTTGTGCGATTGCAATTGTGGCCAAAGAAAACACAGCACACGTCAAACAAGAAATCAAGCAACATTATCAAAAGACAATAGGTTACGAACCTAGCTTTTATGTCGCCGCTATTAGTGACGGTGCTAAAGAAATAAAATAAGAGGAGGATGTATATGCGTGTATTAGTATTAGGGGGAGCTGGATACATTGGGTCCCACGCTGTTTACCAGCTCATCGATCAAGGGTATGAAGTTGTCGTCATAGACAATTTAAAAACCGGTCATCAAGAGGCTATTCACCCACAAGCTCATTTTTATCAAGGTGATATTCGCGATCGGTCGTTTTTACGAGAAATATTTTCACAAGAATCAATTGATGGCGTTCTGCATTTTGCAGCCCATTCGCTCGTCGGTGAATCGATGGAAAAACCATTACAGTATTTTGACAACAATGTCTACGGCACACAAGCTTTATTACAAGTGATGACAGAGTTTGATATCAAGCATATTGTCTTCTCTTCAACTGCTGCTACTTATGGGGAACCAGAGCAAGTACCTATTACAGAAACAATGCCGACACACCCTACAAACACATACGGTGAAACCAAACTGACAATGGAAAAAATGATGAAATGGACACAAGCTGCACATGATATTGGTTATGTTTCACTGCGTTATTTTAATGTTGCTGGAGCTAGAAGTAACGGAGAAATTGGAGAAGATCACCGACCAGAAACCCATTTAATTCCGATCATCTTACAAGTTGCTCTTGGCCAACGCGATCATATCTCCATTTTTGGTGATGATTACGATACAGCAGATGGCACTTGTATTCGTGACTATATTCATGTTGAAGATTTAATTGACGCTCATATTTTGGCATTAAAGTACCTAAAAGAAGGTGGTAATAGTGACATTTTCAACCTCGGTAGTAATCAAGGATTTTCAGTCAAACAAATCATTGATGCCGCACGTGATGTGACGGGTCACGACATTTCTGCTAAAGTCGCCGAACGCCGCCCAGGGGACCCGAGCACCTTAATTGCTGCTTCCAATAAAGCCAAACGCATTCTCGGTTGGAATCCACATCGCACGGATATCCACCGCATTATTCGTGATGCGTGGGCATGGCATCAAGTACATCCTAAGGGTTATGACAATAAATGAGGAGGCATTACGATGACCAATCTGTCACAAACGGTTGAAGTGCTAGTTCAGCGTGCCATCGACAAGTCTATGATAACGAGGCAAGATGCTATTTATGCACGAAACCAAATCCTCAGTTACCTTCACGTGAATGAATTTATTGAGGAACAGTCGCTTGCACACGTCAATGACGATATCCCAGACCTACTTGAATCGTTAACGGACTATGCCGCTCGTCACAATATTATCGAGGACCTTCTTGACGAGAGGGAAAAATTATCAGCGCAAATGATGAATGTCTTCGTATCGAAACCTTCTGAAATTAATCGAACCTTCTATCAAAAATACGAGGAATCACCTGTATTGGCAACTGATTTCTTTTATCAATTCAGTAAGGATACGAACTATATTCAAACGAAACGCATTGCTAAAAATATTGAATTTGTCACACCTTCTGCTTATGGTGATTTAGACATTACCATTAATTTATCAAAACCAGAGAAAGACCCTGAACAAATCAAACGAGAACGCGAACTGAAACAAGAAATCGCCTATCCTCAATGTCTATTATGCAAAGAAAACGAGGGGTACGCTGGTCGAATTGGACACCCTGCTCGATCCAATCACCGCATTATTGAAATTCCATTAGAGGGCGAAACATGGTTTTTCCAATATTCGCCTTATGTTTACTACAATGAGCACAGTATCGTGTTTTCCAGTGAGCACCGCCCAATGACAATTACACGAGATACATTTTCCCGTTTAACGGCATTTGTTGAGCAATTTCCTCATTATTTTATCGGTTCCAACGCAGATTTACCAATCGTTGGCGGTAGCATCTTGTCACATGACCATTATCAGGCAGGACGTTATACATTTGCGATGACGAATGCTGAAGATGAGTTTCGTTTTTCAATCGATCCATTTCCGTCGATTGAAGCCTCTGTTGTCAAATGGCCGTTATCTGTCATTCGCCTGCGACACGAAGATCGCCATTATCTTGTCAATGCTGCTCATCACATCCTTACAAAATGGCGCGATTATAGCGATCCAGATGCTAATATTGTGGCGTACACTGAAAAAACACCACATAACACCATTACGCCGATCGCTCGAAAACGTGGCAATCAATTCGAACTAGATCTTGTTTTGCGTAACAATCGAACGACCAAGCAACATCCAGCGGGGCTATTCCACCCACATGAAGATGTCCATCATATTAAGAAAGAAAATATCGGTCTTATTGAAGTGATGGGGCTTGCGGTACTTCCGCCACGGTTAAAGGATGAGTTAGAAACGATAAAACAGGCTTTACTCGGTGAAAACGTAACCGTTGCAGACTACCACCAAAATTGGGTACAATCAATAAAGAAAAGGCATTCATTAATCACCGAAGAAACAGTCACCCAAATCGTTGAACAAGAACTTGGGGAAAAGTTTGCGCGTGTACTAGAAGACGCTGGTGTATATAAGAGAGACCGAGCGGGGCGACAAGCGTTTCAACGTTTTATTGACACAGTGAATGAAACATAAGTAGGAGGAGACGCAAATGGAAATACAAACAAATAACATCCACGTGAGGGACCAAGAATGGCAAGAATTCACCTTAACCAACGACAACGGCATGTCCGTTTCCATTTTAAATTTTGGCGGGATTATTACGAGAATTTTCGCACCAGACCGTGATGGAAATATTGAAAATTGTGTGATCGGTTTCAAAAATTATGAAGACTATCTCGATAATCCTGCCTTCTTTGGCGCATTAATCGGTCGTGTAGCGGGGCGAATTGAAAACGCTCAATTTGAATTAGACGGTAAAAGCTTCTCTTTACCTACGAACGAGGGAAATCATCATCTGCATGGTGGTGAACCAGGTTTCCACAAGTCCATTTGGGATGTCAAACCATTTGAGAATCAAGAATCAATCGGTTTAACACTGACATTGCACAGTCCAGACGGTGAAAATGGTTATCCGGGCAACCTAGATATGACCGTCACCTATACATTATCCAATGACAATGACTTTACGATTTCGTATGAAGGAACCGCTGATCAAAACACTGTACTTACAACTACGAATCATTCGTATTTCAATTTAAGCGGAGATTTAACGTCAGATATTAAAGACCACAACATTACGTTAGACAGTAGTCAATTTGTCGAGCTTGATGAAGAGTTGATTCCAACAGGTAAAAAACTTGCTGTGGATCAAACCGCTTATGATTTCCGTCAAGGCCGAAAAATGAAAGATGGCGTGACGTCAGATTTCCATCAAAACCTAGTCGCCAATCACGGCTATGACCACTACTTTATTTTTGACCAATCGAAAGAGGAACGTGCGATTGTGCGTGATGATAAAAGCGGTCGTGAACTTCGGGTAACGACAAATCAACCGGGTGTGGTTATGTATACGTCTAACAACCTCCCAGAAGGGCTACATTTACGCGAACGTGATTCTGTCAGATATTTAGGATTATGCTTGGAAACACAAGCTTCTCCTGCATCCATTCATCATGACGGATTTCCTTCCGTTTGGCTTGAAAAAGGAGAAACCTATTCGAAAGAAACAACTTTTCATTTTCGAACGTATGCATAATGGATGAAGACAGTTTTCGCTATGTTCAAATCGTTTTTTGGTTCTCATAATGCTTATGAGGACCATTTTTTGTGTTCTCTAACCATTTTTTTGTCTTCATCACGCTTATGATGACACTTTTTTCTGATTTCTTTTTCGATTTCTGTCATCATTGCACAAATGAAAACACATTTTTCAATTATCGGACCCATTTTTTGCCTTCATATCTTCAAGCTTTTAAGCTACGCGCTCACTAGGGCGTTCTGATCGGCAATAATTGTGACATTCGAATGATGGCGTAAAACAGAGGCAGGCATATGTTCATCCACTTCCTCATGAATCAATTTGCGTATGGCTTCTGCTTTATCTTCGCCAGAAGCTAACAATAAAATTTGTTTACTTTTCATAATCGTAGCAATTCCCATCGTAATCGCATGCGTTGGTACGTCATCCAAATGGTTAAAAAAACGTGCATTTGCTTTTCGAGTCGAATGCGCCAGTTCTACAACATGTGTCGTTGATTCAAACGCAGTTCCTGGTTCATTAAACCCGATGTGACCATTCTTTCCAATCCCTAATATTTGTAGATCGATACCATTCGTATCATCAATTTGCTTCTCATAACGCGCGCACTCTCTTGGTAAATCTTCAGCCATCCCATTGGGTATATGAATATTTTGTTCAGGTATATCCACTTCATCAAAAAAGTATTGATCCATATAATAGCGATAACTATTTGGATCTGTCGGTCGCATGCCAACATATTCATCCAAGTTAAATGTTGTGACGTGTTGATAAGACGTCTGGTTGAGTTGATGATCCTTCACTAATTGTTGATAGGTCCCCTTGGGCGTGCCACCTGTTGCAAGGCCAAGCGTTACATAGTCGTTATTTCTAACCGTATCAATGATCAGTTCTGCCGTTTGATTGCTCATATCTTGGTAGTTTGTTGCTTGGATGATGTTCATTTACGATCCTCCCTGTTGATAAGCTAGCTTTCCTCGACAAAATGTCATTTCTACTTCTAACGTGTCATCTAATAGTACAAGATCAGCATCTTTTCCAACAGCAATGCTTCCTTTCCGATCATCGACTCCTAGCTGTTTGGCAGGATTGGAGGCAGTCATTTGAATCATATCTTCCATCGAGCAGTCCGTAAAGGTGAACATATTGTGCATAGCGTCTTTCATTTTCAATATACTGCCTGCCAGTGTCCCATCTGATAATGTAGCCCTCGTCTCCCCTACTTGTACGTCTTGTCCGCCTAAATCATAGCTACCTTGTTTTAAGCATTTGGCCCGAATCGCATCCGAAATCAATAACACACGATCACTTGTTTTTTGTCTGTAAGCGATCTTTACGATTTCAGGTCGAATATGAATACCATCGGCGATCATTTCTACGAACAATTCATCGTGTAACAGCGCGGCTCCTGCAACGCCTGGCTCACGATGATGCAATCCCCGCATACCATTAAAAAGGTGTGTCACATGTGTCGCGCCTGCTTTTACTGCTTGTTCCACTTCTTCATACGTAGCATCCGAATGACCAACTGAGGCAACAACGCCCGAATCGTTCAAATGTTGGATCAAATGCATTCCGTTTTGTTCTTCTGGCGCTAACGTCACAAGGCGAATGTTATAATTGGCTAATTGTTGCCATCTTTGAAACATTTCAATATCTGGTTGTTTCATATGCTCTACAGGTTGAGCGCCAGCTCGTTTTTTAGAAAGAAATGGCCCTTCCAAATGAATGCCTAACACTTCTGCCGTTCCATTTGAAGATGCATCGCGCATATACGTGGACACATTAACTAGCGCCTCTTCAATGGCTGCTTCTTCTTGTGTCATGGTTGTTGCTAAAAAGCTCGTTGTTCCTTCTTTTGGTAGATGAGTGGCCATCGTTTGAATTGCTTCTTGTGTGGCATCCATTGTATCGGCTCCTGCCACCCCATGTATATGTACATCAATCATTCCCGGAATCAAGACACTTTTATACGACGGTTGAATCACTTGTAATGTGCGGCTTTTTTCTTGATCAAGTTGATTCACATCACCAATTGCCGTAATAATGCCATCCTCGACTTGAATATAGCCATGTTGATATATACCTGTCTCACTATAAATTGTTACATCTTTTATGATAAAGCCATACATATATCTCGCTCCTTTATGAATAGGGTGATACAAAACGGGAAAGTTATTCTCATCTAACACTGAAACAAACATTCTCAATCCAAATATGTTTGCTACTAAGGAGTATGATATCATGTTAAATTTTTTGCAACGAATTGGGAAGTCTTTAATGCTTCCAATTGCCGTACTTCCTGCGGCTGCTTTATTATTACGGTTAGGACAAGATGACCTCTTAAACATTCCGTTTATCGCGGAATCTGGTAATGCGATTTTTGATAATTTGGCACTTATCTTTGCCATTGGTGTCGCAATAGGTTTTTCAAAAGATAACAATGGGGCAGCTGGATTAGCGGGTGTGATTGGTTTCTTAGTGCTAACGAATGGTACACAAGCGATTAATGAAGATATTGATATGGGCGTCCTTGGTGGTATTCTTTCCGGTATTATTGCAGGGCTTCTCTATAATCGCTATCAAGGGATTCAATTGCCACAATGGCTTGGTTTCTTTAGCGGGAAACGATTTGTCCCGATTGTCACTGCTGCTGTCATGGTCATCGTCGCCTTTCTTTTTGGCTATATCTGGCCACCGGTTCAATCAGGAATCAATGGTATTGGGCAATGGATCATTGATGCTGGTGCACTCGGCGTTGGTGTATACGGATTTCTCAACCGTTTACTCATTCCAGTTGGCTTACACCATGTATTAAACAGTTTAGTTTGGTTTGTTTTCGGTGAATATAACGGGGCGACTGGAGACCTTGACCGATTCTTTGCCGGTGACCCAGAAGCTGGGATATTTATGGCTGGCTTCTTCCCTATCATGATGTTTGGTCTGCCCGCTGCGGCATTAGCATGATTCTTACAGCAAAAGAAAACCGGCGAAAAGAAGTGACAGGATTGCTCTTTGGGATTGCTTTTACTTCTTTCTTAACCGGGATTACCGAACCGATCGAATTTTCATTTATGTTCTTGTCACCTGTACTCTATTTCGTCCATGCGATCCTTACAGCCAGTTCATTCATTGTCGTCTACCTTATGGATATCCATCATGGGTTTGGTTTTTCTGCTGGTGCGATTGACTATGTTCTCAATTTCGGTATCGCTCAGCGGCCGCTATTTCTACTCGTGATCGGGCTGATTTACGGTGTCGTTTATTTCGCTGTCTTTTACTTCTTAATTAAGGGGCTTAACCTCAGCACACCAGGACGAGAGGATGAAGAAGACCTAGAAGAAGAAATCGACGAAGGGAACGATACGGTAACTGGCGACAAATATGATCACTTAGCCAATCAATACATCAAAGCACTCGGAGGCAAGGAAAATATTACGTCGCTAGATAATTGTGCGACAAGGTTGAGAATGCAGCTCGATCAACCATCCCAAGTTGACGAAAAAACATTAAAGCGTCATGGCGCAAAAGGGGTCATGAAAACAGGTAATAAGAATGTACAAGTCATTGTCGGTACCGATGTCGAATTTGTTGCATCCGCTATGCGTGAACGAATGAATCAGTCTACGCATGAGTCAGTTGCATCAAATGATAAGCAAGAAACAAAAGAAGCAGATTCGGAAAAGCCATCGCCAAAAGAACCTTTACAAGAAAAAGATTTTGTTGCGCCGATAACTGGTACGATTCTTGATTTAACGCAAGTACCCGATGACGTCTTCTCTCAAAAAATGATGGGAGATGGATTTGCGATCGAGCCTACGGACGGTTCTGTGGTATCGCCTGTTGATGGCGAAATCGTCAATGTCTTTCCAACGAAACACGCTATCGGTATTCGATCGAACAAAGGATATGAAATCTTGATTCATGTTGGTGTTGATACCGTTGAATTAAATGGAGAAGGATTTGAAACATTTGTGAAAGAAGGCGATACGGTACAAAAAGGCCAAGAAATCATGAAAGCTGATATCGATCAAATCAAAGAAAATGTACCATCACTTATTTCACCTATCGTATTGACAAATATGGCAGACGATGCGGAAATCACCATTAAAAAAGACGGCCAAATCGAACAAGGTGAAGCAGATCTCATCACCGTGCAACCGAATTAACGATTCGACGAGGCTTGGAGCAACATTATATCGTAATAAATTCAGTGAAATATCAAAAAGGATTAAAAATAGAGCAAATCATCTAGACTCCTGTTTAGATGATTTGCTCTTTTGAAACATGGCTTTCAAAAGCTGTTTAAGCATAGTAGATGCAAAATTGTTGAGTCTAATTAGCAGTTACATCAGAAGTGACTATAACGAAAATTGGTTTAATGTTTTAGTTGAGTTAGGCGCGGAGTATAGTAATGCGTGCTTTTATTGCTCTACAATTAGTTTCTTTAAATCCTTATGTTTATAGTCTACTACTTCGACAAAGGGTTTAAAACTATTTTCCGTAAAGTCTCCTGTAGTAAAGTCTGTGTTAAACGTTATTGTTTCTAATCCATATGGAGGATTGTGAGGTCCTGTGAATGTTTGAATTGAAATGGTTAAATGATAAGAGTCATCCTCTTTTTTTAGTTCTAAAATTTCCCCTCCATAATAATTCTTGTTTTTAAATGACTTCTTATAAAAGTTCTTAACTGCATTATCAATGTATGGGAACATAATCTGTAGAACGAATTCATCAATTACTGATTTGCTTTGTTCTTGCAACTTCTCTTCATATTTTTCCACTACCAGTAAACTCTTTTTTTGTAGTTTACATATTAGAGGTAAATAATGGACATACTGAATTCAGCCAGTTTTTTTGGGGGGAGTTTGGATGTCTATAGAACATATTATTATAATAATGGTGTGGATAGTATCTTTCTCTGTCCTTTTTATATTTATTCCGAAAGATAAAATCCTTCATGCCTTAGTAGCATCTCATATTAAGCAGGCTATAACATGGGTGTTTGGTCTTATTGTATCTAATTATAGGTTAATTGAATATCCTGTTAGGTTGTTTCCTTATACAAGCAAGGCAAGTTTTACTTTTGAATTTTTTGCTTATCCTGCAATCTGTGCCATCTTTAATGTTCATTATCCAGAGGGAAGAAGTAGAGTAGCTAAATTTGGTTACTATGCTCTATATTCCTCAATCATTACAATCATTGAAATAATACTTGAAAGAAATACTGATGTAATTAATTATATTCATTGGTCTTGGTATTGGACTTGGATAACGTTATTTATATCATTCTTTTTGTCACGTTCATATTATAAATGGTTCTTTAATAGAATATACTCACATTGTGGACATACAAAATAATCTGAGGGAAATTGTATTTCTTGATCAGATGTTGAATTTATACAGGGAAAATTCATTAAAGAAAGTTGTTGCATGATCTGAACTAACAAGATTTACATGAAACCCAGAAAACAATCCAAAAACTTTAATTTGTATTTTTGTGTTTAACATACAAACCTTCAACAAAGTTTCCACAAATTGCACCAATGAAACCAGTTAAAACGCCACTTAACACGGGACTAATTAAAAAATTGATACTTAAGCCTAAGACCATACCAATTACTAGCCCTAAAAATAACCCTGTGTAGTAAGTTCTTTCTTTAGACATAGTTGAATTGCCATTCTCTATATCATGGATATGATTAATGTCCTTTGCTCTATTGAAGGCATCCCACATTGAAAAGGCATATATAGAAGGGTAAAAAAGCCCCCATTCAATGTTAGCTACTGTTAATGCTTTATGTATCTCCAAATTAATAGTATAAATAAGAGACATGTTTATGTTAGACATGACATTAAAGTAAATTTCTAGTCCCATTAAAACTAGTCCTTTTATATATTCTTTATTATACAACTGCCCCAGACCTGGGAAAGCCATGGACCAAAATAATGCTGATATTGGGGATTTTTTCATGTTGCCACTCCATTCTTTTTACAATTATTGGCTTTATTGCAGTTTTTCACACTGATCTTTTCTAATACTCTTCCATATTTAGTTGAAATAGACACTCATTTCAGCTCTGTATATAAAAGCTATCTGTATTTAAAGAGTTTCTTTAGTTGGTTAGTTTCAGAAGAATATATTAAAAGTGAACTACGAAATAAAAGCTCCAAAAGATGGATATCTACTTCCAAAATTCTTATCAATCAAAGAATTGGAGATGTTAAGAAAACGTGCCTTTCTTGAAGTATTATATGCAACTAGTTGTCGTTTATCTAAGGTTCATGATTAAATAAAGCTGATAACAATCAACAGATCAAAAAGGGCAATCAAAGGGAAATAAAAATAATCTCTAAAATGGTGGCTTGCAGGCAAAGTTCGTCCCCATGTTTTAAGACATATTTTCGCAACATTAAATAATGGAGCTGAACTCGTAGCTATTCAAGAATTGTTAGGTCATGATTCACCAGATACCACACTTAGGTATGCAAAAATAACTCACGCAAGAAAGCGTGAGCAACATAAGAGATATCTAATTAAATAAAAGTGATTGTCATTAGACTACATACACAAATTTCTGTTTTAGATGACTTTGTGAAAACATGTACTTAAGCTAAAAAAGGTAAATTATTTTTCAATAAGAGGAACAATAGTATAAATCCTCCATCACTTACACAACCTAAAATTAATCATTTTTAGGGAAGGTTAATTATGCCAGAAAAAGAAATGGGTGTCGTATTGGGGCCAGTAATTTTACCTATACTAACATTAGTACCAGGTCTAACGATAGGATTTATCATTTATCACATTGTTCTAACAATTAAATAACAGAAGTCACTAAGTTACTTCTGTTATTTAAACTAATAGAGCTTTATTTGAAGAAGGAATGATTTTAAATGGCTTCCTTTGCTGCGCAGTACAACGATACCACGCATAGCTTTATTCACTAACTGTAAGGTTGTACTTAAATAATAGATATAATTGTTGAACACAACAATTTAAGTTTGCATTAAAATGCAATTTAATCATAGACCAGCACTAAATAGCAACCTCACATATCATGTGATGAACCATGTTTTTGCCGGGAATGGTTTTTATTTTTTACTTTATGTGATCCTGCTAATGGTTCACCATAAGGCTCTTGTACGCTTTTGGGTAGATTCGGTTGTTTCTGCTGTTTCGGTCCTTTACGATTTTTGGTCATCTTGATTCATCCTCCATGATTTAGTTATATTTTGGTTTGGCGCTGTTCACTTTTAGATTTGTATGTGTCATGTGACAAAACTTGATGATACGTATCCTTTATTTTCTCAGATTCCTGCTAAATTATACGAAGGCTTTAACCTGTTCGATAAAAGGTTTAGAGCTTGTTTATATGAACCAAAAAAAATGAGTATCTGACCTTTGATACTCATTTTACGTACACTCCAATACTGAACCATTGAAGTGGCTCTATTTATTTTTCAGTTGGTCGATTTTTTCTTCTAGTTGTTCTACTCTTTGTTCTAGCTCGGTAGTTGATTGGTTGCTACGCTTACTCCAGGATTGAACCATAGCGATAATAAACACGACAAACACAATCATAGCTAAAACAAACCAAATCATAATATCGATAGGAATCACCCTTTCCAGAAATCAGCGATTAACGTATCAATGACAGTTGATCATCAATGATTTATGTTACATCTGGCTCGAATAGTTCACTCAAAATTAAAGCAACTGCTCCTAGGGATGAGCCGTAATCAGCTAATTCAGATCTCATCACAGGTGTTTGCTGTGCCTTTGAAGAAATGACACGCTGTCGAATCGTTTTTCGTATCTGTGGCAAAAGATAGTCCTCTGCTTTACTCACACCACCACCGATAATAATTTTACTCGGATTACAGATGTGGATTAAATTCGTCAGTGCAATACCAAGATAGACACCAGCATCGTCTAATACTTGTTCCGCTAGTGCATCACCTTTTTTAGCTGCTCGGTGAACCATCTCAGCCGTCATATCTTGAGGACGGTGTAAGGTCCAATCTGCTAAGACACTCTTTCTTCCCTTTCGCAACAATTCTTGCGTTCTCTCCGCAATCGCTGGACCAGAAGCAACAGTTTGTAAACAGCCTACATTCCCACAAGAACACGCTTTGCCATTTAAGTCAATCGTCATATGGCCGATTTCTCCAGCTATCCCTGCTTCGCCATTATAAAGCTTACCATTGATCACAAGTCCAGCACCAATCCCTTGTCCCACATTGACTGCTATCATGCTGCATGCGCCACTTGATCTTGAAACCAAGCTTCACCAAGCGCCAAGGCTTTCGCATCATTTTCAACCCGAACATCAAGCGAAAAAGCTTCCTCCAAGCGCTTCTTAATCGGCATATTTCGTAATTGTAGATTCGGAGCAAATAAAGAAACTCCATCTCTGGCCTCAACTATGCCATGCATGGCTACACCAATCCCAATAAAACGTAACGCTTGATTACGACGTTGCAAGTCACCAATTGCATGTATTAACACATGCAAAAATTGTTCTTCATCTAACTTTTCAGGTAATGTGATGGTCAATTCATCACGAATGTCTCCCGCTAAATCTGACGCAATCAAACGAATATCAACGGGCCCTACATCAATGCCAATAATATGGAAGCCAGACGTATTAACCTCTAACATCGTCGGTTTTCTCCCGCCTTGCGATACACCGAGCTTACTTTCTTTAATCAATTCTTGCTCAATTAATTCTTTAACAATCGAGCCAACTGTCGGCGGTGTTAGTTGGGTCTCTTTCGCAATTTGAGCTCGCGAAATCGAACCAGACGTGCGAATTTTATTTAGTATCATTGATTTATTTAACGATTTCATCCATTGAAAACTACCACGTTGCATTGCCTTCGCCCCAAACTTCCTTAAGTTACTTCATTAAGTATAACATGAATCAACTGACGGTTCGAAGCAAAAGCTAATGCTGATTTGTCATTAAATGATTATCATAAATCACGTCATACAAATCTTTATACGCTACGTGCGCTTCCGTTAACTCTGTCGGGGATTCTAAGCCTGCAGCGGCCGCAATATTAAACAAACCCTCACGAATCGAAATAACATAGTTCGTCACACGATATGATTTTTCATCAATATCTAACGCTTTCTGTAGTTTGTCATCCGTTGTGGCTACACCAACTGGACATTGATTCGTATGGCAAACTTGCGCCATAATACAGCCAGTCGTCACCATGAACGCACGCGCTGCCTGAATCAAGTCAGCTCCTAAAGCAAGAGCAAAAGCCATCCGATCTGGTGTGAACAACTTACCTGATGCGATAATTTTCACTTGATCTCTCACGCCTACTTCTACAAGCGCACGATGTAAAATCGGAATCGCTGATTTAATCGGAAGGCCAACGCTATCGGTTAATTCCTGATAGGTCGCACCTGTACCACCTTCACCACCATCAATCGAAATAAAATCAGGCATCTTCCCGGTCTCTTTCATCGCCTGAGCGAGTGACCGTACATCTTGCTCTTGGCCAACAACTAATTTGATCCCGACCGGTATCCCACCTACATCACGAATGTGATCAACAAATTCTAACATCGAATAGACGTCATTAAACTCTCGAAAACGGTTTGGACTATCATTCGATTGATAAGCTGGAATATTGCGAATACGAGCAATTTCTTCGTTCACTTTTTCTGCTTCAAGGTGCCCACCTCGAGTTTTTGCACCTTGAGCTAGTTTTAATTCGAAAGCCTTCACTTGATCAATCGAGGCCTTATGCTTTACTTCTTCCCAAGACAACTCTCCAGATTCCGTGCGTACACCATATAAACCTGGACCTATTTGCATAATGATATCGACATTTCCTTTTAAATGATAATCAGAAACGCCACCTTCGCCCGTATTCATCCAAGTACCTTGCGCCCGTCCCAAGCCAACTGACAATGCCGTTATCGCACGGTCACCTAAAGCGCCATAACTCATGCCAGACATGCCGATTAATCCTTTTACGCGAAATGGATGCCGGGCTTTTAGACCGATGATTACTTCATGTGTTTGATCCAATAAATACGGTGATACAGACTGATCATTTCGATGTTCTTGGCGAGAAAATAGGTGCTCCTTATCAATTTGATATATTTTAGTCGAAATCTTTGGCGTTTGATCAACAGACAATTCTTCAGCTAGCTTCGGAAACATCGTATTTTTAATATAATAACCGGGCTGATCAAAGTCTTTTTTGGAGCCAAATCCGACTAGGCGGTTTTTATATTTAGCAGGAATCACAATGTCTTGATAATCTTTTCGGGAAAACGGCTTTCCTGTATCATCTTCCGTGAATAAATATTGACGTAACTCTGGACCTATATTTTCTAAAAAATACCGGACACGTCCGATTAATGGATAGTTCTTTAATACCGCATGCCGAGCTTGCTTCCGATCAACAAAAAAACCGTATAGCATGAATGCGCCTGGAATAATGAGCAAAATAAAAATAATGACTAATAACACGATTGATGCCACTTCAACGACCAATGTTTACCCCCCTCAACAAATGAGAGAGAAGCATCAATTCAAATGCTTCTCACTGTGATTTCTATTTTTTATTAATATGCACCGCGGATATGTTGATGAACTTCTTCTTGATAAAATGTACGTAATGTTTCTAATTCTTGTTCAGTAAAAGATGGGACGTCGAGTGCCGCCAAATTATCCTCTACTTGTTTTACCGATTTAAAACCTGGAATTACCGAAGATATCGCATCATAACTTAGAATCCATTGTAAAGCCGCTCGCGTCATATTCCCTCGGTTTTCTGCTATCCATTCGAGTTCGTTTGCTAATGCAACCCCTTTTTCGAACGGCAGCCCAGCAAATGTTTCACCAACATTAAATGCTTCACCATTACGATTAAACTTGCGATGATCATCTTGTTCAAATTGATGATTCGTAGAAAACTTACCTGTTAATAGCCCGCTCGCTAACGGCACGCGAGCAAGGATACCAACATTCTTTTCTTGGGCGACTGGGAACAACTCTGTAATTGGCTTTTGCCGGAATACATTAAAGATAACTTGTAATACATCAACATTTGGATTTTCCATCGACAGCAAACCTTCTTCTACTGTTTCAACACTAACACCGTAATGACGGATTTTCCCTTCCTGTTTGAGTTGATCGAGCACAGCAAATACAGATCCGTCACGCAAAATATCAATCGGTGGACAGTGAATTTGAATTAAGTCCAATTGATCTCGTTGTAAACGACGCAAACTGTTATCCACATAACGGGTGACAGAATCCTTTGAATAAGTAGCAGGATCATGGATATCACCAGCACGACAAAATTTTGTCGCAATATAAATTTGATCTTCTTTTCCTTTCGTTGCTTTCGCTAATAATTCCTCACTATGGCCATCCCCGTACACGTCTGCTGTGTCAAAGAAATTCACGCCAGCATCCATTGCCCGTTCTAAGCCTTTTAATGCTTCTTTATCATTGGTCTGGCCCCAAGCACCGCCAATTGCCCATGTACCAAAACTTAATTCGCTAATTTTCATATCGGTTTTTCCTAGCTTGCGATATTTCATGTTTCATAACACCTTCCTTTTTTTATACGTCTACATAGTCTCGCCAGTTATGAACAGGTTGCCATCCTAACACTTCTTTCGCCTTTTTATTACTTAACAGCGTTTCATAACCTTCTAATGGTTCACGAAAATCTACTACATTCGGAAAACAAGTTTCCATTAATGCTTTACTTTTGATATCCATACTCGAGTTATCCGCTGCTAAGTTTAACGCAACCGTTTCTAATCCATCTTCTTCAATAGCCAAGCGATATGCCACACCTGCATCACGAGCATCAATATAACTCCATAAAATAGGCTTACGGAGCTCTGGTTGATGAATGAAGTCAGGGAAATTTTTGTACATATCTGGTGTAATCACATTCCCCACTCGCATGGATACGACTTGCATGCCCGTACGATTATGTATCATTTCCGCAGTTTGTTCATTCACGATTTTCGATAACCCGTAGCTATCTTCTGGAAAACGCGGATGTTCTTCATCAACGGGTACATAAAGCGGTTGCAAATTTTGTTTAGAGAAAACAAAACCATAAGAAGACTCACTTGATGTAATCGCAGCCTTTTTGATTCCTAGTCGGCCTGCTGCTTCTAATATATTATACGTTGACATAACATTATTTTGAAACGTCACTTCATTCGGATGAGAATAGGCGACTGGAATAGCTGCTAAATGAACAACAGCATCTGCTCCTTTTAGCACACCATACACTTCACCCAAATTGGTTAAATCAGCAATCACTGTTTGACATAATGGGTTTTTTGGATGTTTTTGATCGACATTTAATACTTCATAACCATGATCTAGAAACTCTTGAATGACAGATGGACCTAATAGGCCGCTGCCACCGGTAATGACGACTTTACTCATGTTGCTCCCTCCTTTGTTTGCGTTTTCATAGACTATTATACGTGAATGATAAGTAGAAGGAAAAGAATTCGCTTGATCATTTTATTATTGTTTGAATCATAGTCGTGTTGATTTTATGATTCACTATTCATTTTTGAGCTACGGGAAGGAAAAAAATGAGGCCTTCCTAGTCAGCTATAAAAGCGCCTCATTTAATAAACGGTCACTCGTTGAACTTGTTGGTGAAGTATGTTCATATTGATTTTGACTTTTGAGGTTGAACCATGAGAGCTTCGATTGTCTCCGCTTGTTCACCCGATAGTTGATAGGTAATGTCATCAAATAATACATCCATTTCTTCGAGTATCGCCATCGCTGCACGGTTGTATAGGTAGGCATCATGAAATGAATGACCTTCAAAAATCGCATTTTCTATATACGGGCGAAACTCTCGTAACAGTTCAGGGAAGTGGTTACTTAACCGGTTCAGCGCTATACGCACACCTTCCACACGGTCTCCTAAGGTGTCAAGGGGAGAGAGGGTTTGCTGCACGCGTTCACGGATCATTTCATCATAATTGCTGAACATCCCCACAAGTCTTCCTGGTATATTCGATGTGAATAACGCCGAGGTACTTTGTTTAATTGTCGCTGAAGTTGTCTCAATCGCATGCTCTATGACGTAAATAATTCCAACTAAGGAACGAAGCAAAGGCTGGATAAAAGCATAACTAATGTTGGTCATACGTGTATAAGCTTGATCAAGTTGTTTTTCACGTATTTTTAATTGTTCTTCTACATAAGGTGATGTTTCCATCGTATAATGGGAATCATAACGAAGAATATCAAGTAGTGGAAAATCCAAATGTTGATGACGAATGCCATCAGCTAACTGGAGATCTTTTTCGTAAAACGTGTCTCCGGTCAATGCCACTTGTTGCTTTAATGTTTCTAACTGACGAAACAACTGCTTTTGGTTGCGAGCAATCACTTGATAATGAGCCGCAAGCTCTTCTACAACGGCATCTTCCCAGGAATGAATTCCACCATAGAGCAATGAGGGAAGTGTATCACGTAATAATAAACGAAATTGTTTCGCCAATTGATCCACTTCTTCCTGTAAATCTTCTAGTGGCTGCCGTACCTGTCGAAAAATGCTTTCTACATCAATGTTTTTCCGAAAAATAAATTCCGCTAGTTCTACAGGCGGTGCATTCAATAGATGATTGAGTGACTGACATCGTTCTTCCGCTCTATTGACATAGCTGATCCATTCATCTATCTCATTTTGTAAATTCGATGCATAACCGGTAATACCTTGGAATAACCAACTATCCGCTGCTTTTTCCACCGCATTCGTCCATGTTTCTTGCATCGTTGTGATACGCTGTGGTTTCTTTTGGTGTTCATCATCAACAATTTCTTTGGCATGTAACAAGTACCGATCGGCTAATTCAAGACGTTCAATGACCCTTTGTCCCAACCCTGTTGCCAATTGATCTAACGTATCGGGATTAATATCAATACGAAATGCTTTTCGCATCCCATATAAAGGAACGTCTGTCCAAATGCTTGTGACAATATGTTCATCCGCATCTATACGTATCTTGCCCGCCCCGGGTTGTCCCGCTTCACGAACTTGGTAATATTGTCCCCCATCATCACGTCGGACATAGCCTGTATGATTGCTTCCAATAACAGTTGCCATGGTTTCTTGACCAAATCCGATACCATTCATGGTACCATTATGGATGTCAATTTGTTTGCCAGGGATTCGTTCGTCATAACCAAGCGCCGTTAGCGTTCCCGTTAACACATCATATTTACTAAAATAGTTAGTCACATTATGATAGTCCTCATCTGTGTCCATCATTCCTTTAGGTAGTAACGCAGGATTTAGCGTTACCGACCGAACGTCCGTATGCGTTACACCAACAGCATTTGCTAGAGCGCCACCTAGCGAATTTCCCGCTACCGAAGAAACCTTATATTTCTCATCCATCTGTTCATAATAATCAATCGCCGCTTCGACTTGAGGCACTTCTCGATCTGTCAGCAAATCAAAATCGGTGACAAGGTCTTCTGTTTGATCAGCATTCGTGCCGACGTAGATGACTGTGAACTTTTCTGTTTTTATATTATAAACAGTATAAGCATCTAAACCACTGTCATTATCTTTCTTAGAATGAACAACTCTATACTCATCTTCATTTATATTAATTAAATCTCCAACTTCTAATTCTGAATATGCATGATATCCTCCCAATTCCACAAGATCTTTGTCTGAGCTGAGATTTACATACGATGCCATTCGTCTCCCCCCTCTTTACTTAAAGATTATTTTTTTATTAATTCATTAGGAAAAGCCCATTCAATTGAATTCTCCTTGTCTCCTGTAGCAGTTATTTTATCAATTAAATTGTCGTGTATATAAATGTTATATGCGCCCGTCGGTATATTATCATTATCTTTCAATGTTTCTTTCAATTCTTTAAGTGCATTAGGACTAGGATCTATTTGTTTTTGTCTCATAAATAATTTTATAGAAATTGCAACATTTTGAGGATCTATTTCTTCCTTCTTGACCAGTTGAGTCCATTCTTCATAATTTTTATTAGACTCATCGAGATACTCTTTGATAACTCGCTGAAAAACATCCGAAGTGTCAGAATTAAAGATTGTGACTGAATAATATTCATTGCTAAACCTGTTAGCTCCTAGCGACATTATTTCTGAATTTTTACCAACTAATTTATGCTTTGAGGCAACTTCTTGAATTAAGTTGGTTAAATTATTAAATTCTTCTTCAAATACCATCCCATACACACCAGCCATAATCGCGTTTTCCACTTGTCCTTCTTGCGTAAAAACCCCTTCGGTTACAATTTCTTTTGTTGCTTGGTTGATAGGAATAACGGCATAGGTGTAAAAATGCGGTTCGCCTACAGATTCGACAAATACGGTTGCTCCATCCTTATTACCAACTATTTGATGAACGCTGACTTCTGTCTTGTATTCTTCTTGGAAAAAGTCTTTCACTGCCTCTTCGATAACTTCACGATTGTCGTTGGCAATGCGGTCATTTTCCTTACCATTTGCGAGTGTATAGCCTTCTCCGGTATATTCCTGCACCGAAACATACCTATCACTATTTTCATAGGATGAGTCATCTGTTTGTTCGTTTTGATCGTCACCATTTTCATCATTCATTGATAAACAACCTCCTAGTAAAGTCATTCCAATTATTACTAATACCATAAGTACAGTCCGTTTCATGAGGAAAACCTCCTTCTAGTGGTCGCGCGAATCCATTGTAAAGGATATACAGGAAAAATCAAGCATTTGTGTTGTAAATTGTGGAAAATAAGCAAAAGGAAGGATGATATATAGGGATATGAGTTATACATAGATTAATGATAGGACAATCTACTTATTGTTTTTGTTTATGAACATCGATCGACAAATATGTTTCAAGCCTGTCAACAAATCAAAATCAGTGACAAGGTCTTCTGTTTGATCAGCATTCGTGCCGACGTAGATGACAGTATACTCTTTTGTAGATATATTTTGTACCGTAAGTGCATCTAAACCATGAAAAGAATCATAGTTAACATTTACTTCAGTGTAAGTTTCCCCACTTACTACAATTTCATCTGTTATCTGATAGTCCAAATAAGCATGGTACCCTGCTAACTCAACTAAATGTTCGTCCGGTGTTATTTTATATGCATTCATAATGTTTAAAAGACTTAACTCCCATTCACTTCTTTTCTATATAGTTAGGATTTGATCGTTCTAGCGAATTATTAATTTTATATCCAGTAGCTCTTTTTTTATTAATGTAATTATTATGAAGAAAAACGCTATATAACCCTTTAGGAATTTCTTTAGAATGTTCTATAGTTTTTATTACTGCTTGAAAAGCTTCATTACTTGGTTTTTCACCTTTTTCCATATATAGATTAATTGCAATACTAATAGAATCAATATTTATATTGTTTCCATCTAAGATATTTCTCCAATACTCTTTGCTCCGATTTGGATTATCTAGATATGATTCTAATAATTTCTTATAAGGTTTTTCATCAAAAATAGACACAAAGTAATATTGATTGCTAAAGCGATTTGCTCCTACTGGTATAGCTTTTTTATTTAATCCCGTTAAATTATAATTCTCACTTAATTTTTCAATTTTCTGAGTCAAATTTTGAAACTGTTCCTCAAACACTAGCCCATAAATACTGGCGATAATAGCATCTTCAATTTGTCTTTCTTGTGACCAAACACCACTTGTCTCTATTTCTTTTGTTGCTTGGTTGATAGGAATAACGGCATAGGTGTAAAAATGCGGTTCGCCTACAGATTCGACAAATACGGTTGCTCCATCCTTATTACCAACTATTTGATGAACGCTGACTTCTGTCTTGTATTCTTCTTGGAAAAAGTCTTTTACTGCCTCTTCGATAACTTCACGATTGTCGTTGGCAATGCGATCATTTTCCTTACCATTTGCGAGTGTATAGCCTTCTCCGGTATATTCCTGCACCGAGACATACCTATCATTATTTTCATATGAAGGACTATTTGTTTGATTCGTTTCATTATCGTTTTTTCTATCACTATTTTCATCATTCATTGATAAACAACCTCCTAGTAAAGTCATTCCAATTATCACTAATAATATAAGTACAGTCCGTTTCATGAGGAAAACCTCCTTCTAGTGGTCGCGCGAATCTATTGTAAGGGATATACAGGGTAAATCAAGTATTTATATTGTAAATTGTGGAAAATAAGCAAAAGGAAGGATGATATATAAGGAGATGAGTTATACATAGATTAATGATAGGACAATATACTTATTGCTTTTGTTTCTGAATAACGATCGACAAATATGTTTCAAGCTTGCCAGCAAATCAAAATCGGTGACAAGGTCTTCTGTTTGATCAGCATTCGTGCCGACGTAGATGACAGTATACTCTTTTGTAGATATATTTGTGCGTCGAGACCAGATTTACGTTTGTAATTCGTATCAAGGACCTCATACTCAGATTGATTAACTTTTATTCTATCACCAAACCTATATTCTGAATATGCATGATAACCTGCTAATTCTACTAAATCAGCATCTGTATTTGTTATTGAATAATTTTTTTCATATTCATTGTTCACCTCTATTATTCTTTAACAATATCGTTAGGATAAGCTCTCTCCAATGAATTATCTTTATATCCATCTGCTGTTGTTTTATTAATATAATTGTCATGCAAGAATACTCCATATATACCTTTTGGAATATTATCTGCATTTTCAATTGTTTTAACTAACTCATCAAATGCTTTGCTATTGGGCTCCTTGCTTTTATGCGACATATAAAGGTTAATAGCAAAACCAATATTCTTCGGTTCTATTTGTTCCATATCTATCATATTTCGCCATTCTTCTGTCGTCCGATCGGGATTCTGCAAATAGTTTTCTAAAACTTCCTTGAAAGGCTCCTCCATGCGAATCGTTACAAAATAATACTCATTACTAAAACGATCAGCGCCTATGGCTATGGCTTCTTTACGGATGCCCGTCAAATTATATTTTTCATTTAAATGCTTAATTTTTTGCGTCAGGTTTTGAAATTCTTCTTCAAATACCATCCCATACACACCAGCCATAATCGCGTTTTCTACTTGCCCTTCTTGCGTAAAAACCCCTTCGGTTACAATTTCTTTTGTTGCTTGGTTGATAGGAATAACGGCATAGGTGTAAAAATGCGGCTCGCCTACAGATTCGACAAATACGGTTGCTCCATCCTTATTACCAACTATTTGATGAACGCTGACTTCTGTCTTGTATTCTTCTTGGAAAAAGTCTTTCACTGCCTCTTCGATAACTTCACGATTGTCGTTGGCAATGCGGTCATTTTCCTTGCCATTTGCAAGTGTATAGCCTTCTCCGGTATATTCCTGCACCGAGACATACCTATCACTATTTTCATAGGATGAATCATCTGTTTGTTCGTTTTGATCATCACTATTTTCATTTTGACTATCATTCATCGATAAACAACCTCCTAGTAAAACCATTCCAATTATTACTAATAATATAAGTACAGTCCGTTTCATGAGGAAAACCTCCTTCTAGTGGTCGCGCGAATCTATTGTAAAGGATACACAGGAAAAATCAAGAATTTATATTGTAAATTGTGGAAAAAAGGAAAGGGGATTATTAAAATATAAAACTTTTGATCGATAAATCTTTATAATAATCATTTTCAATCATTGTATAATAACGTATTAAAAGAGAGGGTTTTGCCATTTCAAACGGCAAAACCCTCTCTTCAGCTTCTTAATTTCTAATAACATCGATCAATTCAAACTTCGTCACATCGACTAATCCTCGATTGGAAATGCGGATATCTGGTATCACTGGTAAGGCAATCAATGAAAAGGTCATAAACGGTGCATGGATGGGGCAACCTAACTGTTTCCATGCATCCTCTAATTGTCTCACTTGTTCTACCACTACATCAAGTGGCTCATCAGACATAAGCCCTGCAATTGGCATCGGAACATGTGCCAATACCTTCCCTTGATCAACAACAATCATGCCACCGCCTGATTTTGCGAGCTCATTAGCGGCTAGTTGCATATCTTCTGGGTTGATTCCCATCACCAATAAATTATGACTGTCATGTCCAACCGTTGAAGCTACCGCACCCGTTTTCAGTTGAAAGCCTTGCGCAAACCCAAGAGATATATCACCTGACTGATGATGACGATCAATACAAGCAAGGTGCACAATATCTTGATCGAGATCCGGTTGTACGACACCATTCTTTACATCCAGCGTCGCAGTAAATTGTTCTGTGCGAGCATTATTTTCAATGACTCGAATACCGTTGATCTCGACGTTTTGCTTTTGATTCGTTTGCAATAAAAAATCCTCTGCTGTTAAAGGTCGTGGCAGTTTGACTGTATCTTTGGCTTCAGCTGGATAATGATATGCCGGCATGTCAAAAATGAGTTGGCCATTCGCTACAACCACTTGACCCTTTGTGATAACAGTATCCGGCTCAATCGTCGCCAGGTCATCAAAGATGATGATGTCTGCAATTTTGCCTGGCGTAACGCTTCCTCTTTCTTTGTCCATATGATAATAACGCGCTACATTGATCGTTGCCATTTGAATGGCTTCGACTGGATCAACGCCTTCTTCCATTGCTCGACGAACCACATGGTTGAGCTGTCCTTTTTCAACTAATGTCTGTGGATAAACATCGTCAGTCACAAGGGACACATTGGTTGAATCTACGCCGTCTTCGGTAACAATTTTGATCACTTCTTCAACATCATGCCAAGCAGAACCCTCACGAACCATGACATGCATCCCTAACCGGGCTTTTTCTAATGCCTGTTGTCTCGCAACGGTTTCATGACAAGAGTCTACACCAGAAGCAATGTAAGCTTGTAACATTTCGTTTGTCCCGTCTGGGAAATGGCCTGTGACGGTTTGATTCGCAGCCATTGTCGCTTCAATCTCACCGATCATTTTCGGATCATTGTAAACAACGCCTGGAAAATTCATCACTTCACCTAAACCGACGACACCTTCCCAACGAAGGCCTTCTTCAATATCTTTCACATGTAACTCTGCACCAGCGTCCTCTAAATCAGAAGTTGCTGGCACACAAGATGGAAATGTCGTAAATACGTGTAACGGTAAGTTCTGACCTTCTTCATGCATCAGCCTTACCCCTTGTGCACCCAACACGTTCGCAATTTCATGCGGATCCATAAAAATAGAGGTCGTGCCTTTTTCCAGTGCTACCTTCGCAAATTCGGTCACTGATAACATCGTACTTTCCACATGCATATGACCATCCATCAGTCCTGGAGATACATATTTTCCTTGTGCATTGATTACTTCAGTCGTTGGCCCAATACATTGATCGACCGAACCAACATAAGCGATTCGACTTCCTTTTATGGCGATACTTTGATTATCAATGAACTCTTTTGTCATGACATTAACGAGTGTTGCGTTTTTGATGACTATATCAGCGTATTCTTCACCTAACGCTACTTTTCGTAAACTTGCTCGTTCTTCTCTTGCTGATTGATTCATGTTCATTCTCCTCTCGCTCGTAGTACAAAAACATGCTACATGGAGGAGATGTTTCATCCTCACAAGTAGTTTAGTGATTTACGGTCACTAAGTAGAAACGCTCAAACCATATTATCGAGCTTATACATGTTTTTTCTATGGTACGCTTGTTTCTAGTATAACGTCAATCATTTTTTTGTTAAAATAAAAGCAGAAAGCGACTACATATTAGGAGAATGAATCATGCGCCAATCATTATTTGCAGCAACAGAATGGATTTATCGTTTCGCTTATGTAAACATACTTTGGATGGCATTTACCATCGTTGGTCTCGGTATTTTTGGTTTATTTCCTGCAACCGTTACCATGTTTACCTTCATACGCAAATGGTTGATGGGAGAATCGGATGTTCCGATATTCCGTCAATTTTGGAGCACATATAAGAATGAGTTTTTGAGAAGTAATATGATCGGATTGGTCTTTTATTTTTTCGGATTAACGATACTACTTAATTTACAATTTATGCGAATGAATGAAGGCTCTTACTCAATATTGATACAACTCCCATTATATATGTTCATATTCATTGTTATCATGACATTGATATACGTCATTCCGTGCTATGTTCATTACGATGTTAGATTTCGCGATATTTGGAAAAACGCTTTTTTTATCATGTTGATTCATCCATTGCACAATGCAGCCATGATCATCGGATGTGCAACGCTACTTTATGTTATGTGGTTGATTCCAGGTAGCTTGTTTTTCTTTGCAGGAAGTGCAGTGGCATATATTATCATGGGAACTTGTTATCATGCGTTTCAAAAAGTGCAGGAAAAAAAACGTCAAATGGAAACGTAAAAACAGGCTATCTATTTGGCTCAGCCAATCTCCTTATTCTTGCGACATTTAAAATAATTTTGCGAGATTGGCTATCATTTTGCGAAAATATCTCTTTTTTTGCGAACTCTGCTAAAATTTTGCGAAAAGCCCTCTTAATTTTGCAAAAATCTCATAAACGACAAAGGTTGCCCCATTGATTTGGGACAACCTTTATCTTAATGTAATTCTGGTCGTTCTGAGATTTCTTCTAATGCTTCTCCAGCTGCAGAATCACTCATCTTATCAAGCGACAGATCACCAAGTGAAACCATTCCTACCAATTTGTTTTGTTCAACAATAGGAAGACGACGCACTTGATGCTCTGCCATTATTTGACTTGCCTCCTGCAGTGATGCGCTTTGCTCGACATGATATACATGATCGCTCATCACTTCTTCAATAGCAGCAGAGCCTGATTTATCCGCTGCATATCCACGAATCACAAGGTCACGGTCTGTTACCATACCTAGTAATTCACGATCACTTCCACAAACAGGAATCGCACCAACATTCTTTTCCTTCATTTTCTTAGCAGCATCGATTAACTGGTCCTCTTTGCTACAGTAAGATACATCTTCTGTCATGACGTCCTGTACCGTTTTCATCATATCTCCTCCTTCACATGATTTCATACGCCAAGTAGTTTACCCATTTTGGCATAAACCTTGCATAGAAAGAGAATTTTTTCTAACGGTACGACTATCCTTTGACAGAACCTGCTGCAATTCCTTCAACAATGCGATTACTTAAGAATAAAAATGCAATCAATATGGGCACAATACTGATCACTAATGTCGCACCAATTGCTCCCCAATCGGTTAAATACTGTCCTACAAAATTTTGAATACCGACCGTGAGCGTTTTATATTTATCTGAACTAATAAACGTGTTTACGAAAATAAATTCGTTCCAGTTATAAATCATATTAATAATAACCGTCGTTGCCATCACTGGCGTCGTCATAGGTAGTGTGATTTGAAAGAAAATCCGGTGTATAGAACAACCGTCCATCACCGCTGCTTCTTCAATTTCAGTCGGTAAGGTAAGATAGAAACCGTATAAAATCATAATCGTCAATGGTAAGTTAAATGCTGTATAAGACAGAATTAACGATAATGGATGATCAATTAGATTTAATGTCATAAAAAAATCAAATAATGGGATCAAAGCAGCGTGAATCGGCACCATGAGTCCGATCATAAATAGACCAAGAACGAGTTTATTTAATCGCCAATACATCCTCGTAATCGCAAATGTCGCTAAACTCGCTAATAATACCGTTAAGGCAACGGATGCTACAGTAATCCAAACACTGTTAAAAAAATACGTGCTAATATTTCCGTCAGTCCAGGCTTTGACATAATTCATCCATTGTGGATCCTCAGGTAATGCAAAAGGGGACTTCCCAAAAACTTCAGCATTTGTTTTTAACGAAAATTGAAGTAACCAGATTAACGGATAAATCTGAAAGACCGCTACAATTCCGAGCGCAATATATAACAACGTCATACCTATTGTTCTTTTAGATGATTGCTCCTTCTCTGCAGACTTTACTTCTTGACTCGCAACCGCCATTTGTCGCACCTTCCTTTCTCAATTAATATTGTACGTCATCATTTGATGCAGTAAGTTTTCGAGTAAGCCACGTTACAATTAATGTAATTAATAATAAGAAAAAGGCCACCGCACTGCCATAACCAAAATTGTTGTTATTAAATGCATGTTGATACATATATGAAGCGATCACTTCACTTGCACCATTCGGCCCCCCGCCTGTCATCACATAAATTAAATCAAAATATTTCAACGAACCTACAATGGCTAACACGATTGTCACTTTAATGACACTTGCTATTAGTGGCACTTTAATTTTATAGGCAATTTGTATAGGATTGGCACCATCAATTTTAGCGGCTTCTACCAGTTCCTCTGGGACCCCTTTTAATGCCGCATAATAAATAATGATATAAAAACCAGCATACTGCCATAAAATCGCTACAAAAATTGCGTATAAAACTAAATCGCTATCGGCTAGCCATGCAGGAGGATTCTCAATACCAACAGCCTGTAAGAGACTGTTCAACATCCCGTTATTGGATTATAAATTTTGATCCACAATTGAGCGATAGCTACAGAGGACATTAACATGGGAATTAAGTAAATTTTTCGTAATGTATCAGTGCCCTTGATTTTCCCTGATAGAATTAACGAGATCACCAAGTATCCTGCTAAACTTAGCGTAGAAAAAAAGGCTAATAAAAAGGAATGCCATGCACTATCCCTAAATTTCAAATCTGTAAGTAACGACATGTAATTGTCCAATCCGATAAATTCTGGGAGACTGATTCCATTCCAATCTAGCATGCCGTAATAGCCACTAAGGATCATCGGACCATAACCGAGCCCTAAAATAATGAATAATGCTGGAAATATATATAAAGCAATGACGAGTTTGTTAGACATTACTTTCTTCATCACACATACTCCTTTATCATGATAGGATGAAGAAAAGGACATCCCTAAAGGAATATGTCCTTTTCTTTGACTTTATATGACTTATTCTTCTTCTGCTATAGCTGTATCTTGTTCTTCGGCAAATTCTTGAGGCGAGGCTTCCCCACCGAAAAGGGCTTGAATCATATTTAAATGTACTTCAGCTGTACTCGGGCTCATTTGTACATCTGCATATAAAGTCAGATTGGAAGCTTCGTTTAAATCATTTAGAATATCAATATACATTTGCGGAAGATCCATACCTTCTGTGTTTACTTTAGTGGCTGGAATGACACCTGCATCAGTGACCGATCGTTTACCCCATTCTTGAACGAAGAAGGAAACAAAATCCTTCGCTTCCTGTTTAACTTCTGAATTCTCGGCTACAAATAGTCCGACACCTGGTCCACCGACGAAACTATTTCGATCACTATTACCACCTGCAACTGTAGGGAATTTCATATACTCAACCGAATCTCTAAATTCTTTCGGGTTATCTTCATTTGTTGTCCATTCTGGTAAATCCCATGTCGCCATTAGATACATCGCTGCCTGCTCATTGATAAAGTAACCTTTCGCCTCATCATTTCCTAAACCATTAAATCCATTGACAAAAGCACCCATATCAACAAGATTTTGAATTTCTTCAGCTGCTTTGATTAACCCATCATCGCTAAAACTTCCTGTACCATTAATTGCCTCATTTAATGCATCTGGACCTGCGATACGATCAGCTAAATACATATACCACATTGATCCCGTCCAACGATCTTTATTACCTAATGTTACTGGTGTTACACCTTCATCGGCTAATGTTTGTATCGCCGTTTGTAATTCCTCAAATGTTTCTGGTTTCTCAACACCATGTTCATCAAAGATTGCTTTGTTATAATAAATAGGTGTAATGTTTAATTCTAGTGGTAAGCTATATGTGCTACCGTCTACTTGATAAGCCTCAGCCGTGCCTGCAACAAATTGATCTTTAAGCGGACCTTCTAAAAGATCATCCAATGGTGCGAACATATCACCTTCAACATATGGTTCTAAGAAACCGGCTGGCCAAGCCATTCCGACATCTGGTAATTCATTCGATGTCGACAATACTTGTAGCTTTTCCTTATATTGTTCGTTGCCCAAAATCTCTGGATCTACTTTAATCCCTGGATTGTTTGACTCAAATTCAGCAATAATATCGTTGACAATTTTATGATGCTGTTTTGAACTTCCTTCAGGCCATAAGTGCATGAAATCGATAACCTTCTCTTCATCGTTTGAACCGCTTTCATTTTCCTCATTAGCATTATCGCCAGAGGTATTTTGACTAGAACCACTACATGCTGCTAACAAAACTAATACAATGACTCCAAACACCATCAATACTTTTTGCCATTTCCCTTGCATGATACAAAAACCCCCTTAATCATTTGAATGATGATGACAGTTTTAAGTCTAGCACCTTCTTTTATCTTCCGTAAGGTAACAACCATTAGGTAAAATACCACAAATTTTAGAAATCGCTTTCATTTATGTTTGCGGTAAACGTTAGGAGTCATTTGTTCATACTGTTTGAAGATTTTAATAAAATACTTGGACGTATGATAACCAATTTGTTCAGCGATTTCGGTGATTGTGAGATCCGATGATAGTAATAATTTCTTTGCTTGTTGCACCCTTTTTCTCGTGATATATTCACTAAACGTGAGTTGGAGTTCTTCTTTGAATAATGCACTTAAGTAGCTGGCATTTAAATGGACTTCGTCAGCTACTGTTTTTAATGTTAATTCTTCTGCAAAATGTTCATCAATAAAAGCTAACGCTTGTTGAATCGCGGGATTATGATAAGGTTGTTCTTGTGTTTCTAATAGCTCTTCATCAACAATTTTGTCAATGATACTTGATTTTGCCTTTTCTTTTTCCAATTCAACGGCTTTATACACGGTTTCCATCAACTTCTGTTTTGAAATCGGCTTTAACAGGTAGTTCATTACACCTAATTCTAATGCTTCATGAGCGTAATCGAATTCAGAGTAAGCGGAAATAATAATAACAACTGGGTCCTTTGCCTTTGCCTTCAACTTTTTCAGTAAGTCTAAACCAGAAATTTCAGGCATGCGAATATCAGTAATTAATACATGTACTTTCTTTTCCCCGATCAGTTTCATTGCTTCTGTAGCGTTAGCAGCTGTAAGGACATCGAATTGATCAATGCCTGATTTCTCAATCGTTTTTTTAATGCCTTGACGACTCCGTGGCTCATCATCTACGACAACAATCACTTTCTTTTCCATCATTTCTCCCCCTCCTCGATCGGTATAGCAAAGCTTACTACCGTTCCTTCTCCTCGTTTGCTTTTAATGCGTAAGCCTAGATGATTTCTTTCACCATAGAACAGTTGCAGACGTTTCTCGATATTGTGTAATGCCATTCCGCCTGCTTTCTTGGACGAATGACCTGTGTCTATCTGATTCAATACTTTGTCGGTCGTCTCTTCTGTCATTCCTGCTCCGTTATCAATTACTCGAATTTGTAGCAAATGTCTCTCTTCATCCGCTTCCACTTGCACCGTCACGTGGCACATGCCCGAAACATTACTAGCACCATGCAGGATGGCGTTTTCTACTAATGGTTGAATCATTAATTTCGGTATACGAACTGAATACCATTTCGTATGGATGTCTTTCGTCCAACTTAGACGCTCTCCAAAACGCATGCGCATAATTTGCATATAACGATCAATATGGTCTAATTCGTCTTCCATTGTTACCCATTCGTCTTGATTTTCTCGCGTAATCGTATAGCGAAATAACGCCGACATCGCCAATACGATATTCGCCAAGTCCTCTTGATCACGGTCATCCAGCGACCAATATAACGCATCTAACGTATTAAACAAAAAATGAGGATGAATTTGTGCTTGCAAGGCTTTTAGTTCAGTCCGATGTTTCATCAACTCTTTTTCATACACCATTTGCACAAGGTAATTCGTTTCTGAAGCAAGCTGATTATACGTTTGGTTTAATTCGTTAATCTCAACGGTTGAGTGTGTCATCGGATTCT
The DNA here is from genome assembly GCF_000359605.1 of Gracilibacillus halophilus YIM-C55.5. Taxonomy (GTDB): domain Bacteria; phylum Bacillota; class Bacilli; order Bacillales; family Amphibacillaceae; genus Gracilibacillus; species Gracilibacillus halophilus. The sequence continues at coordinate 95,916 of NZ_APML01000016.1, forward strand.
GCGCTAGTACTCCTTCGCTTGCCTGGCGCATCGTTTCTGTTAATTTTGCAATCGGTTTCGAAATATAAGTCGATAGAAAAAATGAAGAAATCAAAAATATGAATAGCCCGATCATCCCAGCAATAATAATCCAGGCTTGTACCGCTGTCATACCACCTGTCAGTTGATTTACGGGTGTTAACATATATAGGGACCATCCCGTTATGGTAGAACGATTTTCAACAAGCATGTATTCTTTTTCGTCTATCGTAATCGTTTGACTATTTGTGTTAAGGATCTTCTTCATTTGATCACCTTGATAATTACTGGCGATCACTCGATTCTCGTTATCCATTAAGATCGTATATTCATTCATTTGCTGACGCTGTTGATTCGGATTTAATTGAAAATAATTGCGGTTGATTCTTGTCACGATATAACCACCAAGCTGAAAATGACGATCCATTAAATTAATCCGACGCCCAATCAGAAAAAAGTTAGGATCTAGCGGATCTTCCCCCATCCAAACTAATTGTCCTTTCGCTTGATTTGCTTTTTGCACCCAACTTGGATCAATACGTGTATTTAGATTTGTTGAATCAATGGGAATGAGTCGCTGATAATCTGCTGTATAGATTTCCACAGAATAAATCCCATCTGCATTGGCCTGAATGCGGTTAACAGTACTCATTAATGATTGTCTTTGCTCAAACGTTGCTGGATGTTCCTTTTTTTCTTGGAGTAAGATATTTTGTAGTTCCTCACTTGTAATCACTTGCTTTGTCATCATGTTTAACTGTTCGAATAACGAGTCATAGCGAGCACTTGACTCCATAGCTGTTTGTCTCATCTGTTCTTCTGCATTGTCCTGCAACATATCGGAGACTAGAATATACGTAATCGTGCTTACAACGGTGAGGACGATAAGCATGACAACAAAATACACAAACAATAGCTGATTTCGTAAAGTATTTCTTTTTTGTAACCAATGCTTCACAGAATGCTACCTCCAGTAATGGTTCGCTCACTTTGTTTATCGGATAACTTAAGTTGATTCTATTATACTATGGAAATGAATGAAAAAAAAGCATAGCTTTGATCACTAGTAGTTCAGCTTTGGAGTACAATGTTGCAATTTGCACCCCTTAATTGAACTACTTTTTTATGTGAAAATGTAGTCGAAATTGTAGGATAAACTACATGTTAATTTGCATCACTAATTATGTGATTTAGAGGATTTTTGGTAATAATATGGTAAAATGAATTAAAGAGCGTTATTCAACTAACGGACAGAAGAGTTTATGAGAGGTGTGATACCATTTATATTATTGTTGTCATTGGGATGGCTGTGTTGCTTTATTTAATGACTTCAACCATAGATGAAGCGACATTGGCAATGGAGAGAGCCGATAATCCACATATCCCATTGTTGAAAATGAGTTTATGGGCATTTTTATTTGGTATCTTAACCGAATGGAAGGCTTTAAAGAACATCATTCTAAAAGGTAATATTAAAATAAATTGGATTTTAGTTCCTTCAATTTTATTGGCAATCATAAGTTTCATTCCTCGGATGTATTGGATTAAGTGGTCTGGTATCTAAATCTCGTTTTTTATAGAAATGTTTCTATTTGCAGAAACTCAAATTCTTCTTACTGCTTTTTCAGGTATTCTGTTCGCTCGGTCGTTTAACGGAAATCAAGATTAAAGTTATTGAAGTAACGGTGGCTTTAGCCTTTAGCTGAACGAGGAGTTGTCGATTTGGCAGTTCCTATTGCTTATTAAAGTAAAGGGCAGGTTAATTCAATAGTGAAACTTTGCTTCTCCCACTTCGTATGTAAGGTATAGTGACAAAATAATAGTAAGTGATTATTATCGTCTTAGTATCTAAAAAGAGAGTTGTATTTATATGTCTGAACATAATGATGATTCATTTCGTGAAAAGAATTTGAAACAAAAAATAGGAACAGTAGTCGGAGTAACACTTTTCATAGCCGTGGTATTAGGTTTTATTATAGGGGTTTACCTGTTTGGGATGGCGGGTATTTTTGAATTACTAGGTATTCAATACACTTCTGTTTGGTCATTGATTATTTTTGTTGTCAGTTTTTTTGTTCTCGCTTCTATTGTCGAACTGTTTTCTAAACCAATTTCTGAACTAATTACAGGAAAATTTGAAACTTTGCTTATCCAGTTTAGTATTCAAAGTCTATCAAATTGGTTATGCCTTTTTATAGTGGATGTATTTATGGGTGGTATTGCACTCACCTTGAAAACAGGGCTGATAGTTGCGATATTACTGACTTCACTTGAAATGGTATTTGAAGATAAAGAAAATAAGAGTAAATCTTAAACAATCGGATGGATAAAGTTGAAGAATGAGGTTAGGTAGGGGGGGACAGTATTTGAATATAGATACTGATTCATTGGTTACTTTCCTTATTATGTGGGGAATACCAACTTTTATGGTTGTTAGAACTTATTTGAAAATGGATACAGATGATAGGAACTCTGCAAAGAAAGATTTTAAATCGCCACATTTTGTTTTCACTTTCGGCTTACTTTTAGTAGGTTATTTTTTCGCTTCTTTTGGTAATCTACTGACACTAAATATCATTAAGTTACTTGGAATTTTCTTAATGATTATAGCAGGGATTACAATTACGGTGGATATGTGGAGGAAAAATAAAATTAAAAGTATGTTAACACCAATGCTTATTGCAGTCGCAATTTTCTTCTTGATTAAGTCATAGAAACACAGAATTCATTATTGTGCTAAAGGGTGCTGGAATAGAAATTAACGCCAATCAGACAATAATGCAATTTAACTATATATCATTTTTTTGTGGGAGTGGTTAAGTGAGTAGAAAAAACTTTAACATAATTGGGTGGATTCTGCTTTTGGGAATGGGTGCTTCGTGGATAGGATTTGGCTATTCAAATTGGTACTTATTATTAACACCAATGGCATACTTTTCTTTTTCAATTAACGATGGCAGCGTTAAAAAATTAGGAAAGATTAAACAGATGTCCTTACTACAAATATTTCTAATATTGTTTGCATTTATTGTATCAGTGGGTATTGTATTTGGTCTTATTCAATTAGCAAATTACCTGATAAATGATATATTTCATTTAACTGGGGTGTTAAAGACACTTAGCGTGATTATTGCTGTGGTGTTTGCATTATACCCTGTTAAGTTTACTTTTGGCAGTGTTATTTATAAGGTAATAAACGCTACAAGATAAAGTTTTGATTTGTCCTACACATTAAGGGAATAGATTTATACAGATAAAACATTGTGACTTTATCACTTAAAGTAACGGGTGCGTTAGTTGAAGAAAAAGGAGCATTTTCCGATAAGGAAGTTGCTCTTGTTTTGTAGGCGAAATTGCATTCGTCTTTGCATTTGGGTCTCCAATAATTATTGGAGGCAAGCATTTTGGTTTACATTTCATTGTGCAAATAGCGACTCAAAACACTTATAAACATTGCTATAGCAACATAAAATGAGCATCAAATTGCCATGAATTCAACGCTCATTTTATAATACATTTTCGCTTTTTGTGCTCCAAAACTGAACTAGAACTACTTACTTCAATCACTATGCTTTCGACATTCATTATGCAAAATAATCATGTAAAAAGTGGTATACACCTTCCTCATCATTTGTAAAAGACGTCTGTTGTTTCGTCATGTCTTTCATTTCATCTGTTGCATTTTTCATAGCTACTGGATATCCAACGTATGCCATCATTGGTAGGTCATTGTTGCTATCGCCAATAGCCATCACTTCTTCTGGATTGATTTGATAGTATTTTAATAGCGCAGCAACACCGGTTGCTTTGTTCACGCCATTTACCATGACCTCAACATTGTGATGAGAGGATGACGATGTTGTAAAAGCTTCTTGCTGTTTCAGTTCTTCTAATTGTTCGATCCATGCCTTCATTTTTTGCTGATGATGACTAAAACAATACATTTTAGCATACGGTTGATCAGGAAGCTCTCCACCCATTGAATATCTCCATTTATCGCTGATTGACGCTCTAACCATTCGTTCATTAACACTTCTTCTGGTTTCTCACCTCTGATCATGTTACCCATATAATCACGGTCTTGTTGGAGTGATATTCTCGAACCATCATTCGGATGCACTTCATAATAGATTTGATGTTCTCTCGCTGAAGCTATTACTCGATCAATTACATGAACAGATAACGAATGTTCATCGATTTTACGACCATGAATATGTGTAATCATCCCATTCGCCGTAACAACACCGTCTAACTGAATATCTTCAGGTGCAGAATCATAGACTTCTAACAAAGAACGGCCGGTCACAATAAACACGAGAATCCCTTTTGCTCGCACATGTTGAATAACTTCTAACGTTCGGTCACTGATTTGATTATGATGATTTAATAACGTTCCATCCATATCTAAACAAAGTGCTTTTATATCGTTTTCCATCCTCTCTTCCCCCTTCGCATCGTGGCTATTATAACATGGAAAGAGGAAATACGCGCGAAAAAATCAGTATGAGAAACTATTGCCATAAGAAGACCTAAAAGCCGCAAAGCCTTTAGGTCATTTTCGTCAAAATGATTTATGGTTTATACTGAATCGGTTTAAGATTAGCTTCAATTTCATCTCGTTTCTCTTCAAGAAAAGGTGGCAAGGCAAGCTGTTCACCCAAATGTTTTTCATCTTCATCTGTTGCAAACCCTGGACCATCTGTCGCTAATTCAATCAATATACCGTTTGGTTCGCGAAAATATAGTGATTGAAAATAATGTCGCTCCACTACACCAGAATTCGGTAAACGTTCTTGTCGAATCCGATCACGCCATTTTTCCAATGCTGCACGATCTTCGACACGAAAAGCAACATGATGGACACTACCTCTTCCTGGCTTTTCTTTTTGTTTAAGATCTTGTCTTTCTTCTACATGCACTTCTGCTCCTGTGCCACCTTCTCCTGTATCAAACACTTCAACTTCAGATTGCCCTTGTTCAAACGGCTGATACGAACCAACGCGGCGAAAACCCAGCACTTCCGTGAGTATTCGTTTGGTCGGTTGGCTATCAGGGACCGTGAACCTTACAGGACCTAGACCAGTCATTCCATATCGCTGTGGAACTAAACTATGCTCCCACGGTGTTCCTCCAAGGACTCCTTGATTCGTTTGATCTGATACAAGGACAAGACGTTGATTTTCATGATCTCTAAAATGAATCACTTTTCGACCAAACAACTCACCGATGCGTCATGATCTACCCCGTATTCTTCAAACCGTTCAAGCCAGTATTGCAATGCTTCATCATCAGCTACTCGTAGTGAAGTAAATGAAATACTATTATTCCCTGGGTAGGTATGTCCAGCTCCAAGGATTTCAAAAAAAGTGAGATCGGTACCCGGACGACCGATTTCATCCGCATAAAATAAATGATACATACTTGGGTCATCTTGATTGACTGTTTTTTTCACCAAGCGCATACCCAATGTCTTGGTATAAAAGTCAACATTTCGTTGGGCCTTAGCAGTAATCGCTGATACGTGGTGTATACCTTTTATTTGCAAGCCTGTATCCTCCTTTGGTGTCAATGGTCTATATAGTATACAAGAAAATTATCTTGAATTCAAAATTTTATAGGATGGTGAACTTATTTGTCCGTTTGTGAAGGGTAAAAGGAATTTCCATCTTACTGTATCCGTGAATCATTTCCGTTATAAGATTATATTTTTCTGTAAAATCAATTGGTATTATTATAATTTTCTAATTATTGCATATTATTGGAAATTAAGTTAAAATATATTTGTGGTATATATTTACATTTTTACAACTGCGTAATTGGTATTTATTAAAAGGTGATACTATTGAAATATTCTTTATTTAGATTTATCGACGTTTTTGAGGCGTTTGCTATCTATCTAATCTGTTTTGCTTCAAACTTAATATTTATTTATGTACAAACTTTGAATTTAGAAGAAGTCTCTTATATTTTAGAGTCTTTCATTAAAAGTATTATAGATTATCAAGTTACTATAAATTTTTTTCTTACATTTATTATAATCGTATTTCATTATCAATTTTTAAATCGTAAGAAAACAGAAATATCCTGCCGAATACTTGTAGGAGATACAATGGTACATATTATCATCCGATATATCTTGCATAGTCTAGCTATATTAGTGTTTAGCTTTTTACTATCACTCTCATTAAACTTCTATTTAGAGCTGAAGGTAACCAGCAATCTCTACTTAGTTGTTATTTTTATTATATATATATTAATAAGTGCAGGTCAGGTGAAAAGAGAATGAGAATATTACGTTTTTTTATAACTAGAATATTTTTAAAAAGATGGATACTTGTTTTGGGTATGATCATATTACTTTTTTTAGCTAATTATCTTTCTTTTACTACTGCTCGTTCAGTTATTTCAACTTTTCAAGGTTATCAAGAAATAGAAACTCTGAATCAAGAAGGAACTTTTATTTCTAATCTAGACCCAAATAGTGAAGCTGATTTTGGTAATATTAAAATAGATGATACACAAAAAGTATATGAATATTTGAACAACAATTATACTTATGCTCTGCAAGCCAATGGTTTTGTCACTTCATTAGATAATAAACATAAGATGGATGTTATTTTCAATTATATCAATGAAGAGTCTTATAAAATAAATCAATTTAGATTATCTCAAGGAAAACACTTAAACTTCAATTATAAATTTAATAAAGAAAAAATGCCTGTTTTAGTAGGTGCAGGTCTGGCCAAAACATATCCTGTAGGATCAAATATTGAGATTACAGATCCTGTCACCCAACAACTAGTCAATTTAAAAGTTCAAGGAGTCTTGAAGAAGAATTCTCATCGTTCTAATTTTTATGCTCCCAACTCAAAGACTTATTTTAATTTTTCAATTTTTCTACCTGTTAATGAAGGATTTATTCAAAGTGCAGGTCGCGACCTCCACGTTGGTGGTTTAATGGACATTGCGCTTCTTGATTCGACAAAAGAGAAAGCAATGAATGTAAAAGAACATCTTCAGGAAAATCTAGGTTTAGATTTCAACTTTTTTAATCAACAAGAAAACTTTAATTACTTTGAAGATTATTATGTTGATTCATTAAAAATCATATGTACTATCACCTTGATTTTACTCATAATTATTGTTTGTCTAGCTGTATGGAATAATTTGGTATGTATTCGATTAATGATAAAAGATTTTACAATCAATTTATTAGTTGGATTAAGTTATTCAAAACTAAGAGCCATTTTTTATAGTTATTTTGGAATATTGTTTTCTATTATTATAGCCATATTAATTGTGATAACTGCTATCAATAGATACGGCTTTTGGTTAAGCAAAGACTCAACTTTTGCTACTTACGGAATATTTGGCTTAATAAGTATGGATTGGATGGCTTTACTTATTGTTCTTTTTATAGATTTTATTATTGGGTTTACGATTGTTGAACTTACGATAAGAAAAATTAAAAGTATTCCAATCTCCGTGGGGGTGTTACAATGAATCGTATAATGAAACTAGAAATCCAGGAAAAAACGTTCAAGAAGAAAGGTTTTTCTATCTTAAATGATTTTGATTTGGAAGTTGAACCTGGGGAAAGACTTTCTATTATAGGAGAGTCTGGCGTTGGAAAAACTTCTTTGCTTAATATTATTGGTCTACTGGATACACAATATCAAGGGAGCTATACGCTTTTTGATTCATCTGTTAAGGATTTATCACGAAATAAACTAGCTGAGTGGCGTAATCAAAAAATTGGTTTTGTTCTTCAAGAGTCTGCATTAATTCATTCTTTGACCATAGAGGATAATATTAAATTGCCACTTATGTATGCTAACATTGAAAAAGACCTAACTGCCCAAGATCACTTTAAACAAATTATTAATAAAATTGGGATTGAGTCCATTTTGAAAAAAAAACCGCTTGAGTGTTCTGGTGGCCAACGATCTAGAGCTGTTTTTGCTAGGGCTGTAATGATGAATCCCCAAATAATTTTATCAGATGAACCAACTGCGTCTTTGGACTTAGAAAATAAAGAAAAAATTATCAATCTACTTTTTGATATGAATAAAGAATTCAATACTACTGTTATTACAGTGACTCATGATTTAGATTTAGCCAATCGTCATGAACGAATCATTACTCTCGAAGGGAATGAATAAAATGGGATTCTATATAATGATCATGTCATTCATACTTGGTATATTCTTTACCATTATTGGTGTTTCTCGTAGGAAATGGAATGTTTTATATAAGCTTTTCATAGTGCTAGGAATCATTCTCATTCTTTTTGCTGTTTATTTAGCAAGGCCTCATTAAGAATCATAGTTATATATAGATCATAAATGAGTTATATTTGGTATCTGAGCCTAATAATCAAGAAAGAGTCCGGGGCATAAAAATTCCAATATTAAAAAAAGTGATCAACAATGTTGAAAAAACAATCTGATTGGGAAATGTTTTTATTAGTGAAAAGGATTTCCTGGTAATTTTTCAACTACTGGGAAATCTGTAGTTGTGGATCAAGAGATTTCCTGGTAAATGAAGAATTACTGGGAAAACTACATCTCATTCTAATTAGATTTCCGTGTAAATGACACATTACCGGGAAAACCGTAGTTGATTGTTTAACGATTTCCTGGTAATCTGCGTATTTCATGCAAATAGCGTCGTCATGATCACCTGTTTGATGCATATACCAATTTTCGATGCAAACAGCTATCCTTCCATCCTCTGTTTGACGCATATACCAATTTTCGATGCAAACAGCTATCCTTCCATCCTCTGTTTGACGCATATACCCTTTTTCGATGCAAACGGCTATCCTTCCATCCCCTGTTTGACGCATATACCCATTTTCGATGCAAACAGCTATCCTTCCATCCCCTGTTTGACGCATATACCCATTTTTGATGCAAACAACCCTTTCTATACCTTCTGTTTGACCTATATATCAATAAAAAAAGAGCAAACAACTCTTGTAGCTGCTTGCTCCATTGCCATACTATGATTCTTCTGCGAAAAACGCTTCTGCTTTCTCTAAAAATACTTCTTGATCTGGCGTAAGATCATATTCTTCCTCGATCGCATCCACTGGGCACACTGCTTTACAGGCACCGCAGTCAATACAAATATCTGGTTCTATATAAAATTGATCAGGTCCTTCCACAATACAGTCCACTGGGCATACGGTGGTGCACTCACCAGCTTTTTCTGTTTGGCAAGGTTCAGTGATCACAAAAGCCATGTCGATAGCCTCCTAGATGTAGAAATCTAAGTTAACGATATAATAAATCCATGATCAAATGCAAGTATGATTTTACTAGATTCGAAACAAAAGACGAGGAGCTCCCCCCGTCTCATTTTACGTAATGTTCATTTCGTCTGGGTCTGGCCCAACTCGCTCGTCTTTATTGAGTTGATTCAACTGATCCACTTCTTGTTGGCTAAGCTCAAAATCAAACACATCGGCATTTTCATGAATGCGATGCTGTTTAACGGATTTTGGTATTGTTACAACTTCATTTTGTAAGTCCCAACGCAAAATAACTTGAGCAGGTGACTTACCATGACGTTCAGCAATCTCTTTCAGAACGGGTTCCGATAGAATCTCACCTTGTTTGAGTGGTGACCATGCTTCCAGTTGAATCTGATGTTTTTTACAATAATCGTGCAAGCTTTTCTGTGTTAAATGGGGATGATATTCTACTTGGTTCACCATAGGAACAACATCCGCTTCTTGTAACAAGTCATCTAAGTGATGTTCCTTGAAGTTGCTGACACCAATCGCGCGGATTTTCCCGTCATGATAGAGTTTTTCCATCGCTTTCCACGATTCTTTGTATTTATTTTGTTCTGGAACTGGCCAGTGAATTAAATAAAGATCTAAATAATCCATACCTAACTGTTGTAATGTCGTTTCAAATGCTGCGATTGTTTCATCATATCCTTGATTACCATTCCATAGCTTAGATGTAACAAACAATTCTTCACGTGGAATGCCTGATTCCTTAATCGCTTCACCTACACCTTGTTCATTTTTATAAGCTGCTGCTGTATCAATATGCTTATAGCCATGTTCTAAAGCCCATTTGACTGAATTTTTCACTTCTTCGCCTTCTTGTACTTTAAACACACCTAATCCAAACCATGGCATCTTTACACCATTATGTAGTGTTGTTGTTGATTGCAAGTTCAGTGTCATCGCTACATCCTCCTTTACTATGATTCTCCACCATTTTCCCACATCTCACGGCAAGATCAAAATAAAATGCTTGAACCGTTTTCATTTAAATCATCCTTCTACATAAAAAAAGAGTAGTGCTATTATTCACTACTCTTAACTGGAATCTCATGCATTTTGTAATGTCTGTATAAATCATTTGGTATATCATCGACAAAATGTGACGGCGTACCGATTGAGAATAGTGCCAAATCATGCATCGCTCGCGTACATGCTGTATAAAATAAATTCCGCTCTAACTCATGTTGGTAATTCTCTCTTGATGCATTAAATAAAATGACAGCATCAAATTCAATACCTTTTGCTAAATAAACTGGAATCACCACAACGCCTTTTCCAAAGGTATGAGCACTCTCAGACATCAATTCTACGTTAACTGAGTCCGATAAATATTGATGAATTAATCGGCATTCTTTTATTGTTTTTCCGATAATAGCAATGGTTTCATGCCCTTGTTCTTGATAATGATTGATTTGTTCAATCACCTTTTCCTTCGCCATTTCTGGTTGTTCAACTTCCATCACAATCGGCAAATTGCCCTCTCTTTCAAACGGCTGAATCAAGTCTCCATCTGGCATCATCGATTTTGTGAATTCGACAATCGGACGGGTCGAGCGATAACTTCTTGTTAACACAATCCGTTCATGCTCATCTGGTAACTGATCAGATAAAATCGTTTCTTCTGCTACCGAGTGAGCATAAATGCCTTGATTGATATCTCCTAGCATGGTAAAACGACTAACTGGATACATCTTCTTCATCAGTTCAAATTGCATAGGTGTATAATCTTGCGCTTCATCTATAAATACATGTTGGATGGTTCGTTGTGCATCAAACCCTAACAAACTTTTCTCAAAATAAATGTAGGCTGGGGCATCTTCCCATGTGAGATATTTTTGCGCTAAATATTCATCCGTCATTTGACTGATCTCTTGCCAACGGTCTGGCATTTCAACTGCCAGGTCTTGATGAATGCGTTGCGAAAATAATTGACGGTACGTTTTTAATACATCAACAAATGCCAATTGTTTCACTTTTGCTCGCAATGGACGCAAACGCCAATTCACAACCCGTTTTCGCAATAACGCTTCTTCACGTTCATAGTCATGGAAAGTATCTTCAGAAAAGTCATGTTCTTCTTGTAATGTATGATAAACATCCATATAATCTGCTTTATCTAACAGTTCGGTTTCTTCTAATACCCAATCCTTCTCTCGTTCCACTTTCTCTAATTTCTTTAATTGATATAAAATCCAATTCGAGACTTGTTCTAAGCGGTCAGGAATCGATAATGTCCGTTCCGTTTTATAAAAATATTGAGCAATCGCTTTTTTCGGTATAATCATTTGCCCTCGAAATGTGATGCCACGGAAGGAAATGCCGCTTTCTGCTAATTGATCAAGATACTGATCAATCATCTGCTGAAACGAAAAGCTTGCTTTATAATGCATCGCTTGTTCTCGTAAGCTGTCCTTTTCTGAACGATTTTGCTGTAAGTAGAATTCCATTTGTTCAAAAGGAGTTTCAAGCTGAAATTGTTCACTCAGCTGACTATCAAGAAACTGATAAAATGTCATTTGTTGCATATTGTCTTCCCCAAGATCAGGTAAAACGGTTGAGACATAACTATTAAACAACGGATTCGGTGAAAATAAAACCATTTGTTCTGATGTCAGTGTCTCACGATAGCGATACAGCAAATAAGCGACACGTTGTAATGCCGCTGATGTTTTTCCACTACCAGCAACCCCTTGTACCATCAGCACTTTATGCTTTTCATTACGAATGATCCGGTTTTGCTCACGTTGAATCGTTGCGACAATACTTTTCATCTTCGTGCTCGCTTGATTACCTAGCACGGACTGCAATAAGTGATCACCTATCGTTAAACCGGTGTCGAACATTCCTTTCAATTCTCCATCACGAATCAAATATTGTCGTTTCACGTTTATTTCCCCGGAAATATTTCCTTGTACGGTGTCATAATTTGCTGGTCCAGGTGGAAAATCATAGTACATACTCGCAATGGGGGCTCTCCAGTCGTATACTAAGAAATGTTCATCATTTTCATCCATGACAGAGGCTAACCCGATATAAATTTGTTGCTCAGTATCTTCTCCATCCTGCTGAAAATCAATTCGTCCAAAATACGGCGAATGTTTTAGCTTATCAAGCGTTTCGAGTTGCTCACTTGCTTTTCCGTGGCTCCGCTCTCTTTCTGACAAAAACTCTTGTTGTTGTTTAATACTCGCTTCTGTCTCGATCCGATCATCTAATTCTTCTATATTAACCGTGACATCATCCCAAAATTCGCGCCGAATATCAAGTACATTGTCCTTTAATTGGGACACGCGGGATCGTAGTATGTTTATTTTGCGTTTAATCTCATCAACAACAAGATGAACACGATTCTTTTCCTCCTGCCATTCTCTATCTTGATTTTCTTCTGTCACGGTAACCACCTCCATACTGTTGTTTCAGTCAGCTGTTTTCTGCAAAATTGTTATTACGTTTACGAAAACAGTGTTCCATTATTATATTCCATTGTATAAACATTATCGACCCGTTGTAAAAGTTTTTACTCAAACATCATTTGTTGCGTCGTGAGCAAATGTCGATAATAGCCATTTCTTTGTACGAGTTCAGTATGTGTGCCTTGTTCGATGATCTCACCATTACGTAACATGAGGATTTGATCAGCATTTTGAATAGTATGTAGACGGTGGGCTATAACAAAACTCGTACGCCCTTTCATCAATCGACCGAGCGCTTCATTAATCTTCATCTCAGTGATCGTATCTATACTGCTTGTTGCTTCATCCAAAATCAAAATCGCTGGATCAGCCAACACGGCTCGTGCTATAGCAAGTAATTGTCTTTGCCCCTGACTAATGCCCTGACCATTGCCTTCTAATAATGTATCATATTGATGCGGCAACTGCTCAATAAATGCATGTGCGTTGGCCAGTTGTGCAGCTTCTTCAACTTGCTGATCGCTCGCATCTATATTGCCGTAACGAATATTTTCTCGTATCGTCGTTTCAAACAAATAGGCATCTTGCAACACCATGCCTAATTGTTTGCGAATCGTTTGTTTTTGAATCGTAGATGTATCAACACCGTCAATGAAAATCTCACCTTGGTCTGCTTCATAAAACTGTGCAAGCAAAGAAACAATCGTTGTTTTTCCAGCTCCGGTTGGGCCAACAATAGCGACCATCTCTCCAGATTGTACGTGAAATGATACTCGATTGAGCACCTTTTCTTCTTCAGTATATGAAAAAGATACTTCTTGGAAACGGACATCGCCCTTCATTTCACCTAGCCATTCTTTTCGCTGATCGATGACTTCTTCCTTCTCTTGATCCATTATTTGAAATACTCTTTCAGCGCCAGCTATTGCTGAGAGTATCGTATTAAATTGATTGGCAATATCATTTAATGGTCGAGTGAACTGCCTAGCATAAGTCGTAAAAGTGACAATCACACCAATCGATACTGTACTAGCATTCGTCGCAATCGCCAGCCATCCGCCAATTCCCACAATAATCGCAAAGCTGAAATTATTTAGCGTATTCATCACCTTAGGAATAAACCCTGAATATACTTGCGCCCAGTATCCTACTTTTTGTAGCCTACGATTATGCTGGGCAAATGTATCGATCATTCGCTGTTCTTGATGAAACAATTTAACCATAGCGTGACCAGACAAGCTTTCTTCTATAAACCCGTTCATCTCTCCCAGTTCTTTTTGTTGCTCTTTAAAGTAGACTCTTGTCCGCTTCGTAATCCATTTCATCCCAAAATACATTAAAGGGACAATGGTGAGCGTCATCCATGTTAATAACGGACTTAACCAAAACATGACACATAACGTTCCTATGAGTGTTAACAAACTGGTAGACAACTGAATCACCGCTGTATTTAACGTGCGGCTAACATTTTCAATATCGTTCGTTAATCGACTCATGACATCACCGCTTTGGGTGCGTTCAAATTGGATGACGGGAAGATCGAGTACGTGAGAAAATGAGTCTTTTCGCATCCGATATACGGTTTGTTGGGCGATACCAATCATCCAATAATTTTGCAACGCAAGCGTTATCGAATGAAATAGAAAGACGAATGCTAACATCCATAGAATCGTTGTGAAATGGATGGATGACACTTCACCTGTTATCGTATCGACCGCTATCCCGATTAAGTAGGGACCAAGCAACGCAAGTATGGAGCTAAGGAACACGAAGAAAAGAACGAGAAGGAATCGTTTTTGATTCGATTCCATATATCCCCAAATTCGACGTAACGTTCCAGTAACATTTTTCACTTTTGGCGATTTTTCCATCGGCGGATGATGACGCGATGTTTGAATCGAAGGTCGTTGTTTTTTGGAGTCCACCATTACTTGCCACCTTCTTTCTGTTGGGAGCGCCATATGGCTTGATATAATGGATTCGACTGTAATAATTCGGTATGGTTACCTTTTCCAACTAACTTACCGTTCTCAATCAAAAGAATCATATCTGCGTCCATGATCGAACTTACCTTTTGCGATACAATAAATGTTGTGCACGCGCGTTGACGAATCGCTTGTAACACGTTCTTCTCTGTATCGGCATCTAATGCACTCGTACTATCATCTAAAAGTAAAATACTGGGGTGACCTGCTAATGCACGAGCGATAGACAAACGCTGCTTTTGCCCACCTGATAAGTTCACCCCGCGTTGACCGACAAATGTGTCATATTGATCCGATAAAGACTCGATAAAATCATGTAATTGCGCTTCTTTGGCAACTTGAATCATTTGTTCTTCAGATAAATGTTCATTTCCCCAAGCAATATTTTCACGGATTGTCCCCGAAAACAAAAACCCTTCTTGCGGAACTAAAGTGACATGGCGCCGAATATCGTTTCCCCAATCTTCAATGGACGTACCATCGATTTGAATCGTTCCATTCGTCGGAGAATATAAATAAGGCACTAAATGTAATAAAGACGTTTTTCCAGCCCCTGTTTCTCCTAAAATACCAACCTTTTGACCAGGGCGAACGTCAAAGGATACCTTCTCAAGAGCAAATGAATTCGCATGGGGATATTGAACATCAACTTCAGAAAATGTAACAGCCCCTTGTAAACGTCCCTGAATCGACTTAAATGTCGCATCATCATCGGGGTGAGCAGAAATAACTTCGTCGATGCGACCCGCTGATGCCCGACCTCTAGACAGATTCATTATTAAAAAGGAAAAAACACCAAACGAAGCAAGGATTCTCGTTGCATAATTCAGAATAGCAACCAACTCACCTGCTTGATGGGCGCCTGTTTCTAATTGGATCGCACCAAACCACAGCAATCCAATAATGGCCCCGTTCATCACCAAATGCACAATAGGCATCACAATTTCCATGACCCATAGTGCTTTCTTGTTCACATTCATGACATCTGTGTTCACTTGAATAAAACGTTTCTTTTCAAATCCGATTCGATGAAATACCTTTACAAGTTTTATCGCTAAAAGATTTTCCCGAATGATATGATTCAATCGATCCATTTTTTCTTGCACAAAGCGAAAAAGCCGCATTCCTTTTAGCATAAAAAAAATCATAATGATAAATAAAACCGGAACCGTAGACAATAAAATGAACGCTAGCGGTATATTAATTGTAAAAGAAATAACAATCCCAAATATGATAAATAAGGGCGCACGAAGCATAATTCGCATAAAGGCAAATAATAGTCCCTGCACTTGTGTTACATCATTCGTCAGTCGCGTTAACAAGGTGGATGTGGCAAATTGCTGAATTTTCATCACAGAAAACATTTGAATATTACGAAACATATCTTGCCGCATATCATGTCCGACGCCTTGACTAACCTGAGCCGCAAAAAATGAACTAGCGATCCCCGCTGCAAAAGCAAAGAGCGTCATACCGAGTAAAATAGCGCCATATCCATAGATCACTGACATATCTTCTGCAACAATACCTTCATCAACGATTTTTGACATGATCACAGGTTGAACCAATTCTACGATTAATTCAATCACCATTAAAGAAATCGCGATTACCATCGACTTTTGATATATATTTGCATATCGAAAAACATTTCGCATTACGTTTCCTCCATGATCGGTCCTTCTCTCATTATACCGAATGTAAGAAGCCTACTCCATAAAAAATCAATGATTCTTCAATACAATGTAAAAAAGTTTAATAGAATGATAAAATTGTTATCTTTTGGTAAATTGTCTAGCTTTTTAACATTAATCGATAGATAATAGGCTTGTCTAAAAAAATTGTTTTTCTTAGGGGGAAATGGAAACATGAAAAAAATTGCTATCATTATGTTCACTGTTGCTACTTTTATGCTAATTGCTGGTTGTAGCAGTAGTGGGAATTCGAGTGAAAAATTAGTCATGGGATTTGTCCCATCGCAAGACTCAGACACGATTGCAGATACCGTCGAACCATTAGCAGAAAAATTATCAGAGGAGCTTGGCGTCGAAGTGCAAGGTGAAGTCATGACGAGTTATACAGCATTAGTCGAAGCCATGGGAACAAACGAAATACAAATCGGATTCATCCCAGCTTTCGCTTATGTACTCGCCAATGATAAGCATGATGTTGAAGTTATTCTAAAATCTGAACGATATGGCAGTGGTTCATACAAAGCACAATATCTTGTCCGTTCTGACTCCGGAATCGAAAGTTTAGAAGATTTAGAAGGAACAACGTGGGCTTATGGGGATCCAACTTCGACAAGTGGCTATCTATTCCCAGCTGCACAAATTATGGATGAATTTGGTGTTGAAAATCCAGAAACCGAATTTTTTGCTAATTCCATCCAAACTGGTGGTCATGATAACTCCGCTATCGAAGTATATAACGGTGAAGCTGATGTTGCCACAACATTTGATGACGTCAGAACAGAGTTGGAAGAAGAATACCCTGACATTATGGAAAAATTGGATGTTTTAACTTATACAGATGAAATACCAAATGATACGATTTCTGTCACGAGCGAACTGGACGATGAAATGGTGCAGAACATTAAAGAAACGTTTTTAAGCTTTAATGATGATGAAGAAATGATTCAAATCATGAATGATGTGTACAGCTGGGACGCATTATTGAAGCAGAAGACAGTGAATACGATGTTGTCCGCAGTACGTATGAAAAATTTGAAGACACCATTTCACTTGATGAATAACAAATAATAACAGGAGAGAGTTTATTCTCTCCTGTGTTTCCATGACACCAGAAAGGAGAAAGCACATGATTGAATTCAAAGATGTATCACTTGTTTATCCGAATGGCACCGAGGGACTCAAGCAAGTAAATGTACATATTCAAGAAGGTGAATTTGTCGTCATCGTCGGTTTATCAGGAGCTGGTAAATCCACGCTCATTCGCAGTATAAATCGCTTAGTCACACCAACTAAAGGTGAACTGATAGTGGATGGTGACGATGTATTACAACTCAATAATAAACAGTTACGCACACTACGCACAAAAGTCGGAATGATTTTTCAAAGCTATAATTTAGTCAGACGTTCTACCGTGATGAAAAATGTTATGGCCGGACGATTAGGATACACTGGCACTTGGAAAAGCATCTTTCATTTATTTTCCAATGAGGATAAACGGTTAGCCTACGAGAATTTACAACGAGTCAATATTGAAGATAAATTATACAATCGCGCCGATGAGCTCAGTGGTGGTCAGCAACAACGTGTTAGTATCGCACGAGTCTTAGCCCAACAGCCAAAAGTGATGCTAGCTGATGAACCAGTCGCCAGTTTAGATCCACCGACTTCACATCAAGTCATGAAATATTTAAAACAAATTAACGAAGAAGACAACATTACGACGATTGTCAATTTACATTTTATTGATATGGCGATGGAATATGCCGATCGTATTATTGGTATGCGCGATGGTGAAATTGTATTTGATGGACCTGTATCACAAGTTTCCGAACAAACATTTGAACAAATTTATGGACGAAGTATTCGTGATGAAGATATGCGAGGAGGAATGAAAGGTGCATAAATCAGCGTCTTTTACACCTGAAGGTTTATACCCTCGCAAAACAAAGCTGACCATTACGATTTCAATCGTTATCGTCAGTACTTTTTATTTGCTTAGCTCCATAATGACCGAATCATTTTTACTTGATCTTTTTATAAAAATGCCGAATGTCTTTGGGTTAATTGGTGAGTTTTTTCCGCCAGAGTGGAGTTATCTGGAAGAAATTTGGCCAAAGTTATTTGAAACGATACATATAGCGATTATCGCCACAACGGTTGCTGTCATCATAAGCATTCCTTTTTCACTCTTAACGGCCAATAATGTGACAACAAATCATTGGCTATACCAAGCGATGCGTTTTTTATTAAATATCATTCGTACCGTTCCCGATATTATCCTAGCTGTCGTCTTTGTCGGATTATTCGGGATTGGTGCTTTTTCGGGGATTATCGCGCTTATTGTATTTGCTGTTGGGATTTTAGTCAAATTAATGAGTGAAGTGATTGAATCGATAGACATGAATCCATCCGAGGCGATTCGTGCTTCTGGTGGTAATGGGTTACAAACCATTTATTTCGCGATCGTTCCGCAAGTATTGCCACAATTTATCTCATTTAGTCTTTATGTATTTGAATTAAATATACGTGCATCCCTTGTCTTGGGACTCGTTGGTGCTGGTGGGATTGGACAATTATTAAATAAAGAAATCAACTTTTTTAATTACCCAGCAGTTAGCACGATTGTCATCATCGTATTTGCTGTTGTCGTCATCATTGACTACATCAGCGGCAAACTGAGAGAGGGGCTTGTCTAATGACTGAAACAACCTTTACACTTCCGAAAAAACCGAATCAGAGAAAAGTACTGATCAAGCGAATGATCGTTTTGCTAGTTATTGTCATGATCTATTTTTGGACTTTTTCCAATATGACTATCAACTGGGGCGATATTTTTAGTATGCGAACCATCGAAAATATTGATCGCATTCTCCCCCAGTTTCTCCAGCCTGCATTCAGCGAAACACCTTCCATACTTGAAAAAATGGTCGAAACAGTGTTCATCGCTTACACAGGTTCTCTAGCTGCGGCTATCATTGCGGTACCCATTGCCTTTCTGGCAGCATCAAACATGGTAAAACATACATTCTGGAATCAATGCGGTATGTGGATACTAGGTGCGATCAGAGCATTTCCAGAAATCATTTTGGCCATCATTTTTGTCGCTGCGATTGGGCCGAATCCATTTGCTGGGGTACTAGCAATCGCTATCGGATCGACTGGTATGCTAGGGAAACTGTATGCCGAAATTATTGAATCGATTGATATGAATGTGATTGAAGCATTACAGGCGAGTGGTGCGAACAAAATGCAAATCTTCATTTATGGCATTTTACCACAAGTGTTACCAGAATTTTTGTCCTACGCGATCTACCGTTTTGAAATTGACGTGCGTGCCTCCTCTGTTCTTGGCATTGTCGGAGCTGGTGGTATCGGCATGTTAATCACTTTTGCATATATGAACCGAAATTGGGAAGAAGTTGGTATGATCCTTTTATCCATTATCATTACTGTCACAATTATTGATCAGATCTCTGGCTTTATACGCAGACGATTAGTATGACAACCATATCATCTATGACAAATAATTGGGACAAATAAAGATGATCCCCAATCGTTAGATTAGATCACTAACTGTTGGGGATCTGCTTAAAAAAACATGATCTTTTTTATTCTAAGATAATTACTGCTCTGCGATTTTCACTAAAAGTTTGCCGGTGTTATTGCCTTTGAATAAGTCAAGAAAGGCGTCGGGGATATTCTCAAATCCCTCTTTAATGGTTTCTTGATATTGCAACTTCCCTTGTTGTAACCATTGAGCTAATGCTTTTGATCCTTCAGGAAAACGATCGGCATAATCCCCTAAAGTAAAACCTTGCATGAGCGCACTTTTCTTAATCAATGTCGTTTGAATACGTGGTCCTATATCCTCACCTTCTAAATTATAACTGGATATTGCACCACAAACAGGGATACGAGCAAATTTATTAAGGTTTGCATGGACGGCGTCAGATATGTCTCCACCCACATTATCGAAATAGACATCTACACCATTCGGACAAGCTTTGGCGATATCATTTGCCAAATTGGTCGTTGTTTTATAATTGATCGTTGCATCGAATTGTAATTCATCACTTAAATATCGATTTTTCTCGTCAGACCCTGCAATGCCTACTACATACGCGCCTTTGATTTTTGCAATTTGACCGACGACGGACCCTACAGCTCCGGCAGCACCTGATATTACAACGGTTTCACCTTCTTTTGGTCGTCCGATATCAAGTAAGCCAAAATATGCAGTTAATCCCGTCATCCCTAAAATGCCTAAGTGCGTAGAAATGGGAGCAATCTCTTTATCTACTTTTCTTACTTCATCTTCACTCGCTGTGTAATGGGTCTGCCAGCCATATCCACCGATAACAATGTCACCTATCTCGAGTTGATTTGATTTGGACGCTATCACTTTACCGATGACGCCACCATCAATCACTGCATTTAATTCAAATGGTGCCACATAAGAAGGGGCATCAATCATTCTCCCACGCATATATGGATCAACCGATACATATAAGGTTTGAATGAGGACTTCTCCTTCCTCAGGTTGCTTTATATCTGCTTCTACAAATTGAAATGTATGTTCATCTGGTGTTCCTTTTGGTCGTTCCGCTAAAAGAATTTGTTGCTTTTTGTTATCCATTATGAACTCTCCCATTCAAAAGATTTTCACCTTAGTAAAAAATAACAAAAAATAACAACCATTCAAAACGAGATGCTCAGAACAAGCATGTTATTGTGGAATGACTCACACGCACCATTAATTAAATAATCCCCGAATCGAGTCCATAAGATTTGTAAAAAAACTTTTTACCTTTTCCCAGAAACCTTGTACGTCTTCACTTGTTACTTCATCCAATTTCCCTTGAATATCACTTAAAATACCATCCAGCTGATCAGCGACTTGTCCAAAATCAATATTTAAATTTCGCATTTTATCAAACAAATTCGTTAGCATCTCTTTTTGTTCCGGTGTTAATTCAATGTTGAGTTGACTTAATTGATCACTAACAATTTGCTCGACTTCTTCTTTCGTTGCGGGATTTTGATTCGAAATTTCTTTTTTAATTTCACTTAATAACTGGCTGACTTTTTCTTGATCGATACCTGCTTCTTCTGCCAGATTGGTTGCAACGTCTAATTCTTCATTCGCTACTTCCATACGATCTTGATCTAAAGATTCACCGTCCACATTAAACGCCTTATAAATCCCTGTTAAAGCGGAGTGACCTGTTACTTTGAGCGGAGAAGCGACTTCAACTTCAGCATTTTCAATCCCAGCTGTAAGTAATGCATTGGCATACATATCATTTGTCACTTCTGTAATGTTTTCAGCATTGACGATATTCACAACCAGTCCATGCCCTTCATTTTTTCGAGTAATTTTCGCTGATGAATACATACTCGAATTTGGATCACCGCCAATATAGTTTACGAGATCCTGTGCGGTGACTGTGTATTCTTCCACTTGATTCGGATCAGTGGCATCTAGCATGTCGCGTACTTCATCTTTCTGCGCCTCCGATAACGCTTCACCTAGTACGAGCTTCGGCTTTCCATTGCGCTCATCAATGACATCATTTCCTTGGCTCGCTAAAGCATTTGGAGCGATTGCTAGTCCAACAAAAAGCCATACTACCAATAAACTGATCAATTTTTTCATTGCTTTACTCCTTTTAAATGTATTCTTACTATACTATTATGCTAGAATTGCAAAATTATGGGGGCATTTCCCTCATTTATTTCTATCATTCCCATTCCTTATCTATTAAAACCTCATTGATAGCATGTATGCAGGTACGTAAACATACAAAAAAGCTTTTCGTGCTTATTTGTTAAGCCGAAAAGCCTTTTCTGTCCTCATATTATTTTTTGACAATAGCGTCCATTTCAACTTGTGCGCCTTTTGGTAACTTGCTCACTTCAACTGTAGCTCGTGCAGGATAAGGTTCCTGTAAGAATTTCGCATAAGCCTCATTAATCGTCGCGAAATCATCCATATTCGCAATATAAATCGTAAATTTAACCACATGGCCGAAGGTTAATCCCGCTTCAGTCAAAATGGCCTCTAAATTCGCCATCACTTGGTTTGTTTGCGCCACAATATCTCCTTCCACGATTTGCATTGATTCTGGATCAAGCGGGATTTGCCCTGAGATGTAAACAAAATCGCCTGCATCAATTGCTTGTGAATAAGGACCAATTGCTTGTGGTGCATTGTCCGTATGTATTGCTTTTGTCATCATGATCGCTTCCTTTCTACCTGTTTACACAAAATTTTAACATACATCCGATTTTTAGTAGAATAAAAATAGCATAAAATTTCAAAAAAGGATGATGAAGATGGAAAAAACGTTTCAAGTACGAACGAATCATCATGACCAAATCGTTGATATTACCTCTGAAGTAGCAAGTTTTCTAAGAGAGCAAAATGTTAGAGATGGATTGGTGATTGTCTCTTCACTACACACAACAGCTGGTATTACTGTGAATGAAAATGCCGACCCTGATGTCAAAACCGACTTTTTGCGTCGCCTTGAGGAAGTTTATCCGTGGGAACATCCCAAAGATCGACATATGGAAGGTAACACAGCGGCTCACTTAAAAGTAAGTACAGTAGGACATAACCAAACACTTGTTGTTTCCAATGGAAGTTTATTGCTCGGGACTTGGCAAGGCATATATTTTTGCGAATTTGATGGACCACGCCAACGAAAATTCCACGTAAAAATTATCGAAGGGTAAAGAACAAACGCACGGTGAATCGTAACTGATTTTCCGTGCGTTTTTTTAACGAATTGTCTCCCTTCTCCCTCCGTCTCCAGTTAACATTCAAGTATAAAATATTATTGTTAACATTGATTTTATTAAAGTTAACAATTATAATACGATTGTATTGTTAACTTATTTTATTTTACGTTAACATTATAATCTATTCAATCAAGGAGGATGTACTGTGAAATTACACACAAAAGACATTACGTTTGCTGCCATGTTCGCCGCTTTAATGGCCATTGGCGCAAATATCACATCGTTTATCGTGATTGGTGGTGTTCCGATTACGCTCACGACATTTTTCTGTATCTTAGCGGGACTTCTGTTAGGTAGCCGTTTGGGCGCTATTTCCATGATCGTTTACACATTAGTAGGATTTGCAGGAGCGCCAGTCTTCGCAAACTTTTCTGGGGGAATCATGGTCATTGCTAAACCAACATTCGGATTCATTTTATCTTATATCATTGTTGCTTATGTGACGGGCAAAATCGTTGAAAAGAAACCAACCCGCAACATATTTATTGCAGCCAGCCTCATCGGAATGGGCATCAATTATTTCGTCGGTACAAATTGGATGTATGTGGCCTATAAATATATTGTAGAGACACCGTTTGATTATTCCATTGTGTGGTCATGGATGCTCGCTCCATTGCCAAAAGATTTCATTTTATCCATATTCGCTGGTCTGCTTGCTTATCGAATGAAAGGAATTGTGACACAACCAAACACGACAGATGCAGTGAACACAAAACAAGTTAGCTAAGGAGGAAATCGTATGACGGCAATATCTTGGACTGATCTAGCCGAACGTGTCATACATGGTGACAATCTTTCCGATAAAGAAGCTTTGTCCATTTTACATTGTCCCGATGAACAGCTCTTACTCTTACTTCATGGTGCTTATCAAATACGGCACCATTATTATGGCAACAGAGTGAAATTAAACATGATTCTCAATGCAAAGTCAGGACTCTGCCCAGAAAATTGTGGTTACTGTGCTCAATCAGCTGTTGCTAAGACACCGACTGAAACCTACCGTATGGTTGATAAAGAAACATTACTAGAAGGCGCAAAACAAGCTGATCGGTTACGCGTCGGTACATATTGTATTGTCGCTAGTGGCAGAGGTCCAAGTCATCGTGAAGTGGACACCGTAACATCTGCAGTAGAGGAAATAAAACATCAATATGGGCTAAAAGTCTGCGCATGCTTAGGGATGTTAAAACCAGAGCAAGCCGATCAATTAAAACTAGCAGGTGTGGATCGCTATAATCATAATATAAATACATCAAGACAGCACCATCATCATATTACAACTACACATACTTATGATGATCGCGTAGAAACCGTTCAACACGCGAAAAATGCTGGTATATCGCCTTGCTCTGGTGTCATTATTGGTATGAAGGAAACAAAGGAAGATGTGATTCACATGGCACGAAGTTTAAAGGAGATCGATGCTGATTCCATTCCGATCAATTTCTTACATGCCATTGATGGCACGCCTCTGGAAGGAGTAGATGAGCTCGACCCGCGATACTGTTTAAAAGTGTTGGCGCTTTTCCGCTACATAAACCCTACAAAGGAGATTCGCATTGCGGGTGGACGGGAAGTTAACCTTCGTAGTCTTCAACCATTAGGACTTTATGCGGCCAATTCCATATTTGTCGGTGATTACTTGACGACGGCTGGACAAGAAAGTACAGTTGATCATCAAATCCTCGAAGACCTTGGCTTTGAGATCGATGATGTGCAAGCATCAGATAAAAACTCTGGCTAACGCTGCTAAGAGATCTCGAATGCCGTTCGAACGTTTAATGAAGACTGTCTTCGTAAACTTTGTTGTTTTAAGATGATTCGCTATCGGCGAATGCTTGC
>NZ_APML01000017.1 GCF_000359605.1 Gracilibacillus halophilus YIM-C55.5
AACTTACATCTCCATTGTGTATGTGCTAAACTATTCTTGTCCTGCATTGGACATGCCTCCTTCTTTGGTGAGATTTGGTGGTCGGGAAACCAACCTTATCTTACCATGAAGAGAGGCTTTTTCGTGACCCCACGCTAGAAGCTCTTCAGAACCCCTGGCATAGCCAGGGGTTTTCAAAGACCACAAAAAAATCGAAGAGCGATTTCGCTCTTCGACTTTTCACCATAGGGAGAAATTAAAAATTTATTTAAACGTAGAAAAACATTCAGAAAATATAAAAAAGAAATCCTGGCTCTTAAACCTTATAAGACAATCTTAAATTTCAATTTTTTCACTTTTTTTAAGAACGAGTAAAAAAAGTACGATTAAGGTGAAACAACCAATAAAGTACTGTAGGGGTGAAAGCGGGTTTGAGCCAACCATAACTGGATAGAAGTAACCAGGAAAGTTTTCGATTAAACCCGAAAGAAATTCCCTTTGAGTACTCTCTATTACATTTATCAAAATATTATGCAAAAAAAGTAACATTGCTGTCAAAATAAAATAGACTGCACCACTCCGGACACCAAATAATAATAAAATATATCCAAGCAAGAAAAAGGTCAACACTAAAAGAAAGACATTAGCAGAGAACCCTAAAAGGAAAGAGACCTCCAATTTCCCAGGCACTCCAAGTTGTTTTGTAACTAGAAGTAGGACTATTCCCACTGCTACATAAAGTAAACTAACAAATAGTGCAATAACTACATTAGCCAGTACATAGTTTTTTCTATTTTGTTTTGAGTTGTTAATCAACGAAGCTGTCTTAGATGAATAATCTCTATTGACAAGGTAAAGTGGGTGTAAAACCGCCGCGAGCATTCCCAACATACAATAAAAATTTGAGACATGTTTAATGTTAAATGATGTAGTTCCTGTTAAGATAAAGTAACTAATGATTAGTGCTGGTACTAAGGCTGCCAACACTCCCAAGACCAAATAGCCCTTTTTAAAAAGTTCCTTTAAATTATAACTAACATAATTTTTAATATTAAATATCATGATATTCACCTCTGACTTTGTTCATATAAATATTACGAAGCGTTTTCTTTTCAGTAGTAAAATCAATTAACTTGATTCCTAACTGATTTAAAAACTGGAAAACTTCGGTATTTTCTGCTGTCGTTTCAATTTTAATTGTGTTTGTTTTCTCACTTGAATGGATGATACGCCCGAGCTCTTGATGATCAATAAATGTTGCTAGATCAGCATAATTATCAAATGCTAGTTTTAAGATATATTGATTCTTGTTACTAAATTGCTGTTCTTCGAGAATAGTTCCTTTTTCTAAAAACAAGATGCGATCACAGATAGTTTCAATATCTTCTAGCTTATGGCTAGAAATCAAGACACCAACATTCCACTTATTAGCCATTTTTTTCAACTGCTGTAATACTTCGAGGGACGTTTCTATATCCATACTATTTGTCGGTTCGTCCAATACAACGTAACTTGGATTATTTAATAGGCTTATAACTATTCCTAATTTCTGCTTCATCCCCAAAGAATATTTCTTCACCTTTTTATCCAACACATCAAATAATTGTAAACTTTTTAGAAGTTCCTCGTATTCACTAATTTTGAATTTATTTCCATAAATTTTCGAGAAATAGGACAAATGTGCTAATCCAGTCTTATCACTAAATAGTTTAGGTTCCTCAATCAAATACCCGACACTACTATTGCCTTCAACAGATCCATTGAATATCTGAATTGTTTGAGCAATGATCTTCATAAGCGTACTCTTTCCAGCACCATTACTTCCAACTAAACCAACGATTTCCCCTTGTTTAAATTCAAAAGATAGCTCTTTTAAAGCTACAGAGCGACTATATTGCTTAGTAATTGAATTTATAAGCATTTTCAAATCTCCTTCTGTTTAGTTCTTTAATTAAAGGTTCTTTGGCCATATCCCTTACCCAAGGATAAACACCTTTCGGGAGATGCCTTATAGTACCATTTCGGATGACAGTGCTTATTACAACG
Source organism: Gracilibacillus halophilus YIM-C55.5 (assembly GCF_000359605.1). Taxonomy (GTDB): domain Bacteria; phylum Bacillota; class Bacilli; order Bacillales; family Amphibacillaceae; genus Gracilibacillus; species Gracilibacillus halophilus. The sequence goes on from NZ_APML01000017.1 coordinate 2,026, forward strand.
TCTCTTGCTTTCCAAGCTAAACGTAGGTGCTTTCTATAAGCCTGTGAGCTGGATATTCCATTGTTCAGTACAGCTTATTTCAGAGGGCGTATTTTTACTCTACACCACTTACATCATCGTATGTTGACACACAAGTTTCCCTCTGTTCAATCTATAGACGCGTACATTCAGAAGTTTGTCAGTCCCCTTTCGTGAGAACATTCTCACCGTATCCAGTTTTTTAGCCGCGGTATATCCCGTTGGCATACCTTTTCTAAGAAGATGGCATCAACCTGCATTCCGCCAAATCATTTGTGCCCATACCCTGAGGCCTATCTGTCTTGAATGCAGGATGGTTTCAGAAAACATGGTTCCGTATTTCGTAACTCCCATCCTCCGTTGTAAAGCTCGAATTTATATTACATTTCCACTCATATTCACTTTAGTGGAAATGGTGTCGCGCCCGATTGTTGATTTATTAGTTATTAATAAATAATTTGTCTACCGTAGTTTCTAGTACACTTGCTATGGTAAATGCTAATTGTAACGTAGGGTCATATTTATCATTCTCAATTGCATTTATTGTTTGTCTGGATACCTTACAAAGCTTAGCGAGTTCTTCCTGGGACAATTTAGCTGTTCTTCTTAATTTTTTTATGTTATTTTTCATTTAATCACCATATTTTTTCCTGTAAACTAGTAATGTTATCAGATATACAATTAAAGTCACCGACAGAAATGATATCGGCGAACCTTCTACATAATCACCATTATAAGAAGTATTCCCCTGAATAGTCAGATAAATTGATCGTACAACACTTATAATAAGCATACCTATAATTACTGTAAATGCATATGATTGAGCTTTTGAATTGATAAATTTCCTCCTTTCATCACCTTTTTGAAAAAATGGTGCTAAAAACACGAAAACTCCGCTAATTAACAAGATAACTAAATACACAAGTTTAACCCAATCCATTCTTTATATCCTCCTTCGTCTATATGTAAAAAGTATTTAACATTATTGTATTCGGAAATAAACAATATGTCAAAAGATTTTTACATTATTTCTCTAAAAAAATAATTCCTTTATAATTAGGATTCGCTTTTTGTCGCACTCTTCCAATAAAAAATAAGTAATTCTAAGTTTGAACGAGTTTAAGATTATAAATGTCCAATTTTCGGGGGTTAATCCGCTAATTTAGATCATTCAATTGAGTTTTACAAGAATGTTTTTTATGTGAATGGAACGTGGCTGGCTCTGAATGTTGAAAATAATCTATCTTGTAAAGTACCTGTATGGAACTCAAATTTATGACCATCAGGGTCGGTGTGTTACCAAATTTATAATTGCTGGATTATCTGTTTTAGTCGGTAGTTTGATAGGAAAAATGCTATTTTCTAGTCATTCGTGAAGAAATGCACTTGGTTAAAAAAGGTGATTTCGCTTGGTAGGTCTGTAGTTTTTTGATGTACGGTTTTTGCTTACACAGTGAATATTACACTGCTCACTAAAGAATTTCAGTTCAATGATAGACTCATAAATATAGATTAAGCTTGCAGAGATGTTCTGCAAGCTTTCAACTTACCTTATTCTAACTCATCAAAATTAACTAAAGCATCTTTCAACGTTTTTAATTCCTCTGCTGAAAGTGTTAGACCCTTTCCCATTTTTTCATGGTCTGGAGACCAATCACGAAGGTCATATTTTGGATCACGTCCGTTCCAACTTACTAGATTTAATTCTTTTTTCCAACCTTTTGGTGATTCCGATATAATTGCAATTGTCTCGATAATTTCATATTTTATATTAGCCAATCCCGTTTCCTCCTCCAGCAAACAATTTTTAGTATTTTTTTAAACTCCTCATTGCTTAAATCAAAAAATATATCTATTTTCTTCTCGAACTTACCTATATTTTTTATCATTTCTTCATGATTTTCAAGTATTTGAATGAGTAGACTTTACTAAAAAAAATAGATACTATCTTTCATAGCTGGGTTGTATATAGCCTAATTTTATCCCTTTCGTTACAGCTTCTAATGAGGATGACACATTTAATTTGTATATGGTATGAAAATAATGCAACAAAGCCTATAGAAAGAAACACTATCAAAAGAATAATAGGTGGTTCTACATTTGTGAATTAGTGGAAGAAAAATAGAGTGAGAATGATATGAACTGTGAAAAGAATTTGGTAAGCAGAGATCTATATCATTTAATGTTTAGGTGGAAATTATGTTTTACTTAACGTTGATGTTAAAGTGAAATTAGAGCTTAATGATGATTAAAAAAGGAGTGAGTATATGTCGTATTTAAACAACCATGTCATTCTTGTCACTGGGGCTAATCGAGGACAGGGAAAAGCTATTGCTCAGCACCTTGCCACATTGGGGGCTATAGTAGCGATTGGTGCTCGAAACTATGATGAAGCTAAAGTAGTGGCTAAAAAGATTGGAGAAGGCCACGCTATTCCAGTTCAGTTAGATGTAACAAAAGAATTAGAGTGGAAATCTGCGGTTGATGAGGTCATAAATAAATTTGGTAAGCTTGATGTGTTAGTGAATAATGCTGGAGCGCTAAAACGCAAATCTTTTACAGAGACAAACCTAGATGAGTATCAACAGTTGATTAATATTAATCAACTTGGTGTTTTTATGGGGATGCAGGCAGTTATTCCACAAATGGAAAAGCAGCAAAAAGGCTCCATTATAAACAATGTATCGATTTCTGCATTTGCCCCAATTAGCCAATCCTCTGCTTATGCTGCGACAAAAGCATCTGTGGTTGCAATGTCTAAAGCTGCAGCTATTGAATTAGGACCAAAAGGAATTCGAGTAAATATGATCCATCCAGGTGGAGTCGAAACAGCAATGTCTACTCAAGGCAAAGATGTTCCTACTTATTACGATTCAGTACCTTTAGGACGTATTGGACAACCAATTGAAATTGCTCGAGCTGTAGCGTTCCTTGCCTCTGATGAAAGCTCGTATTGTACGGGCACAGAAATTGTGGTAGACGGTGGAATGACACTGGGTACTTCAGATGAGTAAGTAACATCTTCTTATTACCTGAAACACATATGGTCTTGTCGGTTTTAGCTGGGACAATGCTGGTTCGTTCTTTTGTGAAAAGATAAAGGAAGAATGTTACGTTACTTATCGCACTAAAGGGGCACTTGTTTAAGGAATTTAATTTGGAGGTGAATCCTTATGCCATTATAACAGGAAGTAATAGGTTTGTTAATTGGTGGAATTTCTATGGTTATGGGGATTGCAATATTTGTTACAGTGTTCCTTTGGGTGAAAAATAAAAATAATAAATTGGGATATATCTGGACGTTACTACATTTTCTATTAGTTTCTGCTGCAATATATTTTGCATTAAAGGGTATAACTTTTGGCTACAATCATCCAATGGCTTCTGAAGAGATTTCACTCCAGATGGGTATTTCAGGAGTTGTTTGGGCATTGAGTATGATTTGTTTAGTAATAGCATTATTTAAATTCTCGAAAGTGAGAAAGCATAGTGATTCTTAAACAATCGGATGCTAATCTTTAACAAGAGAGTTCCCTTATTCTTAAAGATTTTGAGGTGATCCAGAAGTAAAGAGAATTATGAGAATAATTCGAATCAGGGAGGGGATTTTTTATTGGTAAATTAATTCTTGCTGGAGGCGGGAATGCGGAACAAACCCTATCAATTGATGTAAAATTTGCAGATTTAATCAACAAGGAAAAATCATTGTTATACATCCCCATTGCAATGGATATAAACTCCTATGATTCTTGCTTTTATTGGATAAACAGTGTTTTTGATCCGCTTGGAATAGAAGATATTACGATGTGGACCGAAATTTAAAACAATTTTCGGCAATATATATAGGTGGTGGTAATACATTCAGACTGTTAAAAGATTTTAAAGAAACATGTTTCACGAATGTTTTAAAAGAATATCTAGCAAAAGGCGGAATCATATACGGTGGTAGTGCGGGGGCGATTATCTTTGGTCAAGATATTAGGACTTGTTCTCATATGGATTCTAACGATGTTGGTTTACAAGATTTCCATGGTTTAGGTCTTGTAGAAAATTATTCTATATGGTGCCACTACAACGGGGAAAACGATGCTGTAATCAATAATTATATATTCGAATACAAAAATCCAGTTATCTCATTACCAGAAGAAACAGCGTTATTTATAGATGATGAAGTGATAACAGTAATTGGAACTAAACCTGCTATTTTGTTTAATGAAGAAAATAAGAAAGTAATTCAACCAGGAACGTTATTAAGCTAACAGGTGGCTTTGTTTGTTGAACAACTATATTTTAGTTCTCCAAGTTAGCTGCTTTGTTCTTAGCATAGAAACCAATCTTTACTAATCCTATAGCAATAAGAGAGACCTCCATTGAATATAATCGCAAACCCAAAGAAGATAATCAACAACTATTATTTCAAAAACTTATTTCAATTTTGTCCCTTCAACATAAGAATAGAATGTATTTGGCATTTAACTCATGTATGAAATGGCAGTATACTTTTTGCATATAAAAAGACCTTCAATATACAGCCAATGTATAAATTAGTGTATATTGAAGGTTCTTTTGAGCATTAGGCTTATTCAAGTAAAGCCACCCGTTTGTTTAAGTGTAATGAGTCACATGCTATTACTATAAATATAATGACATCTAATTTATAAATTCTAATTGCTTATATTAGAGAAATTTAGATGTTTACCACTCAGTATATCTTGCTTCACCTGTTCCAAATAATTTATCTGCAATTAGATTACCATCTTTATCAAGCGCTCTTATTGTCCATGTTTTCTCGGAATACTCATCTAGTACAAAGAAGGCATGATTATCAACTATCTCTTTGACATGGTAGCTATTCGGATAATTCTCAACTGTCTCCATATTGAAATTATAAGGTTCTGATGGCGTTAAGTTTTCCAGATGGTTACCAACCACAATATACTTTATATTTGGGTTACCAGTTTTAATTCCAACCATAAAACCATCTTGTTCATCACTTCCAAAACCAGCAGCTTGGAATGGTTCATTCACTTCAAGTATGTAGTCAGGAGCACCGCCTGCGTAATGATACAGAAACCCCATACTGCGATGTATTTTCGCCAAGCCAAATGTATGGTTATTTACATCTTCATATAATATTGCTTGCCCGTAAATTGTTTCTATACTTTCTATTGGTTTAGTACCATTAGGTAAAGCACTTGATGCAGTAAAGCGAAAGCCGATCAGTAATAAAGCACCTATGATTATTACCATAATTATTGCAATGAATTTCCACGGCTTCCTTTTTGTAATCGTTAAATATAGTATTATTCCAATCAAAGCTATCGCTAAGAAAATCAGCAAATTATACATATAATACCCCCTTTTTAAACATTCCAGCCCATTAATTGAACAAGCCACTTAGAAATTCGTTGAATAAACATTCTTCGTTATACAATCTCTTCATATTTAATTATACATAAAATGCTATAAACATACTGCCAAAACCTACATAAATGCTACAATTATCCTAACATTGCTGCATATCCTGTAAACACTTCATTCCCTTCAAAGGCACTACAAATACCGATTCTACCAATACCACCGACAACCAATAGTAATACCCATACAAATACAGTGGTATCTCAACAATAAATCAAACAAATTTTCAAAGGTTCATCAACTTGTATTCAGTAGGTGTAGAATTATAGAATTTACTAGAATAGCAAATTATTTATTTTAAGGATTTTCCATCTGGTAAAGGAGCATTTGTTTTTATTTTTATAAGGTATTCCGTTTCTTCACCTTCTGATTGTAAAGCACCTATGGATATTGTTAACATACTTCCATCTGTACCATCCCATTTTACACTTTTTGATTGGTTAAGAGCTTCATATACTTGGCCTAATACACTCAAATCGTTGGCATATGGTTCTACAAGAGAATCTGACAAATATGCTTTGAGTGTATTAGCAAATTCAACAAAGAGCTCTTTGTCAGAAGTGTGTAAACTATATTCCCCCGATACAAATTGTGAGTCTTTTTTGTTTTCTGAGAATATATAAACAACACTTTGCTCTAGAGAACCCTTATCCATTTCAAATGAATCCAGCGGTTTAGATAAATAATCCAGACGATTTTTTTGTTTGTTTTCTTCACTTAATTCTTTTCGCTCCATTACTTCATTCCTATTCATAAGCCAGATTAAATCTTCAAATATAAATTCTTTATCCTGATGAATATTAGATAACAATTGTTCAAATTGGTCCTTTTGAGTCTCATTTGTGCACCCACTAACAAGAAACGTAACCACAAAAAAGATACATAGAAAAAGGAACCTGCACTTATTCAATTTTGTCAGCTCCTTCGCAAAAAAACTATTGTACTAACTTCTACGTTATCCGATTAGCCCCTTTGCTTTACAACAAATTACTTTCTTTTTATCCATTCGCATAACTTGCTTATCCCAAACGCAAGACCAATCAACCCCAAACCAAATAAAAGACCTCCAATTAAAAAAGGAGTGAATATTAAAATCACAAAACCAGAATCACCTGGCATTATTTGAGGTATTAAAAAATAATATAATACTCCAAAAATAATAACAGTTAAAGTAGTAATCAAGACTTTCATTGTATTATTCATTTTATTAAAACACGGACAAATTGCACACTCATTTATCATTACGCATTCCTCCCTCAATAAATTAATTTTTTCTTAGAATATCGCCATTTTCCTTTGATTTTCAGATGGTTTTATTTATTTAAATCAAATGGTGTCTACCAATTGATTTAGGTTGAAACTAGTAGTTG
>NZ_APML01000018.1 GCF_000359605.1 Gracilibacillus halophilus YIM-C55.5
GTTTACGAAAACAGCCTTTTGATAAGGAAGAATGTATAGTCGTAACCATTTTACATACACTATGCGTGTCGTAGAAAACGACAGAAGGGAGTTTCTTTATGACCCGAAGACGGGGTGTGATGTCTGATCACTTGAAAGAGGAACTTGCCAAGGAGTTAGGTTTTTACGACACTGTGCAAAAAGATGGTTGGGGCGGTATCACAGCACGTGATGCTGGAAATATGGTGAAAAGGGCTGTGCAAATGGCAGAAGAGCGCATTTCTAGGGACAAAACCTAATTTTTAGGTTTTGTCCCTTTTCTCATCTTATGGTATGTTATCATAAGATATGTGGTATAAAAAATGGACGATGTGGTCGAAGTAGGTGTATTGAATGTTTATTTCTGAGAAAGCCCCAGCAAAAATTAACTTAACATTAGATGTTTTATACAAGCGCTCAGATCAATATCATGAAGTTGAAATGGTTATGACGACAGTGGATTTAGCTGATCGATTAGAATTTGTCTTGACAGAAGATGGTTCCATTACTGTCGTGTCTGAAAATCGATTTGTGCCGAGTGATGAACGAAATTTAGCATATCGGGCAGCTAAATTATTACAAGAGCGTTATCAAGTGACACGGGGTGTTCGTATTTATATAGAGAAACAAATACCAGTTGCAGCTGGTTTAGCAGGTGGAAGTAGTGATGCAGCGGCCACTTTAAGAGGTCTCAACCGATTATGGAATTTAGGGATTGAAACCGAAGAGTTGTCGTTATTAGGATCTGAAATTGGCTCTGACGTATCATTTTGTATATATAATTCCACAGCGATAGCAAATGGAAGAGGGGAAAAAATTACTGAATTGCCTCCGCCTCCCACTTGCTGGGTCGTTCTTGCTAAACCGTCTCAAGGGGTAGCTACTCCGAGTGTGTTTCAATCGTTGCAATTGGATCATGTGTTGCATCCTGATACACAAGGGATGGTTGATAGTATTAAGCGGGGAGACTATCAAGGGATATGTGAACGACTAGGCAATGTACTTGAATCAGTTACCTTACCTAATCATCCTCAAGTCCAACAAATAAAAAAGTTGATGCGTCATTCTGGTGCTGATGCTGTATTAATGAGTGGAAGTGGGCCAACTGTATTTGGCCTCGTACAGCAGGAAAAAAAGGCGGAGCGTATATATAACAGTTTACGCGGATTCTGTGAGCAAGTGTATGTTGTTCGTATGCTCGGTGAATCAACCGCACTTGAATAAACACGTATAAAATGATATATTTACCACAAAATATTCGGATTTTGAGGTGTAGCCATGAAACGTAGTGACCGGTTAGTAGCAATGACAACATATTTAACAGAACATCCGATGGAACTGATTTCACTTCCTTTTTTTTCAGAAACATATGGTGCGGCCAAATCATCAATTAGTGAAGATCTAGTCATTATTGATCGCATGTTCCAAGAAGATGGTATCGGATATTTATCATCTATCTCTGGGGCATCAGGTGGAGTGAAGTATATACCCAAAGTATCAAATGAGAATAGTGAAGCTTTTGTCGGTCAATTATGTACAGAATTGGCAGATCCCAATCGCATTTTGCCAGGTGGGTATTTATATATGAGTGATGTACTTGGTAACCCGGGTACCATTCGAAATATCGGACGGTTATTTGCCTCTCATTTTAGCGATTTAGAGCTTGATGCGATTGTTACAGTTGCGACAAAAGGAATTCCATTGGCTTATGCTGTCGCTTCCTTTTTACAAATCCCAGTCGTCATTGTACGACGTGATCCGAAGGTAACGGAAGGCTCCACGGTTAGCATAAATTATGTTTCAGGATCTTCGCGGAAAATTCAAACGATGGTTTTATCGAAACGAAGTCTCCAAGCTGATGCGAATGTTTGCATTATTGATGACTTTATGAAAGCGGGCGGAACCATTAATGGCATGAAAAGCCTGTTAAATGAGTTTCAAGCAAACGTTCGAGCGATTGGTGTTTTAGCAGAAGCTGAAGATGAAGAGGAAGAACGAGTTGTTGATAATTACACGTCGTTAGTCCAAATAAAGAACGTAGATGATAACAAACAAGAAATCGAGGTCACTAAAGGTAACTATTTTGAATAATCGAATTGTTTGAGAATATTGGGCTTCTATTTTTGCTTTTTAGTAGGAAGTCCTTTTTTTCGATGACTATGAATGTTGAGCCTCACACCACAAATTCCAAATAAGAACATTTTTTTAGCAAAATCATGAAATTTTTTTAAAAGTAGGCAGGAATTTATTAAAATTTGTTGAATAAGTAAAATAAGTTCTTAATAGGGAAAAGGTGGTGATACATAATGGAAGTTACTGACGTAAGATTACGCCGCGTGAATACCGATGGAAGAATGCGAGCAATCGCATCAATCACGTTAGATCAAGAATTTGTTGTTCATGACATTCGTGTGATTGACGGAAACAATGGTTTGTTTGTAGCAATGCCTTCTAAGCGTACGCCTGACGGTGAATTCAGAGATATTGCTCACCCGATTAACTCTGGTACTCGTTCAAAAATCCAAGACGCAGTATTAGAAGAATATCACCGTGTAGGAGAAGCAGAAGCGCAATACGAAGAAGCAGGTGCTTCATAAATTCATTGATTCTATCGATTAGTGGGAGCGTATACATAAACTCCCGCTAATTTTTTGTGTGAGTGATTCGTCATAACGAAAAAGCCTAGTCTTAGTGGCTAGGCTTTTTCTATTTAATGGTGTCATTTTACTAAGAACGAAACATCAGTTTCATAAAAAACTTCATGTTGAAAAAAACGTTGGTTTCATATATATTCATATTGGAAATGGCGATGGGTTATCCTTAAGCAAACCGTAAGATCATGTTACAATACATATATAAACGCTAATTTTTGATGCAGTTTAAAATATAGGCGGAGGGGAAAACATGTCGAATCGATTTGCCGTCGTATTGGCGGCGGGAAAAGGTACGAGAATGAAGTCAGAATTGTATAAAGTGCTTCATCCAGTGTTAGGAAAGCCAATGGTACAGCATGTAATTGATCAGTTAAACGCCATCCAGTTGTCTAGCATTACAACAGTTGTTGGACATGGAGCCGAAAAAGTGCAAGAACAACTCGGTGATGAGTCAGCGTTTGTTGTACAAGGAGAACAGTTAGGGACAGGGCATGCTGTTTTACAAGCGAAACCTTATTTAAAAGATAAGCAAGGTACGACGATTGTTGTATGTGGAGACACACCATTATTAACAGCAGATACTATACAGTCCGTCTTAGATTACCATGAAAAAGAAGAGGCAAAAGTTACTCTGTTAACGGCACATGCACATGAACCAACAGGATATGGACGCATTATTCGTGATGATGCGGGTCAAGTCGAGCGTATTGTGGAAGAAAAAGATGCAACTACACAAGAAAAGGGCGTTCAAGAGATTAATACAGGTACATATGCATTTGATAATCAACTATTATTTGAGGCACTTGACCAAATTTCGAACGATAATGCCCAAGGTGAATATTATTTGCCAGATGTCATTGAAATTGCGCAACAAAAGCAAGAAAAAGTCCTTGCCTATCAGACTATGGATTTTCGTGAAACGGTAGGTGTGAATGATCGTGTTGCTTTGTCACAAGCAGAAGCTTTTATGAAAGAGCGTATTAATGAGCAACATATGCGTAATGGGGTAACGATTGTTGACCCAAATCAGACGTATATCACACCAGATGTCGCTATCGAACAAGACGTAACGATTTATCCAGGATGTTATATTCAAGGAAACACGACCATTCGAAACGGTGCACAAATTGGGCCGAATACGGAAATAAACGATTGTGAAATTGGACAACATACAATTATTAGACATAGTGTGGCCACATCGAGTGAGATTGGGAAACGTGTCCAGGTTGGTCCGTTTGCCCATATTCGCCCGGAAGCATCGGTAGGTAATGATGTAAAAGTGGGAAATTTCGTTGAGATTAAGAAATCAAGCATTGAAGATGAAAGTAAAGTTCCCCACTTATCTTATATAGGTGATGCGCAAATTGGTCGTGGTGTCAATATTGGTTGTGGCACGATTACAGTCAATTACGATGGAAAAAATAAATTTAAAACAAAAATTGAAGATGATGCATTCATTGGTTGTAATGCTAATTTAATCGCACCAGTAACGGTTGGTGAAGGGGCTCTAGTTGCTGCTGGCTCAACGATTAATCAGGATGTGCCGTCTGACGCGCTGTCAATTGGTCGAGCGAAACAAGTAAACAAAGAAGAATATGCAAAAAAGTATAAATAAAGATATTAGAATGTTTTGGAGGTATCAACATGTCCCAGTATAAGGATTCGTCCCTGAAGGTATTCACATTAAACTCAAACCCAGCCTTAGCAGAGGAAATAGCAGCCAACATTGGCGTAGAATTAGGGAAGAGCTCAGTGACCAAATTTAGTGATGGCGAAATTCAAATTAACATTGAAGAAAGTATTCGTGGTTGTGATGTCTATGTTGTACAATCCACTTGTGAACCAGGTAACGAACACATTATGGAATTATTAATTATGGTCGATGCGTTGAAACGGGCTTCAGCTAAATCCATTAATATAGTGATACCTTACTATGGCTATGCACGTCAAGACCGTAAAGCACGGGCAAGAGAGCCAATTACTGCAAAATTACTAGCAGATTTGTTACAAACGGCAGGGGCGACGCGAGTCATTTCATTAGACCTCCATGCTCCGCAAATTCAAGGTTTTTTCGATATACCAGTGGATCAACTGCTAGGTGTGCCGATTCTATCAAATTATTGGAAAGAAAAAGGCTTAGAGGATATTGTCGTTGTATCCCCTGATCACGGTGGCGTAACAAGAGCTCGACAAATGGCTGAACGATTAAAGGCGCCGATTGCGATTATTGATAAACGTAGACCTCGTCCGAACGTAGCAGAGGTAATGAATATTGTCGGTAAGATTGAAGGAAAAACAGCGATTATTATTGATGATATTATTGATACAGCTGGCACGATTACATTAGGCGCTAATGCCTTAATGGAAAATGGAGCCAAAGGTGTTTATGCTTGCTGTACACATCCAGTGCTTTCTGGGCCAGCCATCGAACGGATTGATAATTCTGAAATTCAGGAGCTTGTAGTGACGAATAGTATTCCGCTTAAAGAGGAAAAACAAATCGATAAAATTACACAGCTATCAATTGCACCTTTAATCAGCGAAGCGATTATTCGTGTCCATGAACGCCAATCAGTTAGTGTACTTTTCGATTAATGTGTAGCCAACACCTGTTAGATGATGAAAAACATGTTTAATCCATAGTTTGTCAGGGAATGACTTAATATACATGTTCTAAATTCATATGGAGGGTGATGAACTTGACAGTAGCATTACAGGCAAAGAAAAGAGATAACTTACTCAAATCGGTAACAAAAGAAATTCGAAAGGCAGGAGATGTTCCAGCTATATTATATGGGAACGAAGTGGAACCGCAAACCATTTCTGTCAATAATATCGAATTAGTGAAAACCGTGAGAGAAGAAGGTAGAAATGCGATTATTTCTCTACAGGTAGATAATGATCACCTGGATGTGATGCTCCATGACTATCAAACGGAACCATTAAAAGGAGAATTAATTCATGCCGACTTTTATGCGGTGAACATGTCTGAAGAAATGGATGTCAATGTGCCGATATCTGTAGAAGGTGAAGCCAAAGGTGTGAAAGAAGGTGGCGTTTTACAGCAACCACTATATGAATTACAAGTTAGAGCAAAACCAAGAGATATTCCTGAACAAATTACAGTTAATGTAACGGATTTAGAAATCGGTGATAGTATTTTGGCTTCGGATTTGAAAGATGGTAAGAAATACGAAGTACTAGAAGATGAAACAGCGACAATTGTTTCTGTGCTTGTTCCTGACGAACAGCCGAGTGCAGAAGAAGCAGCAGGCGAAACAGAAGATGCAGAACCTGAAGTCATTAATGAAAAAAGCGACAGTTGAGATGAATCCTAGAGGAGAAAGGCGCAACAATTCACGTTGCGCCTTTTATAGTGACTTTATTTAGGTGAGTGCTTGTACCGGATTAGTACAATAATGGATCCGAAATGGTTAATTCCATCAGTATTTGCTTCAAACAGAAGAAATGAAAGTGGCTGTTTGCATTGAAAAATGATATATGCTGCAAACAGAATGAGCAGAAGCGTTTATTTGCATTGAAAATCGATATATGAGTCAAACAAGGAATGAAAAAGCATCTGTTTGCATGAAATATTCATTTTCCCTGCCAATCGTTGACTTTAGATGCATCTGTTTGCAGGATAAAAGCACTTGGAACATATGACTCCGCTCACTTTAGTCGGTATTTTATTTATGTTAAACTAAGATAAAATTATGTGGTAAGGGAAGTTGTTTTAGATGAAATGTATTGTGGGGTTAGGAAATCCTGGTTTTAAATATCGTAAAACACGTCATAACGTTGGTTTTATGGTCATTGATGAATTGCTTCATAGACACAACTGGAAATTAACGAAAAATAAATTTAATGGCTTATTTTGTATGGAAACCTATCAGAACGAAAAAATTATGTTATTAAAGCCACAAACATTTATGAATTTATCAGGTGAATCGATTGTTCCGTTAATGGATTTTTACCAATTGCAGCCTGACCAAGTAACGGTGATTTTTGATGATTTAGATTTGCCTTTAGGAAAGATCAGATTGCGACAAAAAGGTGGACATGGTGGCCATAATGGCATTCGTTCGGTCATTGATCAGTTAGGCGCGAAGAATTTTAACCGTTTACGCTTCGGTATTGGAAGGCCAGATACACCGATGTCGGTCGTTGATTATGTATTAGGAAAATTTCCAAAATCACAACATCCGACGCTAAATGAAACAATTGCTAAAGCAGCAGATGCGATGGATGAGTGGATGGAATCACCGTTTCAGGTGGTTATGAATGAATATAACCAATCTTCAGCCGAATAATTTACATGTATAACGAGTGATAAGGTCGTTAACAATAAAAATAAATCATCCTTGGAGTCATAAGGAGGTTCATATGACCTTAGTGTATACATGTAAACATTGTGGTGGAGAAGTTGGCCGAATTAATCCGACAGAAATAAATGCGGAACGATTAGGTTGGAATGTACTTTCAACTGAAGAACGTCAAAAGTTAATGCAATACCAGCCTGATCAATCCATCAATTTTGAAGTCATTTGTGAAAGTTGCCAGCAAATATTAGAACAAAATCCAGAATATCATGAATTAGATCATTTCATACAATGAAGAAGAGACTTAGTTTATTACTACATTACTGGTGAAATAGCTTAACAAAACATTCTACGCACTCAAATAACTGACAAAAAAGCTTTGGTGAAACGCCAAAGCATTTTTGCAGTTTGATCGAAGCATACATGCGAGTCAAAGCATGATCATATATAGTAGGTATAGGAAAACTAGGGGGAGCGCTTATGCAAGCACTAAAACAGTATTTATTAGATCGTGAGGATATCTATTCAATTGTTGATGGGATTGAGTCTGGCTTACAAGAGCAATTGATATCTGGTTTATCTGGTTCGACCCGAAGTCTTTTTAGTTCGATGATACAGGAGTCGACCGATAAGAAAATGTTGTTAGTCACTCATCAGTTGTCACAGGCTCAACAGTTATATGACGATTTGATCGAGTTTTCAGATACGAAAAATGTTTATTTATATCCGGTGAATGAGTTGTTAGCATCAGAATTAGCTGTTGCTAGTCCGGAGTTGTTAAGTCAACGGATTGACGCTTTAACGCGGTGGCTAGAGCAGGATGATGGTATTTTGATTGCACCTATCGCAGCATTGAAACGCATGCTTCCACCTGTTGAATATTGGAAGTATTATCAGCTTTCTTTTCAAGTTGGGGCAACATTAGATATTGAAAAAACCTTACAATCACTTCATGAGATGGGATATGTACGTCAGCAAATGACAAGCCATGCTGGCGAATTTAGTATGCGCGGCGGTATATTAGATATTTACCCGCTAACAGAAACAAATCCGATTCGAATTGAATTGTTTGATGATGAAGTAGATTCGATTCGTTATTATGATGGTGAGTCGCAAAGGTCATTAGAAAAGGTGGATCAAGTATGGATTACACCAGCGACGGAGTTATTATTATCAGATCAGGATATCTCTGCAGGAGCACAGCGCCTCGAACAGGCGTTAGAAGAATCGTTAAAGAAACAACAGGATGATGTCAACAAGCAAGAATTGCAACAAAATGTATCTCAAGATATTGAGCGCTTAGCAGGACTCGAACGCTTTCAAGAAATGCGAAAGTATGTCCATTACTTTTATCAACAGCCTCATAGCTTGTTAGATTATTTATCGTCAGATGGCATACTGATACTCGATGAAATGAGTAGAATCCAAGAAACAGGCATCCATTTAGATGAAGAAGAAGCAGAATGGATGCGCGATCGTTTAGAGAGGAATCAAACTGTAAGGGATTTAAAGCTATCATTTGATTGGAATGACGTATGGGCTCATATGAAGCAGCCACGTGTGTATATGTCCGTTTTTTTACGTCATATTCCGAATACCAATCCGTCAAATATTGTGAATATATCATGTCGGGCGATGCAACAATTTCATGGTCAAATGCATTTATTACAAAATGAAATGCAGCGATGGTCGAAAGGGGACTATTCGGTCATTATTGTTGCGCCAGATCAGCAACGTGCAGAAAAAATCCATGGTGTATTAGATGATTATGACATGCATTCTATGATGATCAGTGAAGTACCAGCTTTTCCTTTGTCCGCGCCAACTATTGTTGTAGGGAATGTCACCGGAGGATTCGAGCTTCCCATGCATCAAGTAGCAGTGATCACTGAATCCGAATTATTTAGACAAAAGCGGACAAATCGGAAAAAGAGGAAACGAAAAGTATCAAATGCAGAACGCATTAAAAGTTACCAAGAATTACAGATTGGTGACTATGTCGTTCATGCGAACCATGGGATTGGGCGTTATGTTGGGATTGAGACGCTACAAGTAAGTGGATTGCATAAAGACTTCTTGCTCCTTCAATATTCTGGAGATGACAAGCTCTTTGTGCCGATTGATCAAATTGATTTAGTGCAAAAATATGTTGGCTCTGAAGGCAAAGACCCTAAGTTATATAAATTAGGCGGTAACGAATGGAAGAAAGTAAAGCGAAAAGTGCAGTCGAAAGTGGAAGATATCGCTGATGATTTAATTAAGCTATATGCCGAAAGGGAAGCTTCCAAAGGATACGCATTTTCTGAAGATACTGAGATGCAACGCGATTTTGAAGCATCATTCCCTTATCAAGAAACAGAGGATCAGCTTCGTTGCATTCAAGAAATCAAAGAAGATATGGAGAAAGTTCAACCCATGGATCGATTGTTATGTGGTGACGTCGGTTATGGAAAAACAGAAGTAGCGATTCGAGCTGCTTTCAAAGCTATTGTGGACGGAAAGCAGGTAGCGATCCTCGTTCCGACAACGATTCTTGCTCAGCAACACTATGAAACAATTATGGAGCGGTTTCAAGAGTATCCGATTAACATTGGCATGCTTAGTCGTTTTCGCACCAAGAAACAGCAGAACGACACGTTAAAAGGTTTGAAAAATGGAACGGTTGATATAGTCATTGGCACGCATCGTTTGTTATCGAAAGATGTGATTTACAATGATTTAGGGTTACTCATTGTTGATGAGGAACAACGTTTTGGAGTCAAACATAAAGAAAAAATTAAACAATTAAAAACCAATGTTGACGTACTGACGTTAACAGCAACACCGATTCCACGAACATTGCATATGTCAATGCTTGGTGTGCGCGATTTATCAGTAATTGAAACACCGCCTGAAAACCGTTTTCCGATCCAGACATATGTCATGGAATATAATGGGCCGCTTGTGCGTGAAGCTATTGAACGCGAAATTTCCCGGGGTGGTCAAGTGTATTTTCTTTATAATCGCGTGGATTCCATTGAACGAAAAGCACAAGAAATCCAGGCGCTCGTGGGTGATGCGCGTGTTGCAGTGGCTCATGGGCAAATGAATGAAGCAGAATTGGAAAATGTAATGTTTTCATTTTTAGAAGGTGAAGCAGATGTCTTAGTGAGTACGACTATTATTGAAACGGGTGTTGATATTCCGAACGTCAATACGTTAATTGTATATGATGCAGACCGAATGGGATTAAGTCAACTATACCAGTTAAGAGGGCGAGTTGGTAGGTCAAATCGTGTCGCATATACGTATTTCACGTATCAGCAAGATAAAATTTTAACCGAGGTATCGGAACAACGACTACAAGCATTAAGGAATTTACCGAACTTGGATCTGGGTTTAAGATTGCGATGCGTGACTTGTCGATTCGTGGATCAGGAAATATTCTAGGTGCAGAGCAGCATGGTTTTATTGATTCGGTTGGTTTTGACATGTATTCTCAAATGCTGCAAGAAGCGATACAAGCGAAGAAAAAAGGCAAAACGATCGAAGAAGTCCAGCCGTTTGAAGTTGAGCTTGATTTGAAGATCGATGCATATATTCCAGATGATTATATTCCAGATGAGAAGCAGAAGATTGATATGTATAAACGTTTCCAGGCTGTGCAATCAAAAGAGGACATTGAAGATTTAAAGGACGAAATCATTGATCGATTCAGTGATTACCCAGAACAAGTAGAGAACTTGTTCCGTGTATCGGAATTAAAAATGCTCTCTAAAGCAGAACGTGTTGAGGCCATATCAGAACAAAAGCGCAATATCGAAATTATTGTTGATGAAGAAGCTAGTCAAGCAATTGATGGCGCCAAGTTGTTTGAATTCTCGAATCAATACGGTCGAATGATCCAATTAGGGACAGAGGGCCGTAAGTTGAAAGTAACGTTCCGATTGAACCCGCAACAATCACATGAACGTTATCAGATCTTGCAAAAGTTCCTTGAGGCCTTGCAAGAAATGAAATCCGTGCCAGTTGCTTAATAGCTATGGATGGCGAGTGCAAGATCTTTTTGGAAATTCTAATAGGAAAATGGTATAGCTCTCACCAAATGTAAACATACTAAGTCTACACCTAGTTATTTCATCCCCGCTAGAAATAACGGTAGCACAGTTCATACAAGAAAGCGAGGTCATAGAGAAATTATGAAGGCAACAGGTATCGTACGTCGTATTGATGATTTAGGTAGGGTTGTGATCCCAAAAGAAATTCGGAGGACTTTACGCATTCGAGAGGGAGATCCGCTAGAAATTTTTGTTGACCGTGATGGAGAAGTTATATTGAAAAAGTATTCCCCGATTAGTGAATTAGGAGATTTTGCTACAGAGTATGCAGAGGCTTTATTTGATTCTTTAGGGTTATCCGTACTTATAAGTGATCGAGATGAATTTATCGCTGTTGCAGGTGAGACGAAAAAAGAGTACTTAGGAAAACATATCGGTAAAAGCCTTGATCAAATGATGGATAATCGAGACTCTGTTTTGGAAACGAGTACGAATACGGTTGAATTGATTGAAAATAAAGAAGAGGAAGTCGCTGCTTACACGTTACAACCAATCGTGGCAAGCGGTGACCCAATCGGCTGTGTCGTCTTATTTACCAAAGAAAAAAAAGATTTTGGCGAGTCCGCTCAAAAAGCAGCACAAACCGCTGCCACTTTTTTGGCGAAACAAATGGAATCATAACAGACAATTACCTAGTGTACATCATAACTGATGACACTAGGTTTTTTAACTTCTTCTTTCGTTGGTTGTAAGTTTATTACTGGTTAAATTTGTGGAAGTCATGTACAATATCAATCATGAAAAATGCAACCGTTTAAATGGGGGATCACCATGGAAGAAGAAATGGTCGTGATTAAAGCGCTTAACAATAATGTGTTAATTGCTTCGCACGCGACGTACAATGAAGTCATTCTCATTGGAAAAGGGATTGGCTTTAATAAGAAAAAAGGAGATCAAGTGCCAGCAAGTCAGGCTGAGAAAACGTTTTTATTGAAGGACGAGCATGAACAAATGCAATATAAACAGTTGTTATCTCATGTGGATCAAGAACTGATGGATATATTGAACGATGTCATCTTGCATATCGAAGAACGAATGGATGAATCATTAAATGAGCACATCCATGTTGCTTTAACTGATCACTTATCCTTTGCGATTAACCGAGCCAACCAATCGATTCAATTTACGAATCCTTTTTTATTCGAAATTGAGTCGCTCTATCCTAAGGAATATCAAGTGGCTGAAGAAGTCGTTGCCTATATCACAGAGCAGGTTGGGGTAACGTTTCCTGAAGGTGAGGTCGGTTTTATTGCCTTACACATTCATAGTGCTGTAACGGATAAGGCTATTCGCGATATGAATCGTCATCATCAATTAATTGCTCAACTCGTTGAAATGGTCGAAGAAAATTTGGAAATGACATTCGATCGAAAAAATGTCAATTATAATCGTTTAGTTCAGCATTTACACCGTGCTATCGAGCGTGTGTATCAAGGAGAAAAGTTAGGAGAAGAAACAAATTTAGCAAAAGTATTGAAAGCGACTTATCCGATGTGCTATAATCTAGCATGGAAATTGATCAAAGTGATGCAACAACAATTAAATACACGTGTAGATGAATCTGAGGTGTTATATCTAACGATTCATTTACAACGATTAATGCAATCATCTGAATAACGTGTTACTGATCTGATCAGGCATGAGTAAAAAGGATGTTTTCGGAAAATCTATGGGTGGAGTCTATCCGATAGGTGTTCTGAAGGCAATTCCTTTTACTCATGCCTTTTTTATTGTTGTTGGCAAGCTTTTGATTCCACTATATGTTATGTAAAAGGAGGATCTTCGCATGTCTAATCTATTTGGGACATTGCAAAAAGTTGGGAAGGCATTAATGCTTCCTGTTGCCTTATTACCAGCAGCTGGTATTTTAATGGCATTTGGTACTAGCTTCGCCCAAGATCAATGGGTAGAAAAGTTCCCTTGGTTCGGTAATGAAAGCGTTCAAGCCGTTCTAGGGGTTATGGAGGAAGCTGGTGGAGTTGTTTTTGATAATTTACCTTTACTATTTGCTGTCGGTGTAGCAATCGGCTTAGCGAAGGGTGATGGTGTCGCTGGTTTGGCAGCTATTATCGGTTATATGATTATGAATGTAACGATGGGTGAAATCGGTGGCATTACCGATGACATGACATCTGAAGCTGCCTATGAAAGTATGCTAGGTGTTCCGACACTCGGTACCGGTGTGTTCGGGGGAATTATTGTCGGGATACTGGCCGCCTATATGTATAATCGATTTTATAATATAGAGTTGCCGCAGTTTTTAGGATTCTTTGCTGGTAAACGATTTGTACCGATTATTACCGCTTTTTCATCTTTAATTTTAGGGTTAATTATGTACGCTGTTTGGCCATTTGCACAAGATGGATTGAACGCAGTTTCCCACTTTATGCTAGAAACAAATCGGACACTTTCTACTTTTGTTTTCGGTATTATTGAAAGAGCGTTAATTCCATTTGGTTTGCACCATATTTTCTATTCGCCATTTTGGTTTGAATTTGGCACATATACGAATGCAGCAGGTGAATTAATCCGTGGAGATCAAACCATCTTCTTTGAACAGTTAAAAGATGGTGTCGACTTTACAGCTGGTAACTTTATGACTGGTAAGTTTCCATTTATGATGTTTGGTCTTCCAGCAGCAGCATTAGCCATCTATCATACGGCAAAACCTGAACGCAAGAAAGTGGTTGGCGGTATCATGTTCTCCGCAGCCTTAACGTCCTTCTTAACAGGGATTACAGAGCCACTTGAATTCTCATTCTTATTCGTGGCGCCGTTACTATTTGCGATTCACTGTGTGTTTGCTGGTTTATCGTTTATGACGATGTATTTATTAGATGTTAAGATTGGTATGACCTTCTCGGGCGGTTTTATTGACTATCTGTTATTTGGTATCATGCCGAACCGTACCGATTGGTGGTGGGTGATCATCGTTGGTTTAGTCTTCTCTGTCATTTATTACTTTGGTTTCCGCTTTGCGATTCAGAAATTTAATTTAGCAACACCTGGTCGTGAAGATGAAGCGAATAATGCAGAAGACGAAGGAGAGACAGATGACCGCCCTTACGAAATTTTAACGGCTATGGGTGGTGAAGAAAATATCACCAACTTAGATGCTTGTATTACTCGTTTGCGTGTGAGCGTAGATGATAAAGGAAAAGTAGACAAAGATAAATTGAAGCAATTAGGTGCTTCTGGTGTCATGGAAGTTGGTAATAACATTCAAGCGATTTATGGCCCATCATCTGACACGATTAGAGGCCAAATGCAAGATATTATAGATGGTAAGTCACCACGACAAGAAGCAGATGACACAAATGAAGCAACAGAGGGTGAAGAAACAGCAAGTATTCAAGGTGACTTGAATTTTGTCAGCCCAATAGAAGGAGAAGTCTTGCCGTTAGAAGAAGTGCCTGATCAAGTCTTTTCCACTAAGATGATGGGTGATGGTTTCGCCATTAATCCAGTAGATGGCAACATTGTGTCACCAGTAAACGGGAAAATTGTGAACATCTTCCCTACAAAACATGCGATTGGTATTTTAGCTGATAATGGTGCTGAACTGTTAATCCATATCGGTCTTGATACGGTGAACTTAAAAGGTGAAGGCTTTACCGCCAAAGTTGAAGAAGGCGATGAAGTGAAACAAGGACAGTTGTTAATGGAAGTTGACCTGTCTTATATTGAAGAAAACGCACCGTCAAAAATTACACCAGTCATCTTTACGAACTTGGGTGAAGGGCAGTCGATTCAATTAAATGCCTCTGGCAAAGTCCAACGAGAAGATGATAATATTATTGATATTCAATAAGAGAAATAGCTCCAAAGGTTGATCAGAACCTTTGGAGTTATTTTTTTACAAAGAAAAGTAAATTCGTATATAAAAAAAGTACAATAAATTCAATCCGTTTCAGAATTCAATTTCGAAAACAAAATGAACATTTTTGGAAAACGGCACATGCATGCAATTGATTTTCGCTTCAGACGGACGCTTTTACCCATAGGGCATAAGTCAACATCTGCTCAAGTAAACTTTCGCAGTGCATCCTATACCGCGTCTTTTGTTCATGAGTGAAACGGTCTAATCATATGCGTTGATATGATATAATGGTGATGGATTTTGATCTTTAAGGGAAGAATAAGATGACACAAGATATAAAGAACAACCGTTTATGGAAAGGCGCTTTTTTATTAACGATAGCTAGTTTATTCGGTAAAGTATTGAGTGCTTTTTACCGCATACCGTTACAAAATCTAACTGGCGATATGGGATTTTATGTGTATCAGCAAATCTACCCACTTATTGGCATGATTTTTATGTTTGGATTATATGGATTGCCATCAGCCATTTCGATGTTTATGGCATCACATCCGAAAATCGCTTATAGTAAGCTGTTTTTTAAACAATTGTTTGTGATCCTGCTCGTTTTCTGTTTGTTTTTGTTTGGCTTATTGTATATGTCAAGCCCTGTTCTGGCAACATGGATGGGGGATGGACAATTGCAGCGGTCTCTTCAGTACGCAGCCTGGCTTGTGTTACTGATTCCGGTTGTGACGTTGTTTCGGGGTGGACTGCAAGGTCATGAAATGATGAGCCCCACAGCCATTTCACAAATGATTGAGCAACTGATTCGAACACTTATCATTATTACGACCGCTTATCTTATTTTTCGTTATCAATTAGGGGTCTATCAAATCGCTGATGGCGCTGTCACGGCAGCCATTGTTGCATTGGTTGCTTCATCATTTTATCTCTACCGGGCATTTTCAAAACACATCACTCTCGATCAACATTCATCCGGTGTTGATTACTGGTCGCTCGTCAAGGGTGTAGTGTTTTATGGCATCATTGTAAGTGTGAATCATATGCTTCTTCTATTTCTGCAATTAGCTGATGCTTTCAGTATTGTACCAGCACTGAAAGATATAGGCTACGAATCATTCCACGCAAAGGAAGCAAAAGGCGTGTTAGATCGTGGACAACCTTTGTTGCAGTTAGTGACTGTCGTTGGTTCATCTGTAGCTCTTGCGCTCATTCCTCATATGACGAAAATGAGCTGGCAAGTGAATCCGAAAGCATCATTGGCGAAAATGAGGACAGCTATCAGAATAGGTACATATCTTTCGGTAGGAGCGGCAATGGGTTTGCTCTTTTTATTTCCTGAAATCAATGTTATGTTTTTCAAAAATGAAGCGGGCACACTCAGTTTACGGCTGTTATCACTTGTTGTCCTATTTAGTGCAGTCACCGTTATAATAACATCTTTGTTACAAATGTTTGGCTATATCAAAATAACAGCGGTTGTTTTCGTTGTTGGGTTTAGTGTGAAATGGTTATTAAATGAGTGGCTTGTGTCGGTATTTGCCATTAGTGGAGCTGCGGTTGCTACAGTATTGACAGTGGGCTTTTTATTTTTATGTACGTATTACTTCTTATACCGTGCGGTTGGGAAACAACATTTATTCAACATCCATTGGCCATCATTTTTATTGGCTTGTAGTGGTTTACTGCTTTCGTTAATTGTTTTTGAACAAGCATTCCGTTTTGTAGCAGTGTATGAAACAAGATCTTTGCTATTTGGTTATGTCTTGTTACAAGTGTTAGCTGGACTATTTGTATATATGTTCATTCTATGGAAAACAAGTGGATTTACAGATGAAGAGAAAGAAATATTAAAAAAACGAAAATAAGGGTGACAGAAATGCAGAAGATCGAGGTACTTGGTTTGGGTGGTGGTGATATTAATCAATTACCACTGGGTGTATATCGCCAATTACAAAACACAACGAGTAAATGTTTTGTGCGAACAAAAGATCATCCTATCGTGGAACAATTAGAAACAGAAGGAATAACGTTTACTTCATTTGATCATATCTATGAAAAACATGATCAGTTTCAAGATGTTTACAAGGAGATCACTGAACAATTATTGCAATACGCATGGGAAGAAGGACATATAGTTTATGCTGTACCAGGACATCCCATGGTAGCAGAACGTACGGTTCAGCTGTTATTGGAACAAGATCAAGTTACGATCGAAATGGCAGGTGGACAAAGCTTTATAGATGATGTATTAACAGCAGCGAACATTGATCCAATCGAAGGGTTTCAATTGATCGATGCGACAAGCTTTGAACGTCACCAATTACAGCATCAACAACACACGATTTTTTCACAAGTATATGATCAAATGATTGCTTCGGATGTAAAACTTGTTTTGTTAGAAGATGTCGCGCCAGAGCAACTGGTTTACTTAATTGAGGCAGCGGGCAGTAGTGAAGAAACCGTGAAGCAAGTGCCGTTAGTCGAGCTTGATCAAGAAGCGACGTTGAGCAATCTGACGAGTGTGTATGTACCACCTATTGATAGAGAGAAATTGCATCATCAGTTTTTCTGTTTGCGTGATGTGATTGCTACATTGAGAGGGCCGAATGGATGTCCGTGGGATCGTAAGCAGACCCATGAATCGCTTAAGAAATATTTAATTGAAGAAACGTATGAAGTGTTGGAAGCTATTGATAAAGAGGACGATGATGGCATTATCGAAGAACTTGGTGATATCCTCTTACAAGTGATGTTACATAGTCAAATTGGTGAGGATGCAGGATTTTTTACCATTGATGACGTAATATATAGTATAACGGAAAAAATGATTCATAGGCATCCACATGTATTTGCAGATGGGGATGCAACGACTGCAGAAGAAGTGAAAAATAACTGGGAAGAACTAAAGAAACAAGAGAAACCGTCATTCAGTCATAAAACAGTATTAGAAGGATTAAATCAAAGTCTTCCAGCTACGTTATATGCTGAAGAAATGCAAAAAACTGTATCTAAAGTCGGATTTGATTGGGATGAGCCACATGCGATGTGGGAAAAAGTAGAAGAAGAATTGCAAGAATTTCGTGAAACCTTACGGAATGGCCATAAGGCGGAAATGGAGGATGAATTTGGCGATATACTATTTGCAATGATCAATCTAGCAAGATATTATAAACTTAATCCTGAAGTTGCGTTAATGCATACGAATCATAAATTTCAGCGTCGTTTTTCTTATGTTGAACAAAAAGTTGAAGAAAGCGATAAGTCATGGGACGATTATACATTACAAGAACTCGATCGTTATTGGGAAGAAGCGAAGACAATGGAACTAGAGAGGTAGGGAATGGACGAAATGCGACTGGATAAATTCTTAAAAGTATCTCGATTAATTAAGCGGCGAACATTAGCCAAAGAGATTGCCGATCAAGGGAGAATACTGGTGAACGGGAATCATGCGAAAGCTGCCACTACGCTTCAAGAAGGAGATGAACTCCAGATTCAGTTTGGTCAACGGTTATTAACAATTGAAATTAACCGTTTGAAAGAAACCGTCAAAAAAGATGAAGCAAGCGACCTATACACGATTAAAGATGAGCAATTATTAGGCAATAACAGTTAATTTTATAAGTTCTAAACTTGTCCCTTTATTCATAAAATAAGAATGGATAAAGGGAGGGGATACCGTGAATTATTATGAGAAGAAGCCTGTGACAACTACACAAATGGATCATCATGTAAAAATGACGAATCGGCGTTTACTCGAAATAGACGGTGTTAAAGAAGTCGATAGTTTTGATAGTGAAGAATTTCTCCTGCAAACGGTCATGGGATATTTGGTTATCCGAGGAGATAATCTTCAAATGAAGAATCTAGATGTAGAAGCTGGACAAGTAGCGATCAAAGGGAAAGTGTACGAGTTATCCTATTTAGATGATCAGCATGGGGAGAAAGCTAAAGGTTTATTTAGCAAGCTCTTTAAATGACACTCGATACCCAGTTCTACACCATGATGACTATGGTGCTAGGTGGTATATATCTGGGAGCTGTTTATTATACGTTTAGGCAAATAGCGGTCTTTTGGCGACACCGAGTGAGTATTCGATATATGATAGAGATTATGTTTTGGCTTGTACAAGCTGCATTCATTTACTTTATTTTGTACAAGGTAAATGAAGGTGTATTGCGTATCTATGTCTTTTTATCTTTGTTCTGTGGATATGCAATGTTTAAAGCATTGTTTGAACAAGCTTATCAACGTATCAACAATATGATGTTTTATTGGGTACACGCTTTATATACCTTCGTATCACGAATCATTTTTTATTGCGTTGTAAAGCCGATTCAATTGGTGCTTTCTGTGCTTCTCCTTTTGTTGACAGCTATCTATCGAACCATCGTGTATCTTGTGAATGTCATTCGAACCATTTTTACACTTCTTGCAAAATGGATGTGGGCGATCATTAAAGTACTCATTCCGAAAAAAATATTGCATTTTTTCTATTTTATTCTCAAAAAGTATAGTAAGATAATAAGAAAGAAAAACTAACCAACAATAGGGAGGTAGTGATCTTGCCATCAAAAAGTAATGTCTCTCATATTAATGAAGCCTATATTCAGCAACATGATGCTCATTTGATACGACAACAAAAACGGAAAAAGAAATTGAAGCGAAGACTTGCGCTCTTTGCAGCAATTGTCGTGGCAACGGTGACGATTTTCACTACCTATCACCTCAATCAACGCGCCAAATTAGCAGAGATGCAAACGGAATATGAAGAACTCTCTCATCAATTAACGAATTTAGAAAAAGAAGAGAAACAATTAACAGAAGAAGTGGAATTGTTAAATGATGAAGAATATTTATTACAAATTGCCAAGACGAATTATTTCTTTACTGAAGAAGGTGAAATTGTGTTCAAATTACCAGAAGAAGATCCGTCATATTGACACTTTTTCAATGGCTTGGCTATAATATAGTGTAAGTAGATATTTTTTTTCAAAAACTTAAGGAGGAGCAATACTTTTATGTCAATCGAAGTAGGCAGCAAGTTGCAGGGTAAGGTAACAGGAATCACTAATTTTGGAGCTTTTATCGAATTACCTGGAGGAAAGACAGGTCTTGTTCATATTAGTGAGGTTGCCGATAATTTTGTCAAAGACATTAATGAACATTTAACCGTGGGTGATGAAGTGACTGTTAAGGTTCTTAATGTCGAAGATGATGGAAAGATCGGATTATCGATTAAAAAAGCAAAAGATAATCCGGATCAAGGAAATCGCCGTAACAAAGGGCAAGGCCCGAAAAATAACCGCGAACGAAGCGAATCATTTGAACAAAAAATGAATCGTTTCTTAAAGGATTCTGAGGATCGTTTGGCAACATTGCGTAAGCATACGGAATCAAAACGCGGCGGACGAGGGGCGAGAAAAGGATAAAAACTTGCTGTCTATGAATAAAAAGAAGTAACACGTCGACCATTTCATATCGTTATACATGAAAGCCACTGATTAATCAGTGGCTTTTTCTTGGTGATGATAAAAAAGGACCGAGCGTATATTTTACGCTCGGTCCTTTGTAATAGCGGCGGAGGGAATCGAACCCACGACCTCACGGGTATGAACCGTACGCTCTAGCCAGCTGAGCTACACCGCCATATTGTTAATTTGTTCAAAGTCACAAGTGATATATTACAACAGCACAAAAAATCTGTCAATCATCTTGAATCAATTTCATAATAATGTTTTATAAGCAATAAAACGAATCATTTCTATTGATTCTTATTTCATATACGGATGATGAAAAGTGGCTGAAACGTAGGACGGCGATTCCCGGAGGATAAAGCGCAGTCTGAAGATCCACTTTTGCGAGGATTGACCGAGCAAAAGTAAGCCCTCGGGAAAGCGTCCGTCTGAAGTGAAGGCCACATTATCATTCGGATTTTCATATCTCATTTTGAATTTTGACATTCATTCATCTTATGTAAAATTTCTTTCGTTACTGATGTTGGAAAAATAATGACTTCACAACTGACACACTTCTAGTATGAATATGTCGGTTTCCAAGTGGTTTCGCTTAATCAGTGAGAATGGAGTCGAACATTTTGGAACGGCATGTTTCTTCTTTTGACAAAAAATGAATGAAATGTATGTTTCAATGAAGAAAAAATGAGGAGTGGTCGGAGTGAATACGTACACAGGAAGTAAGCCGAAATCGTTTTTTTCAAGTAATCAAGATGCATTACGAAATGGGAGAGCTACATTCACCTCATATTTTACGTATATTATGCTAGATAAAGCACTTCTTCATTGCTTGATTGGCTTGTTATTAGGACGAGCTGTCATCCTATCTACTTTATCACCATTTGCTGTTGCCTTTATTACTTCTGTGTGGTTTTTGCGAAAGGATAAAGTGTTTCCGTTGATCTTATTTACGATCATTGGCGCTAGTACTCATAGTTTTCAGCAGAGTGTATATGTATTACTAGGGATTAGCGCCTTCTTTTGTTTGGCGATGTTATTGCATTTGACAAAAAATAAAGAGCGTTATTTACCTGTGATTGGTTTCTTGTCTGGAAGCCTTTCACGTCTTGCGATCAGTGCAATGACGACCGAATTAACGTATCTGGAGTGGGTTTTTGCTGCGGTTGAGGGAACGTTAATTGCGTTACTTATTCTTATCTTTATGCAAAGTGTTCCGCTATTATCACCAAAACGTTACAAACCAACACTCAAAAATGAAGAAATTGTGTGTTTTATCATTTTAATTGCCTCTGTCATGACAGGTTTTATCGGTTGGTCCATTTATGATGCGCAGCTTGAGCAAATGTTGTCACGATATTTAGTGCTTGTGTTTGCCTTAATTGGTGGTGCGGCAATAGGTTCGACGGTAGGCGTAGTGGCAGGTCTCATATTAAGCTTGGCCCATATTGCCAACCTTTATCAAATGAGTTTATTAGCTTTTTCGGGATTGTTAGGAGGGTTAATGAAAGAGGGGAATAAATGGGCGGTGAGTCTAGGCTTATTTGTAAGTACGATTTTAATCAGCCTATATGGAAGTACAGGGATTGACGTTGTGACCTCGTTGATGGAATCTAGTTTGGCGGTAGGTCTCTTTCTATTAACCCCAGCTTCTTTTATTCGAAAAATTGCTCGCTACATACCAGGAACGATTGAGCATTCGAAAGAACAGGAGCAATATTTACAAAAAGTTCGCAATGTGACAGCTCACCGTGTTGAACGGTTCTCAAACGTCTTTCGAGCATTGTCTCGCAGCTTTCAATCTGAATCGAATCAAATACAAAATCAAGATGTGGAAGTCGATTATTATTTAAGTAATGTCACCGAGAAGACGTGCCAAACCTGTTTTTTGAAAGAAAGTTGTTGGGTGAAACAATTTGATAAAACCTATGACTTAATGACTACCGTGAAGGATGAACTTGAAACAGATAACGGCATTCATAAAGTCACGCAACGAAATTTTGAAAACCATTGTGTGCGGTCAAAGAAAGTAATTGATACGATGCAACAAGAATTGTCCTTCTTTCAAGCGAATCAAAAGCTCAAAAAACAAGTGCTCGAGAGCAGAAAATTTGTTGCAGAACAGTTACATGGTGTGTCAGATGTGATGGAAAACTTTGCTGAAGAAATTTTAAAAGAAAAGGAAAACCATGAACAACAAGAAATTGAAATTGTCGCTGCATTAAAACATGTAGGAATCGAATTAGATAAGCTTGACATCTATAGCCTTGAAGAAGGCAATGTCGATATCGAAATGGTGATTGCCTTCCAGCAATATCATGGGGAAGCCGAAAAACTGATTGCACCGATTCTATCCGATATTTTAAGTGAAACGGTTGTTGTCGTCATGGAAGATTTATCACCATTAGCGAAAGGTCATAGTTTTTTTACCTTTGGTTCCGCTCGTAAATATGAAGTTACAACAGGGGTAGCGCATGCGGCAAAAGGTGGTGGATTAGTTTCTGGAGATAGTTATAAAGCGATGGAATTAGGAGCGGGGAAGTATGCCTTGGCCATTAGTGATGGCATGGGCAATGGGAAACGTGCGCACGAAGAAAGTACTGAAACATTGCGATTGTTGCAACAAATTTTGGAGTCAGGCATGCATGAACAAGTTGCGATAAAGTCCATCAACTCCATTTTATCCTTGCGCACGAATGATGAGATTTATGCGACATTAGATTTAGCGATGATAGATTTACATGATGCATCGGTGCGGTTTTTGAAAATCGGATCAATCCCAAGCTATGTCATGCGTGGTGATGCGATTGAAAGAGTAGAAGCAAGTAATTTGCCAATCGGTATTATTCAAGAATTTGAAGTAGAAGTAGTTCATGAGCAGTTTAAATCTGGTGATTTTGTCATTATGATGAGTGATGGTATTTTTGAAGGCCCGAAACAAATTGAAAATGTAGATCTATGGCTCAAACGAAAACTGAGAGAAATGCAGACAACGGATCCACAAGAAATGGCTGATTTGTTACTAGAAGAAGTTATTCGCACACAATCTGGCGACATTGATGACGATATGACCGTTCTCGTTGCTCAAATTGAAAAAAAACAACCGGAATGGGCGCCGATTCGAGCAGAAGATGCAGGCATTCTCAGTCAACCGAGCTAATGGCATAAAATAGGTATATTCTTCTAATGTGTTGACCAAGATGGAGGTAGGTAAATGATTGGGTGATTGGAGGAATATACCAATGAAAACGGGAACGATCAAACAAATTTTGTTGATTACAGACGGTTGTTCAAATCAAGGTGAAGATCCGTCACATGTCGCAACATTGATTGCTGAACAAGGTATCACAGTGAATGTGATCGGTGTGTTAGAAGATGACCAACGAGAACAACCAGTCGGACTACAAGAAGTGGAAGAGATCGCTAGTTGTGGTCAAGGGATTAGTCAAATTGTGTACCCACAAGCACTATCACAAACGGTACAGACGGTTACGAAGCAAGCCATGTCTGAAACGTTACAAGGTGTTGTTAACAAAGAATTGAAGCAAATCTTAGGTGAAAAACAAACGATTGAAGAGCTTCCGCCTGAACAACGTGGCGAAATCATGGAAGTTGTTGATGACTTAGGTGAAACAAGTGATTTAGAAGTGTTAGTATTGGTTGATACAAGCGCAAGTATGACAAGCAAATTGCCAACTGTACAAGAGGCTTTGATGGATTTATCGGTCAGTATGAATGCACGTATGGGTAGAAGTCGTTTTGCAGTATACCAGTTTCCGGGGAGAAAGGAATCGATTCACTCGTTAATTGATTGGACGTCACAAATTGATTCCATCTCCACCATCTTTTCGAAGTTATCAAGCAGTGGTATTACACCGACGGGTCCCGCGTTAAAGGAAGCCATGTATGAATTTGCAAAACCATCTTTACGAAGGAGGAGCCATACCGATGACTCCCCAGACATCGAAGAAGCCTAATATTGATTTGCCGAAAGGAACGATGATAAAAGGGAAGTGGCATCATCAAACTTACCGCGTGATCGAGCGCTTAGGGGCTGGGGCTATAGGTACCGTTTATTTGTGTGAATCGAGTCAAAAGAAAGTTGCATTGAAGCTAAGTAATCACAGCCATTCGTTGACGTCTGAAGTAAATGTATTACGAGCGTTTAAGCAGGTTCAAGGCCATTCCCTTGGGCCTGCTTTACTAGACGTCGATGACTTTGTTACGAACAATAATTGTATATATACGTTTTATGTAATGGAGTATCTCTCAGGCGAACCGTTACATGATTTTATTAAAAAACGAGGGATGGAGTGGATCTATTCATTGTTGATTGGTCTGCTAAATGATTTACAGGCTTTGCATGAAAATGGTTATGTATTTGGTGATCTCAAATTAGATAATTTACTTGTCACACATAAGCCCACACGCTTAAAATGGGTAGATGTTGGAGGGACAACACAACAAGGACGGTTAATAAAAGAATATACCGAATTTTATGATCGAGGTTATTGGCACATGGGCTCACGTAAAGCGGAACCGTCATATGATTTATTTGCTTTGGCTATGGTGGTTATTCGGTTATTTTATCCGAACGGTTTTCTAAAAAGGAACGATCCGAAAAAAACGATTCAACAAAAGGTGTACCAAAACATACGAGAACCATTGCTTCAAGCCTTTGTTATGCAATTGTTACAAGGCAAGTTTCATCAAGCGAAAGAGGCAAAACAGTTTCTTTTGCAATCGTATTTGCAACAGTCAAAGCAACCAAGTCAACGGAAAAAGCAAAAACAACGTTCTTCACAACAGAATACGTCGGAGACCGAATATCCTGTATTCGAAATCGTAAGCATTTTTTCCGTAGGAGGATTTTTATCGATTTATGTCGCAATATTTTTGTTTTAAGCGAGAACAGTGTTTCATAATATGTTAAAATAGAATAAAAGAAGGCGTGGGGTGGTGGTGTGACATCACATGATTTTGACCAAGAGGTGATGTCTTTTATACAAAAGCATCAACTGTTACATAAAGGCGCGACTGTCTTAGTTGGTGTTTCAGGAGGTGCAGATTCGCTGTTATTATTAAAGTATTTTCAATTGCTTCAAAAGCAGTGGGATTTGCATGTTATCGCGGTATCAGTTGATCATCAGTTAAGAGGAAAAGACTCGCAAAACGATTTATATTACGTAAGGGATATTTGTGATCGTTGGCAAATCCCTTTCATCGGTGAAGCTGTTGATGTGAAAGCACGAAAAAGACAATATAAAGAAGGAACACAACTGGCAGCTCGGCATCTCCGTTATCAAGTATACGCAGAGAAAATGGCTGAAACGAAAGCTGACTATTTAGCTTTAGCGCATCACGGTGATGACCAATTGGAAACCGTTGTAATGCGTGTGGTACAACATGCAACACCGTCATTGTTACAAGGGATGCCAGTTAAGCGCCCGTTTGCAAAAGGTTTTTTGATTCGACCATTTCTTTGTTTGTCTAAGAAACAAATTTATACATATTGTCACCAACTCGGTATTGATCCTGTCGAAGACCCTTCCAACCAGGAAACATACTATACGAGGAATTTTTTTCGTCATCAAGTTGTCCCTATGCTTAAACAGAAAAATCCGTCTGTTCATCGCAATGTCCAACAAATCACCGAACGTTTGACAGAAGATGAGAGCTATTTACAAGGAGAGGCGAAAAAAGCATTTGATAACATCATGAGATTATCTCAACATCCTAGGCAAGCAAGTTTTCACGTTTCCGAATGGTTGGGTTATCCGAATGCTTTACAACGGCGATGCTTTCATCTACTATTGAATTATCTTTATCAAGAAACACCGAAAAACCTTTCGGTGCAACATGAGGAAGCTTTTTTGTCGATCATCGCTAAGAATAAGGCAAATGTTTATTATGATTTTCCTCAAGGGTTACAAATGTATAAATCATACGATATGGTATTCGTTTATTTTCATAAGGCGAAACTTCCAAAATCTTTTGTTCCAAGTGTTGTTGAAATTCCTGGTTGGACGCCGTTACCTGATGGTGGTTATTTAAAAGCATCCATACTTCAACAGTGTCCTGTCCAGAGACAAGTGAAAGATCAACTGTTATTACCTTATCATTACACTTCTACTTTTCCATTACAAGTGCGTACAAGACAACCTGGTGATAGAATGAAGGTGAAGGGTTTAGGTGGCCACAAAAAAGTGAAAGATATATTTATTGATGAAAAAATTCCTTTACAAGAAAGGGATACGTGGCCAGTTATTCTAAATCGTCATGGGGAGATAATTTGGCTAATCGGTTTATCGCAAGCTGTCACAGATGTGATTGGGCGACAAGAACAATATGTGTTGTTAGAATATGAGAAGCGGGGGTAACGATTCATGCATAGCGATATACAGGATGTATTAATATCAACTGAAGATATACAGGCAAAATGTCGTGAGCTTGGTGCACAATTGACTGATGAATATGAGGGAAAATTTCCATTAGCTGTTGGTGTATTAAAAGGGGCATTACCATTTATGTCTGACTTATTACGCAACATCCATACACATTTGGAGATGGATTTTATGGATATCTCCAGTTACGGTAACGAAATGCGTTCATCGGGTGAGGTGAAAATTGAAAAAGACTTAGATACGAAAGTAGAAGGCAGAGATATTTTAATTGTTGAAGACATTATCGATAGCGGGTTAACCTTAAGTTATTTGATGGACTTATTTAAATATCGTAAAGCTAATTCGATTAAATTAGTTACCTTATTAGACAAGCCAGAAGGACGTACAGTAGATATTAAGGCAGATATGGCTGGCTTTGAAGTGCCGAATGAATTTGTTGTTGGTTATGGATTAGATTATCAAGAGAGATATCGCAACCTGTCTTATATTGGGATACTAAAGCCTGAAGTGTATGGTGGAAATGATGAATCATAGGATTGATCAATGGAATGATGACTCTTTTCATCTATATGGGAAGAACGTAATTGCAATTAGTTGTCATTCACTATTTTTATATGATACTATTTACTATAGTTTTCTCGTCTCGGGAGGAGGTAGGCAATGAATCGGATAATACGGAATGTGATCCTTTATTTTCTCATCTTTTTAGTTGTGATAGGGATCATATCGGTTTTCAGTAATCAAAATAATCAAGCTGAAGAATTAAAAGTTAATGAATTTATGCAAGCTCTAGAAAATAATGAGATACAGGAAATGACAATGCGGCCTGCTAATGGCATTATGCACATTGTCGGTGAAAAAGCGACAGGGGATAACCCTACGTTTACAGCGAATATTCCTGATAATCCTTCGATTGTGGAAAATGTAACAGAAATGGGTGAAGAACAAGGGATTCTTTCTGTTGCAGAAGAAGAACAACCAAGTGGATGGGTCACTTTCTTGACGACGATGATTCCATTTGTGATTATATTTATCCTCTTCTTCTTCTTGCTCAACCAAGCGCAAGGCGGTGGTAGCCGTGTCATGAACTTTGGCAAAAGCAAGGCGAAAATGTACAGTGAGGATAAAAAGAAAGTCCGCTTTCCTGATGTTGCTGGTGCAGATGAGGAGAAGCAGGAATTAGTCGAGGTCGTCGATTTCTTAAAAGACCCTCGTAAATTCTCTGTCATCGGAGCAAAAATACCAAAAGGTGTACTTTTAGTTGGTCCACCTGGTACAGGTAAGACATTGCTCGCGCGTGCGGTAGCAGGAGAAGCAGGTGTTCCTTTCTTCTCGATTAGTGGTTCGGATTTCGTGGAAATGTTTGTTGGTGTTGGTGCATCACGTGTGCGTGATTTGTTTGAAAACGCGAAGAAAAATGCACCATGTATCATTTTCATTGATGAGATCGATGCGGTCGGACGTCAGCGTGGCGCTGGTGTTGGCGGCGGTCATGATGAACGTGAACAAACCCTCAACCAACTATTAGTAGAAATGGATGGTTTTGGTGAAAATGAAGGCATCATCATTATCGCAGCGACGAACCGACCAGATATTTTAGACCCGGCATTATTACGTCCAGGGCGTTTTGACCGTCAAATTACGGTAGATCGTCCAGATTTAAAAGGACGTGTTGATGTATTGAAAGTACACGCTCAAAACAAACCACTAGCAGATGATGTGGAAATTAAGACGATTGCGATGCGTACACCAGGTTTCTCTGGTGCGGATTTGGAGAACTTGTTAAATGAAGCAGCGTTAGTGGCAGCACGGTATGATAAAGAGAAAATTGGCATGGAAGATGTTGATGAAGCCATCGATCGTGTGATTGCTGGTCCAGCGAAGAAGAGCCGTGTCATCTCTGAGAAGGAAAGAAATATTGTGGCATATCACGAAAGTGGCCATACGGTGATCGGCAAGGTGTTAGACGATGCGGATATGGTACACAAAGTTACGATTGTCCCACGTGGTCAAGCAGGTGGCTATGCTGTTATGCTACCACGAGAAGATCGTTACTTTATGACGAAGCCAGAGTTGTTAGATAAAATCACTGGCCTCCTTGGTGGTCGTGTTGCAGAGGAAATCATTTTTGGTGAAGTCAGTACGGGAGCGCATAATGACTTTCAACGAGCCACCAATATTGCACGCAAAATGGTTACCGAGTATGGCATGAGCGAAAAAATTGGTCCATTACAATTCGGTAGCTCAGGTGGTCAAGTTTTCTTAGGTCGAGATATGCAAAACGAGCCTAATTATAGTGATGCGATCGCTTATGAAATTGATCAGGAAGTGCAACGATTTACCGAAGAGTGTTACGATCGTGCAAAACAGATTTTAACTGAAAACAAAGATAAGTTAGAAACACTTGCAAAAACCTTATTAGAAGTTGAAACATTGGATTCAGGTCAAATTGATTCTCTATTTGAACATGGTGTCTTACCAGAAACGGATGTGTTAGACGAAGAGGATACTGTTCAGTCATCGAAAGAGAGTGAAACAGACGCTTCAACTGAATCATCAAATGAACAAGATGTTCGCGTGAATATTCAATCACAGGACACAGAAACAACAGATCAATCGGCGGATGAAGAATCCGATAAAAAAGATCGTGAAGATTAATGTACAGAGCAGCTCTCAATCAAAAGGGGGCTGCTTTTCGTATATATAGAAATGCTTGCTTCTTGATTTGTTATCGCTATACAATATGACAATAAGCATTATAATTTGTTGGAAGTGCGGTGAATGAAATGATTTTTGTATTAGATGTAGGGAATACGAATACGGTATTAGGCGTGTTTGACCAAGGTAGCTTATCGTACCAATGGCGGATGCAAACGGATAAGAATAAAACGGAAGATGAATTTGCTATGTTTATTAAATCATTGTTAGAGCAGGAAGGTTTATCGTTCGCTCAAATCAGTGGTATGATTATTTCATCCGTTGTACCACCGATCTTGTTCGCATTACAGCGTATGGCAAATAAGTACTTCCATTGTACGCCGATGATTATTGGGGATGAAAAGGTAAATCCTTTTCTAAAAATGAAGTATCCGAATCCAAAAGAAATAGGGGCCGATCGAATCGTCAATGCAGTGGCGGCGGTTCATCATTATGGTGCGCCCAATATTGTGATTGACTTTGGTACAGCGACTACTTATTGCTATATAAATGACAATGAAGAATATGTGGGTGGGGTCATCACACCTGGTATTAACATATCTTTAGAGGCTTTATACCATCATGCAGCCAAATTGCCGAAAATTGAATTGCGAAAGACCGATCAAGTACTAGGTGATCATACAATCGGTGCGATGCAGTCCGGTGTATATTATGGCTATATCGGTCAAGTCGATGAGGTTGTTTCGCGAATTAAAGAAGAAAGGGATACACAAGCAACCGTTATAGCGACAGGGGGATTGGCAAACCTAATAGCGAATGATTCACGTACGATCGATATTGTAGATCCGTATTTAACATTAAAAGGATTGTATGAAATATATGTAAGAAATCAAAGAGTAAATGAAGGGAAGGATTCAGATGTCTGATTATTTAGTAAAAGCAACGGCGTTTCAAGGAAATGTCCGCGCGTATGCGATTCGTTCAACGGAAACTGTGAATGAAGCAGTAAAACGACAAGATACATGGGCGACAGCTTCAGCGGCACTTGGCCGAACAATTACGATTAATGCGATCTTAGGAGCTATGTTGAAAGGCGAAGATAAGGTAACTGCGAAATTAGAGGGCAATGGTCCGATTGGTGCAGTGATTGCAGATGCTAATGCACAAGGAGAGGTTCGTGGTTATGTCATCAATCCGCACGTTGATTTTGATTCAAATGAACACGGAAAATTAGATGTCAGACGTGCAGTAGGAACAGATGGAACACTTAGTGTTGTGAAAGATCTTGGATTAAAGAACCATTTTACAGGGCAAGTGCCGATTGTATCAGGGGAAGTGAGTGAAGATTTTACCTATTACTTAGCAAATTCTGAACAAATTCCATCTGCTGTTGGCGCGGGTGTGTTAGTAGGTCAAGATTTTTCTGTCTTAGCAGCAGGCGGTTTTATCATTCAAATGCTTCCAGGTGCTTCAGAAGAAACGATTGAATTTATTGAGTCCAAAGTGAATAAAATTCGTCATATTTCTTATTTAATTCAAGAAGGACAAACGCCAGAAGACGTGTTAGAACAACTATTAGGGCAAGATAACATCAAATTTCATGAGTCATTGCCGGTTTCTTTTTCTTGTCCTTGTTCGAAGGAGAGACTCGCAACGGCGATTCAAGGGTTGGGAAATGATGAGATTGACAGTATGATCAGAGAAGATCACGGAGCAAAGGCAACTTGTCATTTTTGTAATGAACAGTATTCGTTTGATATCACTGAATTAAAGGCACTAAAACAATAATTTTATGACGAAGCGGGGGAATGGCTTGAGAGTTTCACGACAAATCTTATGGTTAGTGATCATTCTGTTATTAGTAACTAATGTGTTCACCTTATTATTTTTTCAACCGAATGATTCGACAGGTCCAAAAGTGGATACATTAGACGGGAATAACGACGCGATAGCAACCGTCGCTGGGCAAGAGATTACGTATGAACAGTGGATACAATATTTAATTGAACATAACGGGCAAGACGCTTTAGAAACAATGACGAACCGCGCTGCAGTATCGACTTTAGCGGAAGAAAAAGGGTTGTCAGTGAGTGATAAAATCATTGAGCGGGAAATATCTCGATTAATGGCGACGCAAGACGTACTCACAGAAAAAGAAAAGCAAGCAAAAATCGAACAATGGGAAAAAGAAATTACCCACCGTTATTTATTACAGAAGTTGTTAGCAGAACAAGTGGATGTGACAGAAGCTGAGATTGCGTCATACTACCAAACCTACCAGGAACAGTACAATTTTGACCAGATGGTTCAGCTCTCTCATATTACCGTAGCGACGCAACAAACAGCAGAAGAACTCTACAATCAGTTAGAAAATGGGGAATCATTCGTTACATTGGCCGAACAATATTCAACTGATGAAGAAACGGCGACAGATGGTGGTTATCTCGGTTACTATACAGAGACGAGTAGTTTTATTTCGGACCGTTATTTTCAAGAAGCACACGCTATAGAAGAAGGGAACTACAGTCAACCTTTTTCATCAGCAGAAGGTTTTTCGATTATTTATGTGCATGAACGATTGCCATCCGTATCATTTACATTAGAAGAGGTTCATTCAGAGGTAGAGGCTGATATTAGTCTCGATCGTCTTGAACAAAACGTTGATGCCAAACAGCTATGGGAACAGCTTGAAGTCGAAACAATTTATCAAAACGAATAAAAATAGTTGACAAATCATTCCTCATCTTGTAAGTTGTATATAACAGATAAAACCAATAAACTTACTTGGTATTTGAGGAGGAGTTAAAATGAACATTGCGCAAAATGTGGGTGAATTAATTGGAAATACGCCGATTGTTAAGTTGAACCGAACAGCAGATGCAGAAGGTGCCGATATTTATTTGAAGCTAGAATTTATGAATCCGGGAAGCTCGGTAAAAGATCGTATTGCTCTAGCAATGATTGAAGCAGCAGAAGAACAAGGCGAATTAAAAGAGGGAGATACGATTATTGAGCCTACAAGTGGTAATACAGGAATCGGTCTTGCTTTAGTAGCGGCGATCAAAGGTTATAAAGCGATCTTAGTGATGCCGGATACAATGAGTTTAGAACGTCGTAATCTTCTGAAAGCCTATGGTGCTGAGCTTGTATTAACTCCAGGTGCAGATGGTATGAAAGGTGCCATTAAAAAAGCTGGTGAGCTACAAGAAGAACATGGCTACTTCATGCCACAACAATTTAACAATGAGGCAAATCCTGATATTCATGCACGAACAACAGGAAAAGAGATTGTTGAACAAATGGGTGACCAACTAGATGCTTTTGTATCTGGGATTGGAACTGGCGGAACAATGACTGGTGCTGGTAAAGTATTAAAAGAAAATTATGATGATGTAAAGCTATATGCCATTGAGCCAGCGGACGCGGCTGTGTTATCTGGTGGTAGCCCTGGTCCACATAAAATCCAAGGTATTGGTGCAGGTTTTGTGC
The DNA here is from genome assembly GCF_000359605.1 of Gracilibacillus halophilus YIM-C55.5. GTDB lineage: Bacteria > Bacillota > Bacilli > Bacillales > Amphibacillaceae > Gracilibacillus > Gracilibacillus halophilus. Next base: position 32,944 of record NZ_APML01000018.1, read on the forward strand.
CAGAAGTTCTAGATACGGATATTTATGATGAAGTGATTACAGTCACGAATGAGCAAGCTTATGAAACGGCTAGAGAAGCTGCCCGCAAAGATGGTGTCTTAGGCGGTGTTTCTTCTGGTGCGGCAATTTACGCGGCCAAACAAGTTGCAGCTGACCTAGGAAAAGGTAAGAAAGTATTAGCGGTGATTCCTAGTAACGGTGAACGTTACTTGTCCACTCCACTTTATCAATTTGACGAAGAATAAATCGACGAAGCGGTCATCTTTTATTAGGTGATCGCTTTTTTTAAAGGAATGCTAATAGTAGATTGATGTTCATTCGTATAACATCTACATGATGACGAAAAGTATGTTATAATATTTTTTCATGAAAGTGATATTGTGTAGTGGAAATATGGAGTTGAAGGATGGAGTTGTGCATGGAACAGTGGTTACAAACGAAAGTAAAAAATTATTATTACCCAGATCAGACGTTAGTGATGGGGATATTAAATGTAACGCCAGATTCATTTTCTGATGGTGGAAACTACGCTTCAATTGATCAAGCGATTGAACAAGCAATCAATATGGAAAAACAAGGAGCGGCGATTATTGATGTTGGAGGAGAGTCAACGCGTCCAGGGCACGAACCAGTTAGCCAACAGGAAGAGTTAGATCGCGTTCTACCCGTTGTTCAAGCACTTGTAGATGAAGTAAGCATTCCTATATCTGTTGATACGTATAAAGCGGAAGTGGCGCGTCAGGCCATTAATGCAGGAGCTCCATTATCAATGATGTGTGGGGAGCCAAAAAAGAACCAGAAATAGCACAAGTAGCGGCCGAAAAGAAAGTGCCGATTATATTGATGCATAATCGAAACAATAAAGAGTACCAGCACTTAATAGAAGATTGTATTACCGATCTAGAAGAAAGTATTGACATTGCACGTCAAGCGGGGGTCAAAAAAGGAGATATTATTATCGATCCGGGTATTGGATTTGCCAAAACAGTAGAAGATAATTTGCAAGTGATGCGAAATCTCGAACAATTTCAGTCATTAGATTATCCTTTATTGTTAGGCACTTCTCGGAAATCGTTAATCGGTAAAACGTTAGAGCTACCGGTTGATCAAAGAGACGAGGCGACAGGTGCCACCGTTATTTATGGTATGATGAAGGGTGCTCAAATTGTGAGAGTACATAATGTGGCAATGACCGTTCGAATGACAAAAATGACCGACCTTTTATTAAGAAAAGGGTGTGACTATTAAGTGGATAAAATTTATTTAAATCAGCTTGCATTCTATGGATACCATGGTGTATTTGAAGAGGAAAGGCGTCTGGGTCAACGTTATCTCGTTGACCTTGTGTTAGAAGCAGACTTGCGAAAGGCGTGTGAGACTGATTCGATTCAATATTCGATTGATTATGGCAAGGTGTATCACATCACGCAAACAGTCGTTGAAGGAAGAGCTAGCCGTCTAATTGAATCAGTAGCCGATCGGATTATTCATGAATTATTCTTACACTTTTCAGCACTACATGGTTGTAAGGTGACAGTGTATAAACCGAATCCGCCAATAGCTGGTCATTACCAATCTGCAGCTGTAGAATTGTATCGGGAGAATCATAAATGAGTATAGCATATATTGCATTAGGGTCGAATATTGAACCGCGTTACGAGTATTTACAATCAGCCATTAAGATGCTGGAACTATCAGAAGGGGTAGCGTCTGTTCGTTCATCCTCGATCTATCAGACGGATCCAGTAGGCGTTACCGAGCAAGAGAAATTTTTAAATATGGTGATTGAAGTCGAAACGGACCAATCAGCAACAGGGTTACTAATGATTTGTCAATCGATTGAAAAAGAATTAGGTAGAAAACGAGAAATTAGATGGGGACCACGAACGATTGATCTTGACATTATTTTATATAATCATGAAAATATAGATACAGAACAATTAAGTGTACCGCACCCTAGAATGAAAGAGAGGGCATTTGTTTTAATCCCTTTATATGAGTTAGATCGTCATTTGTTTTTACCGACTTACCAACAGTCGGTTGCAAGTTTATTAGAGGAATTGCCTGTAGAAGAAAAAAGAGGAGTAGAGACATGGCAACTAACAAATGGGGAAAACGAATTAAAGCATTTCGAAAACTAAAAGGATATACACAAGTGGAATTTGCGCGGGAATTAGGCATTTCTGTTTCGGTGATGGGTGAAATCGAGCGTGGGCAACGTATGCCGACAGTAGATGAACTAGAAGACATAGCGTGTCATTTAGGTGTCAAAGTGTCAGAGTTAGAACCGAAGCAATCGTGAATGTAACTTCTGTGGTTTACACGTTGTAAAAAACGGAAACTAGATCAATATAGGTTGCTAATCATAAACTGAACGAGGTAATCAGTCATGTTTGACATATGTTACATCGTTTTCTATACTATGGATGGATTCGTTACTGCCAGTCAGATGCTGGCAGTTTTTTATACATTGTGTCGACTTTATTGTAAGAGTGCGATATCATAGCCATATAAGCATTTTATCTATATTAATAGAGGTGAACTGAGAATGAGCGAAGAATTAAATGAACATATGCGCGTACGTTTAGACAAAATGAATGAATATAGAGAAAACGGTATTGATCCATTTGGTGACAAATTTGTTCGCTCTCATTATGCTGATGAGTTAAAAGAGGCATATGATCAATATACGAAAGAACAACTCGAAGAAATGAATGAAGAAACAACGATAGCTGGGCGCATTATGACAAAACGAGGTAAAGGGAAAGTAGGCTTTTCACACATTCAGGACGTAAGTGGGCAAATCCAACTTTATGTGAGAAAAGATACCGTTGGTGAAGAAGCTTATCAATTGTTTCAATCCGCTGATTTAGGGGATATTGTTGGTGTCACTGGCGTCATGTTTAAAACAAAAGTTGGTGAACTTTCTGTTAAAGCGACCGAATTCACAATGTTAACCAAATCCCTGCGACCATTACCTGAAAAATTTCATGGTTTAAAAGACGTGGAACAGCGTTATCGTCAACGTTATTTAGATTTGATAACGAATTTTGATAGTAAAGAAACGTTTATTACAAGAAGTAAAATTATTCAGTCGATGCGTAGGTATTTGGATGAGCAAGGCTTCTTAGAAGTAGAAACACCAATGATGCATGGAATTCCTGGTGGTGCTTCTGCACGTCCGTTTGTCACACATCATAATGCGCTAGATATCCCGTTATACATGAGAATTGCGATTGAGTTGCACTTAAAACGTTTAATTATCGGCGGAATGGAGAAAGTTTATGAAATTGGACGTGTTTTCCGTAACGAAGGTGTTTCGACGCGTCATAATCCAGAGTTTACGATGATCGAATTATATGAAGCGTATGCTGATTACCACGATATGATGTCATTGGTGGAACATTTAATTTCTCATATTGCTGAAGACGTCATTGGGTCGACGACAATAACGTATGCTGATCATGAAATCAATCTTGCACCAACTTGGAAAAGAATACACATGGTTGATGCGATTAAAGAATTTACAGGTGTTGACTTATGGAAGCAAATGACCGACGAAGAAGCAAAGAATATAGCGAAAGAACATGGTGTGGATATAGAAGAAAGTATGACGTATGGTCATATTGTAAATGAATTTTTTGAACAAAAAGTAGAAGAACAGCTCATTCAACCTACTTTTGTTTACGGACATCCAGTGGAAATATCTCCGCTAGCTAAGAAGAATAAAGATGATAGTCGATTTACCGATCGATTTGAAGTGTTTATTGTAGGACGTGAACATGGAAATGCATTCTCAGAATTGAATGACCCTGTCGATCAGCGTGAACGTTTTGAAGCTCAAATCAAGGAAAAAGAACAGGGGAATGATGAAGCGCATGAAATGGATGAGGATTTTCTCGAGGCCTTAGAGTATGGAATGCCGCCAACAGGTGGACTAGGAATTGGAATTGATCGACTCGTCATGCTTTTAACAGATGCTCCGTCCATTCGAGATGTATTATTATTCCCTCAGATGCGCAATAAATAATGGCTTGTCACCCTCTCTGTTTGGCAAAAAGGAATAGAGAGGGTTTTATTATTTGTCGCTACAAATGAATCTATAAGTTTGTTGAATGTGGTAAAAGATTCAAATGATAGACAGTTTTTTTGGTACATATCACTTCATGAGAATATAATGAAAAATAAATATAAAAGATTTAAACAAAACATTGACACTCTTTTGATAGCTGTGGTATATTATTAATCGTCGCTGACAGAGAGAA
>NZ_APML01000019.1 GCF_000359605.1 Gracilibacillus halophilus YIM-C55.5
ACCTTTTAGAAAACAGCGATAAGTAAAAAACAAAACAGGGATGGTGAAACCTATCCCTGTTTTAGCATGTATCTTTTAGAAACCAGCGTTTAGGAAATACAAATGTTGACTTTAAAACGGTCCTGGGCCGTAATAAGGTCCGTAAGGAGGTCCTTGAGGTCCATACGGGCCCGGTCCGTATCCATATGGAGAGTAAGGTCCAGGACCATAGGGACCATATGGACCGGGGCCATCAATTAATTCTCCTCCGAGAAATCCTAGGCCAAACCCTAATAAACCAGCACCTAAAGGTCCTATGGGTCCAAAAAATCGCTGATCGTGCTCCTCAGTATAAGGTTGGAATTGACGCTGAACGGGTGGATGCATCATAATTGTGCTCCTTTCAAATCTGAGTTAAAGATAACTATCTCAATAGTAGCCTATGCATGAATGACAAATTAGCTAGGGTATGTGCCCATTTTTTGTTATAATAATAGAAAAAGAGAGAGGATGGTTTATGGGTGAAGGTCTTAACGCAAGAAGAATGTAATCAAGAGGACGTGGATGTAAATGAAGCATGCCCAAGTATGACAACCTATTTGCTTAGTGACGCACCGAACGCGCCGATGATTATTGTAATTCCTGGTGGTGCGTACCATCATCGAGCCTATCATGAAGGTGAACCTGTGGCAAAATGGCTCAACCAGGCTGGTTATCATGCTTGCGTACTCCGCTACCACGTCGCCCCTTTTCATTATCCAATCCAATTACAGGACGGACAATATGCCATTCGCTATGTTCGGTACCATTTGCCAAACTGGGGAATTTCTTCTCAAAGCAAAGTAGGCGTTTTAGGTTTTTCTGCAGGTGGACATCTAGCAGCAATGCTCAGTACGATGTTTGATGATGGCATTGAATCGCCGGAAGATCCAATTGAACGTCAATCAAGTCGCCCTGACTTTCAAATTTTGTGTTATCCAGTAATTACAATGGGGGAGTACACACATGAAGGGAGCAAGCAAAATTTGCTAGGTGAAACACAAGATGCGTCAATCATCAAGCAATTATCTTGTGAGAACCTCGTTAGCGATCATACACCACCTGCTTTTATTTGGTCGACAGCTGAAGACCAAGCTGTTTCTTCGATGAATAGCTTGCTTTATGTGCAAGCGTTACAAAAACGTAGCATTCCTTATGATTTACATATTTACCAAGAAGGAAGACATGGGCTTGGCTTAGCTAATGATCAACATCATACGCGTACATGGAAGGATGCATGTTTGGATTGGATGGAACATTATATCAAGTAATTGTTGGAGGTAAAAAATCATGAAAATAAAAATGCTCGTACAGTCTACGTATCAGGACCAGCTACTTCGTGCAGGTAAAATCTATGAAATAAATGATGAGACTGCTAATCGATGGGTTGTAAGTGGCATCGCTGAAAGGGTAGATGACACAACACAAAAACACGAAACGACAAACTAATATGTATAATCTTGTAATAGCTTTCGTAATGTCTTGCGAAAGCTCATTTTTTGTTCTGCCGTTAATTTTTTCGGTCCTTTTGTTCGATGACCAGCTTTTCTTGCTTTCGCATTGATGTGTCTTTCTTGTAGCATCTGGTCAATGCGTTCGGATTTATAAATAAAACCCGAGTGATGGATGACTGTACAACCTTGTTCCAACCCTAATGCAGCTAACCCATAATCTTGCGTGACAATGATATCTCCAGGAGTAGACAATTGTACGATTTTATAATCGGCAGCATCTGCACCACTATCGACATAGGATACAGTTACAAATGACGGGTACATTTGCATAGAAAAATGATTGTAACTGCGCACTAATGTAACGGGTAGCTGGTATGGTTCTACTTCTTCAATGATCGTATCTACGACTGGGCACGCATCAGCGTCGACTAAAATTTTCATAAAATGAACACTTCCTTCGATTCATTTATACATGCTATGTAAACAGAAAAACTCACTAGACGAAAAGTAGAAGAGTGGAGGTCTAGTGAGCGTTTATTGATTTATCCCGCATCATAGTTTTGATGGACGAAGTAAAGTTCGTCTTTTAAGCGTTCAGTTTCCTCTTGATTTAATGGAATCATTGGTAACCGAACAGAACCAACATCCATTCCTGAAAAAGCTAATGCAGCTTTCACCGGTGTTGGACTTGGTGCCATAAACAAGGCTTTCATGATCGGATGAATCTGCTGGTGAAGCGATGCCACTTGTTGATTTTCTCCATCTACATACGCCTGTACCATTTGTTTCATTTCATTACCAATGATATGAGAAGAAACCGAAATCACGCCGTAACCACCAACGGAAAGAATCGGTAATGTCATATTATCATCACCGCTGTAGAGAAGAAAATCATCACTTGTTTCACGACAAATTTTTGTGATGTTATCAAGATCACTACTTGCTTCTTTTACCGCGACAATATTATCGATTTGTGATAAGCGAATAATAGTTTCTGGTTGAACGTTGACGCCCGTTCGTCCTGGGATATTATAAAGAATAACAGGTAACGTCGTTTCGTTCGCGATCGTTGCAAAATGTTGATAAATTCCTTCCTGAGAAGGTTTGTTATAATAAGGTGTGACTAACATAACCCCGTCCACACCGATTGTTTCGGCTTGACGCGTTAATTCAATCGATGCTTGTGTGTTATTTGACCCTGTACCTGCGATCACAGGTACACGACCGTTAACGGTTTTGACAACAAACTGAAGTAGTGACAATTTCTCTTCTTTTGTTAATGTCGGTGATTCACCGGTTGTTCCTGCAACAACTAATCCATCGGTTCCATTAGCTAACAAATGATGAATTAATCGTTCTGTTTTATGAAAATCAATTTGTCCTTGTTGATCGAATGGTGTGACCATTGCTGTTAAAATACGTCCAAAATCCATGATTTCTCCACCTCTATTCATCGTTTTTGTTAAAGATTACGAATATGAATAGAGGGTATCTCATCACCATTGATGCCTTTACGAAAAAAGATGCAACAATGAGGGTATCATTGTTGCATCATCTTGTTATGGTATATGATGCGTGAGATAGCCCTCCATATAGTATTCCACTATATGACAGCCCAGCATTTCTTCAATGGTGGACCAGTGAAATAAAATGATGTTATTTCTATTTCACTTCGGCAAATTCCCCTTTCAATACCTATCTACAGGAACATCACCTTCAAGATATTTACTCATGGTCATCGCGCCTCTACTCTCACTTCAATTAAATTGAAGTAATACTATGGAATTGTATATATACCATAACAGAGATATGAATAGATTGCAAGTGAAAATCATTTTGAAATAAATCTTAAAAGTGAATTGACAAATTGGAAGTATTTGATAAAATATACATGAATAAAAAAATATTGCGCATCAACCACTAGGGGTGTCTTGTGAAGACTGAGATTAAAGTGACACTTTAAGACCCTTGGAACCTGATCTGGTTCATACCAGCGTAGGGAAGTGGTGGTCATACTTATATATTATTCTGTAAGTGTATACCACTATCCCTATGTCGACGTATGGATAGTGGTTTTTTGCGTATAAGGGAGGAAATAGTTATGAAATTTTCAGAGCAATTACGAAAAGAAGTCGATGCAGTATGGCAGGCGAGTTTTCAACATCCATTTGTGCAAGGAATCGGGAATGGGACCTTACCAGTGGAGAAATTTAAGTATTATGTATTACAAGATGCTTATTATTTATCCCACTTTGCTCGTGTACAATCACTCGGTGCAGCTAAAGCTGATTCATTTGAACGAACGAACCGAATGGCTGCTCATGCACAAGGTACGTATGAAGCAGAGCTTGAGTTACACAGAACATTTACAGAAATGTTAAATATAACAGAAGAAGAGAAGAGCGACTTCCAACCATCTCCAACAGCTTATGCCTATACTTCACACCTCTATCGTGCGGCTTATCATGGACATTTAGGTGATGTAATTGCTGTCATTTTACCATGTTATTGGCTCTATTATGAGGTGGGAGAAGAACTTAAAGATAAACAACCTGAACATCCAGTCTATCAAAAGTGGATAGAGGCTTACGGTGGTGACTGGTTCAAACAATTAGTTAAGGAACAAATTGATCGCTTAGATGAGATAGCAACGCAAGTAACTTCAAATGACTTGGAACGAATGAAAGAGCATTTTGTGATCAGCAGTAATTATGAATACATGTTTTGGGACATGGCTTATCATTTGGAATCATGGGATCAATTATTAAATACGAAAGTTGGTGGGACGAATGAGTAAAAAGTTAACCCTTACGGATGTACTTGTCACAGTTGTTATCGCTCTTGTTTTCAGTCTGATTTATAAAATTTGGGGTCCGCTTTATAGTTTTCTGTCCGTATTCGGCTTACACATTGACCAACTGATATACGGGATGTGGTTTATGGCGGCAACCGTTGCTTTTCTCATTATTCAGAAGCCAGGTGTGGGTCTGCTTGCAGAAATTGCAGCTGCCCAAGGTGAGTTTATGTTTGGTGGCCAATGGGGGATCTCTCTTTTACTCTATGGTTTCATCCAAGGGCTAGGCTGCGAAGTGATTTTCGCACTATTTCGCTACAAGAGTTATCGACTCGTTGTTATGTGCTTGGCTGGTATTCTAGCTGGTATTGGATCTTTATGGCTCGATACGTATTACGGATATATCGGAGATTTAGCGCTATGGAATTTACTTTTATATATTGGCGCTCGCCTTATTGGATCGATCGTCATTACGGGTGTGTTTGCTTATTATCTTGTCCAAGCATTAGAAAAAACGGGTGTAACCAATCTTGTCAGACCCGTATCCCGTGATGATTATCGTGCATTAGAGGATGGAAGGTGATTTCGTGACGTGTGAAAACGCAATTTCTGTAGATCATCTCCGTTTAAAATTTAGTGGGGAAAAATCCTTTTTAATGAAGGATTTTTCTCTTTCCATACAAAAGAATGAAAAAGTATTAATTGTAGGGCCATCAGGATCAGGGAAGTCGACATTACTGCAAGTGTTATCCGGGTTGATCCCAAATAGTGTAGAAGTTCCTGTCACTTATCAATCGCGTACTTTACCTAATGCATATGGGTATGTATTTCAAGATCCGGACGCTCAATTTTGTATGCCTTACGTAGATGAAGAATTAGCCTTTGTTCTTGAAAACATGCAAGTTCCACACATTGAAATGGAGGACTATATTCAGTATTATCTGCATCTTGTCGGCTTGAAATTGACGAATGCTCATACGAAAATCTCGGAACTCTCAGGTGGCATGAAGCAACGACTAGCGATTGCCTCAGCAATGGCGTTACAGCCTGATATATTGTTTCTGGATGAACCAACTGCGATGCTTGATCCAGAGGGGACTCAACGGGTATGGGACACCATAAAGCAAGTAAGTAAAGAACAAACAGTTGTAATCGTTGAACATAAGATCGAAAAAGTTCTTGATTATGTAGATCGAGTAGTCTTTATCAACCAAAAAGGACAAATCGTTGCAGATGACAATCCGCAAACAGTATGGCAACAACATCGAAGTCAATGGAAAGAACATGGTATTTGGTATCCAGGCGTATGGAATGATTATATCCGCTCTCATTCATTTCATCAGTTTGCTGACATAGACCATAAAGACGCAGATGTTCTTGTTCAATTGTCTGACTTCAAAGTTTATCGGAATAAAAAAGAACAGGTTTCGGTTGATAATATGACAATTGCGAAAGGTGACTTGATCGCAATTCGCGGGATAAACGGATCAGGAAAAAGTACGTTCTTATTAGGATTAATCGAACTGTTGTCGACAGCTGGTACTTGTATCTATAATCCTGACTCATTTGTCGATCATCAGCCTATTTATCAGCAAATTGGCTTTGTCTTTCAAAATCCAGAATTACAATTTGTCACTGATCAAGTATACAAAGAGCTTGAATTCTCACTAACTAACATCGATCTCACTGATGAAGAAAAGCATGATTGGATTGACGAAATGTTGCAACAAATTCATTTAAAACATACCCAAAAGAAGCATCCTTATGAGCTTTCAACAGGGGAAAAGAAAAGGTTAAGTATAGCGACTGCCATCATCAATCGTCCACCGCTTGTATTGTTGGATGAACCTACGTTCGGACAAGATGCGCGTAATACGTTTGAAATTATGAACATGATTCAACAATTACAAAAACTAGGAACTGCCATTGTGATGGTGACACACGATGATGCGATTTCAAACCAGTTTGCCACTCAGAAAGGATACATGCATCAAGGAAACTTGTCGATGCGATCGTTAAAAGAGGTGACATTTACCAATGCAACTTAATTTCTCGTATCGAACGACTTGGTTGCATCAAGTCAATCCGAGCGTAAAACTTTCAATACTTATGATCATTTTTATTGGGTTAATTTTTATTCATAACCCGAATATGATTGTCTATATTGGAATGGGCACCAGTTTGTTGTACGTTTTTTATACAGGGCATCGCTGGGTGACGATTGGCCTTCTTTTTGCGCCGTTTATCTTGATTTTCGTGACAACTTCTGTGGCAATGGTGTTATTCGGTGATGGTGAGACCACATGGTTTCGTTTCGGGATAATTCATATTACAGAGGAAAGTTTTTATCGAGGGTTACATTTAGGACTTCGGAGCATTGTTTTTGGCTTATTTGGCTTGATTTTTGCATTAACGACGCGACCTGTTTTACTTTTTTATTCATTAATGCAGCAATTCAAACTGCATCCAAAGTATGCGTACAGTTTTATGGCAGCTATTCGTATGTTGCCAATTATTGCGGAAGAGTTTCAAGTTTTAAGGCAGGCTTTGAAAATTCGTGGGATAAATTATGAAAAGGGAATTAAAGGTGTTTATCAACGTATTCGATTGTACGCTATTCCTTTATTAGCACAAAGTATTCGCCGAGCCCATCGCATTGCTGTAGCGATGGAGGCTAAGCAATTTTCACAATCGGAGCAAGGGAGGACGTATTATTATCCATTAACTTACTCATTTTATGACCTGCTCTTTTTCGTTATCGTATCTGGTTTACTCGTTTGTTCTTTATATCTTGCTATTTCATTTCCAATTTTTCCAGTTGTCAATGTACGTTAATGAGAGTGATCCGGAACTAAAAAATTTATATTAATTGTTAAAAGTACGGATATAAAAGAAATTTTTACACATGATATGATTAGCGATAGCTAACGAGGAGGTATAAAGATGAAGCGTTTTATAATGATGATTGTTATGGTGTTTGGTTTGGTAGGCATTGGTGCTGTTTCAGTAACCGCTGAACAGCATCAAGATGTGGAATTAACAAACGAACAACAAAATGAGATGGCTAAACTCCAGCAACAAGCACTAGAACAACAGGTGAAAATTGTTGAGAAATACGTTGAATACGGTGTATATTCAGAGGAAAAGGGAGGAAAGATTATTTCTCATTTAGAAGAACATTACGAAAAACTGAAAGAAAATGATTTTGTCCCACAATGGGATAGAAAGCATGGTAAAAAGCCGCACGATAAAAATTAATATGAAAAAGTCAACACTTCAATGGTGTTGACTTTTACTTTGTAAGAAACGTTTCTGTATAAAACGGTTGTGCCTCTTCATTGAACGCTACGCCTACTGAAAGTGTTTCAAATCCTTCTTTTAATATATTCTCTCTGTGTCCTTTGGAATTCATCAATCCAGCGTGTGCGTAAATACTACTCGGTTGGCCAGAAGCCAAATTTTCACCAGCCATGCGGTACGTCACACCGTCTTCCTCAAGTCGGTCAAATGGGCTTTGACCATCAAGGTTCGTATGTCCGAAATAATGATTATGTGCCATATCTTCACTGTGATCACGAGAAGTTGTTAGAGTTGAGTGATCCCAAGATAAAGGGGAGAGGCCATGCTTGATTCTGCTAGCATTGACTAGATCAAATAATTGTTTTTCCAACCCATTTCTCAATTCATTACTTGGTTCACCGAAATATTCTTCTTTTTGTTGTTCAAGATCTTCCCGGATAATTTGTATAGCAGCAATTTTCCAATTGTCATGTTTGTCATAGAAGATCGTGACATAGTTTTGATCGATTTGAAAAATGTCGTATTCGCCCGTATCATCGACTTGATATTGAACAAGTCCTTTTCGCATCGTTTGAATCGGTTCGTTTAATGTAGATAATACGGTATCCTTGTTCGTTTCAAAACTAATTTCTTTTTCAGAAGAGAGGAGGTCTTGATTCGTATAAAGTCCAGCCACTTTATTTTCTTGATCATATGCTACCATGAAAAAGTTATGATACTCATCGTGATAGGTAAACCAGTTGGCTCCATAATCATTCTCCGAAGATCTCTGAGGGTTGCCGACTTTTTCCTCGACTTCCGAACGATTATCATTAATTTCGACATTATGGATGGAAAAAGTTTGTTCCGATGGCTGATTAAGTTTAGGCTGTTCAGGCGTATCGCTTTCAGAATTATTTTTATCTTCATTAAGATGACTTAATCTTTCGAGTAAGCGTTCTGTATACGCAGATATGGCGTGCAACGTGTTTTGAAATTCAGGTTGTGTCACGAAATCACTTACGTCTGTACGAATGTTTTTTGCAACACCTGATAGACCCGAACGTTCATATGTATCACCATAAAAATACCAGAAACCAACCGCGATCAACAATAGGGCGATGATACTTTTTAATTTTAGCAAAATTACACTCCTGACAAATCATTTCTTTAAATTATCATAGCAACAACGACGGAGGTAAGCAATATAAAAAACGTCAAATAAGTGATAATCAAACCAATAAATATATATGTGAAACAGTTTAACCAATATATTCTATAGTAAAACAGATATTCATATAGAAGAGGGTAAAAGATATATAACATGGACACACTATAAAAATTATTTTCTAGTTTACATAATATACATTATCGGAAGTAATTTAGAAGGAGTGTCTCAATATCTCAAATAACAAGTATACTTAAGATAGTGAGACAAAATAAAAAATGATCGAGTATTAATCATTATTATACGGAACTTTTGGTAAATCTTTAATTGCTGGGCCTTCAATTACTTTGCCTTCTGGTGTAAATCGTGATCCATGACACGGACAGTCCCACGATTTCTCCGTATCATTCCAGTTCACTTCACAGCCTAAATGTGTGCATGTTGTGTCAATGGCATGTACTTTATGTTCGTTATCCTTGTATAATCCGATGACTTGGCCGTTTTGTTTGGTTTTCAACGCTGAACCTGGCTTGATTTCATTTTCTGTATGCCTTTCTTGTGCAAATTTTCCTCGTATATATTCAGTTGCTACATTTGTGTTCGTTGTGATCAGTTTCCTTAAACTTGGATCAGCTTGGAATCTCGTCGGCCTATATAAATCGATATAACGTGACTCTTTGTCTAATATCATTTTTGACAGCAAATCAGCAGCGACCGTGCTGTTTGTCATCCCCCATTTACGAAATCCTGTAGCAATTAAAATTTCTGGACGATTTTTATTTAAACGTCCAATATATGGCATCTTATCTAACGTTGTATAGTCTTGCGCTGACCATTGATATTCCCAGTTTCCAACAGGTAAATAATTTTCCGCGAATTGCTGTAATAATTGATATGGTGACGTTTGCTTTTTATATTGACCAGTTTTATGGTTCTCGCCACCAACGATCCATAACTCTTTTCCGTTATGTGTGACGGTTCGCAAGGTTTTTTTCGGCTGGTCAATACTTAGATACATACCTCCGGGATACATCTCCTTAGATGAAAATGCAGCAAGATACGAACGGCTAGGATACATTCTAGCGCTATAAAAGGCTTCTCCTTCATAGAATGGAAAATGTGACGCTTGTACGACATAATCACAGACAATCGTATGCTGTGTGTTTGTACGAACGATCGTGTGATCACTGTTTTCAATATCTACAGCTTCTGTTTGTTCATATATTTCAATGTCATTTCTCGCTAATTCATCAATCATCCCCTTTACATATAAGATGGGATGAAATTGTGCCTGGTTTGACATTTTCAATGCGAAGGAAGCTGGAATGTGAAATGGTAATTCGCTCACCTCGTTCCCTTTAATGTCTAACTGTTGATATGCGGTTAGCTCCTTTTCTAGTTTCTTTTGTTGTTTTTCATCATTAGTGTATAAAATCGCATCTTGTTTTTCGTACTGACAATCAATTTGTAACGATTCAATGATCGATTCAATTTGACGCATTGCTTCTTTTTGACTTTCGTAATACAGACGAGCATATTCTGTACCGAAATGTTGGATGAATTCATCATAGATCATACCGTGTTGTGCTGTTACCTTCGCTGTTGTATGCCCGGTTGTCCCATTAGCTACGCGATTTCTATCAATTAATACAACGCGTACGCCTTGCTGTGATAATAAAAATGCAGTTGTGATCCCAGTGATTCCACCACCGATAATCGTTACATCTGTTTTCTTATCTTCATTCAGTTTAGGAAACTCTTGGATTACTTGTTCGGATTGCCATAATGGTATATGTCGGTTCATGAAAAAATCCCCTTCCACCTACGTTCAGTTACCTTGTAGAATTATTATTACCAATAAAGTTGAGAATATGTAAAATACACGGAAATTGTTTCATTACTCTGTAAGGTTATATTTTAATTATGAGTAATACGATTGCTTTATCTATTGAGCGACGAATGGTTATAATAGGGATAGATAAAGAAGTGAGGTGATTTTTATGGAACGGATTCACGCAATTGTTACTGGAAGGGTTCAAGGTGTCGGATTTAGACAATTCACGTATCAAACGGCTCTGGAGCATAACATCAAAGGTTGGGTGCGTAATTTACAAGATGGATCAGTAGAAATCGAAGCTCAAGGTGATGAACAATCTCTTTCAGACTTCTTCCGAGCGATTCATAAAGGGCCATCGTTCTTTGCTAAAGTAAAAAACGTTCAAAAGACTAAAATTCATAAGCTTGAAGATTTCAAAAAGTTTAAAATTATATATTAAAAAACCGCTATGTTGAACATAGCGGTTTTCTCTTCTATTCTTCCTGGAAGAATTTACGATTCAGTTCAATATATTTTGTTTCTTCTTCTGGTACTTCATCTTCCATATAAATCGCTTCGACTGGACATACAGCCTCACATGCGCCGCAATCGATGCATATGTCTGGATCGATATAAAACATATCTTTCCCTTCTTCTATACAATCAACAGGGCAAACTTCTACACATTCGCCTGCTTTTTCTGTTTCACAAGGTGATGTAATAACAAATGCCAAGATTGTTCCCCTCCTTCTTACGTAAAACTTTATATTTTATGTACGACTTTGTACACATTGAATTCTAATTGCCATTATAGCTTATTTGTTTGCCGTTGTAAAACAAACGAAAAAGTTTACCATTGGTTCGGTTCTTCCCATAATCGTTCAACCATATATTCTCCACCAATTCGTTGAACAACATACACATCAGGGTTTGATAAATTCTTCCAATCTTGAAACCCTACATCCGCATGGAACTTTTTCAGCATAAGTGTTAACAGATTGCCATGAGTAACCAAAAGAAAATTTTCATTTGTTGCATTTGTCATGCACTCATCTAATAGTTCATTGGCACGCAAAAAAGCATCATTTGATGATTCCCCGCCAGGAAGCTTTAGCTGATAATTTTGAAATGACTCCTCTAGAATTTCCAACCAATCATCAACTGGCTCTTCGCTTAGCACTCGTTCTTTTAATCGTTCATCCGTTTTAATAGATATATTCATCCGATTAGCAAACGGACGAATGCTTTCTACAGAACGTAAGTACGGACTACAAATGATATGATCAATAGAAAAACTTTGTCTTTCTAACAAACGAGCTAACTCATAAGCCTGTTGCAACCCTTTTTTCGTCAAGGGTGAATCTTTATGTTGACCGAGTGCATCACAATGACGTACAAGCAAGATTCGTTTCATACTATCAGCTCCTAGTTGGGGGATCCTAAAATCGTTAAAACCTATTCATCTATTATTTCCCGCTTTGCTATCGATTAAACCTTATCTAAGGCTTTGTCGTTACAGTTCTTTAAAATATTCCTTTTTAAATCCAGCGATGCGATTTGTATTATCTATGACAAAATAAAACTCATCTGTTTCATTTTTCACTTCGTAAGTATTCCCAGGAGTTAATACGGTATCTACTTTAAATTTTTGTGCATTTGTATGAACGCATTCAATCGTTTTGATTGTTCGATTACTTTCCCAGTCTTGATGGATCATTTACATTCCCTCCCTCTTCTCTATAATAAAGGCTTTACGAACGAATGACAAGTAACAGTATAATAGTTTACATAATATGATTATCGTCAATAAGTTTTAATGAATGGTTTTAAACCAATGGGTAAAATGAGAATAATAAATAACATGCGGATTAATTGTAAGGAACCAACAATCGATGGATCTCCATTGACTTCGTTAGCTGTTAAGGCCATTTCAATTAGTCCGCCTGGCGCAAGACTTAACATCGCAGTTGCTACGTCTAATGTTGAGTAATGTGCAAATAATATACCTAAGATGACTGAAAAGAAAATGAGAAAACAACTTAATCCTAAATAAATAAATGTATATTTGCCAGCTTTTTTTAAATCGCTGATGAGAATCGATAATCCAAGGTGCATCCCAATCGTCATTTGGGCAAAATGAAAAATAGATTCATGTAGAGAAATCAGTGGGAATTCTAGTAATTGACTAGCAGCTACGAAAAACATAGGAATGATCACAAAAGCCGCTGGAACTTTAAAACGAAATATGTATGCGATGATAAAAAAGATAACATAAAAACCTACCGTCCACCATGCTGGATGACTATTATGGATCACGTCAATCTGACTTGCTGTTTCTTGGGAGCCTTCCTGTAGAAAAAATTGACTGGCTATGAGTGGGACAATAAACAACACAGCCATTAAACGAATAGTGTGAAAAATGGCAACAAGTCCCGTATTGGCATTCGTTGAATCACTCATCGCGACCATTACAGATAATCCACCTGGTATACTCCCTAACAAGCTTGTCGGTAAATGAATGTCTGTCCACTTTGCAATGGCGTATCCGCTTGCAATACAGACGCCTATGATCACACATGTTAACAAGGTGAAAGGTAGAAAGTATGGAACGACTTTATCAATTGTTGTTGCCGTAAAAGTAGCACCAATTTGTATACCTGTAATCGTAAAGCTGATGTTACGTAACATGGGATGCATCAAAAATTGTTGTTGATGAATCTGTTTCAGAACAAAAATGGCAACAAGTGGTCCTAAAATCCAAGGTAGCGGGATATGTAATAATAAAAACAAACTGGTCCCCACTAGGGATATAGAATAAATATACATATACGAAAATAGCTGATTTTTCATATAATGCCACAACCTCACATGTACGAAAAGCTCCCCTCTTAGAAAGGGAAGCTTCGTTATTATTCAAATAAATGTTTATATTGTTCAAAGCCTTCTTTTGTTAAATCTTCTTTCGGTATAAAACGAAGTGCCGCTGAATTAATACAATAGCGCATACCACCTTGATCTATCGGACCATCATCAAAGACGTGACCGAGATGCGAATCCGCTTCATCACTTCGTACTTCAATTCGTCTCATGCCATGGGATGTATCTAAATTTTCTTTTAACGCATTCCGATTGAGTGGTTGAGTAAAACTTGGCCAGCCACATCCTGCGTCATACTGTTCATTGGTTGTAAATAACGGTTCTCCGCTCACGATATCGACATACAGACCTTCTTTTTGGTTATTCCAATATTCATTATCGAACGGGCGCTCGGTTCCATTTTCTTGTGTTACATGATACTGAATAGGAGTAAGTTTCTTTTTTAGTTCTTCTTTAGAATCAATGTCTTTCCAATATTTCTTAATAAAGTCAGCTCTGCCTGAACCTTTCTTATACAACTGATAATGAAATGATTGTTTTTTATAATAATCTTGATGTTCTTCTTCAGCTGAATAAAATGTTTTGGCAGGCAAAATATCTGTCACTATCGGTTCTTGGAATGTTCCGCTTTCTTCTAGTCGTTGTTTTGACTGCTCAGCTAATCGCTTTTGTTCTTCATTATGATAAAAGATGGCTGTTTTATAGGAGTCGCCTCGATCATTAAATTGACCGCCTGCATCGGTTGGATCAATTTGTTGCCAAAAGATGTCTAATAATTTCTGATACGAAAATACATGAGGGTCAAAAGTGATTTGAACCGCTTCTCTGTGGCCCGTTGTATTCGTACATACTTCCTCATATGTTGGGTTCGGCTTGTCACCACCTGTATAACCAGATACGACTTCAATGATCCCTGGTTGTTGATCAAATGGCTCTACCATACACCAAAAACAGCCACCTGCAAACGTTGCTTTTTCGTAGGATGCTACCATGCAAAAAGCCTCCTCTATCCATTGTTACCTATTATTTTGCTACGTTCATTGTAAAAATGCAAGCGCTCCGCATATGGAATGATTATATAAATAACTTCGGTTTCGATTGTCCGTTCTCTTTCTTTGGCTTTATTTCTTTCAATTCATCTTCATTCACTTGTTCATCTATATCATCAAGAATAGTGTCTAATTCTTCATCCGATTCATTGATATTCACTTTCTCTTTACCGTCATCCGAATCAGCTATTGCATTTTCATCATCTTCCTCGTTATTGATCTCATTTAGGGCTTTCATCATTTGGATCAACTTTGGCGCATTTTTAACCATTGGTCCGTATTCTTTAATTAATGGTGTTGCTTGTTGAGCCACTTTTAGTGCTTGTTGGACATTATTCAATGTATTCATTATATTTCCCCCACTACTTGTTACACCAGATCCAGGTGGCATGAACCCAGGTGTTGAAGATGAAGAAGAAAACAGACGCTGCAAGATTCCTTGTAATCCACTTGGGCCTTGCCCTGGTATTGGCCCTCTACTTGGCAATCCACTAAAGAACCCTTGATTTTGGAATGGCTGTTGAGGAAACATGTTTGGCGGTTGATGTGGTGGTCGAAACATATGCATCTCCTTCCCATACTCTTTATTACTAGCATATGTGTCGGCGGATGAATTGATATAGGCACCACTCATATTTCCTCTTCATTACCGGTTTATTTCCCGGGCAAGCGCAAGAAGCGACAAGATATTGAATGAATTGACTAGCGTATATGTGTGATCATGTTTGTTCTTGCTTGAAATTGTCTATTCGTATGATTAATCAAATTGAAACGTAGCAGTTGAACCATGATTTGAAGTCTCTACAACGAGTTTGGCTTTAATTTCTTCTTTTAGTTGGTGCACATGAGATATGACACCGATTAAGCGATGATCTTGTTGCAGATCTTTCAAACATTTTATCGCTTGTTCTAATGATATCTCATCTAATGTGCCAAATCCTTCATCAATAAATAATGTATCTAACTGAACACCGCCTGCATGTGCCTGTATAATATCTGCCATACCAAGAGCTAAGCTTAACGCTGCTTTAAATCCTTCCCCTCCAGACAATGTTTTCACTGAACGCTTACTCCCTGTAAAATGGTCTAACACTTCTAAATCTAGTCCGCTTTGCGCACCACGTTTGGCGAGTTCATCACTGCGTACGAGTTGATAACGATGGTCGGTCATCTCATCAAAGCGTAAATTGGCTTGCAATAATATTTCATCAAGAAATGTCGCTAATACAAAACGTTCGAGTGATAGACGTGCTGCATTATCACCACGTGCTAACTGTGCCAATTCGCCAACATCATAATATTTTTCTTCTAACGCTTGATATTCCTTGGACCATTGATGTAATTGTTCTTTTGTTTCTTGTAACTGTTGTAACTTTAATTTTATCGTTTGTAGTCCCTTTGTTCGTTCATCTTGCTTGTCTGCTATCTCTTGTATCTTTGTTTCTAGTTCGTATAAGTCTGGTTTTTCTTTATTTTCTAATGCTGTTTTTAATTCGTTTACTCGGTTCGTAACGATTTGTTTTCTTTCCTGATAGTACTGAATCTCTTTTTCAAGGCGCTCTCGCTCATTTTTATCAAGTTTTGCCGATTGGTAATCTTGAGTAGATGTAAATCCTTTTTCGCTGATCGCTCGGTAAAATTTATCCGCTTCAGTTTGATAAGTAGACTTTAATGTGTCAGCAAAAATTTGAGCTTGTTCTAATTTGGTTTGTTGCTCAGTGAGTGCTAATTTTTCTTGCTCATATTGCTGTTGAACATTTCGCCAATTCTCAAGCATCTGTTGATACGTTTGCTTCTTCTGCTCCAACTCTTGATAAAATTGCGCCACCGAATCAAAATCATCAGGCAAAGACTCTTCTAGTGCCGTCACTTTATAGTGTAACTCTTGATAGGATTGTTTGGACGTTTCAAGGCGCTCGGAAGTTTCCTCTTTTTTTTGTTTCAGTTGATCGATCTGTTCTTGTATATCGTTAATTTGTTGAACTTCTTTTTTCAATTGTTGTAAATTCGTCTGTTCTTTTTGCTGGTAATCATAAAGAGTTGACAATCGATTCGACAATTGCTTAGATAAATCCTTCCATGTGTCGACTTGATAGTATGTTAACTCCTCAATAATTGTTTGTTCAAAGCGTTGAACGACTTCTTTTTTGGCTTCACCTTTTTCGCGAACTTGAATGAGTTGTTCATCTATTTTCCGTTTTTCCTCTTCTTGTTTTAAGACTTCTTGATAGGCGTTTTCTACCATTTCATCTGTGATTACATTTGCTGTTTGATTGGCTTTTTCCGGGTGATGTGTCGATCCACATACGGGGCACGGTGCATCTGATTGCAATTCTTCCGCTAACATGACAGCAGCATGTGCTTTTCGTTCTTTATCAAGTTGTTCGTAACGTTGTTTTTGGTAGGTTAGCTGTTGATCAAGCTTTTGACTTTCATTATTTATTTGCTTATATTGCTGTCGAAAATGTTTTAATTGTTCGGCCTCTTCGATCAACTCTTGGCATGTGCTTTGTTTTTGTTTCACATATTCGAGTTGATGAGTATACTCTTGCATGCGTTGTGTGACCTCATGGATGTGTTGTTGCTTTTGATATTGATTGTCTTTTTCTTGCTCAAGTTGTTGTATTTGTTCTGTTTTCGTTTTCTCTTGTGACTGAAGTTGTTTTATTGTCTCCTCTAGTTGTTTTAATTGATCGGTATTTGATTGATAGTCTGTTAGTTTTTCTGCGAGAGATTGCTGTTCATGAATTGTCTTTTTTAGCGCTTCGCGTGTTTCTTCCTTTTCTTGTTCACGTTGGTAGTTCCGCTCAATGGTCATAAAATCGTTCGTTTGCTTCTCTAATTGTTGCTGCATCGTTTGAACTTGCTCTTCTTGTGTACTCCACTCTTGTTTACGCTGATTAAATTGTTGCTCTAAAGGTTCTAATTGTTCAGCACGCGCCGCTCGTTCGATGTGCGTTTGCTTATCATTGATCTCTTTTTCTTTATCCGCTAGTTGCTTTCGTTCAAGCTTCTTTTCTTCTAATTCTTGAAACCATTCATTGATTTTTTGTTTTTCATAAAATTCTTTACGTAACTGTTCCAATTGTTCTTTCATTTGTTTGAGTTCAGACTCTTGTTGCTTTTGTGCTTGTTTTTGTGTTTCGATATTGGTTTCTACACGTTGAAAAAGGTTTGAATCACCCTCCTCATCTTCCTCATTCAAGATGCTCACTGTTTCTTGTTTCATTTTCCATTGAATCTCATTCATAGCTTCTTGTAACTGTTTAGATTCTTGTCTCATTTTCTCAGTTAAATCCCGATAAAAATACGTATGAAATATTTTTTGCAAAACCTCCTCTCGCTCTTTACTATTTTCAGATATTAGTTTACGGAATTCGCCTTGGGGGATCATCATCATTTTTCGAAATTGCTCATAATCTAATCCGATTAAGTCATAGATCACTTCATTTACTTCTTTTATTTTTGACTCGACTAATTTCCATGTACCATCTGGATCTTTTTGATATAAACTAGCACTTGCAGGTTCTTCAGTATACCCTTCCCCGCGAACTTTTGGCTTTAATTGTTTGGGCCAGCGTTTTATTTGATAAACCTTCTGATGTAACATAAAGCTAAAGGCAACACTTGTCCGTTCATCATTGGTTGCAAAATGACTACGTAAGCTATCTTGGTCCCGCTCACTCCCACTGGCTCTCCCGTATAAACTAAAACAAATCGCATCAAAAATCGTCGTTTTTCCAGCTCCCGTTGGTCCAGTAATTAAAAAAATCGGTTCTTTCTCCAATTGATTAAAATCGATCACTTGTTTTTGTCGATAGGGTCCGAAAGCATGCATTTCTAAACGTATCGCTCGCATATTAGTGATTTCTCTCCTCTTTCATTAAAGATTGAATCCATTTGTATACATAACGCTCTCTTTCTTTTGGCATTTCTTCCCCTTTTATTTCTTTGTAAAATGCCGCGAATAATTCTTCATGTGTCATCGTTTGTCTTTCTTTCATTTGCTGAATGTCCGTTAACGACTGTTGTGTAAAAAAGTTTTTTCGTTCCAAGCGTAAAATATTAGGAAACAACTCTCGCAGTCTTGATACAGGATCGTTAATTTGTCCATCGTCGAGCAATTGGATATGAAGATAATCTTCTGTCTTACGAATCACACGTTCCTCGATGAAATCATTAAAGTAACCTTCAACGATTCGCATATCGCGGCGAGGATGTAGTGGTATTTTCTCACATTCGACCTTTTGATGTTCATCGATTTCAAGCAGTGTTATACTTTTTTGATGATTGGCTTCTGAGAATGAATATTTAAGGATTGATCCAGAATATCGAAGGTGTGGTGAAGTAATTTTTTGCGCTTGATGCAGATGGCCTAAAGCCACATAATCAAATGAATCCAGCAATTCTGCCTCCACATAAGGTGTGCCACCAATCACCGTCAATCTCTCCTCCGATTCAGTTTCTTCTCCTCCACGTAAAAACGTATGCCCAATGAAGATGTTGCGGTGATTTGTGTTCATGGTTGCCTCAATTTCTTGTACCATTCTCTCCATGGCTTTATGATGTGTATCAATATGATCATCTTCGAAAAACGCGGCGACTTCTTCTGGTTCAGTATAAGGTACTGCATAAAAATCAATGGCCCCTGCTCCATCTTCTAATGTTATAGGAGTCAGTGCTTGACCTATTTCTGTATGAATATATAATTGTTGCCCGCGAAAAAGTGAAGCACCAAAACCGAGCCGATCGGCACTGTCATGATTTCCCGATATTGCCAGTACAGGGGTGTTTTGCTGCACACAAATCGCTGTAAGTGCATCATTTAACAGTTCGACCGCATCTTTTGGTGGAACGGAACGATCATACAAATCCCCCGCGATAATCACAACATCTGGTTGTTCTTTTTCAACGCATTGAATGATTTGATCGATCACATATTTTTGATCCTCTGTCATATGAATTCCATGTACAATTTTTCCTAAATGCCAATCGCCTGTATGTAATATCTTCATGGGTTTCACCAATCCTTTCCCCTAATGTATTATCTATTATAATCGAACATACAATCGTTGTCTATTGTATAAGAACATATGTTTGTGTTAAAGTAATGAAGAGGTGATGCAAATGATTTATGATCGTGGCGCGATCAAATGGACGTCTTTAATGTTACCAGAACACGCGGAAAAGCTAGAGAGAATGGTTGAAGAGGATCAAAAGCAAAAGAGACCGATTTTAGACCCAGACTACTTAACAGAATTGAATGAACGTTTGCATGATGCTGTGAACGAACAATCCCACGTGGAAATCAAATTATATAAAAATGGCTATTTTCACACAATGATGGGACGCATCCAATCACTTGACCTCCACCGTCAGGCCATCTACTTTAACAATAACGGATCGGGTGAATCTGTGTGGTTACCGGTTGGAAATATTGTTGACATCCAAACGATGAATTAAGAAAACCATGAGCTCACTCTTTTACTCATGGTTTTCTTCTTCTTGGTATTCGTCCCAAAGCCTGTCAAAAGTAGCGATCGCTTTTGTGAAAGGACTGTGCCATTCTAAATATTGACTAATTGTATGATAATCAGTTGCTTGTTTTGGAAAATCGTGTTCATGAAACATCCAATTTGCTAATTGATTCGTATGATTCGTCCCGCTTCCTCGATAACGCATCATAAAATGGTAAAAAGATTTCATACACATCACCCTTTACTCTTCTAATGTTGCTTGTTGTTTCGCTTGCTTCTTGCGATATACAATCCGTGATAAGATGATACTAATTTCATATAAAACAATTAAAGGAATCGCAACAACAATTTGTAATATAAAATCTGGTGGTGAAATCATGGTTCCAATTATAATCAAAATAAAATAAGCGTATTTACGCATTTTGTGTAAAAAGAACGGCGTTACGACTCCTAAACTGGTTAAGAACATCGATATGATTGGCACTTCAAAAAATACAGCAAACGGCAATGTCACTCGGAACATAAAACGAAAATAATTTTGTACGGTAATCATCGTTTCAAACATACCATCATTTAATGATAAAACGAACGGTAGAATTAATTGAATAAAAATAAAATATCCAAATATTAAGCCACCAAGAAATAATAAAAATACAGCAGGAATATATGCTAATGATACTCGTTTTTCATGTGCTGTTAAACCAGGTCGAACGAATAACCAAATTTGCAAACATAGAAACGGTAATGTTCCTGCAAGCGCAACAATAAACGCAATCATAATAATGATCCAAATAATTTCTTCTGGTGCAATCAGATGAAGTGTTAGATCTGTATCACGTAAGAAGAAATCTCGAATATCCTCAACAAAATAAATACCTAGACCAAAGAAACCGACAAAAATAAGCGCCGTCCAAACCAGACGTTTGCGCAACTCAGAAAAATGGTCCAAGTATCCCATTTCTTTTTGATCTTGTAATTGTTTGTCTTCCGTCATATATGTTCCTTCCCTTCACCATGTCACTGCCAATACGTGAAAAAAGATGTAAAAGTTAGACCTTTTACATCTTATTGTTTCTTCTGATCTGAACGATTCGATTCATCGTCATCCATTATATCTTTGGTTGCTTTTTTAAACTCTTTTAACGAACTTCCGACAGCTTTACCGATTTCAGGCAATTTTGATGGACCAAAGATCACAAGTGCAATAATTAAAATAAGAATCAAACCGGGGAAACCAATATTTGATAACATTTTCTCACCTCTTTAGCAGACCTAATCTGTATCGTTACTTTTGTTCCTCATTTTCATTCGATTCACGCGTTGATTGCTTGAATTCTTTTAATGTATCTCCTGTTGCTCGTCCAATTTCAGGTAACTTAGACGGACCAAAAATCAGTAGTGCGATAATTAAGATTAGAATTAATCCAGGAAATCCGATTGTACTAAACATATGTATCCACCCCGTTCCTACCTATTTTCATCATATCATGTTTTGCAACACTTGTCTTTTGTATCATACTATTTTTTTCGATCGTATGTAATAAAATAGTGGTCGTATTTGTTTTTTTCATCTGTAACGCCCATTTGTTTATCTGTCATTTCCCAATTGGAGCCATCAAATGTTGGGAAAAAAGTATCCCCTTCAAAGCTAGCGTCAATATAGGTCATATAAATCCGATCAGCAAAATCAAGGACTTGACGAAAAATTTCCTCGCCACCAATGACAAACCATTCTTGATTCGGTTGCTCTTGGTTTAATTTCTGAATATCTTCGATGTTGTGTATCACCTTACAATCCGGATGTGTGAAACTTTGATCATGAGTGATGACAATGTTGTTTCGATTCGGCAATGGACCGTTCATCGAATCAAACGTTTTCCGTCCCATTATAATGGTCTGTGACGTGGTGAGTCGTTTAAAAAATTTTAAATCATTCGGTAAATACCAAGGTAAAGTATGATCTTTTCCAATGACTCGATTTTTATCCATTGCAAAAAGTAATGAGATCAACAAAAACACTCCTTTCTAAACCGCAATGGGTGCTTTAATCGCAGGATGTGGTTCATAATCTTCAATCATAATATCTTCAACCTGTAAATCAAATATCGATTGCTTGGCTGAATTAATTGATAAAGTCGGCAACTGACGCGGTGATCGGTTTAATTGAGTTTGGACTTGTTGCAAATGATTGGTATAAATATGGGCATCGCCAATTGTATGGATGAATTCACCTACTTCAAGCTGACATTCATGAGCGACCAAATGTGTTAAGAGCGCATAGCTAGCAATATTAAACGGAATGCCAATAAAAATATCACCACTTCTTTGGTATAATTGACAACTTAACTTCCCGTCAGCTACATAAAATTGAAACAATGTATGACAAGGGGGAAGCGCCATGTGTGGTACGTCTTCTGGATTCCATGCCGTTACGATATGACGACGAGAATCAGGCTTTTCTTTAATCGATTGAATCACTTGTTTGAATTGATCGATCGTTTCACCTTGTGATGTTTTCCAGTCTCGCCATTGTGCACCATATACATTGCCTAAGTCGCCAAAACGCTGCGCAAATTTATCATCTGATAAGATCATTTCTTTAAAATGTTCCATTTGTTGATGATACCTATCACGAAAATGTGGATCATTTTGTGAGCGATGACCGAAATCTGTCATATCTGGTCCATCGTATTCTTCACTTTCAATCCATTGTTTAAATGCCCATTCATTCCAAATATTATTATTGTGCTCTAATAAATAACGAATATTGGTGTCACCTTTCATAAACCATAATAATTCACTGACAATCAATCGAAATGGTATGTATTTCGTAGTTAACAATGGAAATCCGTCACGTAAAGAAAATCGCATTTGATGACCAAACACCGATAATGTACCAGTGTTCGTACGGTCTGATTTTTTATTTCCTTCATTGAGTACTTTGTTACAAAGATCCAAGTAGGCCTGTTCACTTGTTTGCATCTATATCTTCTCCTTGTTCACAAATCTATAACATTTTATTACAAACACGTAACAAAAGTGAGATTTTATCATAGTCTGATTTATTTTAACATAAATTTTCTTGAAAAGTAATTACGACAAAGGGGTGGTTTTATGTTTTTGCAAAATCAATTGTCACAAGTAGTAAAACACTCCGTTGCGTATGGTTTTGCCTTTAGTCAGCCGTTCGCATTATATGTAGATGCTTATCCAATGATGCAAAATCAAATATTAGAACAATCCGATATGTTGAAATATGGGCAGCAACATGATTCTGTCCGTATGTTACAATTTAAGCTACAAAAGCTTTCTTATTATGATTCTTCGTTGGATGGTGAGTTCGGTATTTTAACAGAATATGCGTTAAAAAAATTCCAACGAGATCATCAACTTGAAGCAAACGGTGAGGCCGATTCAAATACAGTTACGAAAATCATTGATGAAGAAGAGGAAACTTATCAAGACATATTAACACAAGAAGATGATTTGACACTAGGGGCAACTGGTGATCGAGTCCGATCGATCCAAGAAGCACTTTACTACTTTGGCTATTATAAGGGATCTATTGATGGCATTTATGGTAAAAAAACAGATCACGCTTTACAAATGTACCGTGAGGACCGGGGATTAGAAGCGGTTCATATTGAAGCAGAGCCAAAGGCTGATACATCGCAAACTTCAACAACCTTTGATACGAAACGTTCGGAACAATCATCATCAAAACTAATAATGGCCTCAGGTGATGCTTCAGCTATCGTGCGTATCGCCAAGGATTATATTGGAACCCCATATATATGGGGAGGAACAACCGCCAATGGCTTTGATTGCAGTGGATATCTGCAATACGTATATAATAAAGCAGGCAAGTCGCTCCCCAGAACTGTGAATCAAATTTACAATAGTGGCCAATCGATTGAAAAACCATCTGTCGGTGATATCGTTTTTTTCGAAACCTATAAGCCAGGTCCTTCACACGCAGGGATTTATCTAGGAAACAATCAATTTATTCATGCAGGTGAATCAAACGGTGTGGCCATTAGTAACTTAGAAGAGTCTTACTGGAATCAACGTTACTTGGGTGCCAAACGGGTATTACAGTAAGTCCTCAAATAAGTTCATTTGTTTCGGATGCAACCCATCATATGAAATATCAAGTATATCCATAAATTGTTTGGCATTGTCATAAGCATCTCCACCTGAATTATTATTAAACAAAATCGTTATATCGTTTGTCTTCTGTTTGAGATGTTGTATTCTTTCTGCCCATTCTTCTAATTCGGTTTGGCGATAACGATATAAAAAACGTACTTCTCGCCAATTTTCTTGGCCGTGGTTGTTCCATCCATGAACATTTCTTCCGTGAAATCGAATTAAAACTTTTGATTGATTCGATTCGGGAAAAACAATCGGAATCGAACTTTCACCTGCTTGAGGCTCATCACATATTGTATGGATCCAGTTTTCTTCCTGTAAAAACATCATCGTATCTCTCGTATATTTACCGAACCACGTACGATTTCGAAATTCAATGGAAGCGGGAATATCACCAATCCAATCTTTAAGCTTGATTAACTTCTGAATATTTGATTTGTTTAAACGGAACCAAGGCGGAAACTGGAATAATACAGAGTGTAACTTATTGGATTCAATAACAGGTTGAATGGATTCGATAAAGGACTGAACCATTTCTTTTACTTCAAAATTGCTACGTTCTTTTCGGTCATGCCCTGTTAAGGCTTGAAATGCCTTGATAACAAATTGAAACCGGTTAGGGGTTTGCGCTATCCATTGGTGATAATTTTTTGCGGGTTGAATGGCATAAAATGAACTATCAACCTCCACAACAGGAAAATGCGAACTGTATCGATATAATTTATGTTCATTCGCTTGTCGCTCCGCTGTAATTGCTGGGTGATCACCCCAACCCGTTAGACCAATCAATATCATTATGCTTACCTTCCCTATCTCGTATGTTTGTTTTGAATAAGATATCATATAAGTCGGTGAATAGTGAATCGAGAAATGGATTTTTCTTATGATTTCTTGACGTTTTTGTGAATTTACGCTATAGTAGGAATAAGCAAAGAAGAGGTTTGGGTTCATTATTATCAAGTAGCTTCCATAGAAGTCAAAGGAATGGTGATCCTATACTTCTGTAGAAGCTATTTTTTGTATCCAGCACCATCTTGTTTGTATTAACACGTGCTTTACGTGAAAGGTTTTAGGAGGAAAAGAAACATGGAAAACGGTACAGTAAAATGGTTTAACGCGGAAAAAGGTTATGGTTTTATCCAACTTGAAGAAGGAAATGACGTATTTGTACACTATTCCGCTATTCAAGAAGAAGGTTTCAAAACGTTAGAAGAAGGTCAAAACGTTACTTTCGATATTGTTGAAGGTGAAAGAGGCCCACAAGCAGCTAATGTAGTAAAACAATAAATTGTAAATGACAGGCGGTGGTTTTTACCATCGCCTTTTGTAATAGAACAGAATTCATACGGTTAGGAGGAAATGACGTTTTGTTAGAAGTTTATACTGACGCTGCAACCAAAGGGAATCCTGGTCCAAGTGCTATTGCGATTGTATGGAAAAAAGACAAACAACAGGAAGTCATGACCGAAGCAATTGGTACCTATTCCAATCATGAAGCTGAGTTTTACGCTGTCGAACGAGCATTACAGTTATCGATTGAGTATTACCCTCATGAAATTCTCTCTTTTAGGTCCGATTCTAAAGTCGTTGTTGATACCATCGAAAAAAATTATACGGGCAATGCGCAATTTCAGCCGTACTTAGCACGTATTACACAGCTGGCCGATGCTGTTCCGTATTTTTTTATCAAGTGGATCCCAGAAAAACAAAACGGCCAAGCGGATAAACTTGCGCGCCAAACGCTAAAGGATATGTAATCACTTTTCTTTCATCATGCCTGTTTCTATTAATAATTGGCGCGCTTCTGCAGTTTGGACAACGGCATGTTTTTCAAATAATTCTAATAAACTTATATAAAAGCTTCGATCAAATGATAACTGAAGTTGAAGCGTAAAAGTAACAGCTAATTTGACTTGCGAAACCGATGCATTCGTATATTTTTTTCCAAAATAAATGAAACGTACTTCTTCGTCTGTTAATTTAAACCCTTTTGTCCATAGATGTTCTAAAAAGTAAGCTAGCACCTCGTGTTCGTCCAAGCATATCCCCCGCTTATCGTTATGTTCCCTTGGTTTCTCGACGCTCTCTCGTTTTAGATTCGTTTTCCGAAATATTGATAGTAATCCGTTTTAATAAAGCCATTAAACAGTTTCCGTTTCTTGGTTGCCTTTTGTCCAAACAATGATTCAAATTGTTCATTAGCTGTTAACATATAAATGCTCCAACCGGGATAATCGCGTAATACAGTGCCTAATTGTTTGTATGTTTCTTCTATTTTTTTCTTGTCACCTAATCGTTCGCCATATGGTGGATTACTGACGATATAGCCAATCGATTGATCCGAGGCAAAATCTGATGCTTGCATTTGTTTCCATTGAATGAGGTCACCTAAACCTGCTTCAAACGCATTAGTTTTTGACGCTTCAACCATTTCATGACGAATATCAGAACCGTAAATGGCTAATGGTTGATCATAATTCGCTAGATCCTCGGCCTCTTCTAAACCACGCTCCCAAGCTTCTGAAGATACCCACTCCCATTCTTCAGAAACAAATGAACGATTAAATCCTGGCGCAATATTTTGTCCGATTAGTGCAGCCTCAATCGGTATCGTTCCTGACCCGCAAAAAAGGTCGTAAAATGGTTGATCCGGATGCCAATTCGTTAATTGAATTAAAGCTGCAGCAAGAGTTTCTTTTAATGGTGCATCTCCTTGCTGATAGCGGTAGCCTCTTTTATGTAAACCGGATCCTGAACTATCGAGCGTTAACTCCACTTTATTTTTATGTAGGGCCACTTCCACTCGGTATAATGAACCTGTCTCTGGTAACCATTGGGCAATGCCATGTTGTTTCTTTAATTTTTCGACGATTGCCTTTTTTACAATTGATTGACAATCTGGCACGCTATATAGTTTTGACTTGACGGACTTACCGATGACTGGAAACTCACCATCTTCTGGGATATAGTCACCCCATGGTAAGGATTTTGTTTGTTCGAACAACTCATCATAAGAAGTTGCCTCAAATTCACCAATTAGAATCTTCACTCGATCTGCAGAACGTAGCCACAGATTACATCGAATAACCGCTTGAATATCTGCTTCAAAGCGAACCTTACCATTTTCTACATTCACTTCAGAATACCCTAATCTTTTTACTTCTTGGGCTACAATTGATTCAAGTCCCATTGCTGCAGTTGCAATAATAGTTATATATGAGTTCATCACCGGACGTCCTTCCTGTGCAAATATGTATATTATAGACTTTTTATATAAAACAACCCCCTTTTACTGTAAAGGGGATTTTGAAAATGCAAGTATAGTCGACCGAATGAATGTCTGTAAGCCATGTTCTGTCCTATCGTACTATCTAGCGGTGGTCAGCCTCGTACGGATAGGCGTAATCATCTGTCTACAAGCATCGAAACAATGCTTGTCCTTCATTCGGTTGATTTCCCTAATAGAAGGTGCCCCTACCAATATTTGGGTTGCTCACTCGAGGGGTTTACCGCGTTCCACCTAAATAGTTTCCTATTTAGCTTCGTCACTGTGGCACTTTCAAAGTATTCATACCATATCCCATTAGGACACAGGTATTTTTCCTGCCGTTAACCTTTTCGAAGAAGGTTACCTTGACTTATGGTTTCGTCAAGCACGAACACTACAAGCATCTCAGCATGTGTGAGCATGGACTTTCCTCTACACAAATCACTGTGCAGCGATTACGAGACATCCATTCCTTCTATAAACACTAATATTCATTATAACATAACCAATACAACGTTCAATAGTAATAATTACTACCACTTACATCTTATGAATCTTCTTCATATTTTTTCCCAAACACCGCTTTTTCTAAATTGGACAGTCTTTTGAGAATATCATAGTTCACTTGATGATTCGATGGTGTGGTTCGCATTCTGGTTTCTGATTGTTTCTTCATGCGATCATTCTCTTGTTTCAATTGATGAATTTCTTGTTGAAAGTATTCATAATCTTGGATAATCATATCTAAAAACTCATCCACTTCTTCTTGATTATAACCACGCATCGAAGTTTTAAAGTTTTTCTCCAAAATATCTTTGCCTGTTAACTGATTTGCCATATCTTCTCACCTCATTGTCATTATTGCTTTTTGTTCGATTGATGTACGATTTACTCTGATTTACATATCGTCTGATTCTTCTCTTACCAATTCCTCTAAATCAAGTGGAGTGATCAATTGAATGATGTAATTAGTCGATTCTTGGGCTGATTTTGCCTTATCCATAAAATATTTTACACTACCTGGGTACTCTTCATCTACTAGTATTACACATCCATCCGTTTTATGAATCAACCAATAATCTTTTTGAATAAATTGACTCCGACTTTGATATGTTTGATTGTGTAATGGTTTGTAAAAGTCGGCACCGCTTGCAACTTGTTGAAATTGTTGTTGATAATGCTCAGGCCAGCGTGATTCAACATCTAAAAACGGCGGTATCATGGCTAATTTAATCGGATAATCTTTTTTTAATTGTAACACAATTTCTCCAGCCCACAATTCAACTCCCATTTGACCAGAGATAATGACCCACTCTAAGCCATTGTCTAACAAGGCTTCTACTCGTTGACGAATGGCTTTTTTTATGTAACGAATACGTTCATCTTTTTCATTACGGATATTTAATTCCATTGGTTTATTTCCAGTAATTGTAATGATGTTCATGACGAATTATCCAATCCATTGATTTGTTTGAAACCATCTCTAGTATAAAGGAATTTTCGTGAATTATCTAGGCAAAGTTTGTTATTTGGTCGACGATCGTAAAATAAAAAGAGGACTGCTAGTAAAGATTGAGAAATCATTACTAACAGTCAACGTCACTTCAATTAACGAGGGCAATTACCAAAAGGAGAATTTCCTTGTGTCATTGGATTTTGTCCCATCGGATTTTGATTCATTGGGTTTTGATTCATAGGATTCCCTGGCCCTGCATTCATGTTTACTTGATTAACCGTGTTCTCATACGAAGTAGTATGCGGATAATGATGTTTATTTTTTACCAAGTGGTGGTTAACGACTGTCGTATGGGACGGATGAATATAATTGACTTCACTTTCACTACAAGTGTGAACGACATTTGATTTAGTTGGGCAGACGACGGTATTGGATGGCATCTGACATCTCGGTCTACCAAACGGTCTCATGTGTCTCATTTCATCACCTCACTAGTTATTTGGTCTATACTAGCGTATGTCCCATAGTGAAAGTTGTCTATGGCAGTTACCTATATTTGATAATTTTAAAAAATTTTTAATGACTCAGTGTGATTGATTGGCTAATGAAGGGTTATTGGCAATATCATTCTCTATAAGTTGAAACACGTATAACACCGAGTGATATAATTCCATATAACGTTTACGTCGCACATCAATATAGTAACTGTGTAATAAAAGGAGCTTTACATTCTCAGCAGTATCTTCTACTTGCTGTGGATGAACGTTCACTTCTCGATGCTGAACAAATTTTTCAGCTTCTTTTTGCCACTGATCAATGTGTTCGAATAATGGTGTTGTTTCTTCCTTTACATATTGAAAGAAATCTGGATCTTTTTTATTTTCAGGCTTATCATGTGTGATATAATGTTGTCTTAATTTTTCTAATGAAGAACGTAATTCATTCGTTTGGTTTTGCAAAGACACAATCGTACCTCCCTCTGTTCATCTTCACAATACTACTGTATCACGAAAGAAACATTTGGTATAGCGAGAGAATACCGATCATGAGATTTTTACATTCTGGTTTACCAATTTATGAAATGTTTGCGTGTTTGGATATTCAAGTTGTCTTTCCATACGATGTTCAATGTGTTCCATCATATAAATCATCTGTTCGATTCGATTCACGACTTCCATTTTCGTATATGTTTTCTCATTTTTCATTCTATTTCTCCCTCCCTTATTATGTCTAATTCATGAATAAAAGTGATATTCCTTCATGAGTGACAAAACTAGAAAGAAACAGACAATTCTTTTCAAGTTGTGCATAGCTTTAGCATAGATTGTCAAACTAACAATAAAGGAGGGATATCGATGCGTGTAAACAAAGGGAAAAAATCTAAAATGAAACGTGAGGCTCGTAACAAAGAAATTCCTACCCAAGGTGAAAAGAAAATCGATGGCCCAAACCGACCATCAACATAGGTTATGACAGAATAATTAGACATTCACTTAAAAACTTGGTGCTTTTTCATGCATCAAGTTTTCTTTTTCCCCCCTAAATGATGAATATGTTTGCGAATATATAAGTTAGGAAATAATGAGTAATAACGACTTCTAACGTTGCATAATGATTGACAATCGCGTAATATATAGCTAGCAATAACCCATCATTTTCAAATCCTCTATCTTTTCTATATAATAGTAATAGATTAGCATAAGGAGGATAACGATGCATTATCCAAATGGAAAGAAGTCATCTAAATTTTCAGCTTCCTTAAAAGGACAAAAACCAGTGTACAGCAACCGTGGGATGACACTTGAACAAGATATTAATATCACCAACCAATATTATCAAGAACAAAACATGGCAGTCATTCATAAAAAACCGACACCTGTACAAATTGTACATGTTGATTATCCGAAAAGAAGTGCAGCTGTCATCAAAGAAGCCTATTTTAAGCAACCGTCAACTACGGATTATAATGGTATTTATCAAGGGAGATATATTGATTTTGAAGCAAAAGAAACCAAAAGTAAACATTCATTTCCGTTAAGTAACATTCATACGCATCAAATTGAACATATGAGACAAGTCAGTCATCATGAAGCCATTTGTTTTTTGATCATACGATTTAGTTCATATCAAGAAACGTTTTTCTATCCTGTTGAGCGGTTATTTACTCATTGGGATCAGCAATTTGATGGTGGCAGAAAATCTATACGCTATGAAACTATTCAGAAGGAAGGCTATATAATACCGATTCAATATCACGCAAGAGTCAATTATTTAGATATTATTGATAAGTATTATATATAGAACGGAGGAACGAATAATGGCAAATAAGAACCAATCTAGAATAGAAAGAAGAAAGCAAAAACAACAAAGCAAACAAAAAAAGCCTATGTGGAAACGAATTATAAAGATCGCCATGTTATGTGTACTGTTAATCGGCATTGGGTTCGGTGCTTTATTTACTTATTATATTGCTACTGCTCCTGATATTAATGCAGATAAGCTGTCTGCTCCTGCATCAACCAAGTTATATGATACGAACGGTGAGCAATTTGCAAATTTAGGAACAGAGAAACGAACAAAAATTGATTATGATGATTTACCGCCCGTTTTATTAGATGCCATTATTGCTACAGAAGATGCTAGATTTAAGGATCATATTGGAATTGATTTTAGAAGAATTGGTGCAGCTGTCATTGCCAATTTCCGTAATGGCTTTGGGTCACAAGGAGCTAGTACGATCACACAACAAGTCGTCAAGCGTGCATTTTTATCGAATGATAAAAGGTTGAAACGAAAGGTTCAAGAACAATGGCTTGCGTTAAAATTAGATCGACAATATTCTAAACAAGAAATTATGGAAATGTATGTGAATGAAATTTATTATGGCTCTGGGGCATATGGTGTTGCTACGGCTAGTGAAGTTTATTTTGATAAAGAATTAAATGAATTAACACTAGCTGAAGCTGCCATATTGGCAGGACTTCCACAGCGCCCCACCGCCTATGATCCGTTTGTTAATCCAGACTTAGCAAAAGAACGGATGAATACGGTACTTGATTTAATGGTACAACATAATAAAATTACGCAAGATAAAGCAGATGAAGCACGTAATGTAGATATTTCATCATTGTTAACGGAAAAGACTTCAGATTTCGTGAAATATGAAGGATTTATCCAACAAGTGCGCGATGAAGTTATGGAAAAGACAGGTGCTGACATTTACAAAGATAGTTTAAATGTTTATACGACGCTTGATCCTAATGCCCAAGAACATGTCGAGTTTTTATTAAGTAATAAAGAGGATAATCCGATTGATTATTCTTCTGATGAGGAGATGCAAGTTGGTCTAACTGTTGTCGATACACAGACGGGTGCCATTCGTGCCATTGGTGGTGGAAGAAACAGAGAACAAAACGGATGGAACTATGCGATTGATGGGAACGGTCGACAAGGTGGTTCAACGATGAAACCGGTTGTTTCATATGGTCCAGCCATTGAAAATTTACAGTGGTCGACCTACCACCAATTAAATGACGATGAACCATACCCAATTGAAGGTACAAATGCGGTTATCGAAAATTACAATCATAGCTATCAAGGATGGATGACTGCTCGCTATGCATTAAAAGAATCATTAAACGTACCTGCAGTCAAAACGTTAGAAGCTGTTGGTTACAGTAAAGCCCAATCCTTTGCTGAAGGTCTTGGTATT
The DNA here is from genome assembly GCF_000359605.1 of Gracilibacillus halophilus YIM-C55.5. GTDB lineage: Bacteria > Bacillota > Bacilli > Bacillales > Amphibacillaceae > Gracilibacillus > Gracilibacillus halophilus. Next base: position 32,521 of record NZ_APML01000019.1, read on the forward strand.
GAATTTGCTACAGATCCCATTAAAATTGGTGATGCAATCGGCGGAACAGGAACAGGCGTGTTGCCAATAGAAATGGCTGGTGCTTATGCTGCTTTCGGAAATGGTGGGACATATAATGAACCATATGCTGTGACAAAAATTGAATATACAGATGAAAATCGCACTGAGGAATATGAAGCCGAATCATCCCAAGCAATGGAAGATTATACCTCATATATGATTACAGATATGCTTCAATCAGTTGTACAAAGTGGTACAGGAACAAGAGCAAATGTCAGTGGCGTACCGATAGCTGGTAAAACAGGAACAACAAACCTTGAAGACATAAATGGTAGTCCTGATTCATGGTTTACAGGATACTCTACGAATTATACGATTTCTGTATGGACTGGTTATGAACGAAAGTCAGAAAAAGAAGAACAGAAGGTGATTCAGAACACAAAACTGGCCCAAGATATATTTAGGGAAACAATGGCATATATCTCACAAGACGAAGAGACAGCCAATTTTGAGCAACCAGATTCAGTCGTTGAAGCAGATGTTGAAAAAGGAAGTAGACCTGCAAAACGACCAAGTGAATACACACCTGAGTCGGAAATTGTAACCGAATTGTTTGTCGAAGGGAATGAACCGAGCGAGGTTTCTGAAAAATACGACCAGCCAGATCCTGTCGAAAACTTACAAGCTAATTATTCTCAAGAGGATGAGCGAATCTCCGTGAGTTGGGAATATGATTCGGAAGATGAAACAACATTTGATGTATCAGCCGGTACTGGTGAATCTATGGAAAATATTACTACAACAGAAGAAACGCAAACGGAAATTCGAAATGTTGAACAAGGAGAAACCTACACTATTGAAGTGGTAGCCATTCAAAATGATACAAATAGCGAACCTGTCACGGTTACGGTTAACATACCAGAAGATGAACCAGAAAAATTACCAGCAGTCCAGTCATTAAACCAAAATCTTAACCCTGAAGATAGTTCTGTTCTCGTAAGCTGGGAATATCAACAAGAAGGTCCGATTACATTTGATGTCACAATTAATGAAAATGGAAATATGATTGATGAGTACACAACAAATAACACATCATTAAATATTTCTGAATTACAAGCTAACCGACAGTACACCATTACAGTGACACCGAGAATGAGAAACGATGAGAGTATTCCTGGAGAACCAGCATCAATTCAATTATCAACAGAAAATTTTGGACAAGGAAATAATAACGAAAATAACGAGACAGATGAAGAATCCTCTGAGACTGAGGATAACCAATCCGATAATAATTCTGAAGACGGACAGAATCCAGAAGATACAAACGATGATAGCAATCAAAATGGAACACAAACCAATTGAGCATTGATATAAAAAAACGCAGGCGAGTCGCGCCTGCGTTTTTTATCAAACTTGATTATGTTTCATTCGTTTTTGTCCTTCACGGCATATTTCTAGTAATGGACAGATGTCACACTGAGGATTTTTTGATTTGCAGTGATACCGACCAAAAAAAATCAATCGATGATGAGTTTGACTCCATTCATTTTTAGGGATCTTTTGCATTAGTGTATGTTCGACTTCTTTCACAGTATCTTTCCACCGACAAATACCTAAACGCTTGGAAACACGTTCGACGTGCGTATCTACTGCAATCGCTGGTTCATCAAATGCAACAGATGCAACCACATTAGCCGTTTTCCTTCCAACACCAGCCAATTTCTCTAATTCTGTCTTAGAATGTGGAACCTCCCCATTATATTGGTCAATTAAGGTTTGGCACATTTTACGAATATTTTTGGATTTATTGCGGTACAAACCAATTGACTTAATATCTGTTTGTAATTCTTCTAGTGGTACATGCAAATAATCTTCAGGCGTTTTATATTTTTTGAAGAGATCGACAGTTACCTTATTTACTAAAGCATCCGTACATTGTGCTGAAAGAATGACTGCTACTAATAGCTCGAATGGATTTTGATGGTTCAACTCACATTTCGCATCTGGATACATGGATTCGATGGTATCAAGAACGGTTCGTATTTGTTTTTTTGTTAACATGGACATCCCCTACTCTTCTAACCAATTGTAATATAATGATTTATCATATGGATGATTTTGTTGTGTCTGCCTTGTTGTTTGATGTTGATGGTACGTTTTACTTGCTTGTTTTGCTTGATCAACCGTTTTTATACCCTTTCTTTTCCATTCTAATAATATGCGATCAATGTATTTAAAGTTTAGTTTACTCATTAACACAGCTTCTCTTAATGCTGCATGAATTAATGAAAGTTCAATTCTCTCTTCATCAATCCATGAATTCACTAATTCAATTTCAAATGGTGATAATGGTCGTCCAAATTCTTGTTCAAAGCGTTGGAAAATTTCCCCGGCCTCTTGGTCTGTATTATCTTCATAACTTTCCTCCGCACGGAATAAACTTTGCCATAACGGTTCTAATGAATAATATTCTTTAATAATATCATCATTGTTTTCTTCCTCAATCGATAAAAATTGTCGTTGAATGAGATAACGTAATTCTTTTGAACAAGCTTCACTAGACATCGTCATATGTTCTGCTAATTGTTCTGGCGTTGGAAAGGAATGGCCTTCTTGTTGGTAAGCATAAATTTGTAGTAACAACATAACTTGTTCTTCATTCAACCCAAGCAAGCTGTATTTTTGAAATAGCGTTATCGGAAGATTGAGTTGGTTTTGTAACATTGAACTAATTGACGGTTCACTCACAGCGACACACCTCTTTATCTGAATCATTTATAAACGTACCCTCCGCTCGGTGATAGCAAAGGATACGTGTGTTTTACGGATATAATCGATTGAGTAATCGTGGAAACGGAATGGTTTCTCTTACGTGCTCAACACCGCTAAGCCATGCGACGGTACGTTCTAAACCTAAACCAAAACCGGCATGTGGTACACTACCATACTTTCGCAAATCTAAATACCACTTATAACTGTCACCACTTAATTGGTGTTCCTTATATCTTTCTTCGAGTAAAGACAAATCATCAATACGTGCGGAGCCACCGATAATTTCACCATATCCTTCAGGAGCAATTAAATCAGCACATTGTACCAGTTCTTCTCTTTGTGGATCTGGCTTCATATAAAATGGTTTAATTTCCTTCGGGTAATGTGTAATAAAGACAGGTTTATCATATATTTCGGCAATCGCTGTTTCATGAGGTGCTCCAAAATCTTCTCCCCATTCAATTTCAAAACCTTGCTCTTGTAACCAACGAATCGCCTCGTCATACGTAATTCGAGGAAAAGGCGAGCGAATTTGTTCTAACACTTGTTTATCTCGCTTTAATATATCTAATTCCAATGAACAATTGTCGAGTACATGCGTAACGATAAAAGTAATATATTCTTCTTGTAACGTTAAACTTTCTTCATGTGTAAAAAACGCCATTTCTGGTTCAATCATCCAAAACTCAATTAAATGTCTCCTTGTTTTGGATTTTTCTGCACGAAATGTTGGACCAAATGAAAATACTCGTCCGAACGCCATGGCCGCTGCTTCCATATAGAGTTGCCCACTTTGTGATAGATAGGCTTCTTGATCAAAATATTTCGTATGGAACAATTCTGTCGTATCTTCAGCAGCTGATCCCGTCAATATCGGAGGATCGACTTTAACAAAATCTTCTTTTTGAAAAAATTGATAAGAAGCTTGAATGACTTGATTACGAATTTTCATAATTGCGTGTTGTTTTTTCGACCGTAACCATAAATGGCGATGATCCATCAAAAATTCGGTGCCATGTTCTTTTGGTGTAATGGGGTAATCTGTTGCCTCATGAATCAGTGACAATTCGGTTACTTGTAATTCATAACCAAATGGTGAACGCGTATCTTCGACGACTTTTCCTGTGACATACATCGACGACTCTTGTGGTAGTGAACGAGCTAATTCAAATGTTTGCTCAGTTACAGCTGATTTTGCAACCACTCCTTGAATAAAACCCGTTCCGTCTCGTAATTGCAAAAAAGCGATCTTACCACTAGACCGTTTATTGCTAAGCCAAACGCCAATTGTCACTTCCTGTTCCAGGTAATTCGCTACTTGATGAATCGTCGTTTTCATAGCGGATACCTCCAAATTTAAAGAATTATTGATGTGCTTCCACAAAACGCCTGATTCGTTTTGAGGCTTCTTCCAATTGTTCGAGAGAAATCGCATATGATAAACGAACATTTTCTGGAGCACCAAATCCTGTTCCAGGCACCAGTGCTACTTTCTCTTCTTCAAGTAATGCTTTTACCCATTCATCCACAGATTCAAATCCATTCATCTTAACTGCCTGACTTACATTTGGAAAAAGGTAAAAAGCTCCTTTCGGCTTCACACATTCAATACCTGGGATATCTGTTATCCATCGATACAGTTTTTCTAACCTTTCTTGAAATGCGATCCTCATCGTTTCAACTGCTTCTTGGGAATGAGTATAAGCTGCTTCTGCTGCAACTTGTGCAATTGAAGTCGGATTTGAGGTCGAATGTGATGCCATACCTGACATCGCTTGAATGATCTCTTTATTCCCTACAGCATATCCAATACGCCAACCTGTCATCGAATGTGATTTTGATACACCGTTTATAATCACAGTTTGTTCTTTTAATTCGTCAGAAAGTTCAGCAATTGATACATGTTTGGTAGATGTATAGATTAACTTTTCATAGATTTCATCAGAAACCGCTAAAATATTATGTTTCACACATACATCACCTAAAGCTTGCAATTCAGTTTGGTTATACATCACGCCAGTAGGATTACTTGGAGAATTTATAATCACCGCTTTTGTTTTATCTGTAATCGCAGTTTCTAATTGTTCAGGTGTGATTTTAAATTCATTTTCTTCCTTAGCCTCAATATACACAGGTTTTCCTTCTGCTAGTTTAATCTGTTCGGGATAGCTTACCCAATAAGGAGATGGGACAATCACTTCATCCCCTTTATTTAATAACACTTGAAATAATGTATAAAGGGCATGCTTTGCTCCCGTCGTTACAATCACTTGATCATTATCATATGTTAGCCCTTGATCACTCTTTAATTTCTGACAAATTGCCCGTTTTAATTCGATTGTCCCTCCAGCTGGTGTATATTTGGTAAACCCTTCACGCATTGCTTTTTCACTAGCGTCAAGAATGTGTTCTGGCGTATTGAAATCCGGTTCACCTGCTCCTAGCCCGATCACGTCATGCCCAGCTTGCTTCAATTCTTTTGCCTTTGCTGTAATCGCTAATGTTGCAGATGGCGTTAACGTTTGTACTCGATTTGCTAATTCCATAAGTTATAATCACCTTTCTTATTCAATATTAGGTTTTAATGTCAATTTATAATGAGACATATCATCTAACAAGACATGTTCATACACAAGAAGATCTTGGTTATTTTTGTAAGTAACTTCAACAATTGGATACCCATTTGCAAAACCAATATCCGAATCGAGTAACTCACACTGATCACATCGATTCTGCCAATCGTTTATGATTTCTTGTTTTGAATATAAGGGTGCTTTTTCAAACATCGTGTAATCGAATGTATCCTCTGTTTCACTAACAAATACGTAATATGAAGTGTCTTGACTTTTCCCTTGTACCACGTAGTATAATTGCTCTCCATGATATCTAGATATTTGATCGATGGCATTAATTTTTGTTTCGTCTAACACGGAGGATGTTACCGTATCGAATCCTTCGACTTTATCAGCCATAATATCTTGGTAAAGTCGAAGTCCAAAAAATGATACAACCAAAAGTAAAAATAACAGTCCACCGATCACCCCATACATTATTTTCTTACCAGTTGTTACGGATGGTTTCATGTTTTCGATCTACCTCATTTACGTAAAATTCGTCACTGTGTACCGTAAGTATAAATATTAACTCGATTTGGCTCTCTCTCTATTTTGTTCCACTTCCTAAAAAAATTCAACAAGCAAATGATCAACTTAACACTTCATAATCATGTTTTGTTAAACGAATCACTGTTGTCCCCGTTTGTTTTAAAAAATAGACGTCGATCCATGTTGCGTTCAAACGTTCAATTAATCCTTCATTTACTTGATGTGTTTGGCTGTGAAAAATAATACTGATATATGGATCCACTTGTTCTAAGAATTGCTCTGTCGGCGAATGTCCGCTAGCAAATGCAGCTATTTTCACAATATCAGTTTGGATATTGAAATCAATCAGTCGTTGTTCGATGTCGATTTCCTTATTATTTAGGAATAGGATTGACTCATCACCAAAAGACAACAAGAAACTAATATCTCCATCAGATGTTTCATCTAATACGTTTACTTTTAAATCTTCCCACAAAGTGTACTGATTTTCAACCGTCCATGTCTGAATTTTCGAATCACCCATCCATTGTGACTGTATGCGTTGGGGCACGATGATTTGTTCCGTGTTGTAGCGTTTCATTACATCATCGACATTTCCACTATATTCATCGGAATTACTCGTAATAATGACGGTTTCGATCGTGTTCACATGTAATTTATCTAATTGGCGAAATAAACTTTCTTGACTTTTATCGGAACCCGTATTAATTAATATATGTTCTCCTTGATGATTTCGGAGTAATGTTGACTCACCATGAGGTAAATCGAAAAAAATCACTTCGACTTCTTCTGGTTTTTGCATACTTTCGTTTGCAGCTATAACTTCAACAGAAAAGTAGGAAACCATCATGAAAAAGATGATGAACCATCTCAACCCTTTTGTCTGCATCATACATCCTACCTTTCGTGTGATTATCGTTTTTAGGATTTCACAAAATGCAGACTTTATCAGAGCCAACTTTCTACTTCTTCTAATAATGTTGACAATGGTTCATATAATATGGGTACATTAGGGACTGAATCAATAAACGATTGACCGTATCGTTTCGTCATCAACCGATCGTCTAACACAAGAATCACACCACGATCTGTACGTTTTCGTATTAACCGACCAAACCCTTGTTTAAATCGTAGAACAGCTTGTGGTAACGATAAGTTCAAGAAAGGGTTTTTCCCATTATTTTTAAGAACATCAGCTTTTTTTATAACGAATGGATCTTGCGGTGGCGGGAAAGGCAGTTTCACAATTATGACACAATTTACATCCTTACCCGGTAAGTCAACGCCTTCCCAATATGCATTCGTACCTAGTAAAATCGATTGTTGAAATGATTGAAATTGCTTCATTAACCGATTCCTGCTACCTGAAGAAACCCCTTGACCAATGACAATGTAGTCCGTTAACGCTTCAGATTCGTGTAGTAAATGGTACGTCCTTCGAAGCATATCATATGACGTAAATAAGACTAACATTCTTCCCTTCATCCGATGAGCAAAAGATATAATGGCCTCTGCTATCGCATAAAGGAATTCTTCATGGTCAGGATATTTAATGGATGGCAAATCATTTGGAATAAGCATTTGAACTTGATTTTGATAATCGAAGCTTGATCCAAACCTTCGCGTATATAAACGTTCATATGGTAAACCTAAGATGTCGATGATAAATTGGAATGAATGTTTCATTGTTAACGTGGCACTCGTTAAAATAACACTTTGTTTTCGGTTGAATAAGTATTGTGACAGTTCATTTTGTACATTAATGGGTTCTTGATACAAATAAGCAGCATTTTTCGCCCCATAAGGTTCAATTTCTAACCAACTTACGGAATGTTCCTGCTCTGTTAAAAGAATGTTTTTTAACGTGTGCCGAATGTTTACTAACTGATCTTTTATTACTTGCAATTGATCATCCGTTTTATGATCAAGAACATTGTGCATTTGTTTACATAATAAATCCAACCGTTTCGTTTGTTCACTTATCAAATGGGCTGAATGGCTGTCCTCTTGATGATTCCAAACCATTTGAACTCTGCCAACATCATTCTTCGATTTTTGTTTTGACGATTGATGCTTCACATATTGGAAGATATGACGAAATAACATATCGAGTTCATATTGAATATCAAGCGTAATTTTTTTAAGCGTTGAAAAGGATGCAGCAGAAAATTGATCTTCCCAGTGTTGCAATTGTGCACGAATTTCAAAATAACTGATCCTTTGACCAAAATGCTTTCGAGCGACGCTTTCTAAATGGTGTGCTTCATCAACGATCAACTTTTGATAATTTGGTAATTGCCCACCTTCTTGTAAATCGATCCCAAGCAAAGCATGATTGGTGATCACAAGTGTTGCTTTTTCCGCTTGTCGTTTCATTCTTTGGTAAAAACAATAATCTTTCCAATGAGGTAACGTGTCCCCTCGATCAACAACTAATTGGTTAATAATTTGTTGATCTTTTCGTTGGAATTGAATCTCATCTAAGTCACCTGTAACGGTTTCTGTTAGCCATACCAAAATTTTCAGTTTAAGCAATATATCTTGATACTTAGACTGTTCCCGATCAAGAAAATAGGCTTCAAACTTTTCTAAGCTTAAATAATGTGATTTCCCTTTCACAATAGCAGTTGGTATGGGGCGATCAAAGTAGGCGTTCAATTTATCGATATCTTTTTCTACTAATTGTGATTGTAAATGCGTGGTAGAAGTGCTAATGACAATGGTCTCATCGTATTGATTTGCTTGATAGATGGCAGGTACCAAATAAGCAATCGTCTTACCAATCCCTGTACCAGCCTCAATTAACCCATGTTCATGAGATTGAAAACAATCATAAATGGTTTGACTCATTTCTATTTGTTCATTTCTCGTTTCATAAGCGTCAATCGTTTGTGATAAATAGCCTAATGGGGCATAAATTTGTTCGATATACGTGTGAAACGAAGTAGATTTCCAATGATGGTCATCACCCTGTTTTTTCGGATATTTTAAAAATAAGCCGCGATAATAAAATAGATCATGCCGTTCTACACTAGATGTAGGAATCAACGATAAAAAAGAAACATCTGACTTCAATAGATGTGAATAGCGATTCATTTCTTCGATAATAGCCTCAGGTAAGGTTTTAATCTTTTCTAACAGTACCAAAAATAATTCTGCAGTAACGAACGCATCTGATATCGCACGGTGCGGGTGTTGATGTTGGATCGCCAAATAACTTGCTAAGTCATTTAATCTGTAACTCGGCGCTTGCGGGAAGAATATCCGTGCAAATTCGACCGTATCTAACACTGGATTCGTCAGCATTTCCCTTCCAATCTGCTCTAATTCAGCATTGATAAAAGGTAAGTCAAAATCAATATTATGAGCGACGATTGTCGCATCTTTACAATAAGAAAGAAGCGTATCTGCAATCATCTCAAAAAATGGCTGATGTTCTACATCTTCTTGCCGAATATTTGTTAATTCTGTTATAAAAGGAGGAATTATCTTACCCGGATGAATCAATTGATTGTATTCTTGTGTGATCTTACTATTTTCAACTAATACAAGACCAATTTCAATGATTCGATCACCTTTTGCGGGGGTATGTCCTGTTGTTTCTATATCGATAATGGCAAATTTCTGCACTTGATCATCCCCGTTTACTCTGTTATTTCTACATACCTGTTAATGGCGGCTCATGATTAATGATATTTTCAATCTCATTATTCTCGTTCATTACCGCAACCTTTGGTTCGAAGCTGGCCAACTCTTCATTATTTACAATCGCATAAGAAATAATAATGACAACATCACCTGGCTGAACGAGCCTAGCTGCTGCGCCATTTAAGCAAACAACTTTACTTCCCCTTTGACCAGGAATCACATATGTTTCCAGTCTAGCACCGTTATTATTATTAACGATTTGTACCTTTTCATGTGGTAATATTCCCACTTGTTCGATAAGTGCTTCATCAATAGTAACACTACCTACATAATGTAAGTTGGCTTCGGTTACACGTGCTTGATGAATTTTGGACTTCATCATAGTACGCATCATGACGCTCTCCCCCTTAAAATAGCTGTTCGGGTATAAAACCTTTCTCGGATACGATCAGATTGTCAATTAGTCTTGCTTGAGAAAAATAAACGGCGACTGCTATAATCACGGTTCTATCAATCGTCTCAATAGGCTGTAATGCGGGATATGTTAATATTTCGACATAATCTATTTTGGCAGACGTGTACATTTCTATATATCGTTTTATTTTCTCTCTAATGATAACAGGATTTTTCTCACCGTCAATCATATCCTGTTGAGCATTAGTTAACGCTGTATAAAGCTGTGTTGCTTCTTGTCGTTCATTTGCTGATAGATAGACATTTCGGCTACTTTTCGCTAAGCCATCTTTTTCTCTAACAGTTGGGACACCAACAATTTTCGTTGTGAAATGAAAATCGTTGATCAGTCCATCAACCACTGCCACTTGTTGTGCATCTTTTAAACCGAAATAGGCATACGTCGCATTGGAAATATGAAATAATTTAACTAGCACTGTGGCAACACCATCAAAATGGCCTGGACGACTTTTCCCGCAGAGAACATTGGTCCGGTTTTTTACAGTGACTTGTACGGTCGGTTCGTCATTATACATTTCTTCCACCGTAGGCATAAACAAATAATCAACCCCGTGTTGCTGAGCGATTTCTATATCTCGTTGTTCATCTCTAGGGTAGCGGTCAAAATCTTCGTTTGGCCCAAATTGTAATGGATTCACAAAAATACTTACAATGACAATGTCTGATTCTTGGCGTGCTCGATCGATTAATGCTGTATGACCTTCATGTAAATACCCCATTGTCGGAACAAAACCGATCGTATGATGTTGTTGCTTGTACGTCACATGCTGCATTTCCGCTACCGTCTGAATGATATCCATTATGAATCCTCCAGTTTCAAATCTTGCACAAGCGTTTTATCCATAACAAATGATTGCTCTTGATTTGGGAAGTTTTGTTCTTTAACATCCCGATCAAATTGTGATAAGGCTGATTGAATGATATGATTCACATCGGCATATTGTTGGACAAAAGAAGGAGAATCGTCAGCGCCATATGTTAAAAGATCATGATAAACTAACACTTGACCATCACACTTCTTCCCTGCCCCTATGCCAATTGTCGGAATGGACAGTTGACTACTGATATGGCTTGCTAATTCATTCGGTACACACTCTAACACAACTTGAATCGCTCCACTTGTTTCTAACTTCTTGGCGTCTTCAATTAATGCTAATGCAGTTTGTTTATCTTTTCCTTGCACCCGATATCCACCCAATACATGTACAGATTGCGGTGTTAATCCAATATGACCGATCACAGGAACGCCTGCTTCTGTAAGTCGTTGGATTAGTTGCAATGTATGGTTGGAAGCACCTTCTACTTTTAGAGCATGAGCATTTGTTTGTTGCATCATATATTGTGCTTGACGCATTCCCTCTTCTACAGATATATGATAAGACATAAATGGCATATCAACAACAATAAACGTATCTGGAGCCCCTCTTTTCACAGCTTTTCCGTGGTGAACCATATCCTCTACCGTTACTTGGATGGTTGAGTCATAACCAAGTACAACATTTCCTAAAGAATCACCGACTAAAATCATATCGATACCACTCGATTCAGCCAATCTAGCGGATGGATAGTCATAGGCTGTTACCATCGTAATTTTTTCATTTTGCTGCTTCATTTTCTGTAATTGAACCGATGTTTTCATCTGTTACCTCTCCTTACCAATGAATTTCAGCGCTGTAGATCACTTCTTTTTCACCATTTTCATTTAACACAATTAACGCACCATCTGCTGAGATTCCATCAATAATTCCAAAAAAGCTACGGTGTGGTGTAATGATTTTCACTTCTTCCCCGAGTTTATACGCATAATGTAACCATTTTTTTCTTATATAAGAGAAGCCCTCTTGTTGATATTTATAATAATTCGTCTCAAAGTCTTCTAAAATGGCCTGTAACAATTGAATACGATCCCATGTCCTGTTAGATTCAAGTGATAAAGAAGTAGAACGTTCACGAATCGCATCGGTAAAATGATCTTCGGTTTGATTTACATTTAAACCAAATCCGATAATAATATAGTTGACTGATTCCAACTCCGCCTGCATTTCCGTTAGAATCCCGCAAACCTTTCTATTTCTTATATATAAATCATTCGGCCACTTAATATGGATGGTTAATCCCGTCAATTTTTGCAATGTTTCAACTAACGAAACGGCCGTAAATAAGGTGAATTGTGAAGCTTCAAACGGAGACAATTCAGGACGAAGAATCATACTCAACCAAAGTCCCTCTGCGTGATCAGAAGCCCAAATTCGATTGCGACGACCTCTTCCTTTTAATTGCTTATCCGTTACCACGATCGTTCCGTGTTCTGCGCCTTTTTGAGCTGTTTTATGTGCTACATCTTGTGTGGAATCTACAACTTCCTCGAATACAACTGTTTGGCCCAGCCACTTTGTTTGTAACCCCCATTTTATAGTACTTGCATTAAACCTGTGATTCGGCGAGGCAATTCGGTATCCTTTTTTTGGATATGCTTCAATGTGATACCCATCCTTTTCAAGCTCTTTCATGTGCTTCCAAATAGCCGTACGGGAGATATGCAGTCGTTCGGATAACGCCTGACCTGAAATATATTCATGTTCATGTTCCATTAATAATTTAATTAATTGATCACGTGTCGTTACTTTCATTTTTTATCCACTCACTTATTTCGGTATGATCATTTGAAAGTTCTCCATCAACAACAGCTTCCTCTATGTATGCTAACCATTGACTAATCCAAGGGCCTTTCGGTTGATTGGGAAACCAGTTCATCAAGTCATTGCCGTTTACTTTCAGTTCATTTCTTGTTTGGATGGGAAGCTGTTCTTGAACGCTCGCTAGCTTACTACTCTGAACGTGTATGCCTTGATAAGTCATTAATACTAATGAAAAACTATTGAACAATGAATCAGGCAATTGGTACACAATCCAGTTCATACTTTTATTAGCCTCCCAATTGTTAACAGCTCTTACAAGAGAAATAACCTGATTGACCGTTTGGTTCGATAGTTTCCATTGCTTCTGCCAGTATTGAATAGGAATCTTTGGCTGTTTTACATGGCAAATCGCAAGAAATGTGGCAAGGTGATCTAGCGGTTGTTCTAAAGATTCTACCGTTTGACGGATGAAGTCGTCTTCTGAAAAGACGGGTATATAGTATATAAGACGTGATGTTAAAAACTGAGAAATGGCTTTTTTGACATAAGAACCGCTGATTAGTTTTTCCCATTCAACAGCAATTCGTTCCATAGCAATATATTGTAACAACTCTGCGTTTTTTTGAATCGCATGAAGAGTACGCTCGTTCATATGAAATCCAATTTGACTCACAAATCGAATCCCACGCATCATTCGTAAAGGATCCTCTGTAAATCGTTCATTTGGAGGACCTACAGTACGAATTGTTGCTTGTTTCAAATCGATTTCTCCTTCAAATGGGTCAATCCGTTCAAAATGCTGATTCATTGCGATGGCGTTGATCGTATAATCTCTACGGGCAAGATCAGTATAAATATCACCGACATATTCGACTACATCCGGGTGACGAAAATCACTATATGAGCTTTCTGTACGAAAAGTTGTCACTTCAAAAGATTCCGATTCATAACGGACGATTACAGTACCATGCTCAATACCAACAGGAATGACTTTTTCAAATATCGACATCATATCTTCAGGTGTTGCAGAAGAAGCGATATCAATATCTTCAACGGGGCGTCCTAACAAATAGTCTCGCACGGCCCCACCGACAATATAAGCTTGAAAACCTGCTTTTTCAATAGCAAAAAGTACATTCGCAGCTTTATCAAATAATTCTTTACTCATCGACTTCACCGATTACTTGATCATATAGCGTTTCATATTGTTGAAGAATTGATTGGGAAGCAAATTCCTCTTTCACCGTTTTTTCAGCTTGTTGTGAGAAGTCATTCCATTTTTCTGAATCGGACAATAAAGAGATGGCTCGATTGGCAAAACTATCAATATCTCCTAGCTTTTCTATATATCCATTACGTTGATGTTGGATTACTTCAGGAATCCCACCCACGTCTGAGCCAATACAAGGTACACCACAAGCCATCGCTTCTAGCAACACTAAACCAAAGCTTTCTTTTTCTGAAAGTAATAATTTGAGATCAGAAATGGACAGCAACTCTGGGATATTCTTTTGTTTGCCTAAAAAATGAACATGGTCTTCTAAATTCATTTGACGAACAAGCTCATAGACTGTACTATATTCAGGACCATCGCCAATCAATAATAAACGGGATGGCATGTTTCGATTGATTTTTTCAAACGTTTGGACTACATCTTGGACGCGTTTTACTTTTCGGAAATTTGATATATGAATCAATACCTTTTCTTCATTCGAAATATTGTATTTTGCTTTGACATGCTCTTCTGCTTGACGAGGATAATACTCTTCTTCATTAATAAAATTATAAATCACTTTCATCGGCTTTTGAACGTCTAACATTTGCTTCGTCTGTTTTACTAAACTGCTCGAAACGGCGGTCACTGCATCAGACTGCTCAATACCAAATTCGATCATTTTTTTTAAACTACGGTCAATGCCTAACACTGTAATATCTGTACCATGCAATGTGGTTACGATTCTTACTGGATGTTTTGCCATTTGCTTGGCAAGTATCGCACAAATCGCGTGAGGCATAGCATAATGAGCATGAATCACATCAATTCCCTCTGTATCAATCACTTCTGCAATCTTAGTGGCAAGCGCCAAATCATATGGTGGATACTGAAAGACAGGATAATGATTCATTTCAATTTCGTGAAAAAATATATTTGAATAAAAGGTATCAAGTCGAAACGGTACACTCGAAGTAATGAAGTGAACTTCATGCCCTTTGTTTGCAAACATTTTACCTAATTCTGTAGCGATAATTCCTGATCCGCCCACTGACGGATAGCAAACCACACCAATTTTTAACATAATACATACCTACCCTACCATTTTCTCATATAAAAACGTCTCATTGTAAGTTACGCCAATCAAAAAAACCAGCATCTAACGCTCGTATCATAATTTCTGCACCACCTAGATTCGTAACGAGTGGAATTTGGTACACATCACATAAGCGCATCAGTGCACTAATATCTGGTTCATGCGGTTGAGCAGTTAATGGATCTCGGAAGAACAATACAAGATCCATTTCATTATCAGCAATTCTAGATCCGATTTGCTGATCCCCGCCTAACGGACCTGATTGAAAACGTTGTACACGCAAGCCTGTTTCATTGCTAATACGTTTTCCTGTAGTCCCTGTTGCAAACAAAGTATGATGCTTTAAGATCCTCTCATAGGCAATCGTAAAGTTAACCATATCTTCCTTCTTTTTGTCGTGTGCAATTAAAGCGATTTTCATGGTTTCACCTACTCTAATAAATTTTCTAAGCCATAAACGAGAATATCTAACTTCATGACGTGATCGATTGCTAGTTTCACACCAGTCATAAACGATTCGCGATGGAAGGAATCATGTTTAATTGTTAAATTCTCCCCATTCGATCCAAATACAACTTCTTGATGTGCCACTAAGCCAGGCAGTCTCATACTATGTATTTTCATACCGTCTATATCTGCACCACGTGCTCCCATGATCGTTTCTTTTTCATCGGGATGACCTTGCTTTTTCGTTTCACGTACGTCCTGAATTAATTGAGCTGTTTTAGCTGCTGTTCCAGATGGCGCATCTAATTTTTTATCATGATGCTTTTCAATAATTTCAACATCTTGAAAATACTTTGCTGCCCATTTAGCAAATTGCATCATTAACACGGCACCTAGCGCAAAATTCGGTGCAATGACAACGCCAGTTTCTTTGTCTTCAGCCATATCTGTTAATTCTTGTAATTGTTCGTCCGTAAAACCTGTCGTTCCTACGACTGGTCGAATACCATATTCAAGAGCTGTTTTCGTATGAATATATCCATATTCTGGTGTCGTCAAATCAACGAGTACATCAGCAGAAACAGCATTGAAACAAGTTTGAATATCGTCATAAAAGGTAGCATCCAAATGTGGTAATTCATCAAAGTCCTTTACTTGACTACCTGCGTATTTATGATCAAGGCAAGCGACTAATTCAAGATCTTCTTGTTTCTCGATCATGCGTAAAGCTTCACTGCCCATTTTTCCTCTAGGTCCTGCTACAATCACTCTTGTCATCATGAGTCCTCCTTGTTTTCTTTCCGCGTCCATCGATCATGATCTCTCGTTTCGATTTTTTGCATCGTCTGTTCAAAGGCTTCTGTTAAATCAATGTTTTGTGAGTTGGCAAAGCACATCATCACAAATAGAAGATCACCTAACTCGGCTTCGATAGAATTCTCTTTTTCATTTGACTTTTTCGGTTTTTCACCGTACTGATGATTAATTTCTCTTGCTAGTTCGCCAATTTCTTCGGTAAACCGTGCCAACATACTTAATGGCGAAAAATAGCCTTCTTTAAACTGCGATATGTATTCATCGACTCTTTTTTGCATCTGTTCCATGTCCTGTGTCTGTACCATAAAAAAAGACCTCCGTATCAACCTAATTCTATGTAGGTAATGGTCATGAATGTGTTTAGGTTTCTTCTATTATCGTAGCTAAAGTTCGTACATTTGACAAATATTTCACCTTTTATACGTTGGTTGAAAAGAAAAGACAGATGCACGAAGCACCTGCCTTGTATTTCATTACTCGTCTTGAAGGAAAAATATCGAAGCAAAGCGAATTAATTCGGCTAAAGCAACTGCAGCAGCAGCAACATACGTAAGCGCAGCAGCATTTAATACTTTCTTTGTCTGTTTTTCCTCATTATTTCGGATAATACCCGTGGAAACCAGTTGGTTCATCGCCCGATTTGAGGCGTCAAACTCGACTGGTAATGTAACGAATTGAAATAATACGGCAAAAGCATGAAAATGACACCGACGAGCAATAATCCCATTGCTTGAAAAATTAACCCAGCGATAATAAAAACAAATGCCATTTTGTCACCGAAGCTGGCAACAGGGACTAACGCATGACGGAAGCGTAAAAATGCATAGTCTTGTGCATCTTGAATCGCATGTCCGACTTCATGCGCTGCAATGGCTGCAGCAGCTGCCGAATAACCATGATAATTATCACTGGATAAACGGACAACTTTTTTTCTAGGGTCATAATGGTCCGATAGCGTCCCTTTCACTTCTTCTATTCGAACATCAAATAAGCCATTGTCATTCAATATCTTCCGTGCGACTTGTGCACCTGTGATCATATTCGAGTTCATTACTTTAGAATATTTTTTGTAGGTGCTTTTCACTTTTGACTGTGCCCACAATGGAACAATCAACAATATTGCAAAATATAGAAGCATTCCTAACATCTTTTCATTCCTCCATCAATTCCATCTCTAAGGTCAATTTTAGTCAAGTCTTGTGAAAATGTCAATTCGAATGTCCTGACTTCCCTTCTGCTCTGTATTTTACCCAAGCGACATAAGATAATGAGACGAATAAAAATCCTGCCACAATGATGAGTAACCAAACGAAGTATTCTTGATAACTGGTGTAATGGAACTGATTTAGATCGATCAAAGAAACTTGTTCAAAGGCTTCTTCTACTTGCTCTTTGTGTTGACCTAACGACAGAAAACTTTCCTCAATGCTTTGGTATCGTTCCTCAGATAAATGCGCTTCAAATACTGGTGAAAGCACTTCCCATTGGCGTTGTAACTGTAATATCTCTGACTGATCGATGGTATCTTCATTCGAAAGTTTTTCTAAATCGTAAGTAAGTTCCTGTTTCCAAGTCACCCAACGTGCATCTTTTTCTGTTATTATCGAATCATAAAGCAAGAGTAATTGCTGTGCTCGTATAGTCACTACATGTTTTTGTATATCCTGTTGATGTAGAACTTGCATATTTTCATCGATATATTTTTGCACGATATCAACATGAACCGGCGCACGCTCATTTATATTCTTTAACATATCTTCTTCTATTAGTTGCAGAAGTTCTTTCGCTTCATCGTATCGATTTTCTTGGATATAACGCTCATATTGGTATACATTTGAATCAGCCTGTAAGTATAAAGGAAACACAAGTATAGCAATGAGTATGAACAAAATCAAGCTACCGTATGTCTTAACATGCACAAAAATCCCTTCTTCCTAACGTCCTTTTCACAAATATATGAATCGTTAGAAAGGGTTATGCATTATCAATTGAACTGAGTTTGCTGACGAAATTGTTGACGATACACAAAAATAATTACGACAATACTTAACCAAAAAGTAAAATACCCTATTTCGTTACTATATTCAGATAAACTGCCATAAACAGGCATCATACCAAAGACATAGTCTATGATTTCATTATGTAATAGCCACACCGCAGCGATCATGAGATGTGAAAAGTGAAATCGATATAAAGGACTGTACAAATATGCCTGCAGCGCCATAGCGCCATGTGATAGCATAAGCATATACCCGTCCATGGCAAAGATCCATCTACATACCATGTTAGTGCATTCATAACAACTGCCCAAATTCCGTATTTTAGTAACGATACATAAGCAAATGCTTCAATTAATTTGAACTGCTTGCCATATAAATAACAACATAAAAAAATGGTAAAAAATAAGCTTGCTGTTGGACTGTCAGGAACAAAGGCTAAAAATATAAGCGGTGTTTGTTCTAATTGATCCCCATACCAAAAGTATCCATAAATTGTTCCCAATAAATTGACAAAGAATAGAATTGCGATGATAGTGGGATGAAATAATAATTGTTTCATGTCCTTACCACCTCCACTACGTGCTTTTCAAAAAATTTACCCCTCGTCTATAAACGAGGGGGTTAGATTATTCTTCTGATGAAGCTTGTTCATTTACCGAAACAATAAAATCGGCTAATTGCTGTAATTCTTCATCCGATCCTTGGAATTGACCAGCAGGCATATTTCCGATACCATTTTGAGCAATATCTTTAATTTCATCAGCGCTGTAGTCAATGCCAATCAATGTTGGACCAGCTTGCCCCTCTAAGTTACCACCATGACAACTTAGACAATTATTTTCGTATACAGCATAACCTTCTGATTCTTTGTCAATTTCAACACTCGGTCCACTGTCTGGCCATTCCGGTTTATTATTCGCTGCTTTCTCTTCCCAGTCGACATGTGCAGCCGCTTCATAAGTTAACCAAAAGACAGCGATGATACTTAGTAACATTAAAGAAACGGTTATTGGCCGTTTATGCGGTCGACGTTCTTTCCCGCGATCTAAGAAAGGCGCTAAGAATAAAGCCCCGAATGCAAGACCTGGTATAACAATCGCTCCTAATACGAAAAACGGTCCACTGGCAAATTTATACTTGAGTAGTTGATATAAAAATAAGAAATACCAATCTGGCAATGGCAAATAAGACGCATCTGTCGGATCTGCCATTTTCTCTAAAGGAGCTGGGTGTGCGATCGTTAAACATAAAAAACCAACTAGAAACACAGCACCTACTAGCCATTCCTTTAGTAGAAAGTTCGGCCAAAATGGCTCCGTTCTCCCAGGATACTCCGAATAATCCTTAGGAATAAATTTGTTCTTTTCGGCGGGTACACGAGAATCACCGACAAACTTCATACCTTTTCCTCGCTTCATCACTATCCCTCCTTTTACAAAACGATAATTTTATAGTGGTCCAGAAATCCCTTGTTTACGAATCATAATAAAGTGAATACCCATTAATACAAATAATGCTGCCGGTAAGAAGAATACATGAATAGCGAAAAAACGAGTGAGTGTTTGCGCACCGACAATCGTTGGGTCACCACCCAATAATGTTTTTGTCATTTCACCAATAAGTGGTACATCACCAGCAATATTAAGTGTAACAACTGTTGCAAAGTAAGCCTTGTTATCCCAAGGTAATAAATACCCCGTCAAACCTAACGCAAGCATAACAAAAAAGATAAGTACACCAACCATCCAATTTAGCTCACGCGGTTTCTTATAAGCTCCTTGAAAGAATACACGTAACGTATGTAAAAATAACATGACAATAACCACACTAGCGCCCCAATGGTGCATGCCTCGTACAATTTGACCGTGAGCAACTTCAGTTTGTAAATAATAGACCGATCGCCATGCGTTTTCAATATCTGGGACGTAATACATTGTTAAAAACATTCCAGATAAGATTTGGATAACCGTCACAAAAAATGTTAATCCGCCAAAACAATAAACAAACGCAGAAAAATGGTGAGCTGGGTTGACGTGTTCTGGAACCTCATGATCGGCAATATCACGCCATAGAGGTGTTATATCAACACGGTCATCAATCCAGTCATAGACTTTTTGTAGCATTTTTACGCCTCCTCTCTTGCCACAGCATTACCAAGATATAATTTTCCATCCCTTACTTCTTTTTGATAAACATCTAATGCAGCATTTGGTGGTGTATTTGGTAC
The DNA here is from genome assembly GCF_000359605.1 of Gracilibacillus halophilus YIM-C55.5. Lineage (GTDB taxonomy): Bacteria > Bacillota > Bacilli > Bacillales > Amphibacillaceae > Gracilibacillus > Gracilibacillus halophilus. The sequence goes on from NZ_APML01000019.1 coordinate 52,957, forward strand.
GTTTACGCCATCTTTGTAATAACGACCACCGTGACAAGGACAGAAAAATTGATTAGGGTGATCTTCGCTACCAGCCCAATTAATCGTACAACCTAAGTGTTTACACACAGGTGATAATGCTACAACTTCGTCATTTTCATCCAAATATACCCAGGCACTCTTTGTAACCTCTGAAGTATACCAAGCATCCACTTGTTCAATCGTCCAATCAAATCGCTGAGGTTCGTTCGTTAGTTCACTCATATCTGCGACTGCTTTCATATCACTTGATCCAGACGCTTGTAAAACAGGATCAATTGCAAAGCGAACCATTGGTGCAAGCATTCCAGCAGCCATAAAACCGCCCACTCCAGTTAATGTATAATTTAAAAATTGGCGACGGGAAACTTGTTGTTTTTTCTCAGCCATCCTTTACCCCCCTCTACACAAAATCCGACTTCATGGTATAATATATCTCAAGATACTAGGACAGTACTATGATAGCGCAAACTTAGACTGTGGTCAATAAAATTAATCTGAATTCGACAAAAGTTTATCTTTTTACCAAAAAGATTGAATTAATTCACTCACTTGACTTTTTTGATCTGTGACCCATTCTTTAGCCTCATTTGAATCTACATTTTCTATGTAGCGACTAGGTAACCAAATGAGTGTAGAAGATAACGTTCCTTCTCGTTTTTTCCAATGTACATCAAATGTTAACAAAAATTTGTGCCTAAACTTATCCCCCATCTCTTCTGTCCATTGATTGATTCGTTGTACTTCTTCATCATAGTCATTTTCCACAAAATATGTATAGGGTGTACTTAAAAATATTCTTCCCATAAAATCTCGTTCTAATTCGTGGGTTAAAATTTGTAACAGCTCAGCTTGATTGGCATATTTTTTTGCATCTGACTCTGTTTTGAATGTAACAGGTAATAAAGGAATGCATAACGTATCAATATATTGCTGTTCTTGAAAAAACGTCTCGATTGAGCTAGTTTCCCATTTCATGGCCTGTCCCTCATTTCTAACTTCTTTCATTACAATGTATGACGTAGGAAAAAAGCAAGCGCTTCTTCCCTACTTATAATGTTCCATTAACTGCTGTAGTTGTTCAGACAATTGATAAAATCGTTCCATGTCGTGTTGGTCTAATGCTTCATCAATTTTGCTTTTCAACTTTTCCGTTTGATACAGGTAAATCGAATGATCTAACCAGTCATGAATCAATTTTTTATCACGATAATTAATAAAATAATCATCCGGTATAAATGGATTATCCTCCAACACTTTCATATAAGGGATGCTTTGTTTTGAGTATTTAAAGTTAAGTTGAATATAAATCGGTTCTTTTGCATGCAATCGAATGTCGTGAAAGGACTTATCAGCATCTGTCGTCACAATGTGCTTTTTATAGAAGCGAAAGGCAATTTCTTTGGAGCAATGGGTGGAAATAATCATCGCTCTTGGGCAAAATCGAGCTTCTAATACGAAATGCACATTTGCTAATAACGACTCATGATTCATTAAATAATTCAAAATCCATACACTTTCCCGTTTTTTTAATTGATAACGCCCTAAAAACCATTGAATAAAATCTTTCTTATCTTGTGAACTAATTGAAGTTTCCAAATCGAATTTCCCCTCCGTATATTAAAAGAGAGTATCATCACTTTGACTTTTAAGACGATCGACATATTGTTGAATATCAAAATCTGATGGTTCTAATTTGATATAGGATTCAAAGATTCGAATCGCTTCATCGATCCTCCCTTCTTCCACTAAGAAATATCCATAGTCTTTCAAAAAGTCAACATCTGCTTCTAACGTATTATATGCGGTTTGATAAGCAATTAATGCATCGGAAAACTGCTCTTGTTCATTCAATGCTTGTGCTAATTCCCAGTGAAAAATACCTTCCATTTGATCAAGATCAATCTGGTTGGTCAGTAGATCAATAATTTGTTCGTAGTTTTCTTCTCGCTTATATGCTTCAATTAAAAATAAGAGCGGATCCTTATATTCAGGATCAAGTTTCAATGATTCATGCATGTATTCATAGGCTTTATTCGTATCACCATATTGATGAACAATTTGGCCAGCAATAAACCACATTTCTTTATTAAATGGATCCATTTCAACCCCGTCTATCGCTGCCTGATACGCTTCTTCCATCATTCCTTCTTGCTCATAGGCTTGTGATAAATAAGGGTACACTGTAGGATATTCAATTTCATTCTCTAACAGTTGTTCCCACACTTGAATGGCAATTTCATATCGTTCCGCTCGATAAGCTAAATATCCATAGCGAAATAATGTTTCTGAATCATCGGTTTCAAACGATTGATAAGCTTCAAGAGATCGTTCAAACTCACCATTAATTGCGTACGCTTCCGCTAGGCGGGCATGAATATTGACATCAGAAAATTCTTCTGTTTCTTGTAATACTTTCTCATAATAGATAATCGATTTTTTATAATCTCCAGTTGAAAACAATAATTCTGCCAATCCAAAGTCAATAATAATCTCTTCTGGGGCAAGATTTTTGGCTTTGAGCAGTTTTTCTTCAGCCACTTCAAATAATCCTTGTGATTGATACAAATCTGCCAGTTGTACTAAGGCTTGCATATAGTTTTCATCTTCTTCAGAAAATGTGTCTAATATTGAGATCGCCTTTTCATCTTCATTTTGGTCAATATATATATCAGCTAGCAGTAAACTCGCTTCTTCGTGATAAGGTTGTTCAGCTAAAATTTCTTCTAATATATGTTGCGCTGCATCTTGGACCCCTAATTCCACATAAATTTGTGCAATATCTACTTTTTCCTCAGCTGTTGCGCGTTCTGCAACTTGCTGTAAAATTTGTAATCCTTTTTCTACTTCACCCGTCTGAATAAGTTGTATCGCTTCATCAACTGTAACCACTATTTTCAACCTTTCTGCAATGATTAGACATAGATTTTTTCTTTTTATGGTAACGAATGAAACCTCATCACGCAACTAATCTGCGACTGATATGATCAAAAACATGACACTAAGTGAACATCCATGTGCTAATAGCTACATGGATGCCCTGACTACGATAATAGTTTTTGTAAATCATCAAAAAATTGAGGATAAGAAACTGCAATACAATCTTGATCACGTAAGATTACTTCATCTTCAACAAGAAGAGAAGCAATAGCAATCATCATACCAATGCGATGATCCCCATATGAATGCACATCACACCCATGTAATTGACTTTCTCCTTTAATAATCATACCGTCATGTGTACCTTCAATATGAGCACCAAATTGCTGTAACGTATTCACCACTGATTCAATTCGGTCCGTTTCTTTATATCGTAATTCTTCTGCATCTTTTATGACGGTTTCACCTTTTGCTTGAGTTGCTAGAAGCGCAATAATAGGAATTTCGTCAATAATTCTTGGAATGATATCACCGTCGATGGTCGTCCCTTGAATGGATGATGCATTCACAGTAATATCACCAATTGGTTCACCACCAACTGTTCGTTGATGATTGACTTGAATATCCACTTTCATTTGCTGTAACACTTCAACAATGCCTGTACGTGTCGGATTTAATCCCACATCTTGAATTGTCACAGAGCTATTGGGGGTGATCGCTGCTGCTACGAGAAAGAAAGCCGCAGAAGAAATATCTCCTGGGACTTCGATGTCACAGGCCTTCAGTGATTGTTCCCCTTCAATTGTCACTTGATTGTCATTCGTTTGTAACCTCGCACCAAAAGCTTGAAGCATGTTTTCCGTATGATCCCTTGTTTTTGTTGTTTCTGTAACTGATGTACTTCCTTTTGCCAGCAATCCTGCTAATAGTACGCCTGATTTGACTTGAGCACTTTTAACCGGTGGATGATAATTGATTGGCTGAAGCTGGCCACCACGAATCGATATTGGCAACAGGCGTCCGTTGTCCCGTCCGTCAATCTTTGCCCCCATTTGGTGTAATGGTACTATGATTCGATCCATCGGTCGTTTTGACAGGGAAGCATCACCATATAAACTAAAATGATACGGTAACCCTGCTAAAATGCCCATTAACAATCGAGCAGTTGTGCCCGAATTTCCTAAGTCAATCGGTTCTGACGGTTCTTGTAACGATTGAATTCCATTTGATTCCACGACGACCGTATCATCAAATCGCTCAATTGTTACCCCCATTTTCTGAAAGGCAGCAATCGTCGATAAGCAATCCTCACCTGCTAAAAAATTGGTAATCGTGGCTTTGCCTTCTGCTAACGATGCAAACATAACAGCACGATGAGATATCGACTTATCACCTGGCACTGAGATTGTTCCAGATAGCGATTGATCTTGAAAGTGTAAACGCTTCTTCGACACCATATCATTCTCCTCCCTATTCATCAATCATCGTACTGTAACCGTATTTTTGAAGTAATGCGTCACTCATCTGTTGATCATTCTTGTCTTGAAAACTTAATCGTAGAACACCTGTGATGCCTTCACGGATTTCCAAGATTTCAATGTTTCGTAGACTGATGTCATGCTTGGCAAGTAATTCGATCACTTTTAAAATAGCGCCTGGTTGGTCAAAAATATCAACATAGATATCATAATACGATAATATGGCACCTTTTTTCTTACTATCCAATCCATCACGATAATCTTTCGCTTCATCTAGGTATGCATATATTTGATCTTGGCCACCCGTATCGATTAGTTCTTTTAAATCTTTCATTTCGTCGATCCAATCCGTTAAGAGTTGACTCATCTTTTCCTTATTTTGAAAGAAGATATCTTTCCACATAGAAGGATTGCTCGATGCAATACGAGTAATATCACGGAAGCCACCAGCTGCTAATTTCGGAATATAGGCATGTTTCTTTTGCCAATTGCGCGCTTGATGCACTAAGGAAGATGCAATTAAATGTGGAAAATGTGAAATCACACTTGTCATCTCATCATGTTCATCAGGGTCTAACACAATAAATTTACTATTCGTTGGTGTTAATAATGCCTCTAATTGATCGACTTTCGCTTGATGACAATGACGGGTTGGGCTTAATACGTAAATCGCATTTTCAAACAAGTGAGATTTAGCCGCTTGGATCCCGTGTTTATGTGAACCAGCCATTGGATGGCCACCAATAAACGTGATTTGATCCGATTGCAATTGATGGGCGACATCCATAATCGGTTTCTTGACAGAAGTCACATCGGTCACCAATATCTCATCATGTAATTCAACTTGATCAATGGTCTTAAGTAGTTCTACTGCAACTGAAACAGGGGCTGCTAAAATGCAAACATCCGCATGTTTGACAGCGGTACGAAAATCATCAGTCACTTCATCGACGATGGCATTCATTTTTGCATATTCTAATGTCGAGGGTTTGGTATCATACCCTATGAGATATACACCTTTAGTATCTTTTAAACTTAAAGCGAGCGAGCCTCCAATTAACCCTAGGCCCGCTACTAAAACCTTCTGACTCACGCTTCATTCTCCTTATCTATTGACGATAGAAACTTCTGTATATATGCTGACAGTTCTTTCATTTGTTCTTTTGATCCAATGGTGATTCTTACACCATTCGGATGTCCTAATGCTTCTCCGGAACGTACAATGAATCCATATTGAAGTAAATATTCAAATAGTGCATCCCCAGATGTCGGTAATGTAACAAAAACAAAATTGGCTTCAGAATCATAATAATCTAAACCGACTTGATCACAAAACGCTAAAAATTCTTTTTTATTTTCGATATTGCGTTGGTATGTCTTCTCTAAAAACGCTTGGTCCTCAAGTGCTGCTAATGCAGACAATTGAGAGATCGATGTCGTGTTAAAAGGTCCTCTCGTAATGTTTAACAGTGTAGCAATCTCTTCTGAAGCAATACCGTAGCCGACACGTAAATTCGCAAGTCCATATGCTTTTGAAAATGTACGTAAAATCACTAAATTCGGATATTCTTCTAATAGTTGAATGGCTTGTGGATCGTTTTCTTTTTCAATATATTCATAATACGCTTCATCCAATACAACCATGACATCACGAGGGCAACGTTCTAGAAAATCTACAAGTGAGTTACGATCAATAAGTGTACCGGTCGGATTGTTAGGTGAACAAAGCCATACCACACGTGTCTGTTCATCGATTGTTTCTAACATTGTTTCTAAGTCATGATAGCCATTCACTAGAGGGATTTCATGAACATCCGCACCTTGGATCAATCCATTATGCTTATATTGCGGGAAGGTTGGTGCTGCCATAATTGTGTTTGTACCAGGCTCTAAATATGTGCGACAAAGAATATCTACAATTTCATCTGAACCTGCACCAAAAATGATTTGATCTTGATTTACGTTCATATATGCGGCCAGCTTCTCCCGTAATGCTTTTGCATATCCATCAGGGTAAATCTCTAAATGTTCAATCATTTTCGGAATGGCTTCTTTCACTTTGTCTGAATAACCAAATGGATTCTCATTAGATGCAAGCTTGATAATACGGGTTAAACCATATTCTTTCTTTACATCTTCTATTTGTTTGCCTGGGGTGTAAGGTGACATTGATTGAAAAACTTTTTTTGCGTGCATTATGACAGGCTCCTTTCCATTATTCCTCTTTCATTAAATCTGGTCGTAACTGAATGGCATCGTTCAAATATATATGATTTACATCCTTTTGTCCCAAACTGGTATTTACAGTCATCATCACACGAATACATTTTTCCAGTCCGCCAGGTACATCAATTTCAGGCATGCACATTACCGGAACATATTTCCATCCATCGATTAATCGTAAGGCTTTGGCTGGAAACGTAGCATTTAAATCATTTGTTATCGAAATAAATACGGATGCAATGTCTTCTGGGGCAATTTGATTTTTCTCAGCCATTGTTTCGATTAATCGTTTTGTTTCCTGGATCATGTCCTCCGCATGATTTTCTGTTACGGTGACTGCTCCTCTGATTCCTCTTATCATGTCAAACCCAACTCTCTAAGAAAATTCATTAGATAGGTTGATAACTGATCATCACTGATATTTTTCGTTACCGGCCGTCCTACTTCCTCGAGTAGAACCATTTGGACAACAGCATTGCTTGATTTTTTATCTTTTTTCATACGTTGTATCAGCGTATTAACATCCATATCGGGTAACGTTAACGGGTAATGGTTTGTTTCCAACCATTGATAAAGCTCATCATAGGGTAATGTTACTTGATTTTCTTGTTCACTTACCCGAATAGCAAATAACATACCAATGGCAACAGCTTCGCCATGCGTAATTTGTCCATAACCGAGTTCAGATTCAATCGCATGACCGAGCGTGTGGCCAAAGTTCAGAAATTTTCGAATATTTGATTCACGCTCGTCTTGTTCTACGATGTTTGCTTTCACCTGAATGCCATTTTGCAAATGCGAAACGATCAATTCGTGATGTAACGATGTTGTTAAGTCAACTGTTAAAACATCTCTAAAAAATGAATCACAGCTAATTAGTCCATGTTTTACAACTTCTGCATAGCCCGAACGCTTTTCATGATCTGGTAAAGTATCAAGCGTTTCAACATCATAAACCACAGCACGCGGAGGATAAAAATGACCGATTAGATTTTTACCTTCAGGATGATTGATGGCTACTTTTCCACCAACGCTGCTGTCATGAGCCAAAATTGTCGTTGGTACTTGTACATAGTCAATTCCTCTCATGTAAGTAGAAGCGACAAATCCTGCTAAATCTCCGACCATTCCACCGCCTAAAGCTACAATTAACGAGGATCTGTCCAAGTTATGTTGAATCGCATCGGTTAACAATTGATAATATTGATCTATATTCTTCGACCGTTCACCAGCAGGAACGACTGAGATAGCAACCTTCGTTTCTTTTGTTTCTAACGATTTTCGTAAAGCTTCTGCGTATAAAGGTTGAACGATTGTATCCGTAATGATGAAAACTTGCTGATAGTGTTTGGGTAAATAGTTCACGAACTCAGACAGTAATCCTTTGCCAACCGTTACATCATAGTTGTGCGTGCTCGTACGGATCGTTTGTCGATGCATTAAAAACACCTAATTTCCTCACGATATTGATCAATTGCTTCTTTTAATTTAGGAAATTGATCATGTGGGAATTGTTCCAATAATCCTTTAGCAATTTCAAAGGCTACTACATGTTCCATAACAACAGCAGCAGCAGGTACCGCACAAGAGTCAGATCGCTCAATGCTGGCATTAAATGCTTCTTTTGATTCGATATCAACACTCTGCAATGGTTTGTAAAGTGTAGGAATTGGCTTCATCACACCTTTAACGATAATCGGCATACCAGTTGTCATTCCACCTTCAAAACCACCTAACCGGTTGGTCTTACGATAATAGCCCTTTTCTTCGGACCAAGCGATTTCGTCATGAACTTCACTACCATTCTTACGTGCAGCATCGAAGCCAACACCAAATTCAACACCTTTAAAAGCATTGATACTGTTGACTGCACCAGCAACTCTACCATCTAATTTTCGGTCATAATGGACGTATGAACCGATACCAGCTGGCATTCCTTCTATACAAACTTCACAGACACCACCGATAGAATCGCCTTCCTTTTTCGCTTGATCAATGGCTTCCATCATTTTTTTACCTGCTTCTTCATCTAATGAACGGACAGGTGATGCTTCCGAAATTTCCATTTTCTCTTCGACAGTTAGGTCCTTTTCTTCTGCTTCAATACCCGCAATTTGTTTCACATACCCTACGATTTGAATATCTAATTGTTTTAAAATTGTTTTAGCTACCGCGCCAGCAGCAACACGTGCTGCTGTTTCTCGTGCTGAAGACCGTTCCAAAATATTGCGCATATCACGATGCCCATATTTTAATGAACCGTTTAAATCAGCATGACCAGGACGCGGGCGTGTGACAACTCGTCTAATTTTTTGATCTTCATCGATTGGATCTTCGCCCATAATGTCAATCCAGTGTTTAAAATCATCATTACGAATTACCATTGATATCGGTGAACCAAGTGTGTAACCGTGACGAACGCCACCAACAATATCGACTAAATCCTTTTCGATTTGCATTCTTTTTCCGCGTCCATAACCTTTTTGACGACGAATTAATGATTCATTGATTTCTTCTTTTGTAATCGGCATACGAGCAGGTATACCTTCAACGATTGTAGTTAATTGTTTTCCATGTGATTCTCCCGCCGTTAAATAACGCATTTATATCCCCCCAAGAATAATAATTAACATAGCTGTTCATCTTATTTTTAGAATTTTACGTTTGTTTAGCGTAAAAAAAAGTATCGAGTACGTGAAATCCGTACTTTTCTGGATTAAAAATTTGCTCTGTACTACCGACAAAGAATATGCCATCTGGATTCAATGCCTCACTAAAATCATAATAGATTTGATTTTTTGCTTCATCAGTAAAATAAATCAATACATTTCGACAAACGATAAGGTCGAAAGATTTTGGATATGAATCTGCTAGTAAATTGTGCTGCTTAAATGTGATTGACTGTTTTAGTTGATCGATCACTTTATAAGTTGACCCTTCTTTTTTGAAATAAGCATCTTTTATATCGGCCGGAACTTCTTGTAAAGCTCTTTCATTATAAACACCTTGCTTGGCTCTTGCTAGCACATTTTGATCAATATCTGTTGCATGAATTTCGATGTTATCTAAATTCCAAAATTGATTCGCGATAATAGCAAGCGTATAAGGCTCTTCACCTGTTGAACAGGCTGCACTCCATATTCTTATTTTGTTTTTTTTCTTTGCAAGAGGTGGAAGCAACTGATTTTCAAGTACTTCCCATCTACTGGGGTTACGATAAAATTCTGAAACATTAATGGTTACTTTATCAAGAAATTCTTGAAACAATTCTTGATCTTTATTCATCGCATCCATAAATTCACTGAAATTATTATAGCCTTTTTTGCTACAAAGCGAAGTTAATCTTCTTTTCATCTGTGCTTCTTTATATTGTGATAAATCTAATCCAATTTTATTATAAACACCTGTGACAAAACGTTGATAATCCTCCATATTCTGCTCTCCCAATATGTGTACTCTAGTTTGTTATTATTGCAACCATGTATTTACGTCTTTCGCATAAGAAACGAGCTCATCTTGCTGAAAGAATAACTCAATTTCTCGTTTGGCACTTTCTTCTGAATCGGAACCATGAATGATATTTTTGTGTGTCACAATACCATAATCTCCTCGAATCGTTCCTGGGGTAGCTTCAGTTGGATTGGTTTTCCCAATGATCGCACGCGACACTTGTATGACGTCTTTACCTTGCCACACCATGGCAAAAACAGGGCCAGACGTAATAAATGATACAAGGTTATCAAAAAAAGGTTTTCCTTGATGTTCTGCATAATGTGTTTTGGCTAACGGTTCAGAAATTTGCATAAATTTTGCACCGATTAGCTGATAGCCTTTCTGTTCAAAACGTGACACGATCTCACCTATCAGATTTCGTTGTACACCATCTGGTTTGACCATAACAAATGTTTGTTCCAAACTATCACCTCATTCTTTAAACTTTTCGACTACCTATATAATTAGCAATCTTCTTCAATGTATTCTTTGCTTTAACATCAGGTAGATCATCCAACGTATCATAAGCTTTTTTTAAATACAGATCACTTACATTGCGCGCTTTTGTGATGGCACTGGATTGGGCGATTTGCTCAATGACTGGTTGCAGTTGTTTTTCTTCAATCTCTTCTTTTTGTGTAAAAATACGTTCCAACTCGTTTTTTATGTATGGATCCTCTAATGCATAAATGACTGGCAAAGTAATGTTTCCTTGTAACAAATCACTTCCAGCCGGTTTACCTAATTGATCTTCTGTTCCTGTAAAATCTAAGATGTCATCAATAATTTGATAGCTCATTCCAATATTATAACCATAACGAAATAAAGCTTTTTCAACCAAATCACTAGTATGGGATACTATGGCTCCAAGCTGAGAACTTGAGGATATTAACAAGGCTGTTTTCCTTCGAATTCGGCGTAAATATGTGCGAAAATTCTGATTAAGATCATATTTATCTCTAATTTGTTCAATTTCGCCTGACGTAAGTTCGATCATTGTTTTCGACAATAATTGATGAGCTCTCGGTTCTGTGATCTCTGTAAATTTCTCCAATGCACGAGAAAAGATATAATCTCCTGTCAACATTGCCACTTGGTTATCCCATTTGGCTTTGACGGTTGTCTCGCCTCTTCTTATATTTGAGTCATCAATCACGTCATCATGAACCAATGATGCCATGTGTATTAATTCAAGCGAGACGGCAACATTTTTTACACGGTCAAATTGATAATCACCAAACATCGAACTAAGCATAGCAAATACGGGACGTAGCCTCTTCCCACCAGCTTTAATTAACTGCAATGAAGCATCATGCAGTACAGGTTGGCTTTCTTTTACTGTGTCCTCTAACGCTTGTTCAATTTGATTCAAATCTTTCTTTAAATACCCATATGTCGTCGCTAGTTTCATCTATTTCACCTTTACTTATTCGGTCTTTATCCCCATATGCATGGCCGCTACACCGCCTGTATAACTTTTTACTTTTACATGTTGAAAACCTGATTGAATAAACAGTTGCTTAAGTTCTTCTTTTCCAGGGAAATCCTTGGTCGATTCATGCAACCAAGCATATTCTTCATAGCTTTTTGCTAATAATTTTCCAAATAGGGGCATAATATAGCGAAAATAAAAATAATAGAGTTGTCGGTAGATTGGTATCGTTGGTTGCGAAGTTTCCAAACATACAACTTTACCACCTGGTTTTACGACCCGATACATCTCTTGCAACACCTGCTGATAGTCAGGTACATTACGTAAGCCGAAGCCAATTGTCACAAAGTCAAACTGATGATCTGGAAATGGTAATTCCATGGCATTTCCGTGAATAAACTCTAATTGGTTCTCATCATATGTTTCATTCCTATCTTTTGCAACGGCCAGCATATTTTCACTAAAATCAAGACCTATAACTTTACCCTTATGCCCCACTTTTTTAGCAAGAGAAAAGGACCAGTCACCCGTACCACAGCACACATCTAATGCTTGATTTCCTTCTTTTACGTTCATTTGTTTCATCACATCTTTGCGCCACTTCTTATGTCGTTGAAAAGAAATAATGCTATTCATGAAATCATAGCGATCAGAAATTTTCTCAAAAACGCGATGAACTTTTTCTTGTTTTGAATATTGATTCATTACCTATCCTTCTTCCACAAAATCTGTCTTTGGACCTTGTATGTGTCGATCGAAGTCATATACTTCAATCCATTGTAACATCCATTCTGGGCATTGTCCTTGTTCTTCTTTCACTTGGATGATTAAACGTTCCATCTGATCAGCCAATTGATATCTTAATTGTTGAATGGACTTTACATCATTTACAAGTTCAAGAACAAGACGCTGAAAAACTGAATCCTTGCCTTCATCAATTTTCAATCGTTCTTTTTCTAATGTTTGTAGTAATATCCATTTTTCAATAATTTGATCAAGAGTCGTTTCATCAAAATAATGTGTCACAGTCGTAAGTAAAGCACTATCAATCGATTGATAAGCAAGCAAAAAATCAGTCAAAGAAGCATAGTTCGTTTCAAAAACATCCATTTTGGCTTTTGTTAACTGATGAATGCCTTGAGCCAATTGTTGGATAAAAGAAATTTCGCCCTTTCGAGCTAATAAGTGGTAAAAAATACCTGAGTAGTAATCACCAGCTAATACAGTAAGTTGTTGATTCTTTACGGAATGCTTCTCCTCTGTTTTAAAATCCTTATAAACGAAATCGTGCGTATTTAAAGCCATTTGCACAAGCATCGTCGATACGATATATGTGTCTTGTTCTTGATTGCCTTTTGTAAGGCAGTATAAATAATAAAGCTTATGATCTTCAATCGGTGTTTTTTGTAGCTTTTCATCAAGATACTTTTGCTGTAAATGTTCTTTCATTAATTCTGCATAGTATTGCACGACTTGATTGTGTTTCATTGGCGTTCACCACAATTCTGATAAAATCACTTACTATAATAACACAGTATATCATATCTTGACATCTAAGATAATAAATAATTTTCACGAATATAGGAAAGCTAAAGGTAGGAATCATTTCGAGAATGGAAAAAGGAGAGGTATATGACCTCTCCTCTACTGCCCATATGTAAAATGCTATTATTTCACTGCATCTTTTAGGGCTTTACCTGGTTTAAACGCAGGAACCTTACTAGCTGGAATTTCAATTTCGTCTCCAGTTTGCGGGTTACGTCCCTTACGTGCAGCACGCTCACGTACTTCAAAGTTACCAAAGCCAATTAGTTGAACTTTGTCTCCGTCTTTAAGTGAATCCATGATAGATTCAAAAACTGCATCAACAGCTTTTGTTGCATCCTTTTTTGATAGTTCACTTTTGTCTGCAACTGCATTAATTAGATCTGTCTTGTTCATGATATTCACCTCCTCCCAATAGCTAGTTACTGTTCTCAGTAAAACAGTGATACATAGCTTTTGTCACCAAACTTGATGACAAGGCTTATCATAACTGAGATTCCCTATGAATTCAACAATTAACCCGTTTTTTTTTATAAAAAAATTGTTTAAAAACGGCGATTAAGTATGAATTTACAAAAATCGTATCACATCAAATGAATCCTTGCAAGTGTTTTCAAATGCTGTCACCATCACATTTGGATGAATTTACCACCTTTTATTTGTTATTATAGACATTTTCTTAGCGTTCCAATCAGATTTTTAGTCATTTTTTGCAATATAAAAACAAAAAAAGCGTAATGCTTTAGCATTATCGCTTTTCAAAATCTAGACTATAGTCCTATTTATAAGATGATAGCAATCAAACCGCCTGATCCTTCATTAATGATCCTTTCAAGCGTATCTTTTAATTTAAAGCGAGCATTCTCTGGCATCAACGAGAGTTTTGCTTGTATTCCTTCACGAACGATGGAACTTAATGATCGGCCAAAGATATCAGATTGCCATATAGATAAAGGATCTTCTTCAAAATCTTGCATTAAGTACCTAACTAATTCTTCACTTTGTTTTTCTGTTCCAATTATCGGCGCAAATTCAGATTCAACATCTACCTTAATCATATGAATGGATGGTGCTACAGCTTTTAATCGCACACCAAACCTTGAGCCTTGACGAATAATCTCAGGTTCGGCTAAAGACATATCAGTTAAAGTCGGCGCAGCAACACCATATCCAGTTTGTTTCACCATTTGAAGGGCATCAGACACTTGGTCGTATTCTGTTTTGGCATTGGTAAGTTCCTGCATCAATTGCAGCAAATGGTCTTTTCCGCGAATTTCTTCACCTACAATCTCTTTTAACACTTGGTCATATAACGCATCAGGGGCGTGTAAATCAATATCTGCTACACCTTCTCCCATTTCAATTCCACTAAGAGAAGCGTGTTGAATGTAATCATATTGATCAAAGTGACCAATCACTTGGTCAACGTCTCTTAATCGTTTAATATCTTTTACCGTTTCTTCGATCGCTGTTTGATAATTTTTCCTTAACCAATGATCTTCATCCAATACTAATACCCAACTTGGTAAATTTACGTTTACCTCTAATACAGGAAATTCATACAATACTTCTCTCATTACATTATTGACATCATGTTCAGTCATACTTTCTACACTCATCGCAAGTACTGGAATATCAAATTTTTCTGTTAAATCTTGACGCAATAGCTCGGTCTCTTGATGATAGGGTTGTACCGAGTTAATTACCATAATAAATGGCTTTCCAACCTCATTTAACTCTTCAACGATTCGATGTTCAGCTTCCTCATAATCTTCTCGTGGTATGTCACCAATCGTTCCGTCAGTTGTAACGACGATCCCCATAGTAGAATGTTCTTGAATGACTTTTCTAGTTCCGATTTCAGCAGCGTCATGAAATGGAATAGGTTCCTCATACCACGGTGTATGAATCATACGAGGGCCATTTTCATCTTCGAATCCTTGTGCACTATTTACAGTGTAACCGACACAATCTACAAGTCGGACATTCACATCTAATCCTTCTTCAACGTTTAATGATACGGCTTGATTAGGAACAAATTTAGGTTCTGTCGTCATAATAGTTCTTCCAGCTGCGCTTTGCGGCAATTCATCTTGAGCCCGTAATCGATCACTTTCATCTGCAATGTTCGGTAATACCATTTTCTCCATAAACTTTTTAATGAAAGTGGATTTTCCAGTTCGTACAGCACCAACAATACCTAAATAAATATCACCGTTCGTCCGCTTTGAAATATCTTTAAAAATGTCCACTCTTTCCAAGTAATCCCCTCCCGATCTATTCGACCTATATTCATTCGAACCTTTGACATTTTTATTCTATGATGTTGTCCTATTGAAATATGCCAAAAACATTATATGATTACGACTTCCATCAAAGCGTCCGCTATTTATTATCGATATATATGTTTTCTTTGACGGTTTTATACATAAAAAAGCTATCCCAAACTTTAGTCTTTTTGACGCTTGGGATAGCTCGATCTTCAATCTGTTGGTTGCCAATCAAATACAGGTTCATCGTTTTCAATTGTATATGGTACAGAGTATGCCGGTACAACTGGATGATGTTTCGTTAATAAAGAACGTATGTCATCACCTAGTTGTAAGTCATGGTCCACTTCTTCTAACAAAGAATATAAATCCATTCGATAATCAATGATCAACTCACCATCTGCATTTATATAAACCGGTAATCGATGATCCGAATAAGGACTGTTAATTTGTAAATCCTCTTGTGACACTCCTAGTTCTTCGCGATTTAACTTGTATATTCCCTCTGCCACCTCTTTACCAAATGGAGGATAGATATGTTCATCGCGATAAATTGTCAATTGTTGTTGAATCGGACGCAACTGATCTACTACACGTATATCAATCACTTTAACTGTTGGATTTGTTTCAGGATTGATTAATACATATTGATAAGCACCACCGTTTTCAAAAGCTGTAGCGGGAATTGATTGCAGGTAGTTCCCCTGCTTTAACTTTTGGAAGTCAATCACATATTTTTGGTACAACGGTGTATCGCTTTCTTTTGTATGTATGGGTACTAGACCATTCTCATCCTTTACGTATTGATCAATTGCTTGTTGAACCATTTGAAGTTGTCTATCATTTGATAGTTGATTTTTCTGTAAATTTTCTTCTGGGTACATACATCCACTTAGTAATATCATTACGGCAAAAGAAACACAAAGATGTAACTTCACTCTTGTCATACATTGATCCTCCTACTTACGCTGTTGGTCCACTTAATACAACAAATGCAATGATCAAACCACCTAGTACCAAACATACATATGCCACAAAAGCCACAATACCTGATAAAATTCCTTTTAATTTATAGCGACTCAATAAAATAAAGCCGATAGCTAATATTAAAAATAGCATCCCCGCAAATGAGATATACATTTTCAACATAGATGCTGACATGGAATGAACACTCCTTCACCTATTATCATGATTAAGTATAGCATATCAATCAAGAGAAAATTAAGGATTCGATTTACAAAATCTTTATCCAAATAAAAAAAGCCGAAGTAGAAGGGGCGATCTACCTCGGAATTGACTAAATAAATACCCAATTAAACCCTGAAAGTGAATGCTTGTGCGATTTATTGTATGCGAAGCAATGAACCGTTGCATCCTCATGCGCCTAAATATCAGTTTTTAAACAATTGACTTAGTGAATGGATATCTTTCGGCATCTTATTATTCGTAATCGCTTGAACAATTTTGTCTTCTTTTTGTTGGGATACAGGTTTTCCAGCCATTTGTGATAACTGACGTACAAGCTTGCGTACGGTTTTTTCATCTGAAAAGTCAGCATTTTGTACGGATTGAGCTACTTTCATAATTTCATTTGAGTCAATATTGGACTTTTTTTGGATTTGATCAAACATATTCTGTTTGTAGTCGCTCAAAGCAATTCCTCCTTGATAGAATCTCAATGTATCATATGCAAGAAGGAGAAAAACGGTTAATTCGAATACCTATCTGACAGTATGGACGATATATCATCCATTTCATTTGTGCGATCACGAGCCATTAATCGATCGACAATTTCTTTTGCCGATCGATTGTCAAAAATCGCCGAGTAGATCCCATCTGTGATCGGCATATCCACTTTTTGTTTTTTTGCTAGAGAATGAACGGCTTCTGTGGTTCGAATCCCTTCTACAATCATTCCTAATTGGGCAAGAATATCATCTATATCATACCCTTGTCCTAAAAGGTGTCCAGCTTTCCAATTTCGACTATGTACACTGGTACAAGTCACAATGAGATCACCAACACCAGATAACCCGTTAAACGTTAAAGGATTTGCCCCCATATCAGCGGCTAATCGAGTAATCTCAGCTAACCCTCGTGTAATCAAAGCTGCTTTTGCATTATCACCGTATCCCAGTCCATCAGATATACCAGCACCAAGTGCGATAATATTCTTTAATGCACCACCAAGCTCTACACCAATGATATCTGAACTGGTGTAAACACGAAAATATTGTGTCATAAATAAGTCTTGTGTGAACAATGTATTGTTTTTATTTTGACTGGCAGCTGTTATCGTGGTCGGATGCTTGAAACCAACTTCCTCGGCATGACTTGGTCCTGATAATGCAACAATTTCATCAGCACTATAACTTGACAATTCCGAGCCAATAACTTCAGATATTCGCAAATGTGTTTCAGGTTCAATGCCTTTGGATGCATGAATGATCACTGGATGATGCTTAAGAAATGCATTCATACGTTTCGCTAAAGATCGTATAGCTTTTGTTGGAACCACGATTACAACCGCATCAGCCCCATCAATGGCTTCTTCCAAATGATCTTCGATGACTAACTCATCTGGTAAAGTGATATTGGGTAAGTATCGTTCATTTTTTTTCGTACGTTGCATCAGATCTTTTTGTTCAGATCGATGTGTCCATAAACAAACGTCTAGATGATTGTCACAAAGAACCATGGATAAGGCTGTTCCCCAACTACCAGCGCCTAAAACAGTTACTTTACTCATTAAGCTGTACCCACCTCTCTAACTACGTTTTCGGGCATATAATTTAATCGGTGTACCTTCAAAGCCAAATGCTTCTCGAATCTTATTCTCTAAAAAGCGTTCATATGAAAAGTGCATTAAATCTGGATCATTCACAAATACAACAAAAGTTGGTGGTTGAATCGCTACTTGAGTTGCGTATAGTATCTTCAACCGTTTACCGTGCCTAGTTGGTGTCGGATTTATAGCTAGAGCGTCCATGATCACATCATTTAATACATTTGTTTCCACACGTTTGGTATGGTTTTCACTGGCTTGAATGATTCTTGGTAATAGTGTATGAATTCGTTTTTTGGTGATAGCCGATAAAAATACAATCGGTGCATAATCCAAAAATTGAAATTGTGAACGAACGTTATCCTCAAATTCCTTCATGGACTGATCATCTTTATCTACCGCGTCCCACTTATTGACGACGATAACGACTGCTTTTCCTGCTTCATGTGCATATCCAGCAATTTTTTTGTCTTGCTCAATAATCCCTGTTTCCGCATCAATTAACGTTAAAACGACATCAGAACGTTCGATCGCCTTTAATGCTCGCAAAATGCTGTATTTCTCAGTAGTTTCATAGATTTTTCCACGTTTTCTCATTCCTGCTGTATCAATTATGACATAATCGCGATCGTCTCTACGGAATGATGTATCAATCGCATCACGTGTTGTACCTGCAATGTCACTAACGATCACTCGTTCTTGATCAAGCATAGCGTTTACCAATGAAGATTTTCCTACATTCGGTCGGCCAATCACACTGAAATGCACCGTATCTTCATCAACAATGGAATCTACATGCTCTGGAAATAGATCGAACACTTGGTCTAACATGTCGCCTAATCCTAACCCATGTGACCCTGATATCGGATAGGGTTCTCCAAATCCAAGTGAATAAAATTCATAAGTATTTTCTCGCATTTCTGGATTATCGACCTTATTAACCGCTAAAACTACAGGTTTATTAGATTTAAATAATAACTTTGCCACTTCTTCATCAGCCGCTGTAATTCCTTCTCTTCCATTCACCATAAATATGATCACATCTGCTTCACGGATCGCTACTTCAGCTTGTTCACGCATTTGTACAAGTAAGGCTCATCGCCGATCTCAATCCCTCCTGTATCAATTAAACGAAACGATTGATTCAGCCACTCCGCTTCGGTGTATATTCGATCTCTTGTGATTCCTGGTTTATCTTCAACAATCGAAATCCGTTCTCCTGCAATTCGATTAAATATCGTCGATTTTCCTACATTCGGTCTTCCAACAATTGCAACAATTGATGTTCTCATGAAGGCTCATCCTTCCTGTATATGCTATAATTTCCTTATTTATTGATACGTTGCCATATACACACACTTAATTAAATTACCACACATACACTTTAAAATACAAGTGCATTTGTGACAGGTCACTCGTATCATTTATCATAGAAACAGAATTTATTACCATAATTATATTATGTTAACTAATTAATTTAACCGTCTTTTATTGTATGAAAATTTGTTTACGGTATATTCTATTCTTTGAATAAAA
The DNA here is from genome assembly GCF_000359605.1 of Gracilibacillus halophilus YIM-C55.5. GTDB lineage: Bacteria > Bacillota > Bacilli > Bacillales > Amphibacillaceae > Gracilibacillus > Gracilibacillus halophilus. The sequence continues at coordinate 72,616 of NZ_APML01000019.1, forward strand.
GAAATCCACGTGTGATGCATGATAAACAATAAAATCACCGAGCTATAAAGGACAAAAAAATCAGTATCACTTACTGTCATTTTTACATTATAACTGCTACAAATGATACGATATAGTAGATGACCTCCACTGGAAGCAATACTCCATAAAAATAACCGATCGTGTGTATTTTTAGCTAAGATCTGTAACAAAAGAAATGCTAATATTAAGCCTACGAGCAAAAATAGTTGCTGCTCCCAAATCGGGCTCGTTAAACGCCACAAAAAATAACTTGCATATAAATAAGAGATACCGATGGCATATAAGTATTTTTTTATATGTTGCTTAGAATAGATAAAACCAATGATTGAATATATCCAAATAAAAATAACGGCTATATTTATGGGAATATGATTGAAGATAATATTTATTTGAGCAGTGGTAATGACAACTAAAATGCCAAATCCATAATAATATCGATGACTGGTCTTCGGTAGTAAAAAAGTAACCACACACCATAGAATCCAAAGCGTCCATATGTAAAAGTATTCATTCAATAAAATCACCTAATTTTATTGTAGGCAAACAATCATGTTTTTAAACGCGGAAATCTTTAAAAAGAAGGCTGTTTTCTAAACTTTAAAAAAAATGATAAAAAAGAAAGAAACACCAATTGGGAAATCTGTGATCCCTCCCAAATGATGCTTCTAAAACATAATCAAGTAATCATTATTCGTTTTTATATTTATCTAACTGGTCACCGATGACATCACCTAATTGAAAACCTGATTGATCATCGTCATTTTCAAATTGTTTAATATTTTCTTTTGTCTTTTCTGCTTCAACTTCTTTTATACTTAAAGAAATACGCTTTTCCTCTTCATTCACATCTAATACTTTTGCTTTCACCGTTTGTTCAGGTTCTAGCACTTCACCAGGTGTACCGATATGTTCCGTTGAGATTTGAGAAATATGAACAAGTCCTTCAACGCCAGGCAACACCTCAACGAACGCACCAAAATTGACTAGACGTTTGACCGTACCTTCAACAATATCATTTACCGCAATCTTTTCTTCTACTTTATCCCATGGTCCAGGCTGAGTTGCTTTCAATGATAAGGAAATGCGCTCATTCTCTTGGTCAACAGCTAGGACTTTTACAGTAATCTTGTCTCCTTCAGCAACAACATCCGATGCTTTTTCAACATGTGTGTGTGATAGCTGGGAAATATGTACTAACCCATCAATTCCACCAATATCTACAAACACACCAAAATCCGTAATTCGTTGAACGGTTCCTTCAATTTCTTGACCTTCCTTGATATCATCAAGCACTTTTTGACGATTCTTTTGTTCTTCTTCCTCAACAACAGCACGATGGGATAAAATAATTCGATTTTGTTCTTTATCTAGTTCAACGATTTTCAAGGTTAATGGTTGACCTTGATAGTCTGTAAAATCTTCTACATAATACGTTTCTACGAGTGAGGCTGGAATAAATCCTCTTACACCTACATCGACAACTAAGCCACCTTTGACAACATCTTTGACGGTTGCCTCAATCGTTTGATTTGCTTCATATGTTTCTTGTAGGTCTTCCCATGCTTTTTCAGCAATAACTGCTTTTTTAGATAGGACGACTTCTTCATCTTCGAGTTTCGTTACTTGTAATTTCAGTTCATCACCTTCTTGCACAACATCACTCGCTGTCTCAATACGCAAAGGAGACAATTCACTAATCGGAATAATACCTTCCACTTTATATCCGATATCGACAAGGGCATGCTTTTCTTCCACTTTTACAACTTTACCTTGCACAATATCTCCTACATTAAGTTCAGTAATTTCTGAAATTCCTTGATTCATCTCTTCCATGACAAAGACCTCCTTCAATATCCAACACACAACAAAAAATGTGCCTTTTTTCTAACTTCTAACATTTGAACCAATTTGTCAAGTTATAAATTGGAAACTTCATAATTTTCTTTTATTTTTTTTATATCATTCATGATTTTATCTGTTACTTCTTGGGCAGAAGCCTTTTCTTTTCTTAATGTTTCTAAATCAACTGGTTTTCCGTAAACTACTCTTAATGGTTGCTTACCTTTGTAGTTACCAATAATGGCACAAGGAACAACAGTAGCTTTCGACCGTAAGGCAAAAAAACCAGCGCCAGATAATCCTTTCTTAATCTCACCTGTTTTGCTTCGGGTCCCTTCAGGAAAGAGACCAAGTGTTTCACCTTCTTTTAATATACCAAGACCTTGGCGCAATGCATTCTTATCTTTCATTCCTCGTTTAATTGGAAATGCATTTAATTTCTTTAATAAAGTGCCGAAGAATTTCTTTTGAAACAATTCTTCTTTTGCAAGGAAATGGACCACTCTTGGACAAGTAATGCCCACAATCGGTGGATCAAAATTGGAAATATGATTTGAACAAATAATAACCGGACCTTCTGTGGGGATATTTTCTGTCCCTATTTTTTTCACTCGATATAACGGCTTTAATATCATTTTGACAACAAACTTAGCAAATTTGTACAAACTCATGCTTCCGACTCCTTATACTTTTGTACGATAGACAAAATTTCATTAGCTACATCTTGAATGGTTTTTGACGTTGTATCAATTTCGATGGCATCATCAGCTTTTCGTAATGGAGAGACCTCTCGTTCACTATCAATCTGATCTCGTCTTTCGATATCTTTTTTGATCTGTTCTAAGTCTGATGAGAATCCTTTATCCATATTTTCTTGATGTCTTCTTTTAGCCCGTTCGACAACACTGGCATTTAGAAATATTTTCACTTCTGCATCAGGAATAACATGTGTTCCTATATCTCTTCCATCCATGACGACCCCACGTTTGGCTGCTAATATCTTTTGTTGTTTCACCATTTCTTGTCTGACTTCTGGAATCGAAGCGACAGCGGAAACTGATTGAGTGACTTGACTCGTTCGAATCGCTTCAGTTACATTTTGTTGATCAATATAAACGTTTTGGTCTTCAGTTAATGTAATGTTTATAGACTTTAATAGTGATAACACTTCTTGTTCATTCGTGAGTTCAATTTGGTTTTGTAAACACGCGTATGTAAGTGATCGATACATAGCTCCTGTATCAATATAGACATACTCAAGATCCTTTGCAACCCATTTGGCCACTGTACTTTTTCCAGCAGCTGCTGGTCCATCAATGGCTATTGCTAATTTATTCGTGTAACTCATTTTCTTCCCTCTTCTCTCATTCCACTGATTGGCTTAGTTTAAACCTTTTTGACGTTCTCGTAATTGATATTGATAACAATACTTAATCAACAACTGTTGTTCAGCTTGATTGATTTGGTGAAATTTAACTGATAATAAGTCACTTTGTTCACGATCACGATTTTGTTGGCGAACAACTTTACCAGTCATCTGGATATACTCTATTTGTGCTTTTAATGGTAATACAAGCATAATGTCCAATTGTGTATCATGCTGTAGGTTAATGCCATGATCAATTAAGACAGAAAGCCCTCCACCACTAATGTCATGTGTAACTGAAGTGAATGCTGAAAATGATTGGTCCACACTTCGAATACTAACATCTAACATGGCGGGAACGCGTACAAATTCTCTTCGTTGGATTTTTTTTAATTCTTGAAACGAAAAATCTAAAGCTAATGTTGGAATTGTCATTTTCGTTTTTTCGGTCACTCTTGTATTGAATGAATATACTGACGTATCCTGCCCAATAAAGTGAACGCGAAACACTTGCCCTACTTGAAAATCCTCTGTTTTATTCGTTTTTTCATTGACTGGATAATCGACATATATGTTTCCGTCTTTTGTTTCGACCACTTTACATCGATAAGTCTCTTGCCATTGGTCATTGACCATCGTATCTAAATGAAGAATCGTACCTATTTTTATCAACCTAAAACCTCTTTCTATTTTCAATGATAAAAATCAATCTGTCTATATTATTACAAAAAAAAGAAAGAGGGAAAGTCTTACCTCTTTCTTTTTTCATATTTCACTTCTTTTTGTTTGAGTCGCTCCACTCTTTCCTCCGTTCCATTTTCTGCATTTACAAATATTTTATATGTATCTTGATTTTTTACGCCCAAGAATACATACGTTAAAACTTCTACACCCGTGTCATCTTCAATGACTGCTAAATGATGATCTTGAATCTCAACATTTGGATTGACGACTTCTCTAGCCTCTTTTTCTGAAATGGTTGGTTTAGGTATATCACGTTCACCATGATTTTCTAAATAATCTTTAGCGACCATACCAATAACATTCCCGTTATCCAAAGCTACTTTCACTTGAATAGCATCTGGATAAACCCAAACATCTTCATTATTCGGGACAAAATGAAATACACCAACATGATCGTATTGATTACTTTCTACTAAAGCTAAATCGTTGAAATCCAACTTATTCAAATAGGTCTTCGCCTTCTGGGTTGCTTCATGCAAACTTACATTCGTACGATCGACTGTCCGATTGATCATAACCGTAACTGGATAGCCACCTTGTTCGGTTATATCAAGATATCCCGATTTTTTATCTGTTTGAAAAGAGCCACTATACATAGATACTTTCGCGCCTTCTCCAGTTTTCTCAATATTCAAGTTTATTTCTTGATTGATGCCTAATATCTCTCTCATTTTTTGTTTTGCGTCCGATTGATTGAATTTGTCTCCTTTTATCATTTGATAACTGTCTTCTTTACTTGAGGTTCCCATCAAACTCGAATGAATTTTTCCTTCAGAATATCCTTCTACTTTGTTTTCAACCGTCTGAAAACCATCTAATATAGTGTTATCACCAGGCTCATCTTTGTTTGCTAAGGCAAGCTGGACATCCATCCAACGTAGTTGATCTTTAAGCACCAAATTTTGTACACTTCGAATTTCTTTCTCGATCTCACCAGACATTTCATAAAGGGACTCTAACGTTTCAATTTCTTCATCATTTAACGGTTTTTGATCTAAATCCCTTACCGCTGTTCGATAACTAAAATCACCCATTTGCGACAGAAATTCTTCAGTTTTATTAAAAGGGACAAATGCTAATGGTAATTGACCAACATCTCCGTGCGCTTGTGATGTTAAACGCCAGATTTCGACTAATTGTGGTGACAATCTTTCTCTCGAGTTCATTGCTAATGCAGAACCAATTTTGTCGTGTAATAAATCTAAATGATAAGCTAGATCATGAAATGACCGTTGATAGGCATTTTCCGCTTGAATCATAACTTCATTCTTCTCTTGATGTTCTTGATATCCCCAGATGGAAACACCGATTAAACCGATTGATAATACACCAATAACCACCCACCGAAACATACGTACACCTCCATTTTAAATGGCAAAGATATGTTTACCGATTTTTTTGATTGTCTTTCGTGAAAATATCCAATCAGACGTAGCTGTATTTGGATTATAATAATAAATGGCTTCCCCGGAAGGATCCCAACCATTAATGGCATCCAATACAGCCCGTTCCGCGGAATCATCCGGTTCTAACCAAATCTGACCATCACTTACCGCTGTAAATGCCCTTGGTTCAAATATGACGCCTGAAACCGTATTTGGAAATGTAGAGCTCTCTACACGATTTAATATAACTGCAGCAACAGCAACTTTACCTTCATATGGCTCACCTCTTGCTTCACCATGTACTGCATTAGCCATAATTTGAATATCGTTTTGAGAAAATCCTTGAGGAACATTTACAGCTGAGGGCTGTAGGTCTTCATTCGTCGTTGCGTTTTGTTGCTGCTCTTGTGTTGTTTGATTGTTATCTGTTTGTTGATTAGGATTTTGATCATTGCTTCCTCTATCATCAGTTGTTTGCTTTTGCTTGTCGATGCCACCATAATACGTAAAATCATTGCCTTGGCGTATTTGATTTTTTATATACGCCTTATCGTATTCGCTTGCTTTTTCAAGCTTTTGCTTTGCTTTTTCACCTGCTAATCCATCAACTTCGAGTCCAAATTCATGTTGAAAATTGCGTAACGCCCAGTATGTACCCCAACCAAATACACCATCTATATTTCCATTATAGAATCCCAAATATTGCAAACGAGCTTGCAATTCAATCACATCATCGCCTGTTGCGCCGTGTTGAATGACTTGATTACTGAATGCCTTTACCATATGTTTATCCGTCGTCATCGACATGCAACTAGCAAATAAAAGAACGATCAATAGGATAAATACTTTAACGATTTTCATTGACCAACCCTCCATCTATCCGTTCATAACATCAATGAACTACCTTACATATAGCATTTTTCATTCAATGAAATTTATACTTTTTTCAACAAAAAAATGAGCTAATGGGTTAGCTCATTTTCTCAATCGATCCATAATCTTGTTTTGCGTATTCGTTCGCTAATTTCACTTTACGTAAGCTATACATCCATAAAATAACCATGAATGGGACGAGTAGCATAACCCAGTAATGTGTAATTGTTTCTAATATAAAATCATATGTACCGTGAAAAAAGACAGGGAGAAATAAAGAAATACTAATATGGAACGATTCATTTTGACTGTTACATTTAGCTCTACCAAAATAATATCCCATAATTACACCAAATAGCGCATGTGACGATACTGGAAAAACTGCTCGACTAAAAGCCACTTCGATCCCATTGGCTAGTAAATATAAAATGTTTTCAACTGTTGCAAATCCTAAACTAATCGAGACCCCATAAACGATACCATCATACACCGTATTAAATTTCGAATATTTATAAGTCGTAAACATAAAAATAAACCATTTAAAAAATTCTTCTAATAAGCCGAACAAAAGGTATGACCGCATGATGGGGGTTTGAGCGACTTCTTCTTCAATAAAGGCATATTGAATAAACATAATAGGAAATACAATTAATGTACCATAAATAAAAGTTCGTAAAATAGCATAGATGGGTTCTAATTCATATTCATCTTTCAAGTAAAAAAAAGCTAAGAGAGCAAACACGGGGGCTATTGCCGCAGATAATAAAGCGACCACTCGAATCCTCCCTTCCGAACATATTCATATTTAACAAATATATAAACGCGAGATACTAGTAAATTCATGATGTACGTACTCACAGAAAAAGAAGCCACGCGCATGCAACTGAGCATGCAATACCGTGGCTCATTCATCATTGCCTCTTTTTTGAAGCAATGGACTTCGCAATCGCACCCCCATGAAATCGCCCGTTTTCGATAAAGATTTCATTATTGTCATAACCTGCTGCGATAACCCCTGCGATATAAACATTTTCAACGTTTGTTTCCATCGTTTCATTCGAAAAATGTGGTCTACCAGTTTCTTCATCAATTTTAATACCGACATCTTTTAAAAAGCCTTGATTCGGTTGATAACCAGTCATTGCAAAAACAAAATCATTATGAATTGTTTTCTGTTCATTATTCACTTCGTAAACAACTTCCTTTTCCTTAATTTCAAGAATATTTGCTTCGAAGATCATATCGACTTTTCGTTTTCGCACTAATGAATCGAACTCAGGTAATATCCATGGTTTAATGCTAGCGGAATATTCACTACCACGATATAATACCGTCACATTCGCTCCCGCTCGATATAATTCAAGCGTCGCATCGACTGCTGAATTTTTCCCGCCAATGACGACGACATCTTGTTTAAAGTAAGGATGTGCTTCATGAAAATAATGATATACTTTATTTAAATTTTCTCCTTTTATACCTAAATAATTAGGCTGTCCATAATAACCAGTAGCAATTACGACAAACTTCGCTAAATACTGCTTTTTCTCTTTTGTTTTTTGGCTGACAGAATCTATATAAAAGTTGTTATTTCTTTTTTCAATATGCACAACTTCCTCAAAATTGTTAATCCGTAGATCTTGCCGTTCTGCTACTGTACGGTAATAAGATAGCGCTTGATTTCTAACCGGTTTGGGCTTTTCCGTCACAAATGCGACGTCTCCGATTTCTAACTTATCACTCGAACTAAAAAATGTCTGATGCGTCGGATATTGGTAAATGGAATGAACAATGTTTCCTTTTTCAATAATCAACGGTTCAAATCCTTCATTTTGTAATTCGATCGCTGCAGACATACCGCATGGTCCAGAACCAACAATAATTACTTCTTCTTGTTGCATCTTGTTACACCCTTTCGACGTATTCACACATCTATACCATCGTGTATTTTTTTCTATATAATTATGTAATATCCTCATTTACTTACGATTTATATATTAACATGTTTTGGATAAAAGATATACTTTACATGCTTAAAAATCTGACAAAAATCTTATTTTCATTTTCGAATAGGACAAACATCTGTTCCATACAATTGTATAGACTATCAATGTAATCAATTGGATGAGAAAGGAGTTTTTTCATTGCATACGAGCTACAAATGTTATCATCCGTATATTAGCCCCTTTGATCCCTGTAAACCTATTCAAACGAAATGCTATTCAACCCCTCCTAACTTGTATATGACGTTCCAACCAACTAATTTACGCCAATATGATACCCCTTATCAAGCGCTTTGTCACGGAACGTTATGGCCTGATTTATTTGATCCTTATCCTAACGTAAGAAAGGAGGGGACTTCGTGAATTCTTCCGCTCCAATGCCTGAATCCTATTATCGATTGCTTGAAAAAATCCAAGCTGTTGATTTTGTCCTTGTTGACTTAACGCTATATTTAGATACACATCCAAACGATTTTGAAACGATCAAGCAATTTAATCAATTGGCCTATGAGAGTAAACAATTAAAGGCGTCATTCGAAGAACAATTTGGCCCATTATTGCAATATGGGGGTAGCTTCTCACAGTATCCTTGGGATTGGAAACAAGCACCTTGGCCTTGGCAAGTTTAATAGAGGAGGTATAAGCATGTGGTATTATGAAAAGAAATTACAATACCCGGTGAAAGTTAGTCAATGTAATCCAATGTTAGCTAAATATTTAATCGAGCAATATGGTGGCGCAGATGGAGAATTGTCAGCGGCTTTACGATATTTAAATCAACGGTATACGATTCCAGATAAAGTTGTTGGACTTTTAAATGATATTGGAACCGAAGAATTTGCCCATCTTGAAATGATCGCTACTATGATTTATAAATTAACCAAAGATGCCACACCAGAACAATTAAAAGCTGCTGGCTTAGGTGCTCATTTCGTAAATCACGATCATGCGCTCTACTATCACAATGCCGCTGGTTCGCCGTGGACTGCGACGTATATCCAAGCCAAAGGTGATCCAATCGCCGATTTATATGAGGATGTGGCAGCCGAAGAGAAAGCAAGAGCCACTTATCAATGGATTATTGATATCTCGGATGATCCCTATATCAATGACTCACTAAAATTTTTACGAGAACGAGAAATTGTTCACTCCCAACGATTTAAAGAAGCAATAGAAATACTCAAAGAAGAACGTGATCGGCAAAAAATCTTTTAAACAAAAAATCAACACATGAATCATAGATGGACGCTTGCTACCGGAAATGTTAGATCGGTTTCCCCGTTTCCGCAAGCGTCTTTATCTACTGTTACTTCACTTAAGCTGTTATATATAACGAATACCTTTCATATGTATAGCAGGTTATTCTTGAAAATTAGAGTCAAAGGATTCACGTTTTGGAATCATTAATGTTTCCCCGACAACGATCGTATTATTTTCTAATTGATTCTCTTGAATGATCAAATCAATGTATCTTTGATGATGATAATACTTCTCAGCAATTGAGAGTAACGTGTCCGTTTCCTGTACGACATGCAAATTCGGTTGAGATTGGTGATTTGAAGTTTCTTCGATGGTATTTTCTCGAACAATGACTTCTGCTCCACCCTGGATATCTTGTCCAGTGGTCTCTTGTGCTGTCTCCTTACCATCCAGGGAAAGTGAACCAAACAATGATGCTCCCCAATATGGATAGGTAATCATCAAAAGTAATAATAGAATAAATAAACCGAATAAGAGCCGAATAAATAAATAAGAAAATCCTTTATTCCGTTTTTTCCTTTTCGTATGTGTTACGCTGCGAGGTGGTAGCACATCAGGAAGTTGTTCAGGATCTTGTAATGTAGATTTTTTTATTTGTGCTCGTAAAGAAGATGCTTGATCTTTTATGTTACGATCTTGCATAGTAAACCCTCCCTGACCGTATCAACAAGGCCAAACCGAAATCGATTATAAAATGTGTCACAATAACGACTAGTAAATGACTCGTTATTAGAAATATTCCACCAAGTAAAAAACTTAAACCAACTACACTTATCAATAAAAAGAGTTTATCTATATACCGAATATGAATCAATGCAAATAACAAACTGGCAACGAGTAGATTGGTGTTCGATTGTAAGACTCCGCGAAACAACCATTCTTCTACAATTGCTACACTGAGACATAACAAAAAGAAATGAACATATGACCCTGCTTCAAATACTTTTTGATTGATTCCACCGTCATCCCATAAATGTGTAGGTAAAAGATTCATCATGATAGCATCAACGACAACAACCATACCTGCAATCGGCACCCCATAAATGAAAATATCAATGGTTTTTCCTGCAAACAAGTTTTGAATCTCATTCCAACTTGTAAATAGCCAAAATGCTAATGGGATTGAAACGACAAATAATAAAATTTGTGTTACCCATACTTGTAATTTCAATTGATCACTTGTCATATTTGCTATCATTTGCTTCGTATCATATTTCATATTCTGTCTCCTGTAATAATAATTGTGCGAGTTTATTTTTCCAAGTCGATGCCGTTTCTTCTTGATTGTTGACGGTTCGATTAGTTTTCCAATGATCCCAACGGAAATCGCATTGATCACAACACATGCCATTAGGTGGTGTAATCATATCTTGAAAGTATTGAAATAATGCTTCTCTCCTACACATTTCATCTTGTAGGACCCATTGTTCCATTGTTAGTAACTTAGAGATTTTATATTGTAACCTTTGTTGATAAGCGTTTTGTAATTGACTGAGAACCCATTGTTTGGAATATGTCTCGCTTAGAAATATACTGTTATTCTTCATACCGATTTGCTCTAACTGATAATGAATAAAGCGCCATGGCGTTTCATTACCGGTTTTTTCAATAATATAAGATTCAACTTCATGTATAGGAATCGATTGTCTGTGAAATATCCAATCGACAACTTCTTGCAATAATCCTTGATTGGGCAATTCTGAATCGATTAATCGTTGTGGTATATTTCGATCATGTTCATGATATAGCAAGACACTTATACTTTCTTCCCCATCTCTTCCTGCTCTACCGACTTCCTGAATGAACGATTCAACTTCTGCCGGCATATGATAATGAATAACGAGACGAACATTTTGTTTGTCAATCCCCATACCAAATGCGCTCGTACAACATATGACATCCAATTGATCATACATAAATTGTTGTTGTATCAATATCCGATCTTGTGTATCCAATCCCCCATGATAATACGCAACACGTAAACCTTCTACTTTTTCATCTAAATACAAAGAAATACGTTCTGCTTCTTTTCGACTGGAAAAGTAAATCATGGTTGGCACTTGATAGGATGATAATAATGACGAGATATAATCGAGTTTTTTCTCTTGATGATTTACCCTTTCGATCAAAAACGCTATGTTCGGTTTATCCATGGGATGAATATGTTTGTTAACATCTCTCATTCCCATAAACGACATAATATCATGCTGCACATCAGGGGTAGCTGTGGCAGTTAACGCTAAAATAGGCGGAGCGTGTAACTGCTTATGTATCGATTGTAAACGTAAGTAATCTGGTCTAAATTCATGTCCCCATTGCGATATACAATGCGCCTCATCAATCACAAACAATTGAATCGACATACGAGATAATTTAGCAGTGAGTTGACGATTTTGTAACATTTCAGGCGATACATAGACTAATTGATATTGATGCAAATGTTGAATTTGCCTATTTCTTTCCTGAACTGCCATCATACTATTTAATGCAATCACTCGCTTGAAACCACGTGCTCTCATTTGTTTCACTTGATCTTCCATCAATGAGAGCAATGGTGAAACAACGAGCACCATTCCTTCATTCATCATCGCAGGCAACTGATAGCAAATACTCTTTCCTGAGCCTGTTGGCAGTACAGCGAGCACATCTTTTTTTTCATTGACATCTTCTATAATTTCTTTTTGTCCATTACGAAATGTACTATAACCAAAATAATGATAAAGATATTCTTCTAATTCACCCATCACTAAAAAACCCCTTCTTTTTGTTGATGAGACATCGCTAATACAAGCTTAATCTGAAAATAAGAGATATGGTCATCCAAGGATTCTTTAATTTCTTTTAATTTATTCGTTTGAAGTCTATCGATTTGGTTCGCGATCCATTGAAGTTGATGATCTGATAGAAACGGTGAATAGTCAAAATTTTTTACGACATATGCAATTTCAACCATATGATCTTGTATCGTACTGATCTTCAAATTTCTTTGACTAGCAATCATCTCTAGCCCATGGCCTTTCTGCCATAATTTATACGTCTTTTGCGCTGAACCCGTTAGTGGCAGATTCATATTTCTTTCGTGCGGTACGATTTCCTTCAAAAACGAGACAGATGAATCTTTTTCAATAGCAAAACATAAAAAATGCGACAAATTCATCAACTGACAATGCATATCATGTACCGTTTGGCCATATTCTCTCGCTAATTGAATTTTACTGGACCCGATATGACGCGGAGTCGTTAACTGATCTGTAAACAGATGTCCCAATGGCTCTGGGGCTTGTTCGAAAAGACGTGTTAACTCTTGATATAAATGATATAAAATCGTGTTTGTATCTTTTTGATAGTAATAGAAGATTTCTTTCACTTTTTGTTGAACACTTTCATCATCAACAACGGGAATAAATGTGTCATGATGTTGTTGTATATGAGTACAAGTTTGTACGAGCAACTGAATCACTTGCATCGTAAAAAGAGCGTGATTATCATACTTCATTCCATTTAAATAAATTTGGGAGTGATCAAAGCCATTCAATACGCTTCTCCCCTCGGTTGTTAAGACGACCTGTTTGTCTTGGTAGACTTCAATCCACCCCTGATCATAAAGATGTCGTAACTCTTTTTGAAAAGTTTTACGTTCTAATCGCTTATAAATGCCAAAATAATTCGTTAATTGATAAATGTAACTATCTTGAATAGTTTGTGTTGACTTCTTCGCTGTCAATAAGTGATAAATATTAGAGACCGTTCGCTCACCCCGTAATTTACAAATACTGTCCAATAAAATATATGTGAACATCCATAAGTTCCTTTCAGTTGATTACTTACACTTATTTTAACAAGATTTATGTGAAATAGATAGGTTACATCTCATTTCAACATTATTCACACGTATGATATGCTAATGATGTTGAAAGCTTGCGAGAAAAGAGGGAAAACCATGCGATATTATACATGGATTGTGCAAGATACTTGTATTGCTTGCGGTGTCTGTGGAGCCTGTGCACCGGAAGTGTTTGACTATGATGATGAAGGCATTGCTTACGGCTATCACGATAATAATCGGGGGAATACGCCGATTGCAAACGACATGATAGAAGAAGTGCAAGATGCTGAAGAATCTTGTCCGACTGGGTCTGTTCAAATATCAAAAAAGCCAAAGCCAGACGATAAATCATAACTCACTGATTTGTCGCTGGCTTTTTTCGACTCAAAAGATCAAACCTCATATCAATTCGTTAAACGGGGGATCTCACTGCAATAACTTCGGGTTTATTCGATTAGGAATTTCGACAGGTTCAGTTAAGTCATACTTGCCAATTTGTTCTAACCCTATATCAAAAACAACTTGTTCATAACCAAACGCTCCAGTAGTCATAAGAATCGCTTCAACCATGCTCAACGTTGCTTGATTATGTCCTAGATTTTTCGATTGTATCTCAATATTTATGCGTTGTCCACTTTCATGAATTTCAATGTCTGCATCACTCGGAACAGTCGATTGAATTGAGGACAACGGTTCATCATACTTCATCTCTTTTAGTGCACGTTCAACATTGGTAACATTCGATTTATAGATAGGTACTAAATAGAACGTGGATAGCTCTTGGTACTGTTTAAAATACGTATTGTCATACGCTTCTAACGTTAACTTCCCATTATCTGTCACTTGATCCTTCATCTCATGGTCGCCTTTTAATATCACTTGTTGGATCCCATAAGGCATAAATATTGCATTTAACATTTTTCGGAATATAACTACATTCGATGTAGTTGGTTCCATTTTATAGTCATCAGTAAACGATACGGTTGCAGTTTCTGCCTCCACATTGACATTAAATACGAGATGATCCATTTGCTGAATCGTTAAACCACGCTTTTCATCTATATAACGATCATATGCATGATAATATTGATTAACAGTAGACGTTTCATTGAAGTCTAACAAAGTTATCGGAATTACATATTCGCCATTCGTTGTTGCTGTTGCCATATAGATTGGCTTTGCTTGAGAATGTTCATCTTCATAAGCGAGCTGATAATGGAATGACGCTTGATCCTGCTTTTCTACTTCTTTTGACTCTTCAGTAGAAAATGATGCTGATTGATCATTATTTTGGCCCTTGTTATTACCATCTGCACGATGATCACGACTCGTTTCTTCTGAGCTAGACTCGTTTAACGCCATATCTAGCGATTGATCATTACTCGATGGGTGCATATTTAAAATAGCAATCACTATGAGCATTACCGTAACCATTGAAGATGCAATGGGAATCAGGACTTTCCATTTCTTCCAAGGTGACTTATCCTGTTGAACCTCATGATATTTGAGACGTTGGTATACGTCTTCCTTTGAGCGGTGATCATCAATGTTCGGAAGGTTTGTTAACATTTCTTCAATTGAATCATTATTTTCAATGTCACGATTTCTCACCTTAATCATCCTCCTTCCGTACACACTGTTGTAACGATGCGATAGCACGATGTTGTGTCGTTTTCACTTTACTGATCGACCAATTAAGAATATCAGCTGTTTCTTTAATCGTAAAAGATTGCAGGTAACGTAGGATGATTACTTGCTTTTGATGAAAACTACACTGATCCAAGCATTTATAGACTTGTTGCATTTGATCGTCTAATACCGCAATCTCTTCTGGCAGTGGCTGATTCGTTTGAATGGATTCGCCTTGTTTCCCCCAATCAAAATACTCAAAAAATCGATTCCTTGTTCTTTTCAATTTACGAAAGTGGTCGAATGTCACATGCTTAGCAATCGAAAACAACCACGTTTTCTCAGAACTTTTTCTTTTGAACGTATCATACGAGCGCAACGCTTTCAGATAAACATCCTGTAAAATGTCCTCCGTGTCTTGTTTGTTTTTTACCATATAATAAATATATTGATAGACGTCTTGATGATAATTCTCGTATAACTTTTCAAAAGTGGCCTTCATCGTAAGACCCCCTCACAATCCATTTGTCGTTTCAGCATCATAAATGTTACAACACAGATGCGTTTATTATACCATAAGTGATTCATTCGTTAGAGAGTCGAATACAAAACAAAAACCACAGTGTATTGCTGTGGTATGAGTGCTATAATTTTATTGATAAACATAACGAGACATTACGGGGTACAAAAATACAAGAAATAACACATTTCCGATCGCATGCAAACTATCAAACGGAAGTGACGTCAGATAATAAACAAAGTATTTCCCTGTATACATCCATGTGCCGATGTTGACAATGATTCCATATAAATAACCGCAGAAAATACCAAAGGTGATAAGCCATAACAAAGAAGGTGTAGATTCAAATCTTCTAAACTGACCAGACAATACACCAATGATTCCCCATGCAACGATTTGCCAAACGGTCCATATCCCCATCCCTAATAGCAAATTCGATACATAAGTCGCAATTAATGCAACACTCATAGCTACAAAAGAACCCAATAAAACACCTGAACATATTATGATCGCTGTCATTGGCTGGATATTGGGCATGAACTGAAAACCGATTCTCCCAATTACACATAAAGCAGCCAATAAAGCGATCCTCGTTAATCTATGTACTCCCATATCCTCATTCCGTTGCTTGCAAGTCAAAAACGATATCATCATTGTCTTTCACTTTATATTCATCGACGGATTGACTTGCCATTTCTCCATTCACAAAATAAAGCCAATACTTTTCATTTTCGACTTGCGTGCGATCATCAATCGCAGTGATAAACCCTTCATCAGTAACATCAACTTCATGATGGTCCTCTAATACGTCCAATAATACAGTACCTTGTTCTACTTGGTATGAGTTCTCAGACATTACTTCTTGTTGATTATTTTGTGAAATGGTTAGCGTTATATCAATCTGTTCTTCAGATGGATTTGTCGCCCCGCATCCTGCTAATAAGAAGGATGCGAATAGAATTATAACAATCGATCTACTTATTACTTTCATAAAAAATCTCCTCTATCTTATTATTTACGAAGCATTCACCTCAAATTTATAACCAACACCCCACACGGTTACAATCATTGTTGCAGCATTAGCAGACACTTTATTTAATTTTTCTCGCAAACGCTTGACATGTGTGTCAACAGTACGTAAATCACCGAAAAATTCATATTTCCATACTTCCTTTAACAGCTCTTCACGTTCAAAGACTTTGTCTGGAGATTTAGCCAAAAAAAGTAATAATTCATACTCTTTCGGCGTTAAACTTACTTCTTTATTTTCGGCTAAGACGCGGTGAGCATCATTATCAATCGTTAAATAAGGGAATTCTATCATGTCTTTCGGTGTCTTGGAAGACTGTATGACATTTGTTGTTCTTCTTAATAAAGCTTTCACCCGTAAAACAACCTCTCTAGGGCTAAACGGTTTCACAATGTAATCATCTGTACCTGCTTCAAAACCATGAATTCTACTAACTTCTTCACCTTTAGCTGTAAGCATCATGATCGGTGTGGCTTTTTTCACTCGGATGTCTCTACACACTTCCATGCCGTCTTTCCCTGGCATCATTAAATCAAGTAAAATGACATCATAATCGTCCTTTAGCCCCTTATGCAAGGCTTCATCACCATCTTGAGCCTCGTCAATTTCAAATCCTTCTCGCTCTAAATACATACGTAATAAACGACGAATACGTTCCTCATCATCAACAACTAATACTTTCTGTTCATCTGATTCCACAGTCCAACCTCCTTACTTGCCATACTAAACAAGAAGCACAAGTTATACTTGTACAACTTGTTACTACCCAGATTATACGTGATTTAATGTTTTACGCATAGGAATGTAATCCTGCTAACACTAAATTCACAACGATGAGATTAAACATAATAATCCCAAATCCGATGACAGCAAGCCACGCTGATTTTTCGCCATGCCAACCTCTTGATAATCGTAAGTGGAGAAAAATAGCATAAAAGAAAAATGTAATCAACGCCCAAACTTCTTTAGGGTCCCAACCCCAATAGCGATCCCATGCTTGCTGTGCCCAAATAGAAGCAAAGATTAGTCCACCTAATGTAAACACTGGAAAACCGATAGCCACCGCTCGGTAACATACTTCATCTATCAATTCTGAGTTTGCTTTTTTCAACAATGGTTGAATCACAGCAGCTATTCTTTTCCTTACTATTAATCGTACCAGCACATACAACGCAAAACCGATGATAAGAGACCAGACTAACGTATTTAATTTCCGTGGTGCCTCGGCTCCTTGTATCCATGTCGGTGTATCCAACCAAGCATCCATGCGATTCTCGGTAACGAGTTCAGCATCTTGCGGTCCAAAAATGGCAGGTAAATGATAATCAAGTGATAATTCTTCACCATTTTCTTCATATGTAAAAGTTGCATTATAATTAGCTGCTTCAAATCCACTTGTTATTACGACGAAACCTACCGTAGCAAAAATCGTGTACATAATGACTTCTAACCACTTTGTCTTTTTTGTTGGTATGGTTTGATCAATTTCACGAATTAAATAAATCAAGCCAGCTATAAAACTAATGGCTAATATCGCTTGTCCTAGTCCCACCGTAGTAACATGAATATAAAGCCAGTGACTTTGTAAGGATGGTAATAGTGGTGATATTTCTGTCTGAAACATACTCGCATAAGCAATAAGTAATAAAGCAATAGGCAATGTGAATAAGCCCAATAAATAAATGCGATAAATTGAAAAGAGAATAAGAAATGCAAAAACAAGCATCATACCAAAAAATGTCACAAATTCAAACAGATTACCTACAGGTGCATTTCCGCTTGCTATCCATCTCGTAACAAAATATCCTACGTGAGCTAATAATCCGATCACCGTCGTAAAAATCGCTAGCTTATGGACAAAACCAACATTTTCTCTCTTTTGTTTATCTTTTATTGTTGCTGCAAAAAATACAGTACCTATTAAATAAATGATAAATGCACTATATAACAATGTATTGCTCAATGTGGCTACGTCAATCATTTGTCATCCTCCTTATGCAAAAGGACAGAGATTATGATGCTTGACATCATAGTCTCTGTTTACTGATTATCTTCTTTTTCCTCTTCTTGATCTACAATCATTGAGAAATTTGTATGGTCGATTGATTTCTCAAATTCTTTTCTCAATCCAAACCAATTCTTATTGGTATGCGCTGCAACAAGTAATCGGTTATCATCAGGATGAATCCATATACGACGATGATGCCAATACATCCCTTGTACAACACCGATCATAAATATGATTGCACCTAATCCGACGATCGGCAATGTATAATCCTTCTTGACAGATAAACCTGTTACGTTCCGCACTTCAAAATCTGCTAAGCTCAATTTATATTGGTTTTCATTCGTAGGGTCGATATTACGACCAATGGATAAAAAGCTTACTTCAGGCTCTTCACTATCTGGTGGGTAAACCAAAAAGACAAACCCTGGGTTCCTTGGATAATTGGATACTGATTCCGGTTCACCATCAACGATTTCATATTCAGGGAAATATTCATCCAAAAGAATTTCAAAACCATTGTCAAAGGTATAACGTTTCTTTGGTTCGGTTAGATCTACGGTAAATGATCCGATGCTTTCCTCTGATTGATCGTCCTTTTTATGTAAATTGAACGACATACTTTGAAACTCATTTAACTGGTAACTATTTTGATAGAGAGTAAGTCCATTGATTGACATTGGTTCATTTAAAACAATCTTACCTTTTTTTACTTTTTTTAGCTCTGGATCTGCCCCCGTTACCATCGATGTATCACGATAAATCACAGCATCGGTTTGAAAATGTTTCGGTATAGGTTGATTAACATTTTCCAAAGATTCTTCATACTTGGCATCTTCTTCGCTCTCGCCATAAAATTCGACGGTAAAATTATTATTTTCTAAATAATATTCTTGGTTGGTATGAGGAATAACAGCTGTCTCTCCTTCGCGAACCCACAACATATCATCAACATGCATAAAAGGCAAAAAACGAAGTAGTGTACCAATTAAAAAGATAATTAAACCAGTATGATTAACATACGGCCCCCATCTTGAAAACCTACCCTTTTCAGCTAAAATATGCCCGTTATCTTCTCTAATTCGATAACGACGTTTTTTTAAGTTTTGAACAAAAGTTTTCTTGTCTTGATTAGATACATTCTCATATTCTCTGAATAATTTTTGTCTTGTTAAAAACTTTTGATGCCGTTTTACTTTTTGATATTTTAAAGCTTTATACAGCGGTATGCCTCTATCCAAACTAACGATAAAAATCGAAATACCGATCATACCGATGATTAGCATATACCACCAAGAACTATATAACTCATGGAACCCAAGCTGATAATAAATCTGTCCCGAGATACCGTATTGATCACGGTAGTGTTCTAATGGCTCTACTGTAGCTGGTATGTACATCTCTTGCGGGTAAATCGTCCCAATAGCTGAAGCAATTAAAGCAATGGCAATTAAAGTGACACCAACTTTGATTGAAGAGAAAAAATTCCAAACCTTATCGACAATGGAACGATTTCTCGTTTTCGAACGTATCGCAGTACCATCATAGCGCATATTTAATAATTTTGTAGACTGTTCATGATCTAGCGGTTTCCCACAAGAAGAGCAAATGGTTGTACCCTCTTTATTATGTTGACCGCAAGCATTACAAATATAATCTGACATAACTATCCCTCGTTACCATCATTTTGTGATTGTTGACTCGGTTCGATCTGTTGAAAATATCCCTCAAGTTTTTCTAATGACAATGGCCCTAGAACTCGTTCAACGATTTGTCCGTCCTCATCAATAAATAAAGAAGCTGGCAAAGGCTTAATACCATATGCATCCATCACTTCACCGTTTTTATCATGTAAAATAGGGAACGTTAGTCCATATTCGCTCACAAAGTTATTCACGACAAATTCAGTAGAATCCACACTTACCGCAAGAATCTCGATGCCTCTGTCTTGATATTCTTCATATAATGATTGCATATACGGCATTTCTTTCTTACAAGGCTTACAATAAGTTGCCCAGAAGTTTACCATGACTCCTTTGCCTCGTAGTTCTTCAAGTTGGATGCTATCTTGATTACCATTCAACAAATTCAGTTGGAAATTTGGAGCGTGGTCTCCATCTTTTACCGCTGCTTGTTCTTCCGTTAAGCTAGCAATCACCGCAAATAAAGTAGCGCCAAAGAGAACAACGAGTATCGCCGAACGAATTAGCATGCGTTTTTGTTTTTTTCGCCGTTTTTGTTGTGTTGCTTGTTCAACCTTTTGCACAATGTTCACTCCTTACAGCCATTGTACCACCATCAACAGATTCGAATTGTGACAGTTATTTAACAATTTTCATTGGCAAGTACCTTTAACTGCTTGATTTCATGTGGTGTCAATGGTCGATAATCTCCTGGTTGTAGTTGCTCTGTTGTTAAAAATCCGTATTTTTCTCTTTTTAATTTATCAACAGGTGTCTGTATTGCTTCAAACATTCGTCGTAATTGTCTATTTTTCCCTTGGTGTAGAATCACTTTCAAAATAGCTGTTTGCTTTTTTGGATCTGTAGACATAATTTTTACGTGCTTCGCTTTCAGTCGTTCACCTTCTGATTGAATACCTTGATAAAAAGATTGCAGATCGGCTTTTGACGGAATACCTTTCGTTTTCACAATATACTCTTTATCAATTTGATATTTAGGATGCATTAATTGATGAGCAAATTCTCCATCATTTGTCAGTAATAAAATACCTGACGTATCATAATCGAGTCTCCCAATTGGATAAATTCTTTGTTTAACTTCATCAAAATAGTCTATTACTGTCTTTCGTCCCTTGTCATCAGAAATACTTGATATGACGCCTCTAGGTTTATGTAACACATAATAAACGGGCTGTTCCTTTTCAATCGGAACATCATGAACTTTCACTTCATCAAATGAAGTTACTTTGGTACCTAATTCGCGCACAACTTTTCCATTTACTTTTACGTTCCCTGCTTCGATTAACTTTTCTGCTTTACGTCGTGAGGTAATGCCACTATTGGCGATCACTTTTTGCAATCGTTCACTCATCTTTTAGTCACTCTTTCCTTTTAATTGGTCAAATAACAAGCGTTAACGTATATACGCTAACGCCATCACAAAAAAATCCAAGTTACAATGATAACTGATACTATTATACCAATAAAATCAGCGATTAGTCCAACTTTAAGTGCCTCGCCCATTTTCTTTATACCAACCGCGCCGAAATAAACGGTTAATATATATAACGTCGTATCCGTACTCCCTTGCATAGTAGAAGCTAGTCTACCCAAAAATGAATCCGGTCCATATGTTTGTATCATTTCAGTTGTCACACTTAATGCCGCTGTTCCTGAAATCGGTCGAATGATCGCCAGTGGCGCAATCTCTGCTGGAAACCCTACGGCAGTCAAAACTGGACTGATCAATTGAATCAATGCATCTAACGCACCAGAACTACGTAGAATAGCGATTGCTACCATCATCCCTAATAAAAAAGGAAGCAAAGAAATCGCCAAATGCAAGCCTTCTTTCCCTCCTTCAACAAATACTTCATATGCAGGTACTTTTTTTATAGTGGCTATCAGTAGAATAAATAAAATCATACAGGGAACCAACCAAATGCTGACCACTGTCATCCATTGGATCAAGTGGATCGCCTCTCCCTTCTTTTACGTAACATTCGATCAATAACAATCGCAGCTACGGTTGTGATGGTTGTTGCCAATATGGTTGTACTCACTGTTTCTGTAGGAGCAAGTGAGCCATATTCCATTCGAATCCCGATAACCGTCGTCGGTACAATGGTAATACTTGAGGTGTTAATGACGAGAAATGTAATCATCGAGTTACTTGCTCGATCTGATTGATTGAGTTTTTTCATCTCTTCCATTGCTTTGATCCCCATTGGTGTAGCTGCATTCCCAAGGCCAAATAAATTAGCACTGAAATTCGCGAGTATATAACCTAGAGCAGGGTGATTCTCTGGTATTTCAGGAAATAATCGCTGGACAATCGGTCGAAACATTCGTGCTAATCCACGTAGAATACCTGCTCTTTCTGCAACACGCATCATTCCAACCCAAAAAATGAGTATACTAGCTAGTCCAATCACAAGTGTCACTGCTTCGTCAGCACTTTCAAATAATGCTTGATTGACATCTTCCATCGTGCCGTTTATCATCGCATAAACGATACCGATAATCGCCATAACTGCCCATATCCGATTAATCATTGATATCACCAACAAACCGATTCAACTGTTGGACAAATTGCGACCAATATGATCTATGTTGCTGTTTTGGCTCACTTGTTGAGGAGACTCCATAGATCGCTACTTCATCTATGATTTGATCATCAAGCAAAAACAGTTTTTTCCCCACCCGATCAAACGATTGATTGCCCCTATCTGTGGAAAAAAAAGTTTTTATCGATACATTATTTTTTTCATCGTCTGTTAACGGATAATAGACCTCTTCTTTGATTGCACCCTGTTTGATTTGGTTACCGAGATTGAACGTATACACCCCATCTTCTTGAATTAGTGTCGATTCATAGTGGTCAAATCCCCATTCAAATAAAGATATATGATCTTGCCAGTCATCAGGTGCATTTAGTGTCACAGCAATCAATCGTTGTCCATCTTTCTCGGCTGTACTAACTAACGTACGACCAGCAGCCTTCGTAAATCCTGTTTTCCCACCAGTACTATTTTCATATAGAGAAGTTAACAATTTATTTTTATTTCTCCAAGCAAAGTCTCGATGGCTTGCTTGATATGATTTGGTAGCAAAAATGGTCCGAAAAGCTTCATTATTCATTGCATATTTTGTTAATAGAGCCATGTCATAAGCGGTTGAAAAATGCCTATCTGCATCTAAGCCATGCGGATTGTCAAAATGGGTATGATTCATACCGATCCATTCAGCTTTTTGATTCATTAAATGAACAAATCCTTCTTGACTACCAGCTACTTGTTCACTGATAGCTACAGCTGCATCATTTCCAGATCGTAACATGAGGCCATATAGTAAATCTTCTAAGGTCATTTGATCATTTTTTTCTAAATAGATGGAGGACCCTTCTACTCCAATCGCTTGATCACTAATATCAACTTGCTCTTCCATATCTCCATGCTCTATCGCAACAATCGCTGTCATAATTTTTGTAATACTAGCAATCAGAGCCTCTGTATCTGAATCTTTTTCAAACAAGACACGTCCTGATGTTTGATCCATTAAAATCGCACGCTCTGCCGAAACATCTATTTCTGCTTGAATCTGCACAGGTAAAATAAGAAAGAACAAAATTAGGATGGATATTATTCGTATACGCAAAGCTTCACCTCATCTCATCACACATCTTTGTACAATTGTATGCAGATAAGACAAGCATATGCGTTAGTTATATAAGAAAAACCGAGCTTATCACGCCCGGTCGAGTGAAGTCACGTATTCTTACAAATTGTCTTACTCGTTTCACTTTTTTCTATTTCAAAAATGATAGGTAAGCTTTCTTTATTGATTCATATCTTGAAATCGTTCAAAAAACAAATCTGCTTCTTGCTCTACATCCATTTCATGAAAATCTTCAGGTAATGGCGGAAGATCTTCAAGTGATTTCAATCCGAAATACGTGAGAAAGTCAATCGTTGTACCAAATAAGATGGGACGTCCTACCCCTTCTCGCCTTCCGACTTCTTCAATTAAAGCACGTGTTATGAGCGTCTGTATCGGTCGATCACTTTTCACTCCGCGAATTTGTTCAATTTCTGTACGGGTGATGGGTTGTAAATAAGCAATAATCGCTAACGATTCCAATGCTGCCTGAGATAACTTAGATGTTGTCTTGGTTTCGACTAATTTTTGAAAGTATTCACCATGTTCAGGTTTCGTTGTCAAAAATAGATTCCCTTTTGACTCCACTAACATCATACCTCGATTTGTGTTTTCATAATCGAACTTTAATTCGTCAATTACATGCTCAGCCATGGCTTGATCTAAATCTAACACGTTTCGGATTTCTTTTTTATCGATGCCTTCATCACCAGCTGCGAAAATCAAACCTTCTATGATTGCTTTTGCATCATGCATATTCTTGATCTACCTCCATCTGATAAACCATTAAATCATCAAAATGGTACGCTTGAATGCATTGTATTTTTCGTTGTTTCATCAATTCAAGTATAGCTACAAATGTCGCCACCATGTAAGATCGAGTTGGTTGTGGAAACAACTGATAAAAACTGACCCCTTCTGGTTTTGCTAACACTTCATCCATGATGTCATCCATTCGTTGCTCAATCGGAATTTCCGTTCGTTGTACGGAAGTTTCTAAAGGGCGATTCCATTTTTTTCTTTCCATGATTCTGTTGATGGCATCTAACATATCATAAATATTTGCCTCGTTTTCAGGCACTTTTGCTTGATTCGTATCTTCAAATGGAATCGGCGAACGTGTGTGCACTTGATTTTGTTCCAATTCTCTTTCTTTTAATTGGTGAGCCGCTTCCTTATATTTACGATATTCAATTAATCGACGCATCAGTTCTTCTCGCGGATCTTCTTCATACTCTTCTTCCCATTCAACTTCCTGATGGGGTAACAATAACTTACTTTTCATCTCTAATAGCGTCGCAGCCATCACTAAATATTCACTTGCGATATTTAATTCAAGTTGCTGCATAGTATGTATGTATGCCATATATTGAGATGTGATTTCTGCCACAGGAATATCATAAATATCAATTTCATATTTATTAATTAAATGTAACAGTAGATCTAATGGACCCTCAAACGTATCGAGTTTGACTTTATATGGTTCATTCATTCATATAACCTCCACCATTTAGGTGCTCTTTATCTATTTTACTTTAGCATTGAAATGAATACAATCGCCCATACGAAATCTTTATTGTTGCATATAGTAATCACGAATAATCATATTTCATGATTAAATCATTCATAGGAGGTACGTTCAAATGGGTTATGAATACAGTGGCGGCGGTTTTGCTTTAATTGTGGTACTGTTTATCTTGTTAATTATCGTCGGTGCAGCTTGGTTATAAGCACAATCTGCTAAGGGTAAGATGCTCAATCTTATTCCTTAGCAATACGAGAATACCCCATTTAAGCATTCAATTCTCTGTCAAAAATGATTCACGTATAAAAACCTTTGCTATGTTGCAATAGCAAAGGTTTATTCTTCACTTTCCTTGTGACATTTTTCCAAAAATCGTTGCGTGTTTTGATTAGGTGTGACGTCATAGTCTGGTTCATAATGATCCTTTACTGCATTCACCATTTCTTTTCCTATTCCCATATTACGGTGCGATGGGTTTACTGAAATATGCTGGACGGTGACTGACTTATTATCTTCATTTTTTTCGACACCAATCGCTCCCAACACATCTTCTTCTACTTTCCAAAGGAATAATTGCCAATGTTCATTCGATTTGTATTCCTCAATCGTGTGTTGCAACCTTTTGACTTCTTTCTCATCCGGCATAAATGATAATAAGCCCATCGCTATTTTTTCAAAACGTTTTTTAAAACGTATTAACATATTGAACCCCTCATTACTCATAACATCATTCGATTGATTTTATGTTATGTAATCTATGGTAAAGCGTGACATGAATTGGTTTATCATTTAAAATACGATGACAAACCAATAATAGGCACCCCACGCAATCGATAATAACAGTAAAACAACAAATAATATAACATTTCTTCGTTTCATTATCGACCGTTCCTTCAGCAATTATTCATTTGTTCCTAATTTAACCATAGTATAGTCGAACAAGACTGTCAACGCTTATTTCCAATTCTTAGCTTTTTATGTCTAATTAGCTTTCATCCACTCGAATACTTTCCATAATATCGCCCTGCTGAATACGCAGAACGATATCCATACCTTCAATGACTTGTCCAAAAACTGTATGAACACCATCCAAATGTGGTTGCGGTTCATGTACAAGGAAGAATTGACTTCCACCAGTATCTTTACCTGCATGAGCCATCGATAACGAACCTGCCACATGCCGATGTGGATTGCCTTCTGTTTCGCATTTTATCGTATACCCTGGACCGCCGGAACCCGTTCCAGTCGGGTCACCACCTTGGGCAACAAATCCTGGTATCACACGATGAAACGTGACACCATCGTAAAAACTATCATTCGCCAATTTTTCAAAATTAGCCACGGTATTTGGGGCTGCTTCTGGATATAATTCGATTATAATTTTTTCTTTATTTTCAAATGTTATCGTCGCTTGCTTCATTTTGTCTTTTCTCCCTTATTCATAAAATAAATCATTTTGCACAACATCTTCATACGTTTCTCTTTTCACTACTAAGGCATCATGACCATCTTCTACGAACACTATGGCAGCTTTCGGAAAACGATTATAATGACTAGCCATAGAATAACTATAAGCACCTGTGCTAAATACAGCTAATATGTCATCGTTTTTAACTTTTGGTAAATCAATATCCCAAATCAACATATCTCCTGATTCGCAGGCTTTTCCTGCAACAGCTACTTTTTCATCGGGTGATTGATTTGCTTTATTTGCTACAACGGCTTCATATTTAGCCTCGTACAAAGCAGGTCGTATGTTATCGGTCATGCCACCATCTACTGAAATATATTTACGTACCTCTGGAATCTCTTTAATCGACCCTATTTTATACAATGTGACTGCTGATTCTCCAACAAGAGACCTTCCTGGTTCAATCCAAATCTCTGGGAATGTGAGCTGATAATGATCCACTTGCTGTGTTATTTCTTTAATTAGAGCATCGACATATTCGTGTAACGGCAATGGCTTGTCTTCAGCCGTATAACGAATACCGAATCCACCACCTACATTTAATACGTCCGTTTCGAACTGAAAGCTGTTCTTCCATTCATTTATCATTTGATACAATCGTTGAACCGCCATTTCAAAACCATCTGTTTCAAATATTTGTGAACCAATATGGCAATGCACGCCTTTGACCGTTATACGATCGATTTTTAATAATGTAGTTAACGCCTCAGTTGCTTGATGATTATTGACATTAAAGCCAAATTTAGAATCTTCATGTCCAGTTAAAATATAGTTGTGCGTATGTGCCTCAATACCAGGTGTCACACGTATTAATACATCCATCGTCGATTGTTTTTCTTGTAATACTTGCTGAAGTAATTCAATTTCATAAAAATTATCAATGACAATACAACCAATTTGCTGCTCAACAGCCATCTCAATTTCTTCTTTGCTTTTATTATTTCCATGCAGATGAATCCGCTCCATAGGGAAACCTGCTTGGATGGCTGTATATAATTCACCTTGTGAAACAACGTCTAGGCTTAAACCTTCTTGTTTAGCGACCTGTACCATCGCAATAGAAGAAAAAGCTTTACTGGCATAAGCAATTTGAGCTTTCACGTTATGCGCGCGAAAAGCCTCTACAAAAGCTCGTGCATTTTGACGTATGTGATTAACATCGTAGACGAAAAGTGGCGTTCCATATTTTTGGGAAAGCTTGACCGTATCCAGTCCTCCTATCGTTAAATGTCCTTGTTGATTCACTTGATATGAACGTTCCATAACATTTACCTCCATAAAAACACCACATCCATTCATTCTTTATACCATCATATAAAAACCCCTTATCACCATCTCAATCATAAAAAGCTAGATGGGACAAGGGAGAAAACCGTCGCTCCTCTACGAAGAATCGTCAATCTTCGTAAAAGTATAACGTTAATTTATCACACCACATTCGTAAGTTCAAGTTTGTTTGATCATTTACATTTTATCAAATTCATCAACTATGATGCATCGATTATGCTTGGCGATGAGGGTTTTTAGGATGAACAATACTTGGTCTTTTTTTGGATAAAGGCACGGCCAGGCGAAATAAAATTTGTGTAAGTGCTTTTCCATTATAAGGAATAAACGGCCATAAGTAAGGGGTCCGTAGCGATCGAGTACTGATTAATAAAAGGAGAAAGACTGTAACTCCAATAACTAATCCTGGTACATGAAACAAGAAAGTACTTACCATCAATAACATGCGAACTATTTTATTAGCAACGCTCAGTTCATAACTTGGCGTAGCAAATGTACCAATTGCACTGATAGCCACATATAAAATCACTTCGGCACTAAATAGTCCCACATCAATAGCAATTTGCCCGATTAACACCGCTGCAATTAATCCCATCGCGGTAGATAAAGGAGTCGGTGTATGAATGGCTGCCATTCGAAGAAACTCAATCCCAATATCCGCCAGTAAGATTTGAACAATAATCGGAACATTCCCTGTTTCATTTGGACCGATAAATTGTAAATTATCTGGTAGCAATCGAGGGTCCATCACCATGAGAAACCACAATGGCAATAAAAATAAGGAAGCAAATATTCCGAAAAAACGAATCCAACGCACAAATGTACCGACTGCTGGTGATTCACGATATTCTTCAGCGTGTTGTACGTGGTGAAAATAGGTGGTTGGCATAATCATCATACTCGGCGATGTATCAACCATGACAACGACATGTCCTTCTAACAAGTGAATCGAAGCAACATCAGGGCGTTCGGTATATCGGACGAGTGGATAAGGATTGATGCCTTGATGTACAAGGTATTCTTCAACCGTTTTGTCTGCCATCGATATACCGTCCACTTCCATTTGTTTTAGTTCATTCTTTATTAGTTTGATTAAATCTTTATCGGCAACATCTTTTAAATAAGAGATACAAATGTCGGTTTTAGACCGTTCACCAACTTGAATAATTTCATGCCGTAATCGTTCATCTCGAATTCTTCTTCGCGTTAATGCTGTATTCTCAATAATATTCTCAGTATAACCATCACGCGATCCTCGTATCACTTTCTCCGTATCAGGCTCTTTAGGTGATCTTCCAGGATATTGACGTACGTCGACGATAAACGCTTTTTCGTTACCATCGACGAAAATGACAAGTAACCCGCTCAACATTTGGTCAACCGCTTCGTCCAACGTTTTTGTTGTTTCAACTTGTTGATGGACAATGCGATTATTTAATACGTCATACACACTCGTCTCATGATCTTCTTCATCATTAATCGATACCAATTTCTTAATAATCTCGATAATATATGACGTATCAACAAGTCCAGTAACATAATATAATTGGATGGTTTTCTCAAAGATTACAAACTCTCGAAAGCCTAAATCAAACGATACATCTACGCCGAGCGACTCTTTTAAGTATTGTTGATTTTTTTGAATAGATGAATAAATCGGCTTACTTTCATCATGCTGTGTCATTTAAATCCCTCATTATCTATAAAATATTACTTAGGCATTTCATCAACAAATATAATCCAATGGAACAACGAACCACATATTTTGCCAATGACAATAGCCATTAACAACCACAGTATGGCTTCATCAATCCCTAAACGTTTCATGAGCAAGGGAAAGACATTAAGAATTTCGGTTAATGCGGCAGCAAGCATCCCAATAAAAATGCCGTGAATGAATCCCCAAATCATAAGGAAAATGATTGGTAAAGACAAAGTGGTATCTGTAAACGTGATATAAACACCGACCATCGCACCGATGATTACTGCTATCTGATACAACTTTAATGCATGGCTACTTTTACTTAATTGTACAAGTCTTGGAATAATTCCTAATACAGTTAAAAAAGCAACAAAACCTGATCCGACGACAAAACCTGAACCAAATCCAATAACAATTTCACTGCCATTTTCCAGTACACTAATCATCATTGCGATGGTTTAACACATTTTCATGTGTGACAAGATATTGATCTAGATCTTCTTGGTAATTAAACATTTCAATTTCGAGTGGACTTGGTTCTTCATTAAACCTCTTTTTAAACACGTGATTAAAAAACAGAATCATCCCAATTCCTAATCCCAATGAATAAGGTACTTGTATCCATAATGGTTTTTCCGACTCTTCTCCGGTTAGATACGTATGCAGACTCTGATGAACTTGTTTCATATCGACATCAAAGTGAAAGTGCATAATCGCCATTGCTGATCCAATACATAACAATAACCAAATACAAGCAATTAAGATGGGCGAGGCTTTTCTTGAGCCCTTTTTTATATCTACTATCACTTGATTTGGTCCAACTAATTCAAAAGTTAGATTAGGGTAAGCTGATAACAATACATCGATCAAATGAAAACCGTCAATGACCGACACATTTTTGTCTTGCTTCGTTAGCTCATAAATTTTAAGTTGCCTGATATCTTCTAATTCGCGAAAATTTCCTGTGACATGTGCAATATCATGTATCGTTAGTACTTGATATTGATCGACTGTTATTTTCTTTTTCAAGCGTAGATACACTTTCTGTTCGATCTTACACACCTCCTAACCGTTTCTTTCTTAGTATGCAATCATTACAACTATTCCATACTTAGAAAAACTTGGTATGGAAAAAGCTACGGGACATAACCTATCCAAAAATCAACCCGAATGCTAACTGATCAGTGTCAGAGAGCATTCGGGTATTCATAACAAAACATAATTTTGTTAAAGTTAATTCATCATTTCTTGTTTTATTTTATCTAAAATTTTCTTTTCGATACGTGATACTTGAACTTGTGATACGCCTAACCTTTCTGCTACTTCGGTTTGTGTCTGATCTTTATAGTAACGCAAATACACAATTAGTCGTTCACGTTGATTCAGATCTTTGACGACTTGCTCCACCGTAAATTTTTCAAACCATTGATCATGATCATCTGCGATTTGGTCTAACAAAGTAATCGGGTCACCATCATTTTCATAGACCGTTTCATGAATGGATTGCGGTTTTCGACTTGCTTCTTGTGCATGAATCACTTCTTCCGTTGTTAAATCTAAGTGATCGGCAATTTCTTGAATTGTCGGTGCTCGGTTGAATTCCTTTGTTAAATCATCAATCGTCCGTCGAATTTTATTGCCCGTTTCTTTCAACGACCGGCTCACTTTCACTGTACCATCATCTCGGATGAATCGCTGTATTTCACCAATAATCATTGGTACTGCATACGTCGAAAATTTAACGTCATAATTTAAATCAAATTTATCAATTGATTTAAGTAATCCTATACTGCCTATTTGAAACAAATCATCTTGATCATATCCCCTGTTTAAAAAACGTTGTACCACAGACCATACTAAGCGAATATTTTTCTCAACAAGGATGGAACGCGCTTCTTCGTCACCTTCTTGACTTGCACGAATATACGCTTTCACTTCCTTGTTACTTAACGTCGAAGAATTTGAAAGTTTTGTTTTCATCCGCATCACCTAATTACTCAGGCTTTTACTTGTCTGAAAATCCTTCGTCAACGTCACCTTTGTCCCTTCTCCAGGGAGCGAATATATTTCCACTTTATCCATAAAATTCTCCATAATAGTAAAACCCATACCTGAACGTTCCAATTCAGGTTTAGAGGTAAACAAAGGTTCTTTTGCCAGTTCCACATTGTCAATTCCTATCCCGTAATCTTCAATTGTAATCGATAAGGAATGATCACTTAACGTACAGGAGATATAAACCATTTGTTCAGGGTCTTCTTCATACCCATGGATGATGGCGTTTGTCACAGCTTCTGATACGACCGTTTTCATCTCCGTAAGTTCATCCATTGTTGGATCAATTTGTGCAACAAAGGCAGCGACGGATACACGAGCAAATGCTTCATTTTCACTCACACTTTTAAATTGAAGTTGCATCGCATTGTTCATGAAGCCACCCCCAAGCTTTTTAATGCATATGATTCATCTTGCTCCAGACGGACAATTTTAAACAATCCACTTAAATCAAATAAGCGCTTTACGGACGATGAAATGGAACAAACAACCATTTCTCCTCCTAATTGTTGCACTTCTTTATATCTTCCCAAAATCACGCCTAACCCAGAACTATCCATAAAGTGAAGATCTTCTAAATTCAACACAACATGTTTTATTTGGTGATATTGCATATGATGTTGCCATTCGTTCTTTAATTGTACTGCCGTGTGGTGATCAAGCTCTCCTTCTATACGTAATATTAAGACGTTTTCAACAACCGTAAAGTTCGTGTTGAATCCCAAATTAATCCCTCCCCATTTTGCTTTAACATATATTTCTATGCCGCCATCAACAATTCCTTCTAACCGACAAAACTAGAAATAAATCGTCTTTATCCGAGATTTCAATATTTGCATTTTAGTTAAAAAATGATTGTAACGTACGACCAAACAATTGAAATACATTTGCTTTGTTCATATTCTCAGAAACAACGAGATCCGTTTGACTCAGTACTTGATTCTTATCGACGACTTCTAACTTGCCCACAACTGTTCCTTCTGTTAATGGCAACGAAACATCTTGCTTCATTTTTATTTGTGTTTTGATATTTTCAATGTCAACTCCTTTTTCATGAACAATCGATACCGAATCATCAGTAACAACATCAACATTAGACTTATTCGCTTTTAGCCAATCAAAAGTAGTCACCGATTGCCCCTTATCAAAAAGAGGTTTCGTCGTGTATTTGTTGTAGGCATAATCCAATAATTGTGAAACGTCGCTATTCCGCTCTTTGGTCGTATCAGCTCCCATCACCACAGCAATCGTACGCATGTCATCAATTTCAGCAGTTGCCGTTAAACAATATTTCGCTTCATTCGTGAAACCTGTTTTTAATCCGTCTACTCCTTCATAAAATTTAACTAGTTTATTGGTATTCACTAACCAAAATTCATTTTCTTCTCCCTCACGCAAATAATCTTCATAGATACCTGTATAATCGGTAATAGACTCATATTGCAGCAATGCTCGAGACATTTTGGCCATATCTCTTGCCGTGCTTACATGATTATCAGCTGGTAGACCAGTAGGATTTTTAAAATGTGTATCTTCTAATCCTAATTCTTCGGCTTTCTCATTCATCATTTCGACAAAACGTTTTTCACTACCCGCAATTCGTTCCGCTAAAGCTACACTAGCATCATTACCTGAGGCAACTGCGACCCCTTTCAATAAATCTTTTATCGTCATTTCTTCTCCGGCCTCTAAAAAGATTTGCGAGCCACCGAGAGACGCGGCATTCTCACTAATTCGCACCTTTTCGTTGAGTGTGATCGTCTCTTCTTCTAATGCCTCCATGATCAATAACATTGTCATTACTTTTGTCATACTTGCAGGTGGCAATGGTTCGTCAGCATTTTTTTCAAATAACACCTTCCCTGTATCTCGTTCCATTAAAATAGCAGACTTTGAATGACTGGCTAAACCAGAATCACTTTGGTCGCTTTCATTCTGTTCTGATACTTCTTGATGATTCGGATGATGATGCGCGGAGACGGTTGAAACACTTGACAAGAATAACAAACTACTAAGTAGCACAATCATCCAATTTTTTCGTCGATGTATATTTTCCATTTTCTTCACCTCCGATTCATTAACATCTTCATTTTTTCCAAAAAAAGATCGATCTATAACATGAAATAACCTTTTTTCGCATAAAAAAAGGTTACCTATTATAAGATGGTAACCAGTTCGGTATTGGTATGTTATGCACGCGGATGGTGCGTTCGATAAATATCTTTTAACCGTGCATTTGATACGTGAGTATAAATTTGTGTCGTTGATATATCAGCGTGTCCTAACATTTCTTGTACGGCGCGTAAGTCAGCTCCATTTTCCAACAAATGAGTAGCGAAGGAATGACGTAAGGTGTGTGGTGAAATCTCTTTTTGAATACCAGCATCTTTAGCAATTTGCTTCAATAGTTTCCAAAAACCTTGTCGTGACAGACGGTTGCCATGATGATTAACAAACAATTCCTCTGTTCTTTTTTTCTTAACAAATTTGGGACGGCTATGTTGTAAATAGTCTTCTAGAGCTTGTTTGGCTACATCACCTAATGGGACAATACGTTCCCGAGAACCCTTACCTAAACAACGGACAAAGCCCATTGTTAGATGTAAGTCATTCATTTTCAAAGATACAAGTTCAGTTACTCTCAAGCCGGTTGCATAAAGAATTTCCAGCATCGCCTTATTTCTTAACGTATATATGTCCCGTTGTTGAAGTTGGAGCAGTTTGTCAACATCATCCATCGATAAAGTTTCTGGTAATTTTCGATTTGCTTTTGGTGTTTCAATATGTAAACTTGGATCGTCCTTTATATCAAATTCTCGAATTAAAAATTGATGAAATAATCGGATAGTAGATAAAGAACGAGCCATTGTAGCTTGCGAACGGCCTTGATCGTTCAATCCATAAATATAGTGCAATACATCACTTCTTGTGACTTGTTGCCACATATAAATCTCTCGCTCATTATGTAAATAGAGTAGATAGTTTTTCATATCTCTCCGATAAGCGGCTAGTGTATTAGCAGATAACCCACGTTCAATTTGTATGTAATGAAGAAACTCTTCCACTGGATATTGCATTTCTTTCATGGTTATTCACCCAATCGAAAAAATATACTTAGTCGTTCCATAACGGTCTCATCTTCTTGGTCCATTACTTTAATCGCTTTTCCTTGAGGTTCTTCATAACGACCTAATTGTCCATACTCTTCGTGCACCGCTTTAATGCAATAGTAAAAAATGACCGTACAAATAATAAATAACAAAATTACTTTCATCATTTCATAGCACATTCTTAACATTTTATTCATATCTGAAAAACTCCTATTAGCTATTATGATTCTATTAGAATTTATGCCATAATAGGAGGAAAATATACCATAATTGTTAATTATTTTTTTGTTGGCAAGCTCGGCAAATCCCGTGAAAAGTTAGTCGGTGGTCTTGTACTAAGAATCCCCATTGATCTTGCACGACTGTTTCTACATCTTCTAAAAGATCATCCATAATTTCTTCAACAGATCCGCATTCTGTACATACAAGATGATGGTGAAAATGTTTCGCTCCTTCTTTACGTAAATCATAGCGTGACACACCGTCTCCAAAATTGATTTTATCGACAACTTTTAAGTCCGATAATAATTCTAGTGTACGATATACGGTAGCTAAGCCAATTTCAGGAGCTTTCTCTTTGACAAGTAAATAGACATCTTCCGCACTTAAATGATCTTCTTCGCGTTCTAATAACACGCGAACAGTGGCTTCTCGCTGCGGGGTTAATTTATAACTTTGTGCATGCAATTCTTCTTTAATTCGATCTAACCGATGTTCCATCCATGTAACCTCCCTCACACACGAGTGTTATCGCAACACGAACCATCAGTGAAGGGGATGGAGGAAACCTTCACTGATGAAAGTCTTACTTCATTATAATAAGTCGGCTGAGGGGTGTCAATTAAAATAATTCTAAAATAAAAAATAATAATAAGTTTTATATTAAAATAATTATTAATTGAAAACTCGATTTGCGATAACACGCATGGACTCATACGATATAATCGCTTCGAACAACGATGCTAGACAAACTCCAACAACAAGAATGCTAAAAATGGCAATATAGTGATAAAAGGTCTTTAAGATCGGACGCTTATAACGCTTTGACATCATACTTTGTATTAAAGTAAGTGAAAAAATCATTGCAAAGCTACTTGCCAATATATAGACAGGGATGACAATCAAATTTTGCGGGGCAATAGCGGAAAATGAAAGCAATAACCCCTGCCATCCCAATTGATTCACAAAGAAGCCTACAGTAAAGCCAATTACCATTCCTTTGATAAACACTAAAATCCAGATAATCGGTAAGCCGATAACAGATAATCCAAGGAAAAACAACAATGCTAAATATTGGATGTGATAGGTGATCGATTGTTTGAATAATGCTTTATGTGAAATTAAGTCATCTACTAAATAACTTTGAAAAAAACGTTCCAAATAAAATAATAAATCTTGTTTTTGTATAAATGACATACTATTAACAATGAGCGCTCCAAATATAATCCCTGTTAAAAACAATATAATGGTAAATATATAGATCGTATGATATTGAGTTAAGTGTACTGTCAGCTGGTTCTTTCCTTTCGGCATTTCTTTCACATCCTTCATTGAGTTCTCGTTTTACTCTATGAAAGATAAAAAGAAAATAGAACCATCAGTAGGCGATCTACTCATGATATAGAAATCAACGATGACTAGGTGATTTTACCATAAGAACCGCCACCACCTGATTTAACGACTAAATCTCCTTTTCGTAAACGGATAATAGAATCAGCTAACGTTTCGCCAACCACACGTTTTAACTCCTCTTCTTCTACATAATGAATGACATTCATCTCTGTATCGAAATGAAATAATAATTTTTCATACGTTTTTTTACCAATTCCCGGAATGTATTCTAATGGAACTTGATGAATATAAGGCGGACGTTCCGGAATTTTTGTTGAGGGGGTCGCAATTTCCATTATTCGGTCACGCACCCCCTTAATCCATTGTTTTGATCCACAATGAGAACATTGCGTTCCATTTAACGGGTTCGAACAATGCTTACATACTGTCGAGTAATATTTCCCGAGCTTTGGATTCATACCATAATTGGCTATAATCGATGCATTCTTTGTTGACTTCAATGCCATTTCGAGTCCATAGAAATTTGGATACGAGAGACGCATTTTTTGGTATTCGCGACCGATCTTCGCTAATGAATGTGCGTCTGAATTCGTTACATATGTGTATGAATGTAGTTCTGAAATGGTGTCTGCCATAGTTGTATCAGAGCTCAAACCTAGCTCTACGGCATCAATCAATTGCTTGTCGAATACTTCCGTTAACGAGTATCTTACCCCTTTACCATACAAACTTTTAAAAGGAGTAAATACATGAGCCGGAATAAATAAACCGTGAAGCTGTTTCACTTTATATTGTAATTGTTTTGCGGATCCATAAAAACGCTGTGAACTTAATTCAGGATTGGTTACTTTTCCTTTTAACCAATGTGAAAATTGTTTCATCGTTTCAAGACCTGGGAAATAGCATAAAACATGAATCGGCCCTTTACAATTTTCATCATAAATCTCGATTTCACTACCTAAAATAAGTGTTGTAGAGCCAAATTGAATCCCCCCCTCTTTTAATTCAGAAGCTTGACCATTACGAATGCATGTCTCAATTTCTTTTAATACCGTCGGACAATGGCAATCGATCACTCCTACCATATCAATTCCTTTTCGCTCTCTTGCTTCAACCATAATATGCTCTAAAGTAAGTGTATGAGCTCCCGTTATTTTCACGGGCCGCCCTAATTGATTTCTTCCTATGTGAATATGTAAATCAACGAAGTATTCTCTCATCAGTTTATTCATCCTTTAAAAACGTAATGTACATAAGTGAAGGATGGCATATGCTGTTTTTGCATCATGAATGACTTGTTCACGCACCAATTCTTCTGCTTCCTCTAACGTCACTTCTACAATTTCAACAAATTCATCCTCATCCATATCCAGCTTATCTTCTACTCGTTCTAGATGATTGGTTTTATACAAATAAATAATTTCATCGGCAAATCCGGGAGAAGTGTAAAATGATGTCACATATTCTAAATGATCACTCGTATAGCCTGTCTCTTCTTCTAACTCTCTGATTGCGGTTGCTTCAGGCGCTTCACCGGATTCTAGCTTCCCAGCTGGAATCTCCATTAATGTTTTATTCAATGGCTTACGGTATTGCTTCACCATGACGATTTTGTTGTCTTTCGTTATAGGTATAATTCCTACAGCACCGGGATGTTTCACAATTTCCCGTTTAGATGTTTCCCCATTCGGTAATGTCACATCATCGACCTGAACATTAATTACTTTTCCATTAAAAATAGAAGTTGTATGTATCGTTGTCTCATGTAAATTCGTCATTTGTTTCCCTACTTTCTTATTTTTTATGATTGATCAAATCTACATTCATTGTATTTCTTTCCATGAATTTGTACAATAAATATAACTGGATTCGTTAGAATAGAAAGGATGATTCATATGGATAAAGTTCAATTAGGTCAGTCTCATTTATACGTTTCGCCACTTGCACTAGGGTGTATGTCACTCGGTACTAACGAACAACAAGCAGAGCGTATCATTAAAGAAGCAACCGATTTAGGGATCAATTATTTAGATACTGCTGACCTTTACGATAAAGGAATAAATGAAGAAATTGTCGGTAAAGCCATTCAACCGATTCGGGATGATATTGTGTTGGCCACGAAAGTCGGTAATCATTTGCGACCTGACGGGAGCTGGTTTTGGGATGCTTCAAAAGCTTACATAAAAGAGCAAGTAAAAGAGAGCTTACGTCGTTTGCATACTGATTATATTGATCTCTATCAATTACACGGTGGCACCATTGATGATCCAATCGATGATACAATCGAAGCGTTTGAAGAATTAGTTCAGGAAGGTTACATTCGTTATTACGGCATATCATCGATTCGACCAAATGTGATTCGTGAATATGTAAATCGTTCAAATATTATCAGTATCATGAGCCAATACAGTTTATTTGATAGACGTCCAGAAGAAGAAGTCTTATCACTACTCGATAAACAAAATATAAGTGTCGTTACAAGAGGATCCCTAGCTAAAGGATTATTAAGTGATCATTATCAAGATGTTTTGAATCGAAAAGGCCAAGACGGTTACCTCACTTACAATCACAATGATTTGAAACAAACGATCGAACGATTGACGGATATTTTAGATGAAGGACAAACATTAGCAGGACTTGCGTTTCAATATGTATTACATGCAAACGCTGTGACTTCGATTGTTAATGGCGCCAGCTCGATTCAACAATTAAAAGAAAATGTAGCAGCATTCGAACAATCATTTGATCAAGACCAAATCGAGCGAGCACGTGAAATTACGCAACCGAATTATTACCAAAACCATCGATAACCCTTTTCACAAGTTAAAACAACTGGTATATATGCATCGACTTGGCATATACACCAGTTGTTTTTTTACGTATTCTCATTTATCCATTCATTTGTGGTACAGGGATCAATGGATTGAGCACACCTTCTGGGCTCGTTAATCGAAACGTCTGTCCGTTATAATCTAACTTAACGTTCTTCTCAAAAAATGTTGCTTCTTGCTTATGCACAAGCACTTTAAATTGCTCACAATCTACATCTTTGTCCATATCGTCCTTTTCTCGTTTAAAACCAATCATTGGCATACCATTGACACCACAACCGCATCCATCTGTATCATAGTACAATGATAGATAGGCGTCTCTCCCATTTTGGATATCGTAAATCTTTTGAAGTGCAGCGTCTGTGATTGTTAATTGCATAAGTGTTCTCCCTCCTATTTTTGTTGAAAGGCTCGATGCAATACTTTTTCCATTAATCTAGGAAACATTTGATAACATTTCGCACCTACGTTCATCCAGGATGGCATATTAATTTCCCGTTTAGGTGTTAGTAAGGAATCGACAACCCGATTAGCTACTTTATATCGATCAAGCATAAATTTCGAGATGTTTTTTTGGTACGAACCCTCAGGATCTGCAAGCTCAAAAAAGTCCGTCGCTACCGGTCCTAGATTCACACTTGTCACATAAATGGATTCTTGTTTTAATTCCATTCGTAACGCATGAGAATAACTGATGACATTGGCTTTAGTTCCGCTGTAAACCGCTGATTTTGGTGTCGCTATTTTGCCTGCTTGTGAACCAATATTCACAATATGAGAGACAGGTGCCTTTTTTAATAGTGGAAGACATACATGTGTTGTATAAAGCAAAGCTTGTATATTTAATTGTATCATTTGTTCAATTTCAGCCCACTTCATTTGCTCAAAGAACGAAAACCGACCAAGTCCGGCATTATTTACTAATCCGTCCAGCACAGGATGTTTTTCTGAAATGGTTTGTAATACTTCGTCCCATTCACTTTGGTTGGTTACATCTGCTACATAATATTCCGCTGAACCACCTTGGTGTTCAATGGCGTGTACCAAGGCTTTTAGTTTATCTTCAGATCTTGCTACCATGATAGGATGACCACCACGATTGGCTACCAATTCAGCGATTGCTGCTCCAATACCACCCGATGCCCCAGTAATGAGCACTTTTTTTCCTTTTAATTTTTTCATCATCATCACCATAATAATTATAACATAGTTGCCATTTATATCGTTCATGTAAAAGTAACGTAAATCTTTTGTCAGTATGCATGAAAACAGATTGACATGTATGATGGAATCAACGACAATCAATGTGAACCAACTTCGAAAATGGGGTGATGTGATTGAAAACCATTGTTTATGCACACCGCGGTGCTAGTAAACAAGCGCCAGAAAACACAATGCCTGCTTTTGACTTGGCTTATCAAATAGGAGCAGATGGAATTGAAACCGATGTGCAGTTAACGAAAGATCAAGTACCTGTACTCATCCATGATGAAACTGTTAATCGAACAACTGATGGCGTCGGCTTTATTGAGGATTACACATATAACGAATTGCAAACACTTGACGCTGGTTCTTGGTTCTCACTATATTATCGAGATACGAAAATACCTACTTTAGAAGATCTATTAGCTTGGAATCAAGACAAACATTTGTTACTAAATATTGAATTAAAAACGAACGTGATTCATTATGAAGACATCGAACAAATTGTTTGGGAAAAAGTGAAACGATACGATATGATAAATCAAACCGTTTTTTCTAGTTTCCTAGATGAAAGCCTTGTGAAGTTACGAGATATAAACCAGGACATTTCCTATGCATTTTTAACCGGGAGAAAACGAAAAGACTTATGTCGCTATGGAAAACATTTAGGTGCCAAAGGACTACATATTAAATACCGATTGTTAAATCAACAACTAGTTGAAGAAGCCAAAAAACATCAATTATATGTTGCGGTATATACAGTGAATCATCCGATGGCTATTAGAAAAGTCATAAATCATCGTTGTCACGCTTTATTTTCTGACACACCAGATATCGCTATACACGTTAGAAATCAGATACAAAGAGAAGAATAAGGAGGTTACCAAGTGAGAGTTATTTTTACTGGCACAGGATCAGGCATCCCTAATAAACAACGTAATGTTTCTGGGATATTACTAGAAATATTACAAGAATCAGATGCTGTTTGGATGTTTGACTGTGGCGAAGGGACACAACATCAAATCTTACATACCCCAACAAAACCAAGAAAAATAAATAAAATTTTCATTACACACCTCCACGGTGATCATATTTTTGGATTACCTGGTTTTTTAAGTAGTCGTTCATTTCAAGGTGGCGAAAGCCCGCTTACTATATATGGGCCTAAAGGCATCGATGACTACGTAGAACAAGCACTCGCTGTGAGTCAGACAAGATTAACCTACGACATTCATTACGAAATCATTGATGAAGGTCATATTTTTGAGGATACCAACTTTCGTGTGTTTGCCAAACAACTCAACCACGGTATTCCTAGTTTTGGCTTTCGAATCGAAGAAAAGGATCTCCCTGGTCGCTTGTTAGTCGATCGTCTAAAAGATGTAGGAGTTCAGCCAGGACCGGTATATAAACAAATCAAAGAAAACGATCAAGTGACACTGGGTGATGGCACAATCCTTGATACAAAAGAATTCATCGGTCCACCAAAAAAAGGAAGAGTCATTACGATTTTTGGCGATACGATGTACCAAAGTTCTCATATTCATTTTGCTCAAGATTCTGACTTACTCATTCATGAAGGAACATTTTCACATGAGCAAACAGAACTTGCAACACAATACCACCATTCAACAACAGAACAAGCAGCCAAGTTAGCAAAAGAAGCCAACGCCAAGCAATTAATTATCACTCATTTATCTGGACGATTTCAAGCAGAAGATTACCCGAAGCTCTTGCAAGAGGCAAGAACTATTTTTCCAGCCTCTCATATAGCTTATGATTTCTTTACACAATCGGTTGACCATTACTAATGCTTCTCTTCTTCATCTAGGAATGAAGCCTTTTGCACACTTTGTGGCCCAAATTTCGATCGGATGGAGTCAATCGTCTCATATAATGGCTCTTTTTGCGCATATGAATGATAATTAAACAAATCAAGTTGTTCAGAAAGTTCTTGCTTTTTTAATACATCTTGCATGGTAACACCCAGTAATCTTACTGGATCTCCATTCCAATGATTTTCAAAGAGCTGAAGGCTCATCCGATAAATATCAGAAGTTGCATCCAAATAATCACTGGCGGTTTGGCGTCTTGTGATCGTTTGCCGCTTATAATTACGTATCGTCACTTGAATCGTTTTACCGACAGCTTGTTTTTTGGCTAGTCGTATTGCCACTTTTTCGGACAATTGGTGAATCATTCGACGTAACAACTGATCATCTACTGTATCTTCTGACAAGGTCTGTGAACTGCCAATACTTTTAAAAACTTGTGCACTATTAGGATCCACTGCTCGTGGATCTTCTCCCTTTGCTCGACGTTGAAGTCGCTCGCCATTAATTCCAAGTATTCCTTTTAATAAAAAAGGATCAGCTTTTACTAAATCACCAATTTTGTTGATTTCATAATGTTTTAATTTCTCCGCTGTCTTATTCCCAACACCATACATTTCCTCAATCGGCATCGGCCATAATTTTTGATTCACATCACGTTTTCTTAACACCGTGATTCCATTTGGTTTTTTCAAGTCTGAGGCCATTTTGGCTAGAAACTTATTAGGGGCGATACCAATACTACAAGGTAAGCCTAATTGTTCCTGAATATCGCTTTGCATTTGATGAGCAATATCAAGTGGCGCACCGCTTGAATAGTTATCGGTAATATCTACATACGCTTCATCGATCGATACAGGTTCCACATAAGGTGTATAATCTCTTAACAAGTCGAACATCTGTTGCGACACTTCTCTATATCTATCAAAGTTTGGACGCATCACAACGAGATGAGGCATCGCTGTTTCGCTTCCCATATTGCATCGTCGTTTTTACACCATAAGCTCTTGCTTCATAACTACTTGTCACGATAATACCTTTACGTTCTTCTGGATTCCCCGCTATAGCTAATGGTTGACCTTTTAATGAAGGTTGATAAACCATTTCAACCGAAGCATAAAAGCTATTCATATCCACATGAAATATGACTCTGCCTTTCTTGGGATACCACTGTTTCATTCTCATCGCCTCTTTTTATGACACGTTTGCTTGTTTAATAATTTCAACTATCAAATTTGGTATTTTGTTCAACTCATCTAGTGAAATCCGTTCATCGGTCGTATGGATATGTTCATAGCCGATACCTAAATTAACGGTAGGAACACCTTTATTAGAAAAATGATTGGCATCACTTCCCCCACCACTTTGAACTAAATGTACAGACCTGCCCAATTGCTGAACAGCTTTCATCGCGGTGTGTACAACAGGATCATTCTCGTCAAATCGATAGGATGGATACATAGACACTGTCCTAATATTTGTTTCACCTCCCATTTGATTCGCCACATGATCTAAAACAGTGGTCATATGCTCAACCTGTCTGTCTAGCTTGTCTCGCGATAATGATCTCGCTTCTGCTGATAACATGACTTGATCACAGACAATATTCGTCGGCCCTTTTCCTTCAAAACTTCCAATATTGGCTGTTGTCTCTTCATCAATCCTTCCTAGGTTCATTTTGGCAATGGCCTTTGCGTTATGCTTATGGCAGAAACTCCTTTTTCAGGTTGGACTCCAGCATGAGCTGATTTTCCAGT
The DNA here is from genome assembly GCF_000359605.1 of Gracilibacillus halophilus YIM-C55.5. GTDB lineage: Bacteria > Bacillota > Bacilli > Bacillales > Amphibacillaceae > Gracilibacillus > Gracilibacillus halophilus. Next base: position 116,798 of record NZ_APML01000019.1, read on the forward strand.
AATCGTTGCGAAAATCTTTCTTTGAGCCGGGGCCGTTGTGACGATATGTCCGACATCACCATCACTATCCAACGCATAACCATAAGAAACTGGTAATCGTTCGATAGAAAAATACTTAGACCCGATTAAACCAGATTCTTCACCGGTTGTAATCACAAAATAAATATCACCGTGTGTAAGTGACATTGATGATAATTGTTTAATGGCTTCAATCATAGCAGCTACACCCGCTTTATCATCTGCCCCCAGAATCGTTGTACCATCAGAATAAATGTAGTCTGTTTTCACTTCTGGTTGAATCTCTATCCCTGGTGTCACAGTATCCATATGTGCTGTAAAGAATATGGCTGGCTTATCTGGTTGATTAGCTGGGTAACGAACAATTAAATTACCAGCTTCGTGATCCGTGGTTTCACCTATTTCATCTTCAGTAACTTCCAATCCTAACTCAAAAAAAAGATTGATAAGATGATCTGCAATTTTTCGTTCATGTTTTGTTTCTGAATTAATTTTTACTAGATCGATAAACGTTTCGATTAATGATTGTTTTGTCATGTGCTACTCCTTATTTTCAAAACTCTTTGTATTTGCTTGTCGATTTCGTTTATACCATGTAAAATAGAGAATAGTAGTTGATAAGGGAGTGAAGATTGTGGCATCCAAGCGACAGAAAAAAGTAAAAATTATCGTTTATATTATGATCACACTGATGATATTATCAACCTTCACGTACGGGTTAGCCGCATTTACGAATTAAATTTTATTTAATGTTAGAAGAGAGACATTCGCTTCAGCCGAATGTCTCTCTTCTTTCTTTCATTTACACCTCTTGGCAGTGCTGATCAAACAGCTGTTGTAATTTGTTTACTACTTCTACAGGGCTGTGACCTTCAATTTCATCTCTCGGTATCATCTCAACAACTTTTCCATCCTTTAATAGACCAAAAGATGGCGAAGATGGTGGATATCCTTCAAAGTATTCACGCGCTCTTTCTGTTGCATCACGGTCTTGGCCTGCAAATACCGTTAATAAGTGCTCAGGTCTTTTATCATAATGAATGGCACTAGCCGCTGCCGGGCGGGCAACACCACCAGCACAACCGCATGTAGAATTCACCATTACTAAACTCGTTCCTTTTTGTGACAATGCTTCATCAACTTCCTCAGGCGTTGTCACTTCTTCATATCCAGCATCCGTTATTTCCTTTCTTGCCGCACCTACAATATCATCCATAAATAAATTAAATTCCATTTTCGCACAACTCCCTTATCATGAAAATCCTTACTTTTATCGTAACAATACGTTATTTACATTTCAATCAAAACAGCTTATTGAGCATCGACTTGGTAACGCACATACGGTAATTCAATTTTAAAAATCGTTCCATTACAATCCGACTTATATAATGAAATCGTTCCTTGATGATTTTCAATAATTCTTTGGACAACATTTAATCCTAAACCAGTACCATTCGATTTTGATGTGGAAAACGGCTCAAATAGGTCACTCTTCATTTCTTGTGGAACTCCTGGCCCATCATCTTCCAAATAAAGGGTGTATTGATCGCCTGAAATGACAGAGTATATTCGGATTTGACCATTTGACTGAATAGCTTCCATGCTATTACGAATTAAATTAAGTAATACTTGTTTTAATTGTCTAGCATCCGCTAAGATTGTTTCATCATTCAATTGGATATCAAAGTCAATATCTTTCGCGTGTAGTGAATTGGATAGCAATGGAATAAGATCATTTATCACGTCACGAACTTGTACGAATTCTGCTTCGGGTTCTTTTTGTTTTGACATTAATAACATTTGTTCAACAATCGAATATAGTCGGTCCATTTCTTTCATCATTAAATTAAAATTAAACCGTTGCAATTCTTGTGGTGACAACGCCTCTTTCATCAGAGACATAAATCCATAAATGACCGTTAGTGGATTACGAATCTCGTGCGCTGATGTTGCTGCCATTTCTCCCACTAATGCAAGTTTTTCTGATTGAACAATCCTTTTTTCCAACTTCGATGTTTCAGTAATATCAATGAAATAGAATATACGCCCTGATGGTAACTGATGTTCGTCTTTCAAAGTCACTTGTGAAACAAGAAAAACATAACTCTCACCATGAATGATCATATTTACTTTTTGATTGTGATAGTTTTCCTCAGAAAAGAATAACTTTATTAGCGGTTGTTCTTCCAAATTTTTAGAAATTGCTTCAGATGATAAATCAATGGAAGTTATCCCAAGTAAATTGGTCACAAATGAATTAACTGAATATTCATGGCTCTGACAATCGTAGGTAATAATCCCAATCGGTAATGAATTTAATATCTGCTCATGCTTTTGTTTATCCTTCATGATCGTATAAAACGACTGTTCCAAACTCTTTGACATTTGATTAATTGATTGGGTTAATTGTTCAATTTCAACTTGATTTGATCCTTCAACGGTTTCTCCATAATTACCACTTGCAATATCATCTACTTTATCAGCCATCGATTCAATCGGTTTGGTTATATTTTTACTTATTCGGTATGAAAAATAGATCGCAGTGGCAATCGCAATCACCGTAATAATAACAAGCAACCATATCGACTTCTCGATAATTTGCGGAAATGTATTCACATTGTCATAAAAATTATCATATTCCGCTTTTTGACCTCGTTCGATTTGATCCTTTAACTGATTCATTTTGGGTAGATATTCGGTATGAATGACATTTTTCGCTGCATCTTCATCTCCATATTCTAATAATCCACCGACTTTATTAATTATAAGAAAATCTAACAACTGCACTTCATTATCTAATTCTTCTAATGATTGAGGTAATTCATCCCCTTGTAACGAAGTTTCTTCACGACTTGAATGATTTTCTTTGTATTGATGAATAAAAGATGTATCCAATCCATTTTCTAACGCATTTCTTACCATCTCTTCTTTTATACTAAGTTCTCTATCCCAATTTTGATACCATGTCAATTTTGGCAGATTGGATTCACTCATCCGTTCGGTCACATCACTTACATCATCAATGGACTGAATGAGAAACAGTGAGAATCCACTAAAAATAAAGATAATGATAAGGAGGATTGTTAATAATTTATTTCGTAATGATAATTTTTTATAAAAATGCCTCATTCCATACACATCCTCATGCGAACAAATTCATTCAATTAACTATCATTTTGCGTTAACATTTCCTCTTTCTTTTCTTGAATTGTATCTCTTTCCGATTGACTAAACATATCTCCTAAAGGTGCCAAGCCATAAACGCCATCTTCTGAATCTAAATATATTTTATCACTTGGAATCCCATCTTCACTAAAATAATCTTCCAAAATAGATACATAGACTTGCTCGACATTATTGACTACGCTCGTTAACATCTTATTTTCTGCCATATATGATTGATCTTCTAAATATCCAATCAAATAAACATCGTGTTCTTTGGCATAATTCATAACAGCTTTATTATAGCCATTGCCCTTAGAATAGATGATGTCTGCCCCTTGCTCTATTAATTTCTTAGCCAGTCGTACAGCTCGATCACTATTATTCCGCGTATGCACAACTTCGTATAATAGTTTAATATCTGGATTCATTTCTTTAAGTCCTGTTGGAAAGCCCCAATTTTTATGTAGCTTATTTTCGACATCAATGAGTCCAACTTTGTTGGTTTCGGTTTTTAATGCTGCAGCTACTCCAGCAACATATTCGATTTCTTGTTGATCAAACGTATAAACAGCTAAATTAGAATTGTAATAATCGCCATGCACTGTGATAAATTGTGTCTCAGGAAATTCATTGGACAAGCGTTGAAAAGGCTCTGAGAATTCCCGTCCATGACCGATAATGATATCTGTACCATTCTGAATTGACGTTGTAATTTGGTTGTGTAAATCATTCTCTAAATCTACTTCACTATATAGATTGGTTGTAACATCAAATTGTTCTTTCATTAATAAGGTGCCTTTATATGCTAGGCTACCCCAACTTTGATCTGTTGTTACATCTGTTGTAAAAACAGCTACATGCGTATCCCTATCCTCTGTTGAATTCATACTCGTTAATATAACTGAAGATTTCCATATTAATGCAACAATAACGATAATAGAACATATCACGGTAATTGTTAAAATGGTTTTAAGTTGTTGATTGTTACGCATAATTATTCTCCTTATGGATACTATCATTTATATTATACATGAAAAATCAACATTTGCACACATATAATTACATGATTCCTTATATTTCGACAATCAAATTCGTCACGATACCGTGCTTCATATGAAACGACTTTCGCCCGTTATTTTACTTAAACCATTTTCAATTCATATTCTAGTAATAAATCCAGTAACTTCAACATAAGATGGATTATATGGTGAGTTAATTAGGAATGAAGGCAAAACGGAGGTGGGTGAACAATTGAATATAGATATCCTATCGCAATTCATAGGACAAGTTGAATGGATGATGCTGTTGCAATTAATTGCCATTGATATCGTCTTATCTGGGGATAATGCGTTGATTATAGCAATGGCTACTAAAAATTTAGACAAGCAATATCAAAATCGAGCCATTTTATTCGGTGTAGCTGGTGCGATTGTATTACGCATTGTATTTGCCAGTGGTATCGTTTTTTTACTAAAAATCCCACTCATTTATTTGGTGGGCGGCATGTTATTAATCTGGATTGGTTATAAAATTACTGTAAAAAAAGAAGAAACACACCATGTCTCCTCCCACTCTTCTTTATATCGGGCGATTTGGACAATTATTGCAGCTGATGCCATCATGAGCTTAGATAATGTCGTCGCGATTGCTGGAGCAGCTAGAGGAAATATCCCTCTCTTAGCAATTGGTGTATTAATCAGTATTCCGATTATGATATATGGAGCAAAATTTATCGTGGTCTTATTCGAACGATACCCAATGCTTATTTATGTCGGCTCTGCCATATTGGTTTATACAGGAGCTGATATGATCATTCATGATTCGGTGATGTTTCACTTGCTACAACTACGTGAAGGGATCATACCTATCTTGTTATCTTGTATTGTAACGATCGGTGTTCTCCTATCAAGTTACGTGACGAATCAACGACTGAACCAAAAGACATCATCAGCATCATAAATATTACTTTACTTGACTCGTTTTCCGATGTACTACTGGAATATTCCATTGCCATTTCACAGCTAGCATACGAATAACAAATGTAGTGAATAAACATAAATACAAACTTAGCACTGTAGGAATGGTTTGATACGTAACGAGTAAAACAATGGAGCCAGTTATGGATGCGACACCATAAATTTCTTTTCGAAATACAAGGGGGATTTCTTTCACAAAAACATCACGTAAAACACCACCGCCAATCCCTGTCACTAATCCCATCGAAATCACTAGAAATGGTTGTGTATAATCTTGCATTAAAGCCGCATTTGCACCAACAGCAGTAAATGACGCTAAGCCAATCGCATCAAAGAGAACCATATGGTTGTTGAACCGTTTGATTTTTTCATAAAATAAAATTGTCATGATGCAAGACAATAAACTAACCAAAAAATATTGTGGATCTGCTAGATTGGTAGGGGGAATATAACCAAGCATAATATCGCGGATGACTCCGCCAGCCAATGCTGTTGTTAGCCCTAGTAAAATGACACCAAAGACATCAAGCTGTTTTTTAATACCAATAAGTCCCCCAGAAATTGCAAAAGCAATCGTACCTATATAGACAAAAAATGTCATAAAACTCATTTCTTGTTCCCCTTTTTTCTTCTAAATAATTGAATGTGTTTGGGTGACAAAAAGGAAACCTTATACCGGTTTCCTTTTTCCCTTCATACAACATATAGTATACGTTTTACATACTTCCCTTGTAAATGCTGATTTAATAAATCGGCGTTGTTTCGCTAGATATGTTCTCCAATATAGATTTAACATGTGACATGAAATCACCACAAATCACGCCGTCTAAGACACGGTGATCAAGTGATAAGCATAAATTCACCATATCTCTAGCAGCAAACATATCATCTATAATAACGGGGCGTTTGACGATTGATTCGACCTGTAATATGGCAGATTGTGGATAGTTAATCACGCCCATCGACTCAACCGATCCAAACGAACCCGTATTATTGACAGTAAATGTGCCACCTTCCATATCTTCTGTTGTCAATGTATTGGTTCTTGCTTTTTGCGATAATTGATGGATTTCCTTTGCAATTCCTTTAATGCTTTTCTCGTCAACATTTTTGATAACAGGAACGTACAATTCGTGACCATGAGCCACAGCTACTGATAAATTAATATCATTGCGCTGAATAATTTTGTCACCAGCCCAACAACTGTTTAACTCTGGGAACTTTTTCAACGCTTTTGCGACAGCATTGAGGAAAAATGCAAAGTATGACAGATTGTATCCTTCATTTTCCTTAAAACGATCTTTTTCCGCATTACGATAGGCCACTAAGTTGGTAACATCTACTTCGATCATCATCCACGCGTGCGGTATCTCTGTAGTTGAACGAACCATATTTTGTGCAATAGTTCGTCGAAGCCCTGTGACTGGGATTTCCCGGTCACCTGGATTGGCTTCAATAGACCGCCGCTTAAATGTTGGTGGCGTATATTCTTCAATTGCTTCCTCTTTTGATATATCCGTTGCGTCCGTTTCATTAGGTGCTTTGTCCGTGTTTGTTTTTGGTTGTTGAACAACGTGCTCCATATCCTTACGCGTAATTCGTCCGTGTTTTCCTGTACCTTGAACCGTCGACAAATCAATGTTATTTTCCTGTGCAATTCGCATAACAGCAGGTGAGTAACGATGTTTCATTGATTGATCTTGTTCATTTGTTTCTTCTGTTGTTTGATTCTGAGGATCATGAACGATTGGTGACGCCCCAGATGCTTCTTCATTCGTGTCAATATAACAAATAAGTGTCCCTACTTCAACTGTGTCATTCTCTTTTGAAATAATTTCTTTTATATATCCTGAAAAAGTTGATGGGACTTCAGCATTCACTTTATCCGTCATCACTTCAGCAATCGGATCGTACTTCTCAATATAGTCTCCTTCTTTTACTAACCACTGGCTAATCGTACCTTCAGTTACACTTTCACCTAATTGTGGCATATAAATGGCTTCAGTTGCCAAATTATTTCCCTCCTTCTTACTTAAAACGACGCTAGGTCTCTGAGTTCACGTTCAATTTTTTCTGGATTCATCATAAATTCTTTCTCCAAGTTTGGCGCAAATGGCATCGCTGGAACTTCTGGTGCTGCTAACCGTCGAACAGGTGCATCTAAATCGAATAAGCAATGTTCATTAATGATAGCAGATACTTCACTAATGATACTTCCTTCTTTATTATCTTCTGTCACTAATAATACTTTACCGGTTTTTGATGCAGCAGCAATAATCGCTTCCTGATCTAACGGATACACTGTTCGTAAGTCAAGAATTTCTGTCGTTACCCCTTCAGATTCAAGTTTCTCAGCAGCCTGTTGAGCAAAATGCACACAGAGTCCATACGTAATGATAGTGACATCAGAACCTTCTTTCTTCACAGCTGCTTGTCCAATCGGCAAGATATCATCTGCCTCAGAAACGTCTTCTTTCAGTAAACGATAGCCGCGTTTATGTTCAAAAAATAGAACAGGATCCTCATCACGGATAGCAGCTTTTAACAAACCTTTAGCATCAGAAGGACTAGACGGCATCACGATTTTTAACCCAGGCTGATTGGCAAAGACAGCTTCAACAGATTGTGAATGGTAAAGTCCACCATGAACACCACCACCATAAGGAGCGCGAATGACAATTGGACAATGCCAATCATTATTTGAGCGATAACGTATTTTTGCAGCTTCTGAAATAATCTGATTCACAGCAGGCATGATAAAATCGGCAAATTGCATCTCCGCTACAGGACGCATTCCATACATCGCCGCACCAATACCAACGCCAGCAATAGCAGATTCAGCCAAAGGTGTATCAATGACACGTTCTTCACCAAATTCTTCTATCAAACCTTCCGTCGCTTTGAACACCCCACCTTTTACACCAACATCTTCACCCAATACAAACACTTTTTCATTCTGTTGCATTTCTTCTTTCATTGCTTGGGTAATCGCTTGTATGTACGTTAGAACCGCCATTATTTCGCCTCCTCTTGAGAATACACATAATGGGCTAATGTCGTTACATCTGCATACGATGCATTCTCTGCATATTCTGTCGCCTCATTAATTTCTTGTTTGATCTCAGCTTCCATTTCTGTTTCTTTTTCATCTGTTAGGATCTGTTGTTCTTTTAAGTACTCTTTAAATTGAATGATCCCGTCTTTTTCCTTTGCCTCATCCAATTCTTCTTCCGTACGATACATTAGATGATTATCATCACTTGAATGACCAGTCAAACGGTTCGATACGGTTTCAATTAAAGTCGGCCCTTCATGATGTAGTGCACGTTTTCTCGCTTCATCTACTGCCTTGTAAACTGCAAACGGATCATCCCCATCAACTGTAATTCCTTCCATTCCATAACCTAACGCCCGATCAGAAATTTTCGCACATGCGATTTGTTTATTTAGTGGCACAGAGATCGCATATTTATTATTCTCAACCATGAAAATAACTGGCAATTTCTGAACAGCAGCATAATTCAAGCCTTCATGAAAGTCCCCTTGATTTGTAGAACCTTCTCCCATCGTTACAAAACTAACCGCTTGTTTCTTTTCCATTTTACTAGCTAGTGCAAAACCAGCTGCATGCGGTACTTGTGTTGTTACTGGTGATGAGCCTGTGACAATTCGGTTCTTTTTTTGTCCAAAGTGATTCGGCATTTGACGACCACCTGAGTTTGGATCATCTGCTTTTCCATAAGCTTGGAGCATTAACTCTTTTGTCGTCATACCAAAATGTAAAACGACACCTAAATCACGATAATACGGCAGTGCGTAATCTTGATCTTTATCAAGCGCAAATGCTGCTGCCACTTGCGAAACCTCTTGACCTTGACAAGATACGACAAACGGTATTTGTCCCGACCGATTTAATATCCACATTCTTTCATCAATCCGCCGCGCGCGTAACATTTCTCGATACATTTCTAACAACAATTCATGATTTTCTACTAACTTATTTTGTTCGTTATCCATGAATATTCCTCCCTTCGGCCGCTAATGCAGCCTCTCCCAATAATTCTGATAGTGACGGGTGTGGATAGATGACTTCTGATAGTTCTAATGCTGAGCCATCAAAGTAGCGAGCCATACTTGCTTGTCCAATTAACTCAGTCACACCCTTTCCAATCAAATGAATGCCTAAAACATCATTGGTTTCTTTATCGACGATCATTTTGGCAAAACCTTTTGCATCCCCGTTTACATGCGCCTTACCAATCGCTTGTAAAGACGTTTTCGTTACATCGACCGAATAGCCCTGTGCCTTTGCTTCAGATTCTGTTACTCCAATACTTGCAACTTCTGGTTCACTATAAATACAAGTAGGGATATCCATATCCGAGAGATATGTTGGCTGTTGACCACTCATATGTTCCATGGCCACTCTTGCTTCATAGGTCGCAGCATGCGCTAGTTGTTTACCACCAATGACATCACCAATCGCATAGATATGTCCTTCTTTCGTTTGCATGTTTTGATCAACTTGAATAAAACCTTGGTCATCGAGTTGAACATCGGTATTTTCTAATCCAATTTTCATTGTATTTGCTTTTCTCCCTACCGAAAGCAATATGACATCAGAACTTAGCGACACGATATTTTCATTACCAGTGTTAACTTCGATCATGCACTGATCTTGAATTTGTAATGTTTCAGGAAGAACAGTTGAATCTGTATAGATATTAACACCCTTGTTTTTTAGCCGTTTTTTCATTTCAACAGCAATATCCGAATCAACACCTGGTAATAACTGGTCATTTTGTTCAATGAGCGTCACATTGACACCAACATCTTGATAAAATGATGCCCATTCAACGCCAATAGCTCCTCCACCGACAATCAAGATCGATTGCGGCAATTCATCTAACTCTAGGGCATGATCTGAAGTTAAGATCTTTTTCCCGTCAGGTTCCATACCAGGAATTGTTTTAGCAGATGAACCAGTTGCTATCACGAGTTGCTTCGGTATTAATATGTCATTTTCTTGCTCCCCATCATATGTAACGGAAACTGAACCTGCCATTGGTGAGAAAATGGAAGAGCCTAAGATACTGCCGTAACCATGATATACATCGATTTTTCCTTGATTCACTAGATGCTTAACCCCTTGATAGAGCGTTCGAACAACTTGGTCTTTTCTGTTTAATACTTGATTAAGATCAAGCGTAGGTTCACCTACCATTACCCCGAATTCATTGGCGTGACGAATTTCTTGGAATACTTCTGCACTCTTTAAAAATGATTTTGTTGGTATGCATCCTTTATGTAAGCATGTCCCCCCAAGCTTTTCCGCTTCAACGATTGCTGTTTTGAAACCTTGTTGTGATGCACGAATGGCGGTTACATACCCTCCGGTTCCACCACCTAACACGACCAAATCATAATCTATTGCCATAACGACACCCTTTCTATCATTTGCAAACTTACATATTCATTGCTTACTTATACGATAAGAATAAAATCTGCTGCTTGCACTATTCATCATATTTTTTCGGTTTTTCTTGGTTGCGCAAGACTCGTAACGTGCCTTGAGCCAATGCCATAAGTACATTCTCACCAGGATATTCATAAACATCAGCAATCCAACTCACTCGATGACTAATTAATTCAGTTAACAGTGGAATGTAACTTAAATTTCCCGTCAGAACAATGGCTTGGACATTGCCGTATAATACGGGGCTTAGTTTCCCTATTTCTTTTGCCACTTGATAAGCCAGCAATTCAATCACTGGAGCTGTGTCATCTCGATTGATTTCTAATTGTTCAATCACATCTTTTACTCGATTCGTACCTAAATAGGCTTGGATACCGGATTGATATATTACTTTCTCAAGTACTTTTTGTTTGTCATTGCCATATTCATCCATAAGATCCACTAATCCATGATTGGGCAAAGACCCTGCCCTTTCTAATGAGAAAGGCCCTTCTCCATCAAAACCATTATTCACATCTACAACTCTTCCATAACGATGGGCACCAACCGTAACGCCTCCTCCTAAGTGGGCAACAATGAAATTCATTTCATGATAATCACCACCAAGATCATTCGCTACTTGTCGAGCCATTGATTTTTGATTAAGAGCGTGAAAAATACTTTTTCTCTCAATTGACGGTAAGCCTGTTTTTCTAGCCAGATCCGCTAATTCATCTACAACCACAGGATCAACAATATACGCTGACACATTCAATTGTTGGGCAATCTCATGCGCGATCAGCGCACCAAGATTGGAAACATGTTCACCATAGTTTGCTGACCTTAAATCTTGTATCATCTTTGAATTAACAACATAAGTACCGCCACTGATAGGCTTTAACAGCCCACCCCGTCCGCATACGGCATCAATTTTTGAAAGATCTAAACCTATTTCTTCAACGGATTGTATCACGTCTTGTTTACGTTCGGTTAATTGATCTTGAATGAAATGATACTCCTTCCTCATTTGAAAAGGCACTTCAGTCTCAAACAAATTTTGTTCATTCTCAAAGATAGCTACTTTCGTTGAATAAACTAAAGGATTCACTACTAAGATACGATACATGCGTCTGAATCACCTAACTTCCCGATCAATCTGGTGCCGATCCATTTTGTAATATAAATTACGTATGGAAATACCAAGCGCTTTGGCAGTTTTGGTTTTATTATATTGATATTGATCTAATGCCTGTAAAATGTATTGCTTTTCATACTGGTCAACGGACGCTTGTAATGTGCATTGATCAGTATGAACTACCTTATTTTGATTAAATGCAAGTGAGGGAATATGTTCAGGTTGAATCACTTCCTCATTCTCAGCTAATCTCACAAATGTTTGACGCATCATCGATTCTAATTCTGCTACATTTCCCGGCCATCGATAGGTAAGAAATAACTTTTTCGTTTCATCTGATAAACATGTGACATTCTTATTTAACTCATCGTTCAATCGTTCAATGATGGAAGTTGTCAATGATTCTATGTCTTCTTTCCGTTCCCGTAATGGTGGCAAAGCAATTTGATATAGTTGCAACCGTTCAAGTAACGGTTTATAAAAGTTACTGCTCCACTGGTCCGCCAGCGATAAAGTGGTACCAAAAATCATATTCGGTCGCTGAGATGGCGTCGATTGGTCTAACCAATACAATATATTTTCTTGTGTTTTTATGGTTAATTCAGATAATTCATCAATATATATCGTTCCATTTGTATATTGCGTGAGCCATCCAGTATGATCTTGATCACCAAATAAATTTCTGATTTGATCGTTTCTTGATAATGATCTCGTGGCAATTTTAACAAATTTATTTCCACCCTGTTCGCTTTCAGAATGGATCACGCGTGCAAACATCGCTTTTCCAACACCCGTTTCTCCTCGAATGAGAATTGGAGATGTTGTTTTGGAAAATAGTTTCGCCTGCTCCTTCGCTATTAATATTTCTGAGCTTGTTCCGATGATATCCTCGTATTTATAGTTTTTTTCTAAATGTCGAATCACTTGTTTCATCTGATGTAACTGACTTTTAAATTGTTGATGTTCGTCAGTGATCAACATTTGGACAAAACCTAAAAGTTTCCCCTTTGAAAAAAAAGGCTCAATTTGCATCTTATAGATATTTTGTCCGTTAACGAATTGATCTTGATATCCCCGTCGTTGATGTAGAGCTTTCGTTAATTGAGCATGAATCTTTTTCATGTTGATTTGCTGATGACGAATTTGCTCCCATTCATGATTGGTATATCTTTCACTTCCATTAGAAGCTAGAATACGAACGGCAGCTTCTGACTGTTGTGTTATTGCATGGAGAGCTTGCTGACAAAACATATAATCCGTATGCTTTTCTACTTTTTGATTGAAATGGTTTGCCTCTTCGATGATTAAACCAATTCTATGTAACGTCCGATGTTCATCAAATAAAGGAAAATATGTGAGTAGTAATCGTTGTCCGTTCTCATTGGTTTGTTCCGTATGCAATTCTTTTCTACCTTGAACAACTTCTTCCAATGGTTGAAGTGATAAAAATGTACCAAATGGTTTGCCAATGAGTTCTTGCTCTTCGGTTGTATTCAATAACAACTGTGCTTGCCGGTTTGCTGAATATATTAAGTAATTTTTATCAATTAACATAAATCCCGATGGCGCTTTCGCGAAAAATTGATCGGTAATCTCTCCACTCATCATCTCATAATTGGTAGACACCACATCACACCCTGCATTAAATTTCATACCTAAAGGATATCTGATCTTGCAAGATTTAGCAAGAGAAGCGAGTCAAATTTGTAGTCATTTATTCTTTCAAATAAATATGCTATACTACTTGGAAAAGTTAATGAATCGTTTTGTTGGAGGTTATACTTTTGAAGATTGTTGCACTAGCTATTTTAATAACGCCTGTCCTTTTAGCTATATACGGTGTAAAATTAATTCGTGACGCTTTTTTTGGTGAACTTACACCCATTTTTATAAATACAATGATTCAATTTGTGGCGGGCACGGTTATTTTTTTCGCAGGACTCGCATTTATTGGCGGATATATATATAATCGAGACCGTAAGAGGAAGCTAGCAAAAGGACAAAAACATAATCGGTATACATTATAACCAAGAAATTATTTGCACACACTTCATCAAGTGTAGTTATACCCAAAAGATAAATAAAGGGCTGTCCCCCATTTGTTGATAAGAGGACAGCCCTTTCTTTTCGTTTTTAATTTTCTTCAAAAAATGCTTGATAAAGAGATCGTACAGCTGCGTCAACTTTGTCCGATTTAATACCAAACATCATCGATACTTCAGAAGATCCTTGATTCATCATTTCTATATTTACATCAGCTCTTGTAAATGCATGGGTTGCTTTGTCAGCAAGTCCTACTGTACTATCCATACCTTCACCGACTACCATGATAAGTGCTAAATCACGCTCAACGTATATTGTGTCTGGATCCAATTCTTCTTTAATACGTGCAATCACTCGTTCTTCTTTTTCTTTTGTTAATCGAGATTCACGAATAATCACTGACAAATCATCAATTCCTGATGGCGTATGTTCAAAGGAAATGTCTTCATCTTCTAAAATTGTCAGTAATTTACGTCCAAAACCTAATTCACGGTTCATCAAATATTTACTAACATAGATGCTGATAAACCCAGTATCACTTGCAATACCTACAACAGGATTAGGTTGTGGTTCTTTTTGCGATACAATAATGGTACCCATACCTTCTGGATTATTCGTATTTTTAATACAGACAGGAATATCTGCTTTGAACGCTGGAATAAGTGCCTCGTCATGAAATACACCGAAGCCAGCATATGATAATTCTCGCATTTCTTTATAAGTCAGTGATGTAATTTCTTTTGGTTGATCGACAATCGTTGGGTTTACACAGAATACCGAATCTACATCAGTAAAGTTCTCATAGAGGTCAGCTTGTAGGCCTGCTGCTACAATTGAACCTGTAATATCAGAACCACCTCTAGAAAAAGTAATCAACTTGCCATCTTTAGAATATCCAAAGAAACCTGGAATGACGACAATGCCTTTATGTTCACGAATTTTCAATAAGTGATCATAACTTTCATCGAGTACTTGCGCACCACCTGGTGAATCACTAACAAAAATACCGGCATCTTTTGGGTTTAAGTAAGACGCATGTACTTCGATCGATTGTAAGTAAGCACTTAACACTTTTGCAGAAGAATTCTCACCAACCGCTTTAATAGCGTCTAATTTTAAAGCATCACTATCTGAAGATTGAAGAGTACATTCAATATCTTCTCGTACTTCAGCAACAATTTGATTTGAAATATTCAATTCAGTTGCAATTTCCTGAAAACGATCCAAAACAAACTGCAATGGTTCAGCATAAGATTTGTTCTCAACATAGGCTTCGCCAATTTCGATCAACTTGTCTGTAATCTTTGTATCATCAGAGAAACGCTTGCCTGGAGCAGAAACCACTATAGCTTTTCGCTCCGAATCGTTTCGAATGATATTTGCGACTTTCTTTAACTGTTCAGCATTTGCTACCGAACTTCCTCCGAACTTCGCTACTTTCATGTTATAACCTCTCCATTGTTTATTTTTCTATCATTAAAATATTATCATATTTTTATGGATTTTGTTAAACGAAACTAAACATTTATACGGAAGATATCGGAGCATAGTAGCGTTTGTGCAATACATTATATAAGCATGTCAAAATTTTAAGAAAAATGCGTAAATTCTAAAAGATATAGCACTTGTTATTTCGCAATAAACATTTGTGTCCAATAATTTCCTTCTTTGACATAACCAACGCCTATATGTGTATATTGCTCATTTAGGATATTTCGACGATGTCCACTCGAATTCATCCAAGCATTCACAACTTGTTGAGGTGTTGATTGTCCCTTTGCGAT
Organism: Gracilibacillus halophilus YIM-C55.5; assembly: GCF_000359605.1. Classification (GTDB taxonomy): domain Bacteria; phylum Bacillota; class Bacilli; order Bacillales; family Amphibacillaceae; genus Gracilibacillus; species Gracilibacillus halophilus. The sequence goes on from NZ_APML01000019.1 coordinate 132,374, forward strand.
ATTTTCTGCTGCTGCTCGGTAGGAGATATTAAAATTTCGCATCATTTGAAATGGAGATCCATAAGTAGGACTCTGATGGGAAAAATACTGATTCGATTGCATATCAGCAGACTTGTAACGGGCTACACGGGAAAGTTCCCAGTCAGGTTTTAGTTTTGGCAAACCGTTGCGTGCTCTTTCCTGATTGGTGAGTTGTATCACTTGGTGTTCGGTTCGTTTAATTTTATCTAATGTAGGAATGGTGATTGTTTGATTTGGATAAATCAAATCTGGATTTTCAATTTGATCATTGGCTTCAATAATTTCTGATAAGCCAATTTTATATTTCTGGGAGATTTTCCATAATGTATCCCCTGGTTGCACTGTGTATTGGCTTTGAGCCGCAACCGTTACTGGAATGATAAGAAACATCACAACAATAGATAGTATCAATTTCTTCATGATAAGCACCTCCTGAATATATAGATGTTCTTATCATTCCGTCACATATGTTAATTATACACAGAATTTCGTAATTTTTTTACTTTTAAAATTTCATATTTCTTCATTTAACTCGCACGATGCTCAAGACGTAAGCGATCAGCGACCATAGCAATGAACTCACTGTTCGTTGGTTTTGCTTTCGAAACACTAACCGTGTAACCAAATAACGATGAGATGGAATCCATATTTCCTCTACTCCACGCTACTTCGATCGCATGACGAATAGCTCTTTCAACACGAGAGGCTGTCGTATTATATTTATTTGCGATATCTGGATAAAGCACTTTTGTAATCGAACCTAATAGCTCAATATCATTATACACCATGGTAATTGCCTCTCTTAAGTACATATACCCTTTAATATGAGCGGGGACTCCAATTTCGTGGATAATATTCGTAATACTGGCTTCTAAATCAAACTTCTTGTTTTGGGATGGGGTTTGCTTCATATTTGGACTTTGAACCGCTGACTGAATCCCTTGAACTTGGCGTATTTGCTCTGCCAAATGCGCCAAATCAAATGGTTTCAGTATAAAATAAGATGCCCCTAAATTCACAGCTTTTTTCGTTACATCTTCTTGACCAAAAGCTGTTAACATAATGACATGAACCTGTTTTGTATGGTCTTGTTCCTTTAATTTAGCAAGAACCGCTAAACCATCAATATGAGGCATTATAATATCTAACACAATAACATCTGGTGTTACCTCATCGGTCATTTCTAAACATTCTTTTCCATTATAGGCGGTACCTACAATTTCAAAGTCATTTTGATCCTCTAAGTACTCCTCCATTAACTGTACCAACTCTTTGTTATCATCGACGAGCAAAACTTTTGTCTTTTCCACTACCAGTTCCTCCTTCAAAACGTTTCCAGTACTTATTCATCTCATAGTACAAATTCGACATAAAGGCGATAATTCCTTTTTTTATGGATAAAAACTTCAATTTTTTTCTGTATGCTTTTTTATACTACTTTATTCTCTTAATTTCGATGATTTCACCTATTTTTTGTCGAAAAATATTTATTTTTACTATAACAAATTTTAGCAAGACATACAATTTTTCAAGAACTACGAAAAAAAAGAAGTAGCACAAGGACTACTTCTTAACTTGCTTCTTTCTTTTGTTCATAAATATCGATACCTGCTTCGTTTAACATCCATTCAATGTGAACGCCGTAACCTGATGTCGGATCATTTACGAAGACATGTGTAACAGCGCCGATAATCTTACCATCTTGAATTATTGGACTTCCACTCATCCCTTGAACAATACCACCTGTTGCATCTAATAGTCGTTTATCCGTTATCTTTAAAATAATCCCTTTCGTCGCTGGTGCGTTTTGATCAATACTATTTACAATCTCAACATCAAAAGCTTCCACTTCTTCTCCATTTATAACAGTTAAAATTTTCGCTTTGCCTTCTTTCACCTGATTAGGTAGAGCAATTGGCATTGGCTTATTCCATCGACTATCTTTTACATCATCTTCTAAATTGCCAAAAATTCCGAATGGTGTATTTTTTGTGATATTCCCTAATTTTACATCATTAAGCAAAAATTGGGCTTTTTTCTCACCTGGCACACCATGCTCACCTTTTTGAATTTCCTTTATATTCGAACGGACAATCGACCCATTATCAATATCGACTGGCTTTCGTGTATCCATATCAGAAATCACATGACCTAATGCCCCATATTTTTTAGATTCTGGATGGACAAACGTGAGCGTTCCTATACCAGCTGCTGAATCACGTATATATAATCCGATTCGATATGATTCATCATCTGTATCATATTGTGGTGTTAATTTGGTTTCAACTGTTTTATCTCCACGTTTAATTTTCAATTGTAAATCTTGATTATTTTCTCCAGCTTGTTTCACAATTGGTGTGATTTGATCCATTTTGGTCACATTTTGATCATTAATCTTAATAATATTATCGCCGACTTTGATTTCAGCATTTTCTCCAGGTGAAACTTCACCATCTGATGTTTGAACTAAATGGTGACCCACGACCAATACACCATTTGTGTTGAGATTGATCCCTATTGATTGACCTCCAGGAATAAGGGAAAATTCATCGTAAACAGATACGTTTACTTTCTTTACTGGAAATTTCCCTACTTTATATACGTATTCACTATTGCCACTTTGGCTCGATTGAAATACTTCCATATCCGCGGCATGTCTCACTGTTTGTGAACCGTTTTTTTCTAATGATACAGATTTTCCCATTACGGGCAAACTGATATCATCTGAATTGGTAAATGATTGTAACTGGTTGGGGATGGAAAGATATAATTGAAATGGCGTGAACCATGGAAGTGCAATAATGGAAACAAGGAGTATTAATCCTATGCCTTTTCTTAACATTTCTTTTGTCATTACATCACCCTCCTTGTAACTACAGAATTTAATCTGTATCATTAATTTGACCTTAGCGGAGTGTTTTTAAACCCGTTAAACATAACAAAATCGGGTGATGTTTTCCACTTGTTCCTATACTCTTTTTGTATAGTAAATTGCATCTGCCATGGATTTATTTTTTTAGTTGATTACTTAACTGAATTAACTCTTTTGCATGTTCTTTTGAGGTATCAGTTAGTGAGGTACCTGTCATCATCCGTCCAATTTCCGCAATACGTTCTTCGGTGTTTAATTCCCTTACATACGTTTTTGTCCGTTCATCTTCCACTTGTTTCTCAATTTGTAAATGACTATCCGCCATCGATGCAACTTGTGGCAAATGCGTAATACAAATCACTTGTGACCCTATAGAGATATTGAGTATTTTTTCGGCCATCGCTTGAGCTACACGACCACTTACACCTGTATCCACTTCATCAAAAATTACACTCGAGACGCCTTGATGTTGACTAAAGATATTTTTTAGCGCAAGCATAATCCGACTCATTTCACCACCTGATGCAGTTCGATGTAACGGTTTGGCTGGTTCACCTGGATTTGTTGAAATGAAAAATTTCACTTGATCAACACCATTTTCGTTAGGAGTGACAGGTGTTCCGTCCATTTCTAACTCACCTTGATCATTTGTTTTTAGCGCCACGTCTACTTTAAATGTAGATTGATCCAAGTATAAATCCGACAATTCTGTAAGGACTGCTTGTTCAAGTTGAGTGGCCACTTGTTTTCGAACGTCTCTAAGATGTTTTGCTTCTAATAATAAATCTTCTGACAATTCAGTTAATGACTCAGATAAATTTTCTAAGTGTTGATCATAATTTCGAATTTCCTCTAGTTCTTCTTCGACTTTCGCACTGTATTCCATAATATCTTCAACAGAATTGCCATACTTTTTCTTCAACTGATTAATTTCATTTAATCGTTCTTCAATGATTTGCAAACGATTTGGATCGAATTCAATTTGGTCCAAGAAATTTCGAATATCATACGATAATTCCTCAATCATAAAATAATGATCCGTAAATGTTTCGTGCATTTTACTGATATGATCACTATGTTCACCAGCTGATTCAAGATGATTTCCTGCCACTTGTAACCAATCAAGACCTTGATGTTCACCATGCAATGCTTGATAAGCATCACTAACATTTTGATAAATTTGTTCATAATGAACCAATTGATTGCGTTCTTCCATCAAGGATTGGTCTTCATTCGGTTCAAGATCTGCTGATTGAATCTCGTTCAATTGGAATTCGAGTAGGTCCAGCCGTTGCGCAATCTCTTGTTCACTCCTACTCTTCTCATCATACTTCTTTTTTAGTTCTTTCCACTTTTGATATAACTGATCATATTCATTTCGAAAATTTGGTTCATGCGTCTGATGAAAATAATCAAGTAATTCAATATGTTTATCTGTATTTAATAACGATTGTGTTTCGTGTTGACTGTGAATGTCCAATAATGATTGGCCAATCTCTTTTAATATGCCAAGTGTAGTTAACTTTCCATTAATACGGCAAATACTTTTCCCTGTATGAGAAATCGTGCGGTGCAAAACGATCATCTGATCATCAGAGATCTCTATGCCTAAAGAACTTGCTCGCTCAATAATGGGATGTTGTTCGTCGTCAATAATAAATAATCCTTCTAATTCAGCTTTTTTCTCTCCGTGACGAACATATTCAACAGAACCGCGTCCACCAATTAATAAACCTAAGGCGTCAATAATAATCGATTTCCCTGCTCCCGTTTCTCCTGTCAACACAGTTAATCCTTTCTGCAAGGAGACTGATAATTGATCAATAATCGCAAAATTTTTGATGGAAAGTTCCGTTAACATGATCTACACTCCCAGTGATTACAACATTTCTAGAAATTTGTCTTTAATTTCGTGCGCTTCCTCTTCTGTGCGACATATGATAAGAATAGTATCATCGCCACAAATCGTACCAAGAATCTCATCCCATGATAAATTATCAATTAAAGCACCAACTGCATTGGCATTGCCGGGCAATGTTTTTAAAACGATAAAATGAGTAGCAATATCGATACTTACAAAGGCATCCATAATCAATCGTCGTAATTTTTCTAAAGGATTGAATTTTTGATCAGCTGGTAAGCTATATTTATAAAGGCCATTGGTTGTTGGGACTTTTACCAAATGCAGTTCTTTAATATCACGAGAAATTGTCGCTTGTGTAATCTCATAACCCATATTTCTTAATTCATCGACTAACTCATCCTGGGTCTCTATTTCGTTATCAGTAATAATTTCCCTAATTTTAATATGTCGCTGTGTCTTATTCATTTGGTTTCCTCCAACTATGTTACATTGATTCATTTTTGGACTGATCCAATGTTTCGTGCGCTTCTTTCACTATTCGATTCACTTCTTCTAAAAATGAAACATCTTCGGAATCTTTTTCCTTTTTCATCCAAGCAAGAAACTCAATATTCCCATCTCCCCCAGTTATAGGAGAGAAAGTAAGTCCGTAAAATGTAAATCCTTCGTTGTGCGCAAAGGTTAAAATTTCCGTTAAAACTTGCTCATGCACATTCGGATCGCGGACAATTCCTTTTTTACCTACTTGTTCTCTACCCGCTTCAAACTGCGGTTTTACAAGCATAATAATATCACCATTCTCATGCAATAAATGAAATAAAGGTGGTAACATCAACTTTAATGAGATAAATGATACATCGATACAAGCAAAATCTGGCTGTCCATAGGATAATTGATCAGATGTCATATAGCGAAAATTCGTGCGTTCCATCACGATCACTCGATCATCATTACGCAGTTTCCAAGCCAGTTGGTTATACCCAACATCAACGGCATAGCTTAACTGTAGCCCATTTTGTAATCCACAGTCAGTAAAACCACCTGTAGAAGCCCCTATATCAATCATCTTTCTCCCTTCAAGCGATAGATCGAACGTTTTGAGGGCTTTTTCTAACTTTAAACCACCTCGACCGACATAAGGAATGAGTTGACCCTTTATGTCAATATCGCTATCTACCGGGATTTTCGTTCCTGGTTTATCCACTCGTTCGCCATCTACAAAAACGAGTCCAGCCATAATCGTTCGTTTTGCTTTTTCACGGCTTTGAACAAAACCTTGTTCTACAATATGTTGATCAATTCGAATTTTTTTTGCGCCCATATCTTATTAGGCCCTTTGTTCTGAATTGTCGTCAATATTTAATAGTTGTTTCATCTGTAATATGGCTTCATCTTTTGTAATTTGAAGTTCTTCTAATAATTGATCAACATTGCCATGTTCAACATACGTATCAGGTATTCCCATTCTTTTCAACCTAGGAGCATATTGATGTGTTTCAGCAAACTCTAAAATCGCACTACCGAATCCACCTTGTAATACAGCTTCTTCAATGGTTAGAACCGGTACATTTTGTTGGAAGATGGTGTGTAACATCTCATCATCTAATGGTTTCATAAAGCGGGCATTGACGATTTTCACTGAAATCCCTTGCTTTTTAAGTTCCACATGTGCCTGCATTGCTAATTCAATTGTAGTGCCGAATGTTAAAATTACTGCATCATGGCCATCTTCTAATACTTCCCATTGACCAATTGGGATTTTAGCTAATTCCTCATCCATCTGAACACCAAGACCATTTCCTCTTGGAAAACGCACTGCAATCGGACCATCATCATACTGTAATGCCGTGTGTACCATATGTTGACATTCATTTTCGTCTTTCGGCATCATTAAGACCATATTCGGTAAATGGCGTAAATAAGCTATATCGAATACCCCTTGATGGGTTTCTCCATCGGCACCTACTAAGCCTGCTCGGTCGATACCAAATGCCACATTTAAATTTTGTCTACAGACATCATGAACTAACTGATCATACGCTCGTTGCATAAAGGTAGAATAAATAGCTAAAAATGGTTTCATACCCTGAGTAGCAAGACCAGCTGCCATGGTGGTTGCATGTTGTTCAGCGATTCCGACATCAAATAAACGATCTGGAAAACGTTTCTGGAATTTGTCTAGTTTTGACCCAAGTACCATGGCCGGGGTTATTACTGCTAACCGATAATCATTTGATGCTATTGTCTCTAGCGTATCACTCACGACTTGACTCCAGGCTGGCGGAGCATCAACAGGTTTAATTTTTTCCCCAGACTCTATTTTGTACGGGCCAACGCCATGCCATTTATCTTTTTGATCCGTCTCGGCAGGTGTATAACCTTTTCCTTTTTGTGTAATGACATGTACAAGGACCGGTCCTTCTGTTTTTTTGGCATAATGTAGGTTTTCTTCTAGATTATGAAAATCATGACCATCAACAGGACCAAAATACGTAAAACCAAATTCTTCAAATAACATGCCAGGTACCATAAAATATTTCATGCTATCTTTCATTCGTTCGGCTGTTTGTGCAATTTTCCCACCAACAGCTGGTATTCGTTTCATAAACACTTCTAATTCATCTTTCACGCGGTTATATTTGCCTGCACTTCTCATACGACCGAGTGCTTTATGCAATGCGCCTACGTTACCAGCAATAGACATTTCATTATCATTCAAAATCACCGTCATATTTTTCTTTTCATGACCAATGTGATTTAAAGCTTCAAGTGCCATACCTCCAGTTAATGCACCATCGCCAATAATAGGAACAACGGAATAGTTTTGTTCGGTAAGGTCACGTGCCACTGCCATCCCCATCGCTGCAGATAGAGATGTTGAACTATGCCCTGCTTCCCACACGTCATGTTCACTTTCGCGCACCTTCGGAAATCCACAAAGTCCCTTATATTGTCTTAAAGTATCAAAGTCTTTCGTTCGCCCTGTAAGAATTTTGTGAATATAAGACTGATGACCAACATCAAAGAGTAATTTATCTTTTGGACTGTCAAAATGTTTATGTAAAGCCAACGTTAATTCGACAACACCTAAATTTGCTCCTAAATGTCCTCCAGTAACTGATAGCTTTTCAATTAGGAATTGCCGTATATGTTGCGACAACACTTCCAATTCCTCGACCGATAAGTTCTTTAAAAATTTAGGATTTTTAATTCTGGTAAGATCCATGCATGGAATCCTCCCTACGTTAATTTCTGAAATTATTTCGTTGATAATACTTTTATTTTAAATTTGTCTTCAATAAATGCAATGATTTTGCCGACTAAAAAAATAATATTTGTGGAAGCATTAATCGCGAGAAATTTACCAAATGCTTTACCACCGACAGTTAGTGCGGCTACAATACTCGTTAGTGTGACATTAATGACCGTATAGAACAAACTACCATCACTATAACCGAAATTATTTGAAATTTGAAGTACCACGATTGCAGATGCCGCTCCACTTATTATACCAGAAATGTCACCGATAACGTCATTACAAAAACTAGCAAACCGATCGGCATTACGAACAATTTGAATTGCTTGCTTGGAACCGCTTACCTTCTCCGCGGCCATTGCGTGAAAAGGTACTTCATCAGCAGCTGTAGCAGCAATCCCTAACATATCGAAAAACACACCTGTTAACACAATAATCAGCACAATGATCAATCCAACGAGCGTCATTACGCCACTTAAGACCGAAGAAGAAACAACGGAAAAAATAGCCGCTAACACAAAAGTGATAACGGCAATACTTATACTAAATTTTATCGACTTTTTCAATTCTTTTTTATTCATTCATATAACCTCTTATTATTATCATTATATGTAACGATGGAATGGTCATTTAAAAGGTAAAAACTGCGGCTTAGGTCCAGTAGGTTTTCCCAGATAGGTACCGAGCGTTGCCACTCAGGCGGTTCCCCTTTAAACCTATCTTAGCGATGTTTCCATCAGCTAGACTGGATTACCACTTAGTCCACACTATAATCCCTTTTAAATGTCCAATGGAACAGTCTAGGAGTTTTCCTCAACAACCCTTACCGTTTCCTAGCCTCTTTTGCAGTACGAATTTCATACAGCAGTCGTGCATGCTGTTAGTGGCCATCTAACAGTCACACATCAATTACCTGTAATCCCCTCCGTACCACTCAAGGCAGGCTACGCTACGAATAAGAATCCCTTTCCTATTCCGTAGGTTCATACCCCATTCCATTTCTATTCCTTGCTAAGCAATAAAAACAGATATGGGCCTCCGCGGAAGCAGGGTCATCGCCCACATGCCTTTGTGGATCGCCCTGCAACCTTAACTCCCAGCATCGACCCAAGCTGGGCGCCTCAAGCCGACACAAGGAACTTCATCGATGTGCCTATGGCGGATTTTTAGGCCCGCCTTCAGAAACGGGGGGCTGACTAGAATACTGCACCATTCCATTTCTTATTTCTAAAATATCATATTTTACGGAAAATCTCAAACCCTATGTATTTCGATCACTAATATAATCAATAAATGTTTCAAGCTTGGTTGATTGTAAACCTATTTGTGATAGACATGTTTTTGCTTTTTCCACATATTGTTGCTTCTGTTGAATGGCACCTTGTAACCCTAATATTTTTGGATATGTATTCTTATCATTTTCGGCATCTTTACCGATTTGCTTTCCTAATGTTTTTGCATCGCCAACAACGTCTAAAATATCGTCTTGAATTTGAAAAATTAACCCCGCATAACCAGCAAATTGATCAATAACTTCCAGTGTCTTATCGTCAGTGCCCGCCAAAAAACTTCCTGCTTGAATAGCATAAGACAACAGTCGTCCTGTTTTCATATGATGAATTTCTTCCAGCTCACGCAAAGTAATATCTCTTTTTTCTGATTCCATATCTAAGGTTTGACCGCCAACCATTCCGCTCATACCACTAAATGCAGATAATTTTTCAATCAGGAACACTTTTTCCTTATCACTATATATTGAACTATTTGCAATGATTTGAAAGCTGTTTGTAAGCAAGCCATCACCGGCTAATATAGCTGTTGCTTCATCAAACATTTTATGGTTTGTATATTGACCACGCCGATATGTATCATCGTCCATGGCAGGCAGATCATCGTGTATTAAAGAATACGTGTGAATCATTTCTAAGGCAATCGCCGCAGGATACACTTTTTCAGTATCTCCATGGAAGCTCTCACAACTCCACTTCATTAAAATCGGACGAATACGCTTCCCACCAGCACGTATTGAGTATAGAATCGAATTTTTCAAACGCGTCGGGGCTGGAATCGCTTCTACAGAATGAAGCAAGCGCTGATTAATATGCTCTTGTTCTTTAGCTAATTCCGTTTCTAATTGTTTACTCACTCATTCTTCCTCCTGCAAATCAAATGTTTTTAACTCACCATTATCATCCACGATTTCTTGAATTTGCTTTTCTGCTGTGACGAGCTTTTCATGACAGATTTTTGACAATTTCGAACCTTCTTCATAATATTTCATTGCGTCTTCTAAGGGAACATCGCCCTCTTCCATCTTTTGAACAATATTTTCTAGTTTTTCCAAAGCTTGTTCAAATGATAACTCATCTTTATTTTCCGTCATCTTCTTCCCCCTCTTTCGTTTTCACTTCACAAGTAAGGATACCATTAGACATTCGTACACGAACGGTATCTTTTGGCTGAACGTTTGTTGTATTGGTCAAAATATCGCCATCTTCTGAATATGTGATCGAATATCCTCGTTGCATAATACGAATTGGATCAAGTAAGGATAGTTGAGTGAGTTTATGTTGAAATTGTTTATTTTTCATTTGCATAACCACATGTATTGATTGTTCAAGACGTTGACGATTTGATAGAAGCAGTTGCTGTTTTTGATGCATTTGTCGCCTCGGATTCTGTTGTTCAAAGCGTTTTAAAAGAAAATGATATGCTAACTTTTTGTCTCGATAATTTCTTTGTATGCCCTGATTGAGCTGATCAATATAGCGGTCTAGCACTTGTTCTTTTTCTTCAACGAATCGCCGTGGAAAACGGAAAACTTGTGACTGTTTAAGGCGCTTGATGGCTTCTTTTTTTCTTTGTACCAATTGATGTTGATGATAGTGAAGACGTTGATCAAATTGTTTTATCCGCTCCATTAAATCTGACTGAGACGGAACCGCTATTTCCGCTGCTGCTGTAGGTGTAGGAGCTCGCGCATCAGCAACTAAATCACTAATCGTCAGATCTGTTTCATGACCAACAGCTGATATTACTGGCTTATTTGATGCTGCAATCGCTCGTGCAACGATTTCTTCATTAAAACTCCATAATTCTTCCATGGAACCTCCGCCACGACCGACTATGAGTAAATCGACATCCTTCAACTCGTTGGCATATTGCAATCCGTCTACAATTGTTTGAGCGGCATTGTTCCCTTGTACAGCCACTGGAATAATCAGAACCTTCGCAAGAGGAAAACGCCTAGATAACGTCGTAAGAATATCTCGAATCGCAGCACCTGTTGGTGAAGTTAAAACGCCGATTCGTGACGGGAATTCAGGCAACGATTGTTTCCGTTCAGATAAAAACAACCCTTCTTTCGTTAATTTCTCTTTTAACTGCTCATAAGCAAGATGTAAATCACCAAGTCCATCAGGAATCATTTCTTTAACATATAGTTGATATTGACCTTGTGCTTCAAAGACACTGACGTGACCATGAAGTAATACATTCATACCATCTTCTGGCATAAAGCGTAACTGGCGATTATGGCTGGCAAACATCACGGCACGGATATTTGCTTGATCGTCTTTAATTGTCATATACATATGCCCACGACTATGATGTTTAAAATTCGAGATTTCTCCCTTTAGCCATACATGGGTTAAATGATGATCAACATCAAATTTTTTCTTAATATATTTGGTTAAGGCTGAAACAGTCAAATATTTTGATTTCATACGTTCACCTACATATCCGATTTTCTACTTTCATGGTCTAAATAGAAGACCATTCGCAACTTATATCAGAACGAATGGTCTCCACTTTATTCAGCACCCTAATAAAGAAGATGATGATCATAAAATTGATTAATCATCTAATGGTACATGATGAAAACGTTTAGCCGATTTAATCGTATTATGAAGTAACATCGTAATCGTCATGGGGCCAACCCCTTTTGGTACAGGTGTAATGTAAGAAGCTTTTTCTTTAGCTGAATCAAAATCGACATCACCTGTTAACGTTCCCTCTTCTGTACGATTTACGCCAACATCGATCACAATAGCGCCTTCTTTAATATGATCACCATTAATAAAATCGGCTTTACCTACAGCAACAATAACAATATCTGCCTCCGCTATATATTGCTCCATATTCGCAGTTCGAGAATGGCAATATGTTACAGTGGCATTTTCATTTAACAATAACTGTCCGACTGGTTTTCCAACAATATTACTTCTGCCAATGATGACTGCATGCTTTCCTTCGATGGATATATCCTTAGACTTTAGCATTGTGATAATGCCATACGGTGTACAAGGATAGAACGTGTCCTTTCCCGTCATCATCCGACCAATATTAATCGGATGAAAGCCATCTACGTCCTTTTCGGGCGATATAGCTTCAATGACTTTTTGTTCGTCAATATGCTCGGGTAATGGCAATTGCACTAAAATACCGTGTACTTGATTCGTTTGATTTAATTCATCAATTTTTGTTAATAATTCTGCTTCTGTTGTTGACTCTGGTAATTCAATTAAATCAGCATCAACACCAACATATGCAGATGCTTTTTGTTTACCAGCCACATATGATTTTGATGCGGGATCATCTCCAATAAGTATCACTGTTAGACCTGGAACAATTCCTTGATCACGTAATTTGCTAACCTCATCTTTCATTTGATCTCTTAATGATTGCGCCAATTCTTTTCCATAAATAATTTCTGCTGCCACTATTCTCTCCCCTTTTATGTATTATGTCGTCATTTTAGCTAACACACCATTAATGAATTTCCCGGATTGATCTTCACCGTATGTGTGAGCCAACTCAATGGCTTCATTAATGACTACACTGCTTGGTGTTTCTTGATCATATAATAATTCATATGTCGCAATTCTTAACAATGTTCGTTCGACTTTTGCTAACCGCGTTAACGTCCAGTGATCTAAATGATAACGAATGGATTGATCAATTTCTTCTTGGTGCTGCTTCACACCATCAACAATATTTTGTAGAAATGCACTAGGTGTTGTTCCTTCCAAGATTTCGTTCATTGATACTTTTACATCTACTTCAGGTGAATCTAAAGCAAACAAAATTTGTAACGCTTTTTCCCGAGCTTCTCTTCTTTTCATTTCGTTCATACTCCTTATCCATGTCCATAACTAATCTCTATCATATCATGTTAAAGGGCGAATTGCCATCGTGCACATCAAGTAAATTCATCACCCTAACCATCGAAAATTTCACGTGTAATAATAACAGCGATTTAATAGTAAGAAAAGGCCCCACAAAACATATTATGCGGGACCTTTTCATTAATTTTCGTGTTGTTGTGAATCGTGTTTCGTTTCCATATGAACGCCGACGACATGAACATTAATTTCTTTTATTTCTATTGCTGTCATATTCTCAATGGCTTGACGGACATTGGCTTGAATCTTTCCGGCAATCTCAGGTATGGAGTACCCATAATCGATAACAACATACACATCGATCATAACACCTTTATCAAGTAGTTCCACCTTGATTCCTTTACCATGCGCTTTTTTTCCAAAACGCTCGGCAACACCAGAAGCAAAGTTGCCACGCATACCTGATACACCACTAATTTCAGTAGTTGCAATGCCAGCAATCACTTCTAATACATCTGGAGCAATTTCCACTTTACCTAACTCTGGATGTTCATCAACTGTTAATAAATGATTCTCCGCCATTTGAGAACCCCCTCACCAATTGTGAAATATTATTCATCATCCATTATACTATACTTCTCCAAAAATCTTGTATTAAAATCTCCATTCGCAAAAACAGAATGATTCATCATCCGTTTGTGGAATGGGATTGTTGTTTGTACACCTTCAATCACATATTCATCCAAGGCACGATTCATTCGGTCGATCGCTTCATCTCGTGATGTTCCATATGAAATTAACTTAGCAATCATGGAATCATAATATGGGGGAATCATATACTCAGGATAAACCGCTGAATCAACCCGAACACCATAACCACCAGGTGGTAAATACGTTTGAATTCTTCCAGGTGATGGCATAAAATCTTTAGTCGGATCCTCTGCATTTATACGACATTCCATAGCCCACCCTTTCCATTGAATATCTTCTTGACGGTAGGTTAACGGCTGATTATTTGCAATGTGAATCTGTTCCTTAATCAGATCCACTCCTGTCACCATTTCCGTTACTGGGTGTTCTACTTGAATCCTTGTATTCATTTCCATAAAATAAAATGTATTTTCCTTTTGATCATAAATAAATTCGATGGTACCTGCTCCTGAATAATCAACTGCTTCGGCAGCTCGAACAGCTGCCTGTCCCATTTTATGTCTCATATTCTCATCGATTGCTGGTGAAGGCGTTTCTTCAATTAATTTTTGCAGGCGACGCTGAATAGAACAATCACGTTCGCCTAAATGGATCACATTACCAAAATTATCTGCTAACACTTGAATCTCGACATGTCGAAAATCCTCAATGAACTTTTCAATGTATACACCAGGATTACCAAATGCTTTCTCAGCTTCATTTTGTGTCACGCGAATGCCTTTGCGAAGGTCCTCTTCATCACGTGCTACGCGGATTCCTTTTCCACCACCACCAGCAGTCGCTTTAATAATGACTGGAAATCCGATTTCATTCGCTACTCGTAATCCTTCTTCTTCATCAGCTATAACGCCTTCAGATCCAGGGACAACTGGTACTCCAGCTTCTTTCATCGTTTCACGAGCAACGTCTTTCGTTCCCATTTTTTGAATGGCATAGGCACTTGGACCGACAAAGGTAACATTGCATGCCTGACAAATTTCTGCAAAATCGGCATTTTCTGATAAGAATCCATATCCAGGATGAATCGCGTCGGTATCTGTTAAGGTGGCGACACTCATAATATTCGTGAAATCTAAATAACTATCTTTACTCAGTTTCGGACCGATGCAATAAGCTTCATCAGCTAACTGTACATGTAGTGCATCCTGATCTGCTTCAGAATACACAGCGACAGTTTCGATCCCCATTTCTTTACAAGTACGGATTATTCGTACTGCGATTTCTCCACGGTTGGCAATTAAGAGCTTCTTAATCACAGTTTCATCTCCTTACGCGGTCTTTATTCGAAATAAAGGTTGTCCGTATTCTACTAGTTCTCCATTTTCTACTAAGACCTCTGTTACTTTTCCTTTCACTTCGGCTTCAATTTCGTTAAATAATTTCATTGCTTCAACAATACAAACAACGGAATCCTCTGATACATCATCACCTGCTTGAATGAATGCAGGCTTATCAGGAGATGGAGAACTATAAAATGTACCGACCATCGGTGATACAATTTCATGATCATAGTCCGCTGGTGTACTAGTATCAGCTGTGTTATTAGTTTCCTTTTCTTCAACAGGTTCCGGCGTTTTTACTTGTGGTGGGTTTGTTTCATGCGTTGTCTGCACCGGAACTTGTTGCACAGGCTGGGCAGCCGTTGCTACAGCATTATTTTTTTTCAATGATAATTTGGTTCCATTTGCTTCATATGAAAGTTCGTCTACAGATGATTGATCTAATCTGTCAATTAACTGTTCGATTTCTTGTAAAGATAACATATTCCTTTTTGCACCCCTTTTAATTCCTTACATTTACTAACAGGTACTAATAACTCCTTTTAACATTTTACGCAAACATAAATAAAACTGCAAGCATTGAATCATAATAATTTATAGCACGCAGAACAAATCAAGCGTGACAAGACCTTAAGAAAAAAACTGTCCTCTTGACTGAAGGACAGTGTGATTTGCTATCTATTAACTTGATTGATAAACGACTTCAATATTGATTTCACCAAATTCATCTTTGGCGTGTTGAATGATCGTATTGGCTTCTTTGGATGATAATTCGTCTGTTTGAACCGTTATCACTACGTCTTGATCAGAAATATTCCGTACAAGCACTTCCTCATACCCATTTAACGATTGAATCGTATCTTCTAATATGGTTTCTTTGGATTCAACTGTTTCAATTTCCTTCATTGCTTCATAAGCTTCTTTCTTCTCTTCGGACGTTGCATCACTTGAAGAGACAATCGATTGCAAACGTTCTTTTTCCATGCTACGTTGATTCGTCATATTCATTCGGACTGCAGAAAAGTATTCTTCTGTACTAATTGATGAAGTCTCTGTTCCCTCTTCTCCTGTACTGTCTGCATTACTTGCTTCCTTATTTTCTCCTTGCGTTTCAACATTTTCAACGCTTTCTTCTATCGTTGGTGATGTCATTTGTTCACTATCCGTATCTTCTGTACCTGAATAGGCTAAGTCACCTTCGTTAGGCGCATTTAAGTAATACACACTTAATACAATCATCAAACTGAGCATTGTTAACAACCATACCGTTTGCTTCTTTAGCATAAAAATTCCTCCTTATTCATCACTATTTTTTGGCATTATCGATACACGGTGAGCCCCCACATCCAACACTTTAGTCACAGCATCTAATACCCATTCCTTAATCTCTAAATTGTCCACTCCCTTCGCAACCACTAAAACTCCTCTTACTTGTGGCTTTTTCTTTTGTATAAGTAACGGAACTTCGTTGTCTCCTTGCCTAATAACGACAACGGTTTGTTCCCTTGTTTCATCATCTATTTTTCGATTGCCACCATTCTGGTCCGTTTCATTTGTTATTTGAGAACCAATTACTAGGTTTTTTTCATACACTTTTTCTCCAGTTGCATCCAAATTCACCATGACATCCGCTTCAGATACACCGGACATTTTTTCTAATAAGACCGTTAAATCCTTCTCATATACTTTTTCAATATCACTTAAGTTTGACGTTGATTCAGAACTCTGATCTTGTTGCCAAACGTCGTCTTTCGTTTCTTCACTTTCTTCAGAAATAATGGGCGTATCAGGTGTTGTACTCGGCTCCTCTTCTGAATCGAATAAATTGCCTACAATTAATAAAAACAAACCAATTAATGCAACTAGTGCAATATAATGCAACTTATGATTTTTGGTATCCGGTGGTTTCACAGCATTTTTAATTCTTTTCATCCAGTCAGTCACCCTCTTGTTCCCTCCATCTGATCACAATTTTGTCTTTGTCGACATCCCATTGTTTCGCGAGGAATGCAGTAATTTCTTCTTCATTTTTTGAAACTGTGGTTTTTTCTGATTTTTCTTTTTTTTCTCCGATTTCAATGACCACTTCCTCGACTGCATTTTCATCGGAAGATTGGGCGGTCTTTAGGCTGACATCAATTTGATCAATCGCTTGGATATCTTCTATTGTTTCTTCATCAGATGTCACTTGAATCTCATCAATTGTCACTTGGTACGCTTCTTGTAAGTCGTCACGAACAACATCTTTCATTTGGACAACCATCTCTTCTAATACATATGCACGATTTACTTCATCTATTTCATTTTTCTTCTGATTTAATTGATTTTCTAAATTTTCTTCTGATGAGGTTATTTCTGATGAAGTTGTGACTCTACTTATTAGCTGTTGTACATCCACTTGAAATAACTGCAAGATCGGCTGCAAAATTACTAATATGAGTAATAATCCGACAATAAGTTTGACATACTGCTTCATGGCTGAACTAGGAAGCAGCATATCTACTAGCATCGCTAACAGAATAAAAATCGTAATTTGTAACAACCAACTCGAGAAAAAAGCAATATTCGATCCCTCCTCAACGAACCATCATCGTTAAATTGCTCGAAATGATTAAGATAACAATGGTGAAAAAAAACATGAATGTCACCATTAATAACGCAGCGAATAAATACAAAATATGTTTTCCGACAATTTCCATGCATTCAATGACTGGCCCATCACCAATCGGCTGTAATACGGCAGTAGCTATCTTGTAGATCAACGCTAATACAAATATTTTCAAAGCCGGAAATAAGACGATCGCAATCAATATCACTACACCGACTAAACCAATACCGTTTTTAATAATCATCGTTGCACTTAATACGGTATCTGTAGCATCTGTGAAAATACGTCCAATGACTGGAATAAAGTTTCCTGTTACAAACTTAGCTGTACGCATAGCAATGCCATCCTGAATCGCACTAGCTGCTCCTTGTACAGAAATGACGCCAAGAAAAACGGTAAGCATAACTCCTAATATACCAATGGCGATATTTTTAATTAAATTGGCTAATTTTGTTGCCTTGTATTCTTGACTAATCGTACTCACAATTTGTAAAATGGCTGAAATTAAAAACATGGGAATAACGACGTTTGAAATGATGAGAACACTTGTATGAATTAAAAAAATGATAATCGGGTGAAAGAAAGAAATTGTTAATAAGTTCCCTAAAGAAGCAAGCAAACCTAACATAAGTGGCAATAAAGCAATCAAAAAATTTTTTGCTAAATCTACAGTATCTGTGACATACGTAGCTGCTAAGTGAAATGATTTTAGCGATATGATAATTAACATCATATAGACGACAGCATAAGCTATTTTACTAACCATTTGTTTTTCAAAGGCGTTTTGAATGGTTTGCAATAGTAAACAAAATAATGTAAGCAATATCAGTGTAGCTAACAACTTGCCATTTTCGATTAATTCATAAAATAAATAACGAAGAACGCCTTGAAACCATGATTCTAACGAGAGACCATCTTCATTACGGATCATTGACCATATATCAGCCTTATCCATTTCCGGGAAAACATGCTGATATTCATCACCCAATTGATCCCAATAAGACTGTAATTCACTATCTTCAATCAACGATTCATAAGCATTGAATTGTTGTTTATCTGTATTTGCTTGTTCAGTCGAAGCCAGCACATGTGGTGATACAAATAAACAACAGCCCATGATGCATAGAAACTGAATCCATTTTTTCATCCGCCTTTCCTCATTTCTCTTACATCGGAAATATACCAATGATGGTTTCAACTAATGATCTAAAAATAGGTACAGCTAAAATTAAAATAAAAACTTTTCCTACTAATTCAATTTTTAATGCAACCGATTCTAACCCAGCATCTCTGACAATATTTGCGCCGATCTCAGCAACATAGGAAATACCAATAATTTGTAAAATTGTCTTAATATAGACGCTGTGAATATTTGCCATATCACCTAAATATGTGATTAAATGAAGCACTTCTCTGACGTATTGAATGACATATAAAAATAACGAAATCACCGTTAAAATGACAATGAAATAGGCAATAGCTGGTTGCTTGTCCTTTATGATTAAGTAAAGGACACTGGCGACCATTCCCATACTAACGACTTCAAAGATTTCCATAATGAATTATCCTCTAAAAAAGAATACGGTTTGAATTTCTTGGAATAAGTCTTGGATACTATTTAGTACGAATAGAAGTACAATAATAAACCCGACGAGACTAACAAATTGCGCGTATTCTTCTTTACCCATTTGTTTCAAAATGGTGTGAATCATCGCAACAATGATTCCAATACCAGCAATTTGGAATAAAATACTTGTATCTCCTAGCATTGTTTTACTCCTCTCTATAGCAAGAGTAAGGCAATAAATAATCCTGCAAGAAATCCTAAACTTCTTGTCATTCTCCCGTAGCGATGATTCATTTCTTCTGCATCTGCCAATTTTCGATCAAGGTGGGTTTGAGCGAGTTGAATATACTTTTGCTGTTGCACAATATCGTGTTGTCCCAATGTCCGCCCGAATTGTAAAATGATTTCTTTTTCAGAATTCATTAATGCTGTTGTTTGCCAACAATTGTTAACTTCCTCTTTCCAAATGGCATATAGACTATCCGGATTTTTATCAAGTCGGTCGGTTACATGTTGAAAAAACTGTGAGAGTGGATCAGGTATTTGAGTAGCAATCTGCTGGCATGCTTCTTGAATGGTTGCATGACTATATACAATTTCTGCTTCAAAGATTTGTAATGCATTTTTTAACATACGAATCAGTTTCGGGCGCTGGGCAAGTTTTGTGGCAACTTCATGTCCGATCCATGCCATCGCACCGATCACACATACAAAGCCAATCCATTTCATCGGTGAATCACCTTCTGATATGAAACAACTCGACCATTCTGATCTAAAATGTGTTTAACTTCTCCTGTTCGATTTTGCATAGATAAAATTACATATCGTTCAAAGGCTTTCGATTCAAGTAACGGCTGTAATGCCGGTTTGTTTTGGATGTCGTCTAATGATTCTCCATGTATGGTGCAAATCACTTGAACGCCAGTGTGTATGACTTCTTGTAAAGCTTGGACATCTTTTTGACTACCAATTTCATCAACAATCATTACTTCTGGAGACATTGAACGAACGAGCATCATCATTCCTTGTGATTTCGGGCAAGCATCCATCACATCTACTCGAAGCCCAAATGACAGTTGCGGTACGCCTTCAACTGCTGCACATATCTCAGATCGTTCATCAACAATCGCTGTTTTATAAGCTGGATACTGCTTGACTCCTGTCGATATATATTTCGCTAAATCACGAAGAAACGTGGTTTTCCCAGATTGAGGTGGACCAATAATTAGTGTATTTACATATTTATAATGTTGATATAAATACGGCAGGTAAGGTTTTGAAAAACCAACTTCTTCCGTTGCCAAACGTATGTTGAAGGAAGAAATATGTTTAATCGCTTTGATCATGCCTTCTTCAACGATCACCGATCCAGAAATACCCACACGATGTCCACCAGCAATCGTAATATAGCCTTGTTTTAATTCTTCCTCTAACCGATAAAGTGAAAATTCGCTGATTTTATTTAACAGGTATAACGCGTCCTGCTTGGTCACTTTCTGGTTGTATAACCAAATCGCATGTCGTCCATCGTTTAATTCGATGGGACGGTTAATTCGAATCCGAATCTCTTGTAGCTGAATCTTTTCACTTTGAATTTTTTCTCTCATTTGATTGGCCATGTTTGGAGGAAACAGCGAAAGAATTTGGTCCATTATTAGTGCCCCATTTCAGCTCGTTTTTCTATATTCATTCTATGCATGAAGAAAAAAGATATTACATCCAAAGAACACAAGACGATAGAAAGAAACAAACGAATGATAAACAAAAAAACAGTGAAGCGATAATCGCTCCACTGCCCTTGGTTTATGCTCGAGAAATATATTTACCTTCGTTCGTACTAATGATTAATCTTTCCCCTTCGTTCACAAAGAGTGGTACTTGTACAGTTAGGCCTGTTTCAAGTGTAGCAGGTTTTGTTCCACCACTTGCCGTATCACCTTTAATACCAGGTTCTGTTTCGACAACTTCTAATTCGACATTATTAGGGAGATCAAGTCCAATCGTTTCTCCTTCATAAAATAAGATATTTACTTCAGAATTTTCTCTGATATATTGCAATTCGTGCTCAATTTGTTCAGTTGGTAATTCAACCTGCTCAAATGTATCCATATCCATAAATGCATGTGAATCACCGGAAGCATATAAATATTGCATTTTCCGATTTTCAATATGTGCGCGATTAACTTTCTCACCAGCACGAAATGTTTTTTCTTGAATATTTCCATTTCTCAAGTTACGTAGCTTTGTTCGGACAAACGCCGCCCCTTTACCAGGCTTTACGTGTTGGAAATCCATAACTTGCCAAATACTATTTTCTACCTCAATTGTTAATCCTGTCTTTAAATCATTTACTGAAATCATCCGTATTCCTCCTCATTTCTGTCAATTAACCTGGAAGTTGCACAAGTTCTTTATTAGCATGTGATAGACGTTCGTTTCCATTTTCCGTAATCACAATATCATCCTCGATACGACAACCTCCAACATTTGGAACATAAATCCCTGGTTCAACTGTAACCACCATACCTGCTTCTAATGGTTTTGTGGAACGATAAGATAACGCTGGTTGTTCATGAACTTCTAAACCAAGTCCATGCCCAGTCGCATGACCAAAATATTCTCCATAACCTGCCGCCTTAATATGATCTCGCGTTAATGCATCTGCCTCTTTGCAAGTCAAACCGGCTTGAATCCCTTCTACTCCCTTCTTTTGAGCAGAAAGAACCGTCTCATAAATCGTATGTAATTCTTCATCGATCGCACCAACTGCAACCGTACGTGTAATGTCCGAACAATACCCTTGATAAATTGCTCCAAAGTCAAGCGTGACTAACTCTCCTGCTTGAATTTTTTTTGTTGAAGCAACACCATGCGGAAGTGCTCCCCGATAGCCAGAAGCGACAATTATATCAAAGCTTGAAGATTGGGCCCCTTGTCTTCTCATGTAAAATTCAAGTTCATTCGCCACATCAATTTCTTTTACACCAGGCTTGATGACATCTAAGATATAATCATAGGCTTTATCTGCTATGTTACATGCTTCCTTTAATATACTAAGCTCATTTTCTGATTTAATCAAGCGTATTTTATCAATTAGATCGCTCGTTGGTACAAAATCAGTCTTCAATTTTTTTCGATATTGTTCATATGCTGCATACGTCAGATGTTGTTGTTCAAAACCAATTGATGTCAAATTCAGTTGATCAACAATTTCAGCCACTGTGTCGACAATAGGACCTTTATGCTCTTTAATGGTAAAGTTGTTACTCACTTCTTGATTAGCTTGCTCAATATAGCGAAAATCCGTAATAAAAATAGCATCTTCACGTGAAATAACAACGATACCGCTTGTTCCTGTAAATCCCGTCATATACCTACGATTAATTGGATTTGTAATAAGTACTCCGTCTATATTTTGAGTTTTTAATTGCGATTGTAATTGACTGACTTTATCCATAAAACCTCTCCCTTAGGTATTCAGATTCTTTCCATTTATGTTTGAACAAAGGATATAATAGCTAATTGATACCCTTTCGTTCCAAATCCTACAATTTGTCCAGAGCAGACTGGTGCAAGCATGGATTGATGACGAAACGATTCTCTTTGATGAATATTGGATATATGTACTTCTAGTACTGGAACTGCAATCGAAGCAATCGCATCCCGTAAAGCAATACTTGTATGTGTATATGCTCCAGGGTTAAAGATAATCCCATTATACCCTTGGTCTGCTTGGTGTATCCAATCAATTAATTCCCCTTCATGATTCGACTGTTTGGCTTCAAGTTCCCAATCATAAGACGCAGCCAACTGTTTGGCTTTTTCTTCTACATCTTTTAACGTTTCATCACCATAAATATCTGGCTCTCGTTTACCTAACCGATTCAAGTTCGGTCCATTCAACAATAATAGCTTTCCCATAAAACATCCTATCCCTTTTCTAACTGTTTGTTCTATCATAACATAACTGATTATTGATTTTCATATAAACGCTGTTGATAAGAAAAAGATATCGAATAACCGATAAAAACCCCATAAAGTATAAACAAACAAATCGTTGTGACAATCGTATCACTATCCATTTGATATAATGGCGAAATATTCTCAAATATAGGTTCTAACAGCCAAAAAATTAGCGCCCATAAACTGAGCCCAAAAACGATACCTATCCAAATCCCTTTAATCTTTCTGAATAGTAAATAAAATACAAAAGCAATCCCAATCGAAAGCATACTAATCACAAAGATTGAAATCCATTGTCCTAACCATTGGTCCGACCAGCTGGTTTGTAACCATGAACGTAATATAATGGTCTTTGGTGTCACTTCCGTAAATTGAAAGTATCCTGCGATAGCAGCGATTACACTCCAAATGAACCCACCAAAGAAACCAACACTAATGACCCGTGGATAAATCGGCGGCTGTTTTTCCTCTTCTTTTCTTCTCACATAGCGCATTCTTCATCACCTCATCATGATAGGATAACCAAAATAAAAAAATTTCATCCAAAACGACAATTTTCACTAGTTATTTTAGAAGATTTTTCTTAAAATAAAAAAGAAGACCTTTTGACTCATGAAATGAAATATGAAACTTTCTGTATAATTACCAGTACAAAACGGGTATAACTATAATAAGAACACCATTCTCTGCAACGATGATTAAAGGAGGACCATGAATGTTTCAACGAAAAAGTGCTTGGTTATTGTATATCTTGATCGGTTTAGCTATCGTTGGTTTTACCGTTTCTATGTTCAATAATCCTGGAATACTGATCAAGAATCTGCTGATTTCATTATTGATAGGCGCTGTAATTTTTGGTCTGATCTATTATTTTTTTATATACAGACGGATGACATCAAACAATGAATTAAAAAAATATCGTCAGGCTGTCAAACAATCGAAACAAAAATACGGTAAAAGACCAAAAGCGAACCCTGTTAGTAAGCCTTCAAATATACGAAAGAAACCATCCATTAAAAACAAACCTTCACGAAAACATGCGCCACACCTTCGTGTCATCGATGGCAATAAACAAAAAAAGAAAGATCGTGCTTCATTATAAGAGAAAATCCGTGAGAAAGAGAAAACTAGGCTGCACTTACGCAACCTAGTTTTTACAATGACTCAACGATTCATCGCAATCAAATCTGTTGTTTCGTTCCGTTATATAACCATTGACGCAAAAAAGATGTTGTCCGTTGGTATCCATAATCAATTAACCGTTCTTTCTCTTCTCTCGTCAAGTCAAAACGAGTCGAATCGATCTCATCAACTGGGAAGAATAAAATTTTATTCGCAACATTTTTCGAAATATAACGAGTATCTGATGCCTTTCGCATCGTATCAATCATAGCTTTTAACAAATCCACTGCGTTATTAACTTTTTTATGGGCAAAATATTGTTTCGGATCCGTTAATTGCATGCCGAGTACAGGGCGAGCGTTCTTTACTTGATCGTCTTGGTCAAATAACCATAACGGGAAATTGCTCGATATCATACCATCAACTAGTAGACTTCTTTGTTTTGACAGTGGATTGATGATTTTGGCTGGGCGAAAAAAATAAGGAATGGAGATGCTACTTCGAACCGCTTGTGCTATAGAGAAATGACGAGGATTTATATGATAATAACGATCTAAATCATCTGGGAAAACGACAATTCTGCTTAATGTAATGTCAGCAGCAACGATTCGTAAACGATGATCCATAATATCATGAAAGGTATGGATCCCTTGTCGCTTAAGTTGTTTCATCAGCCAAGTTTCAAAGGCTTTTCCACGATATAATCCCATCGTTTTATACAGGGTGAGCCATTTTATAAAAGGAAAATACTTTCCCCATCTTGATTGATCTAAAAAAGTCGACAAATCCAGTTGTAAAAACATTTCTTTCAGTTGACTTGAACGATACCCAGCCACAACTAAAGTGGCAAATAACGCACCTGCAGACGTACCCGCCACACGATAAAATGAAATGCCCCTATCTTCCAATGCTTCTAAAGCACCAATAAAGACAAATGCTTTGACTCCACCACCGGAAAAAACACCATCGATTTGCATACCGAGTCACCCTAACTGGAACTGGCATATACTTCAATTATACGCCATCCATTCTTCGTTAGAACAAAATTGAACGGTTTTTACCATTTAAAATTTTAGCTTTTCTCTAATTTGTTTCGTGTTTGCTCTAACGCTTTCTGTCGATCTGAATCCTCTTCAAAATATTGGACTAAGTCACCGATCCGATCAATGGAGTTCCAGCTTAAATGGTGCTCGATTCCTTCAACATCTCGATAAATATTTTCATCGTCAACACCGATAATATGTAAAAATTGTTCAAGTAACTCGTGGCGATACACAAGGCGCTTACCAATTTTCTTTCCTTTCGCTGTTAAAATTAACCCTTGGTACTTTTCATAATTCAAATAATCATCACGATCTAACTTTTGCACCATTTTAGTAACGGATGATGGCTTCACTTGCAATGCTTCAGCAATAGCAGAGACTCTAGCATAACCTTTCGTTTCTATGAGTAAATAAATTTGTTCAATGTAATCTTCCATCGTTGGCGTCGGCATCTTGCGTTCCCCCGTTCATCGTATTGCTTGTAAATTAAAGGATACAATAGAATCAACCATCAGACAAGCATGACTATATGATTCATGAAAAATCTTTCTCTTTATTTCATCATCAAAAATGGTATAATCCATACTAGAGGATTTTAGAAAGAAAAAAGTGAGGGAGCAAAATGTCAGATTTATTTATTTTAATCGGAATACTTGTCGTCGTTATTATTTTCCTTGTTTATCGATATATGAGGCAAAAACAAGTGATTACAACTTTAACACAAAAACAATTTCGTGAAGGTTATCGAAAAGCTCAATTGATTGACGTACGTGAACCGAAAGAGTTTGATGGTGGACATATTCTCGGTGCACGTAACATTCCAATGACGCAACTTAAACAGCGTCTAAACGAAATACGTAAAGACCAGCCTGTTTATTTTTACTGTCAAAGCGGAGCTCGTTCTGCTCGTGCAGCACTCGTGCTTCATAAACAAGGATATGATAAAGACAAGTTGTATCAATTACAAGGCGGTTTCAAAAAATGGACAGGAAAGATTAAAAAACCAAAGAAATTAGACTAAAACCAGGAATATCCTGGTTTTTTTACATTTACACGATGCATATTCCCTAAATGATTGTCCAAACTATCTATTGGAAGACTTGACGTATATAGGATGGATGACTATGAATATTGAAATCGAACATGATGCATTGGCATTAGATTCATTTTTAGAAATGATGAATGATCCAAAACAAACAACAGACTGGGAGCTATTTCAGAAATCCTATCAAATCGCAGAAACGATGAAGGTACCAGATTTTGACCAGCTCGTTGCACCAAAGTTCTTACCAGATCTATCTTTACTCCCCCATCAACTCGAGTGCGCTGAAAGAGTCATTCAAGATATGAATGGACGAGCATTATTAGCAGATGAAGTTGGACTTGGAAAAACCATTGAAGCTGGGCTGATTTTAAAAGAATACATGCTACGTGGACTAGTAAAGAAAGTCTTGATTCTTGTACCTGCTTCTCTTGTGAATCAATGGGCGATAGAATTGAATCAAAAATTTCGTATACCAGCCGTTACCGCACGAAAGCGAATCCATTGGAAAGAAACAAATATATTAATTACAACGTTGGATACAGCCAAGCAAAGCAAACATCGAAAAGAAGTGTTAGAACAAGACTATGATTTTGTCATCATTGATGAAGCCCATAAATTAAAAAATCATAAGACGAAAAACTTTTCATTAGTCCAATCCATTAAAAAGAAATACTGTTTATTATTAACAGCAACTCCAATTCAAAATCGTTTGTCCGATATATTCAATCTGATCAGTTTACTGAAACCAGGATATTTAGGTACATATGACGAATTTATGAAAACTTATCGTCATCAACAAAAACAATTCGATCACGATCCCTACCTAAAGAAGTTAATACATAAGGTGATGATACGTAATCGGCGAAGTGACACAAAAGTGCAGTGGACTAAGCGTCACGTTGAAACGATTTGGGTTGATTATTCTCGCGACGAACAAGATCTATACAACCAATTAAATCATACATTTCAAGCACTGCAGAAGGTCTCTTCCGTCACTTATAAACGCGAGCTTTGTTCTTCAAGAGAAGCCTGCTATTTATCTTTAAAAAAACTTTTAGCTCAACAGCAACAAGAAAATATGTTTAGCAATGAATTGTCGAACATCATACATGAAATTGAACAACTTCCTCACCACGCAAAAGCATTAAAGCTAATTGAGTTGATTCAACAAACGGATGAAAAATTTATCGTGTTTACTGAATACCGGGCGACACAGATTTATTTACAATGGTTATTACGGCAAGAGAATATACTGGCCGTTATTTATCGAGGGGGGTTTAAAAAAGGGAAGAAAGATTGGATGCGACAACTCTTCCAAAATCAAGCACAAGTAATGATCGCAACAGAAGCTGCCGGTGAGGGCATAAACCTTCAATTTTGTCACCATTTAGTGAATTATGACCTTCCATGGAATCCGATGCGGCTTGAACAACGAATTGGACGAATTCATCGGTTCGGACAATCCCAAGATGTTATGATTTATAATTTTGCTATTCGTAACACAATCGAAGAACATGTGATGAAATTATTATATAAAAAGATCGACATGTTTGAACAACTCGTCGGCCATCTGGATGAAATTTTGCAAAAGTTAGAAGTCGATGATTTTGAACAAGAAGTGAAACAGATTTTTCAAGAATCACAATCCGATGGAGAAACACGGATTAAATTAGAAAATCTCACGTCTGCGATCCACTCATTTCACCAAGAAAAACAAACAGGGGGATAATCCATGGAAATCACAAACTTGTTCCATTTTTTAAAAGATTTTTTTGAGCATCAAGAATGCCATGTGAGCATTTCAGATCAACATGCGCTTTCTGTTCAATTAACTCGCGAATTAGATGAAGCATTGATGAACCGCCCCTTTTATTGGCATTACATGGATAAGATTGGACGTAAAGGAGATCCGATGACGCTTGAATTTTATGTAGCAACCAGCCTCTAGATGATGAGAAAAGAGAATGGATTCATTTTGGTAGTCCTCGCTTACACCAAATTTTTCGCTATATACAAGAAAAAGCTTCATGCACCGTATTATACCAAGTAACTGACGGCCATAGAAAAACAGCACTTTATCCATGGTTAGTAGTGAACTTAAAGTGGAATTATGTTGGAAAACAAAAGAAAGAAACAATTCACTCTATTGGTCTTCATTTAATTAACGGCATTATGACAACAAAAATGATGGATAAGCTTGCAAACCTTTCTCTCGATCAAACGATTAATGACTACAGTTATACGCTTTCACCAATAATTAAACCTTCCAGTGGTTATCGTCGTTTATTTGATTATGCTGAAAATAACTTATTGGATCGTGATGAACAATGGGTAAAAGAATCAGTTCAACAGTTTGAAGAAGAAAAAACATTGCTGGACTATTTTTATCAAAACAATGAGGATGAAAAAGACCTTTATCAACAAGAACGGTCTCATTTAGAAGAACGGCTCTTGCCTAAGATAAAAATGGAAGTGATTAATGCTGGATTATTTTATCTCACGGAACAAGGAACAAAGAAAATGATCTCATCATAAACCGCTATGATAAGCAAAACTTGGCTTTCAACATTATTGAATGTTGAAAGCCAAGTTCGTATCTCTTTAACCTTTTACAGTTCCAGCATCAGCTGGATCAACACCATGGCGATAAAATTCGAGATGTTCTGGGTCTAATGGTTTCTTGCCACGAATTAAGTCTGCTGCTTTTTCTGCTAACATTAAAACAGGTGCGTGAATATTTCCATTTGTGACATAAGGCATAGCTGATGCATCAACGACACGCAAATTTTCAAGCCCATGAACTTTCATAGACTTAGGATCGACAACAGCCATCGGATCTGATTCAGGTCCCATTTTTGCCGTACAAGATGGATGAAGAGCCGTTTCAGCATCTTTTGCTACCCAATCCAATATTTCATCATCTGTTTGAACTTCAGGACCAGGAGAAATTTCACCTGAATTATATGGAGCCATAGAAGGCTGTGACATAATCTTCCGTGTAATTCGTACGGCTTCCACCCACTCACGACGATCTTGTTCAGTTGAAAGATAGTTGTACACCATACTCGGATGTTCTTTTGGATCAGTGGAACGAATTTTGATGGATCCACGCGCATCAGAGTACATAGGCCAACGTGCACTTGAAAGCCGTGTTTCGCTTCCGCTTTTTGTCCATCGTAACGAACCGCTAATGGAAGGAAATGGAACATTAAATTCGGATAATCAACATTCTCATTAGAACGAACAAAACCTCCACCTTCAAAATGGTTTGTTGCTGCCGGTCCTTTGCGGCCAAATATCCACTGTAATCCAATCCAAGGCATTTTCAATTTATTTAAGTTTGGTTGTTCTGATACGGGTTGCGGACAAGCGTACTGAATATATGCTTCCAAATGATCTTGTAAGTTTTCACCAACTCCTGGAAGATTCACAACAGGTTCAATACCTAGTGAACGTAAATGTTCCGCTTCGCCTACACCTGAGAGTTGTAACAATTGTGGCGTGTTAATCGCACCACCAGAAAGAATGACTTCACCTGCTGTTACATGATGTGTTCTTCCGTTTCTTGTATATGTTAATCCTGTTGCTTTTTTACCGTCAAAGTTAATACTAGAAACGAAAGCACGTGTTTTTACAGTTAAATTTTTACGATTCATTACTGGTCGTAAATAAGCGCGAGATGCCGACATACGTCTGCCATTATGCACATGTTTATCAAATGGACCAAAACCTTCTTGACGGTACCCATTGACATCTGGTGTTCGTGAATACCCAGCTTCAACAGCTGAATCAAAGAAAGCTTTAAATAAAGGGTTTTTAGCTGGCCCACGTTCTAATGTGAAAGGGCCGTCATGTCCGCGATACTCATCACTGGATTCTGCACCTAGCGTATTTTCTAATCGCTTAAAATATGGAAGACAATGTGCAAAATTCCAATTTTCCATACCATCGTCTCCTCCCCAACGTTCATAATCCATTGGGTTTCCACGTTGATATATCATTCCATTGATTGAACTTGAACCACCAAGCACCTTACCACGAGCATGCTTTACGCGACGACCATCCATATATGGTTCTGGATCCGTTTCGTATCTCCAATCATATAAACTTTTTCCTGCCGGGAATGGTAAAGCAGCTGGCATTTGAATTAACAAATCCCATGGATAATCACTCCGACCTGCTTCTAACACTAAAACACTCTTTGTACCATCTTCTGTTAAACGGTTGGCAAGGATAGATCCTGCACTACCGGCTCCAACAATGACATAATCAAATGTTTCACTCATGTTATAAACCTCCTTAAATATGAAAGCAAGGATTTGGATCCTTTGCTCATCACTACAATGTTCTATTAACACTTCATTAAAAGTGTTAAAATATTTTTTAACGAATTTAACAATTTTAATGTAACACAATGTAGCTATCGTGTAAACCTTCGTTATAGATTTCGGTGTGTTGTTCTTATTCATCTGGAGGATATGAACACTTGACATAACCGCTTTCGAGTGTTCTGTTATATACATAAAAAAATTCACTCACGACATGTGAGTGAATGTTTACTTTCGTTTTTTTAATAACAATCGGAAGGCAAATGGTAACACACCGAACCATTTACTCGAATATATGATAGGTTCTTCTTTTTTCTCTTGTTTTATTTTTTTTCGCTCTGGTTTTGGTGTATCCATATATCGAACAATTTGCTGGGTCATATATTTAACATAATCATTACCCGACATGAAATCCCACCTCTTTTTGTTACTTATTATGACCTATCATTACGTGAAATATGCATCGTTTATGTTTTTCTTCAATCTTTTTCAATCTTATGCACAAATGCAATGATTTCATCACAAATCTGTTCAACTGACTTATCATCCGTTATGACTGTTTTATCGGCAACTTCCTCATATAAAGGTGTTCTTCTATGTAAGAGAGCATGTTTATCTCTGTTTTGATTATTCCATATAGGTCGTGAGGTATCATGTATTAAACGCCGATTAATTTCGTCCCAGGACGTTTCTAAAAATATGACAATTCCGTGTTCCTTTAACCAGCTACGATTTTCTTCTCGTTCGACAATGCCGCCACCCGTTGCAACAATGGCATCTTCTTGAACCGTCTGTTTTAACGTATTGGTTTCATATTGGCGAAATGTCTCTTCCCCATCTTCTGCAAATATCTTAGGAATGGATTGTCCATAATTTGCTTCGATTAACGCATCTGTATCATATGTCTCCATTCTCAACCACTGCTGCAAACCTTTTGCTATACTTGTTTTTCCACTCCCCATAAAACCAACGAGATATATACTATGCATGCTGCTTCCCCCTTTTAAAAAATTTTTTGAAAATATTGCAGGATTTTTTGATTAAAGGTCGAATATTAGTATTGTAACATGTTTCTAAAACAATAAGGAGGTGAACGCATCCATTGGTTACGACTTCGAAACAAGCCTATCAACTCATCTATGCTGCCATTCAATCCAATGCCTCAGATATCCATTGTTGCCCAAATCCACCCAACGTTGAGATTTTCCATCGAATACAAGGCAGGCGCTATTTTATTGAATCCATTCCACTTTCTCGCTTCCAAACCATTTTATCCTATTTTAAATTTGTTGCCAATATGGATATTGGAGAAGAACAACTTGCCCAAAACGGTTCGTTAACGATTGATTTTGCAGAAAAGCGGTATGCTCTCAGAATATCCACATTACCTGTCTATCCAAATGAAAGCTTAGCGATTCGCATCTTACCACAATCTGAACTTCAGACCCTTCAAGATTTACTACTGTTTCCACAACAATACAACCAAATGATGAATTGGTTACAACAACGATCAGGTTTGATTCTTCTCACCGGTCCTACAGGTAGTGGAAAAACAACAATGTTATATGCAATGCTTCATGTGCTGAATCAAAATCATTCCCTTCAGACCATCTCATTAGAGGATCCGATTGAAAAGCAGTTACCACACATGATACAAGTTCAAGTAAATCAGCAATCAGGATTAACGTACCATGAAGGATTAAAAGCGGTATTACGTCATGACCCTGACGTTATTATGGTAGGAGAAATAAGAGATCAAGCGACGGCCCATTTTGTATTTCGCGCTGCATTAACAGGCCACCTGGTTTTATCAACACTTCATGCGAAAAACACGAAAGGTACCATTCAGCGATTATTAGAAATGGGCTTATCTCATCTTGACCTTGAACAAAACCTAATTTCGATTGCCTCTTTGCAGCTACTCCCAATTCAACTACAAAAGCAACGTCAACAACGTGCTGCTATCATTGAAACGCTCGAAGGAGACCCATTATACCAACTCATTCAAAAACCATATCGTGATGTAGATACACTCACTCATGATACGTTTAACCGATTAAGGAGGAAAGCGTTCGCTTATGGTTTCACTACGCAAGCCGTTCTTTCACATACCACATTTTAAGAAAAGCCTATCATTGTCCGATCAACATCATTTTCTCTCTCGTCTACACCAATTACTTGAACATGGTTATCCATTGCATGATGCACTACAAATGGTAGCGTGGGAAGAAAAATTAGCATCAACAGCTGAACAAATTACCAACACATTATTGACAGGCCAATCATTTGTCCAAGCTTTGAAATTGGCGAAGTTTCACCCACAAATTATTTCATTTCTTACGATTTCACTCAAACATGGAAAAATAACTGCTGGTCTATATCAGTGTTGTATGATGCTCAAGCAACAAATCTACTTTTTGACCAAATTAAAACAAATGTCGCGATACCCGATGATGCTATTTCTTATGTTTTTCATCATTGTTTACTTTATGAAAACATCCATTTTCCCCTCTTTCCAACAATTTTTCACTGGTGATCAAACGTCTCATATCTTTTATTGGTCCCGATGGATGATTGAGTCGATTTTTTATTGTTTGTTAGTTGCGATTATACTCACAATCATTGGCGTTACATTTCCAGGGCTGCTAAAACAAAGAGTAAAATTGACAACGAAGACTCGATGGATTTTACGAATTCCTTTTTATCGAGTATATAAGAAATTGCAACTATCCTTTTTGTTTTGTGTGCATACATCATCACTATTAGATACTGGTATCACGTTGAAAGATGCTCTCACCCTTTTACAAAAAAAAGACAACAATGCGTATATTCGTGATGTATGTTTTCATATTACACAAGGGCTTCGTGA
Organism: Gracilibacillus halophilus YIM-C55.5; assembly: GCF_000359605.1. Classification (GTDB taxonomy): domain Bacteria; phylum Bacillota; class Bacilli; order Bacillales; family Amphibacillaceae; genus Gracilibacillus; species Gracilibacillus halophilus. The sequence continues at coordinate 166,046 of NZ_APML01000019.1, forward strand.
AGGCCTACCCATACAACGGTTAATTAACGATGCCGTACTACTCGAGGATGAACTATCAAGCATATTTCAGAAAAACAAAAACACGAATCAGCTCGCTCAAGATTTAAATGTTTATGCCACATTTGCCTTTGATACGATGGAAAAACTCCTCCATCATTGGGTACGTCTACTTCAACCGATTTTGTTTTGTTTCATTGCGTTATTTATTATCGTGATTTATTTATCATTTATGTTACCGATGTTTGATCTGATGAAAACCATTTAAGGAGAAAACATTAATTTATTGAGGGAGGAATTACATTGTTGAGAAATCAAAAAGGTTTCACTTTAATCGAAATGCTAATCGTACTTGCTGTTATCAGTCTGTTGTTCATCCTATTAATCCCCAATTTGGCAGATCGGAATGCGGAAATTCAAGCGAAAAGCTGTGATGCGTTAGTTGAATTAGCAGAAAGTCAAAGACTTGCTTATGAAATTGAAACAGAAACATCACTTGAGACTGCACAACAATTAGAAGATGAAGGTTATTTAGAAGAAATCACATGTAATAACGGGCAAAGTCAGCTTGTTTATCAACAAGACGCAGACCCTGCCTTCTCCATCGAGGATTCAAACGGATGAATGAAAAGCAATCAGGATTTACCATTATTGAAATTCTAATTGTGTTAAGCGTGTCACTTGTACTGCTTACTTTATCAACCACTATGAGCATAAAGATCTATCATCATTTTCAGTATCAGTATTTTTTGACGCAATGGAACCAAGATTTATTATGGATGCAACAAAACAATCTAATTAGCACTACACCGTATTATCTAACACTCGATCGCGATCATAATCGTTACCATGTTAGAAAAGTAGGATACGGCCAAACAGTTCTCACTCGATCCTATCCCCGAAATTGGTCAATCGCATCGAACACCCTACAATTTCCAATCGAATTTTCACACAGAGGATATCTCAAAAAACCTGGGACACTCACAATTCAAACAGGAACAAATAAGTACTTTTTGACTTGTCCTCTAGGTAAAGGACGGTGTTATTCTGAGAAAGCAAACTGAAACTGGATATATCATGATGGAAGTGCTTATCGCCAGTCTTCTTTTCTTTACCATTTGTATTTTTATTTTTCAATTGCTCGTTCAAGTCCAACTCGATGAAAAATCATTATATCAAAAACGTATCATCGCAAGTTACGTACATGATATCGTCAGGGAAACGACGATTAATGACGCCACTGACATCGATCGCTCTGTCAATCACCTTATTGAACAACCTGTCCATATCCACACCGAAACAACGAAAGGAGTGAAAGAGGTCTGTGCCACTTGGGTCAGTGAACGAAACCAACAACAAAAGTATTGTCTCTACGGGTAACCAGAATAAACAATTAGGATTTTCCATGGTCTCTACATTGGTCAGTTTAACCATAACAATTCTCTTATTCCACTTTGCTACACAGATTATCCAACTTTCCTCAACGGCAGATAATAGAACTGATTTAGAGGTACGCCAATTTTTTCATTTCGTATTAGATGAATTAAAAACATCAGAAAATGTTCATGTACAATCCAATCAATTACAATTTACCAATACTGATCAAGAATTGGTCACCATTGGTAGAACAAAAGATAAAGTGCTGCGTCAGGTCAATCATCAAGGAAATGACTATTTACTTTTCTCGCTTCAATCATTTTCTGTTCAATCTCATCATGGCGTTATTACAATGAAGATAATAACAAAGGACGGAGGATCGTATGAAAAGGACATTTACTACAAGACAGAATCATGAAAATGGATATGTATTTCCTTTTGTATTAATCCTCCTTCATCTTCTTTTTTTAATGGCTTTTTTTCAAATGTCACAATATCAGTATACCCAAAGAGCTACTGAAAATGACTTAATCCAATATCAGTTTCACAGCTTGTATCAAATGGGGAAACAATCACTACAAGAAGAAAAGGAAGATGTGAATTTCCCCATAACGTATCATTTTCCTAATGGTGATGTGAAAGTTTATTCTCAACAACTTAAATTTGACAGGGCAAATTATGTGATCGAATTGAACACAAAGGATGGCCATCGTAGAACATTAACATTACATGTACCTAGAAATTCACATTAATCGTTTATAAATGGGCAAACTGGTGGTATAATAGAAATGTAATTTACTTTTCTGTTTGTCTGGTTTATAATGATTTTGTTACATAGTTTAGCTCTGTATAGAAGGAGGGGGAAACAATGGATCGAGTATTTCGTATGTTAGCCTTCTGGACTGGAATTTTCACGGTCATGTTTTATGTTGGTGAAATGGAAGCAATGGTATATTTATTTTTAGCTCAAACAATTTTCTTTCTTGGCGTAGGTTATTTAAATTTGTCTGAAAGAATGTATATGTATTTATTTGCAGCGTATTGTACCGTGTTTTTTATTGGTTTCACCTTCTATACCAACTTTGTACTGGTACCTGGTTTTGGACATTAAAAAAAGCACGCTTTGATCGAAAAAATCGGTCAGGCGTGCTTTTTTGTTCTGCAATGTAAAGGAGGCAAGACAAAGTGCAGCAAATACACTTTTCACGATTTAATTATTTATCATTAATCATATCACAGAAATGGGTTTTCTTGTCGTTCTTGTCCGATTGTTGTCGCAGGGCCATGCCCAGGGTAAATTCGATAATTATCAGGCAATGTTAACAGCTTTTGATTCACATGTTTTATGAGTTGCTCTGTATCACCTCCTGGTAAATCAGTGCGACCAATGGCCATTTGGAATAATGTATCTCCAGCGATAACACATTTTTCATTAGTAAAAATAAAAACAACACTTCCTGGTGAATGACCAGGTATATGTCTAATATCAAATTGGAAATTTCCGACCGAAAACGTACCTGTTTCAAAGTAGTCATCAGCCTTTTGGCAAATGATCTCTCCTACCCCAAACACGTTTGATAAATTCATATCGGGGTCTTTGAGCCAATCAGCTTCTTGAGGATGAACGTAAACTGGTGCTTGATAATAGTGTCGCACTTGTTCTAATGCCCCTATATGATCAAAATGTGTATGAGTTAAAAATATGGCAAGCACTTTTTTCTCTAATTGATCGATTACTTCAATAATTTTTTCACTCTCTCCGGACGGATCAACAATGATCGCCTCCGTCTGATTATGTAGGATATAACAATTCGTTCCCAATGGTCCTAATGAATACATTTCAATATCCATTGTTCACATTCACTCCTTTGCTTCATTGAAGATTGTCTAACCGATTTCATAGACAAATGAAGGATTTTGTTTTAAAATACATGGGGAAGTACTTACATGTAATATACATATTATACCTTGATTCGTGAACAATGAAAAATAAAGCACTCAGATGTGTAAGGAGGATATTGAGATGACACTAGGTTTTATCATGCTCGCAGTGACAATTGTTTGTATCATTGGGATTATTCGTGAATTCAAATCACAAAACATGTTTGGCGTTTTCTTTTCTGGACTTTCTACATTAGTATTTGGTTTTTTCGCCATTGCAACATTGTATTGGGAAATCATTCGTCCGCTATTCGAAAGTTAAATGGTAACATAAAAAATGAGGCATTTATCAATACCGATAAAATGCCTCATTTTTTATATTTCATTGTATTCTTATGAACATAGTAATCGAATAAAGACATCTTACCAGCAGGAGGGTAAGATGTCTTCGTTGACTTACGATTCATCTTTAAAATCATGGAATCGGAACAGATCACCAAATATTATCTCATCCGAATAGGACAATTCTTTCTCTACTTGTTCCACGTACGGCTGACAAGCAGAATCTTCACCTTTTCCAGACAAATTATTTGTGGAATCAATTAATTCACCAGTTTGTCTGTTGAAACATTGATCTTTTGTGTACACATATTCATCAGTAATGAAACTACCATCACGTAATGCGATATATGGTTTTCGTTCATCTAAAAACATATTAGTACCGAATGAAAGATCATTACTGTCGTCAATCCCTAATAAATCTAATAATGTCGGCTTCACATCGATTTGTCCAGTAATCTTAGAAATCACTTGATTATCATCGTGTCCTGGTATATGAATATAGAACGGTACACGTTGTAATTGAACATGTTGATAATCTGTATATTCCTTATCTAAATACTGGCTCATAGCTTTCTTATGAAAGTCACTAATTCCATAATGATCGCCCATTAACACAATAATCGAATCTTTGTACAATCCAGATTCTTTCAGTTTATTAAAGAATTCTTTAATAGCTTCATCTGTATAGCGGACTGTCTGGAAATATTGATTTAATGTTCGTGAATTCGAATCATATTTTTCAATAGTTGCATCTTCCTGATCTAAATCAAATGGATAATGATTCGTTAACGTAATGAACTTAGAATAAAAAGGTTGCTGTTGTGACTCGAGATACGGCATCGACTGCTCAAAAAATGCTTTATCTTTTAAACCCCATCCTACAGTATTTTCATCAGTCACATTGTATGATTTTACATCATGAAAGGTATCATAACCAAGATTTTCATACATTACATCGCGATTCCAAAAACTTTCATTGTTAGCATGGAATACAGTTGACATATAATCATTGTTATTTAACATCTCTGGCAACGAATGATAATCGTTTTGTGCGTGCGTAAAGTACACCGCACCACGCGGCGATGGATATAGTGAATTTTCCACTAAAAATTCGGAGTCTGATGTCTTCCCTTGCGCTGTTTGATGATAGAAGTTTTCAAAATAATAACTATCATCTATTAAATCATTAAGGAATGGTGTTACCTCTTCTCCATTCACCGTATTGTTGATTACAAAACTTTGAACAGATTCCAAAGAAACGAAGATCAGATTCTTATCTTCAGCAATTCCATATAGATCAGTTTTACCTTGGATCGTTGTTTCATTCTCCATATAATCAACAATATCATTAAGTTCATTGCCATCAGCAAACACACGTTGCGCTTTTGATTTTGAGTGAAGAACAGCATCGTAGACATGATAACTAAATAAACCAATATTCTTCACTAAGTACTCACGATCAAAGGTCCGTTGTAACAATTGCGGACGTTCGATTTCAGCGAGAATATAATTTCCTAGTATAAACAATATTGACAAACCTAATGCTAAAACTTTATAACGTTTTTTCAGATTAACCGTTAATTCCTCACCATATTTACGAGCAATATACCATACAATGCCAACATCTAAGAATAATAGAATATCCCATACTTTTAATAAACCTAGAATACTAGAACCTAAATCAGCGGCATTACTTCCTTGGAATAATAGTGGAATAGTAATAAAATCGGTAAAGTTTCGATAAAAGATAATATTAAAGTAAATAATCACTGAACCAATTAACATGATCCATTTCATATAAGTTAATTGTCGTCTAGGTTTCAGCCATACGCTTAATGCAATAATAAAAAAGGCTGTGACGAATGGATTAATCAATAATATGAATTCCTGCATTGAATTCTCTAACGAAATATCAAAAATAAATCGATAGACAATATATGTTTTTATGCCAAATAATAATACAGCGAGTAAATACAATGGCAATTTCCATGTTCGTTGTTTCATTTCTTGTATTCCTCCTCAAAATTGTCCCTTACTTATGATAGCAAATCTATCTCTATCTTTTATGAAAAATCTCTCTATCTATTATAGACGATCAATTGCCATAAAAAGTTTCAACAAACTTAAAAAAATTTAACAAAATCCTTACATTATTTACGTTTCATTTGTTGTAAGACCATATAAGCTGCGCCATATACGCCAGCATCATTCTCTAACTGAGCTAACACAAATTCACATGCATGTGTGGTTCGAGGCAAGCAATAAGATTCAAACTTCTTTTTTAAAGGTTGTAGCAACTGATCCCCTGCTTTTGATACGCCACCACCAATGACAATCTTGGCAGGATTCGTAGTCATTGCAACACCTGCTAAGGCGAATCCTAATACATCAATGACGTGATCAAGCAATTCATTCATGGCTTGATCGCCTGTCTTTGCCACTTCGAATATATCCTTTGTCGTTATCGATGCCTCATCATTGACTTGGTTTACGATATCCGTCTTCACACCAGAATCAATCATTTCCTTGGCTTGGCGTACGATACCTGTGGCTGAAGCGACTGTTTCCAGGCATCCTTTTCGTCCACAATTACAAGAGGCACCATCTTTCTCGACGGTAATGTGGCCAATTTCACCACCCGTGCCATTCGCCCCATTAATGATAGTGTGATTAGAGATGATGCCACCACCAACTCCTGTTCCTAATGTCACTGCAATCATATTATGAACTTGATTCCCTGCACCTTTCCAGTTTTCCCCTAGGGCAGCCACATTTGCGTCATTTTCAACAAACACTGAAACACCAGATAAATCTTGGAGAATTTGTTTTAAATCATAGTTTTCCCAACCAATATTGACAGCAATCGTTACAATTCCAGTTTCAGGGTCAATAAAGCCTGGCGCACCTACACCAATACCGATTATATCCCTTTTGTCAATATTCTGTTGTACTAATTGATCTTGAATACTACTCCATATGTCATGTGGAACTTGTGCTCCCTTATGGTCAAGTCGTGTGGGGATTTCCCAATTTGTTATCATTTCTCCATCTTCGCGGATAATGGCATGCTTGACCGTTGTTCCCCCAATATCAACGCCAATAGTTACCTTATCTCTCATTATTATCCGCTCCCTTTAGTTAGTTTTTTTTCGCTCTTGGCTAATGATCATCATTGCCTGTAAATATTCATCATTTGAAATTACATTTGCCTCGGATAGTTCCCTAATTTCCACTTCCATTAAGTTTATATCTGCTTTTCGGTCACCCGTATAGATGACCGTTCCAAAGCGTAGTAATAGTTTCTGTAATTCTTGATAACTGTTCATCGGCAATCACCTCGAACATTATACCAAAAGTTAACAAGAAAAGAAAAGGAAATCAACGTAATTACTTTGATCAATTTCATTTCTTTATAAACTGATTACGACTTATTTTTATCTGGATCTTGTGGACGTAGAAATGAAGGTCTTACTTCTGTGCTTGGAACAGGACGTCGAATGATCACATTATACAACGCCTTACCATCAAATGGAATAAACGGCCATAGGTAACCGATATAGAATGTATTCAAATTAATCAAGTAAAGTAAATAGACGGTTGTTCCAATAACAAAACCTTTTAATCCAAAAAATGCCGTAACTAAAAGGAGTCCCAGTCGAATAATCCGATTGGCAAGGCTCAATTCATAGCTAGGTGTACAATACGTTCCCATCACAGCTACAGCTAAATATAACACCACTTCATTCGAAAATAATCCCACTTCTACCGCTATCTGTCCAATTAAAATCGCTGAGACCAATCCTAAGGCAGTCGCCAATGCTGATGGCGTGTGAATGGCAGCCATCCGAAGCATATCGATCCCTATTTCCGCAATTAAAAACTGAAAGATAAGCGGAATTTTACCAACATCTTGCGGTCCAACAAATGATAGTTCTTCTGGTAATAAACCAGGTTCTGTTGACAATAAATAGTACATGGGCAAAATAAAAATCGATGAAAATATCGCAATATAGCGTACCATTTTTAAGTACACGCCAATAAACGGTTTTTGGCGATATTCTTCTGCATGTTGTAAATGATGCCATAAAGTAGCTGGTGTGATCATGACACTCGGTGAACCATCAATCATAATAACAATATGACCTTCATACATATGAGCAGCAGCCGTATCTGGACGTTCCGTATAACGAATGGTTGGATAAGGGTTCCATTCCTTCCCACTTAAATATTCCTCAATAGTTTTTTCAGCCATGGGTAATCCATCCGTATCAATCTCGTCTAAATGTTTCTTTAATTGCTCTACTTTTTTCGGATCAGCAATATCGGCAATATAACTAATACAAATATCTGTTTTTGAACGACGACCAATAGACATATATTCCATTCGCAACGAACGATCGCGAATCTTTCTACGCGTTAATGCGGTATTAAATATAATTGTTTCCACAAAACCGTCTCTCGCACCACGTACTACACGCTCTAAATCAGGCTCTTTCGGCGAACGAACAGGATATGTCCGAGCGTCAATCAATATGATTTTATCTAATCCTTCAACTACAAGAGCAGACGGACCAGATAACACCCAATCGGCCGCTTTATTTAAATCTTTTTCTTTATCGATCTCAACATATGGGATATATTTCTGCATTAATTTTTCAAATGGCTTATCATCTAAGTCTTCTTCTTCTAATTGTGCTAAAAAACGCATTAAATAGTGCAGGATCTCATCTTTTACTAATCCATCTACAAGAAATAGAGACATTTTGCGACCTGCATATTCCAAGTCTAAATGAATTAAGTCAAAACTTTTCTCTACTTTTAAATAATCACGTATATAATGAACATTCTTTTCATAACTATGATACAAACCTTTTTCTTGTTCCATGTGATCACCTACAATATTTCAATTATTCTTGTCTACGGAGTAGTGTTCACAAAGACAAAGGTTTCATACGTTTTCATAGAAATGAATATTTTAAATGGATTGGGAGGCATCAATGTGGTTAAGGACAAGCTCTCTCAAACAGTGATGATTTTGCTTTGTATTTCTGCCATTATTGGGGTAACTGTATATTCTAAAGATGATACAGAAACGTTACAATATTTCCCTTTGGATCAAACGTATCAATTTCTATCTGCTGATACCCTTTTGACATTACTACAAGAAACTTCGAATGACCAATATCGAATATCATGGCAGACAAATAGTGAATTAGATGAACCGGTGTATTTAAGACAAGATGTATCTTTATTGTATATGGACGGTGTTTTGAAAGGAATAAACGGAGTATGGAAAGAAGATGTAGAAGATCTTACATTAACTAAAGATTTTGAAGAAAGTGATAGTAGTCATTTTCAAGCGATTACACTCCATCATGGTGAGATTCATTATCCAGATGATGAAATAAAAAGTATACAAACAATGAGTAATGACTATTTATATGTAATTGATTCTCCACATACCCCTTTAGAATCGTTTCGTCAACCGAAAAACAAATTTCAACGTGATTGGAAACAGACGATCGATCATGCCACTCAGCAACAATTGCAATACACATGGAAGAGGTGGATCGAAGAAGCTGAAATTGATATCAATCGTTATCAACTGGTTCCGTTAGTAGAGATTGTCAATTTCCAATCAGAAGCAATACCTGGACTCGGTCAAGAAGCGACAGATCGAATTATGGGACAATTATGGGAAGGATTATATCGCAATTATATTTTGCCAGTATCGTCGAGCCCAGAGCAATTACATCAACCCATGCCGCTTATTTTAATGGAAAAACAAAATGATCACCTTATCGTCTTATTTCAAAATGAGGAGAAAGAACTTGAACGCCTGTATCAAGTGTACTCAAATTAGTAACGCCCTTTGAAGCTTCATTCCTTATTAGGAATTTACATAAAGGGCGCTTTCCTTTGCACAATATGAAAAAATTTATGCTCCTGAAGTTTGTTGTAAGGTTTCCTTTAATTTTTGATATTCCGAGGCTTCAGGATTGATTTCAATCGCTTTTTTGATCGTTTGTAGCGCTTCTTCTGTTTGCCCCATTTGTCGATACGTTAAAGCAAGATTATATAACGCTTCTTCAAAATTTGGTTTCATTTTAATAGCTTCCTCTAAATCTTGCCGTGCATTTTGGTACTTTTGTAATTGGAGATAAGCATAAGAGCGAAAAAACAATAACTCTGCATTGAAATCATCCGCGTACGCCAATCCATTCGTGACTACATCAATCGTTTCTTTGTATCGTTCATCTTCAATATAATTTTGGGCGCGTTGAGTGATGATTGATTCATCATAATGAACACTTTCATTTTGTAGTCCGTAAAACGTTAAACCAAGAGTGCTACACAAAACCAAAACAAAACCGAGTGATTGAATGATTTTTCTACGATATGTTGGAAACATGACAAGCATTGATGAGAAAAAGCCACCCACCATACCGCCTATATGAGCACCATTATCAATTTGTGGCACACTAAAACCAAAAACGACATTGATCCCAATGACAAAGATAACGTTCCAGCCCATCGTCTGAAAAAATACTTTTGGATATGTTACACCGAAAAATAACAAAGCTCCAAATAAACCAAAAATGGCACCAGATGCCCCAGCTGCAAGACTCGGGTTTAGAGCAAAACTCGCTAAGCCACCAATCATACCAGCAATAAAGTAAATCAACAAAAAGCGAAAGTTACCGTAAATACGTTCCACTAACGTCCCAATAAAGTAAAGCGCAAGCATATTCAATAAGATATGCGGCATTCCTATATGGAGAAACATCGACGTTACAATTCGCCACCATTCCCCATTCATAATGGCCATATTTTCTTTTGCACCAAATGCGATCAGTGTTGATATTGATGTAGAGCCACCATTTAATTCTAATAGAAAGTATATGAAAACATTTATTCCTAGCAAGACATAAGTGAAAAAAGGCTTCGCTTGTTGAAATAAACCTTCTTTTTGTTTTTGCCGTTGTTGATACAATTGATAAATATTATGTTGTATATAAGCATTCGCTTGTTCCATTTCAATGACATTGTCAGGCATTTGAATTGATTCAAATGCTGTTGCATTCACTTTGTTTTGTATTTTTATCAATTCATCCGCTCGATGTTCATCATCAAGCATGTAAACAAATGAATCGCGTGTCCTTTTCACTTCTGTTTTCTGCTCCGTAAGATCATACCAGTCATCTACTGGTTCAAAGTCTGAAATATATATATGATGAAAATCGACTGGTTGTGCTAAAATCCTCGTTTGCTTCTGTTCATATTGTTGTTCAGCACGTAACATATCTTGATAGACATCCCTACGCCAATCAAGCTGTTTAAGTGATAATCGAACAATGTCTTTTCTCCCTTTGTTTGCATGCTCCAACCAATATTCGTTTCGATTCGCTGAAACAAAAATTAAATCCCAATGATCTTTATACATCAAGTCATATGTTAATCGATGGAGCAGCAACTGTTTTTTTATATACATTTGAAACCACCAACCTTCAATTATGTTCATCATACCACGATTATCGCAGAAAAGAACAATCATAAGGTTGGTGAATCTCTTGTGACTTACTTACGAAACATCGACTTCATCATTTGATTACGAAGAAACGGAATATTTAATGAAAGCTTAACGGCTTGTTGTCGTAACACTCGATTATTCATGATAAATTGATACAAATATGAACGTAAGGAATAGATAGTTCCTGCAATTGCAATCAAGATTCCAACAATTCGTAACACTCGCAAAATACTCACCTCTTTGACAGAATGATACTTATATTTTGCGCAGCTTATGATCATTTATGTACAGTCATCATTTCTGTTTCGGTGCAAATATAATCGATTGGGATATCATGATGTTGGTAAAAGAGCTGATCCGTAAGTTGCCAATCGGCAGCTAAGCCAATGGTTATCCCGTGATAGTGTTGTAAGTAACGATCATAATAACCTCCACCATAACCAATACGCCAACCTTTGGGATGAAAAGCGATGCCCGGTACAATGATAATGTCCAATTGATCAGGAGCTACTGGCTGAGTTTTCTCTGGACTTGGTTCGAATAAATCTATGTATGTGTTTTCTAATTGATTAAAGGAATCGACTTCATAAAATATCAGTTGCTTTGAAGCAGGAAAACATTTCGGTAAAGCCACATATTTACCACTTTTCCATGCTTGTTCAATGATAGGTGTTGTATTCCATTCCACCCCTTTTGAAATGGTACAACCTATACGTTGTCCTCTTTCCCATATAGAACTGGTGAAAAGTTGTTGTATTAATAATGGTTCTGTTTCTTCTCGCTTAGCATGTGTACGCCAGTATGTTAGCATTTCTTTTCGTATTTGATCTTTCATACTCACTTCGATCACTCCTAATAAAAAACCCTTACCTAATGCACGAACAAGGTTTAGGTAAGAGTTTTTCATTACTTATTTTGTTTCACGATGCAATGTATGTCTTTGCAAACGCGGGGAATATTTTTTAAGCTCTAAACGTTCAGGGTGTTTACGCTTATTTTTTGTCGTAATATAATTACGGTCTCCCGTTTCCGTGCAAGCTAATGTAATGTCTACACGCATGTTTATCCCTCCAAACTAAATCAACACAGTTCTTATCGAATGTTTACCCCAAATATCATAGCAAAATCTTTTCTACTTTTCAAGTAAATCTTTTCAATCGATCATCAACTATGATATAACTATAATAGGAATTCGTAAGGAGGGACATGATGATTTATTCCGTTATCATTACCATTGTGGTGATTGGTATTATACTTTGGATTTTATCGTTTTTTATGCAAGACAAGTTTAGACAAATAGAAGATGAATTTGAACAATTTACGATTTCATCTTTACAAGAAAGTTACCAATTAAAGAAGAAGATTAAAGTACTAGAAGAAGAGCTTCTCGTGAATGAGAAAACAGAAGAGGAAACGATGAAAATGAATCAAAACGAAACACCAATCATGCGTGAAATACGCGCGCTTTATCAACAAGGGCTAGACGCAAACAAAATTGCTCAACAAATGAATTTAAATGAATATGACGTAAAATCTATGATTAAACAACTCTATTAAATGAGGGATGACAATGAAGCAAATCATTCGAGCCTTTGCATTAGGATTGCTCACTGCATCTGTCATCATTGGAAGTTTCTATTACATATCAACATCAAAAACACAATCAGAATCAAGTAAGCTCTCTTTAGACGAGCAAATTCATCAGGTCGAAGAAGAAGGGTATTACGTGTATCAAGAAGATATGGAAACACGTATTTCTGATATGGAAGCTACCATAACTGAATTAGAACAGTCTAGTTCTGAAGATGACAATCAAGAAACATCTGAGCAAGATCATGAAGAAACAAATACAGTGGCCTTACAAACAATTGAAATTGAAACAGGCATGACAGGTCCAGAAGTAGCAGAAATATTACATGAAAATCAAATTATTGATGATCCTGAATCATTCTCTGATTATTTAGTCGAAGAAAACTTGGCACGTTTTATTCAAATTGGGGAATTTCAAGTACATGAAGAAATGACGATCGAAGAAATTGCATCCATATTGACGACAGAACAAACCACAGAAGACGAATAAATCGTCTTCTGTGGCTTTCTTTTAATCCATCTCACCAATACTTGATCAAATATCTAAATTTATTTATTTAAATCGGGGGATTCACCTTTCACTAAATACGTAACATCTTCTCCAATATTTGTCGCATGGTCACCAATTCTTTCAACATATCGACCACTAAAAGCCATTTGCATAATATGTTGGATTTTTTGTGGGTTTGTCGCCGTTTCCTCTAATAATTCACGTAACATCGTTGAATACAAATTATCAACAAAATCATCGAGATCAGCAAGCTTTCGAGCAAGGGTGATATCCTCGTTTTCATAAGCTTTAACTGCTAAGTCCATCATTTGTAATGTGACTTGCTTCATTTCATGGATCGATTCATGGATATGGATCCCATGATCATTCCCTAAGTGGATCGTTGATTTTGCGATATTTTTCGCATTATCGGCCATTCGTTCCAAGTCAGTCGAAATACGGATTGCCACGATTAAACGTCGCAAATCGGTAGCTACTGGCTGTTGCTTCGCGATTAGCAGAATGGATGCTTCATTGATTTCAAAATCAAGTTGATCTAACATCTTGTCTGTTTCAATAATCTCTTCTGCTTTGGCTACATCACTTTGATAAAGAGCGGTCACTGCTTCATCTAGTTGTTGCTTTGTTTTTTGTGAAAATTGCACGATTAATGATTCAACATGTTTCAATTCGTCCTCAAACGCTTCTCTACCTACCATAATTCACTTCCTTCCTATCAAACTTTTTACGAAAGCACTCAAATTTACCCGAATCGACCTGTAATATAATCCTCCGTCCGTTTATCTTTTGGATTAGAGAATAATTGATCTGTATCCGAAAACTCCACCATTTCACCATTTAACATAAATACAGTATTATCCGAAATTCGAGCGGCCTGTTGCATATTGTGAGTAACAATAATGATGGTATAATCTTTCTTTAACTCTTTAATCAATTCTTCGATTTTCAATGTAGATATCGGATCCAAAGCTGAAGTTGGCTCATCCATTAAAATGACGTCTGGTTCAATTGCCAAACATCTAGCAATACAAACCCGTTGTTGTTGGCCGCCGGATAACCCAAATGCGTTTTGATTCAATCGATCGTGAACTTCATCCCAAATGGCTGCTCCCTTTAAACTTTTCTCTACGACTTCATTTAAGACTTGTTTTTTCTTTATGCCATGGATTTTCGGACCATATGCCACATTCTCAAAAATTGACTTCGGAAATGGATTCGGTTTTTGAAAGACCATACCGACACGTGTACGAAGTTCTTCAACCATTTTCTTTTTGGCAAAAATATCTTCTCCATCATATTCTATGCTTCCAGATGTCTGAACAGAAGGAATCGTTTCTGTCATTCGATTCAATGTTTTTAATAAGGTTGATTTTCCACAACCTGATGGTCCAATAACTGCTGTAATTTCATGTTTTGGTATATCCAAATTGATTTGATACAACGCTTGGTCTGTACCATACCATAAATTAAAATCTTCAATTGAAAATGCTTTGTTAGCCATGGTTCATAACCCCTTTTACAATTAAAATCTTTTTTGAAATTTATTTCGAATCCAAACAGCAATTGCATTCATACACAATAAAATAATTAATAATACGATAATTCCTGCGGCTGCTACATATTGCCATTCTTCTTGAGGTCTTGCCGTCCAACTATAAATTTGCATCGGCATCACGGTATATTTTGAAAACAATGAATCTGGTATCGAATAAATAGCTGTAGCTGCGCCAACAATGATTAATGGTGCCGTCTCACCAATTGCACGTGAAAATGCCAAAATGGACCCCGTTAAAATACCAGGAATCGCAGCTGGTAATACAATGCGCCAAATCGTTTGCCATTTCGTTGCTCCCATCCCAATTGAGGCTTCACGAATTTCTGATGGGACGGAACGAATGGCTTCTTGAGCAGCTACAACGATTATTGGCAATACCAATAAACTCATCGTTAACGCACCTGCTATGAGTGTGTAACCCATTTCGAATAAATAAACGAAAAATGTAAGGCCGAGTAAACCAAAGACAATCGACGGTACACCAGCTAAATTTTGAACATTCACACGTATAAACCGAGTAAACTTATTATCCCTCGCATATTCTTCCAAATAAAGAGCAGTGCAAACCCCTAAAATCATTGACACTGGTGCTGTAATTGAAATCATAGCTAATGACCCCATAATTCCAGCAAAAAGGCCCGCTTCCTCAATATAAGGCGCAGGGTAGTTCTTTAAAAAATCTATTGATAAATAGCCAACTCCTTGGCTCAGTACTCTCCCAATTAATAAAGCTAAAAAGATTAACGCTACAGATGTAGCCATGATAAAAATCCATTTAACAACGGCATTTTTCATTACCCTACCTTTTATATGTGAGTAATTGACCTTATCATTCATTAATAATCCTCCTTAAAACGTCGCGAAATATACTGCGATAAGATGTTCATTAATAATGTAAATACAAATAGTGTCATACCAACTGCGTAGATACTACTGTAAATGGTTGAATGATAAGACGTATCACCTTTTGCTCCTTGCACAATAAAGGCAGTTAATGTCTGAATAGATTCGGTTGGATCTATCGTTAAGTTTGGTGTGGCACCAGCTGCAATCGTCACAATCATAGTTTCACCAATTGCCCTTGATATAGCAAGCACAATAGAAGCGATAATCCCAGAAAATGCTGCTGGCATCACAACTCGACGTGTCACTTCAAATTTCGTTGCCCCTAACCCCAATGCTCCTTCACGCAGACTGTTAGGCACTGCATTCATCGCATCTTCAGATAGTGAGGCAATCATCGGAATAATCATAACTCCAACTACAATACCACCACTCAATGCATTAAATATATTCATATCTGTAAATATATTACTTAACATAGGAGAAACAAATGTTAATGCAAAAAAACCATAAACAACCGTAGGAATTCCTGCTAAAATTTCTAAAATTGGTTTGATGATTTTTCTCGTGCGCTCGCTCGCATATTCACTTAAAAAGATAGCTGCAGCCAAACCAATTGGTAGAGCTACACAAATTGCAATAACTGTGATCAATAATGTCCCAGCAATTAATGGAGCAACACCAAAATGATCAGTCCATGGTGACCATTTCGTTCCCAAATAAAATTCAGTTAAAGAAATATTTTGGAAGAAACCGATCGTCTCACTTAATAAGGTGAACAAAATTCCAATTGTTGTAGCAACTGAAACAGTAGCACATAAAAGGAGGAAAGCAGGGACACCTTTCTCAATTAAGTTAAATGCACTTTTTTTATTTTTATTTGCTTGAATCATTTCCTGAACGGAATATTGCTCATTATTTTTGCTAATCACAACCCATTCCCCTTTTCCTGCAAAGATGATGGGACAGACTGTATAAATGCGTAAGCCTGTCCCTTCAATATTTATTGTTCTGATAATTCGTTGATTTTATCAAGTTGCTCTTGGTATTTTTCATCTGGTAATGCTACATATCCAGCTTCTTCTGCACCGGCTCCTGCATTCTCAATCACAAATTGAGTGAAGTCGAGCACTTGTGGTTTTTCTTTTAGAGAGTTCACGTTAACATACGTGAACAACGGACGAGATAGTGGTGTGTAAGAACCATCTTGAATGGTTTCAGCATTTGGTTTCACTGGCTCACCATCACCATTATCGATACCTAGGACTTTTAAAGAATCTTTATTTTCATAGTAATAGGCATAACCAAAATATCCAATTGCGTAAGGGTCATTTTTAACACCAGTTACCAATGTATTGTCATCTTCAGATAAAGTTGTGTTTTCTCCTTCACGCATCGGATTTTCTTCTAAAATTGTTTCATTGAAGTAATCAAATGTTCCTGATTCATGACCTGGGCTAAATATTTTAATTTCTTCCTCTGGCCATTCACTATTTAAGTCAGACCATTTCGTTGCACTTCCATCTGCAAGGAAAATCTGTCTCAGTTGATCGACCGTTAAATTCTCAACAAAATCGTTCTCTTGACTCACAACAACAGACAAACCATCATATGCTAATTCTATCTCATGCAATGTAATGTCATTTTCCTCTGCTGTTGCTTTTTCGTCTTCACTAATTGGACGAGAAGCATTACTTAAGTCAATTTCGCCTACGGTTGATTTCTTGAAGCCACCACCAGAACCGGATGAACTTAAAGAAGTCTCTACTTCTGTTTGTTCTTGTTTATATTCATAAGTCAAATATTCCATAATCGGAAGAACAGTCGAAGAACCATCGATTACTACAGAACCTTCTATTGTGTCACCTTCTTCTCCTGAACCTTCCTCTCCTTGACTTGCATTCTCTCCTTCATCTGTTTCTGCATCTCCAGGTGCATTTCCACATGCAGCTAATACACCTACTGTTAATAGTAAACCAGCTACTAACATTAATAATTTCCACTTATTCATTTTGTTTCCCCCTATACATTCAATATAATCGAAGCTCTATCTTTTAGCTTCGATTATCATCGTAACGCATAACTTTTAATTGCCTATTAAGTAAATGTTAAGAGTTTGTAAATTCGACAAAATACCAAATCATTAATGTAATTTGCTCGAACTAAGATATCTTCATTACAATATAAAAAACGCAACCTTTTACAGGTTGCGTTTATAATCCATTTTATTCTTCTTTACTCTCGTAATATGCTTCTACAATGCGCTTTCCTATATCATGATTTATAGAATTTCTTGATGTGCTTGTTCCATTCTTTGGCACAATGACAGCGAAGGCCATTTCTGGGTTTTCTGTAGGTGTATAGCCAACAAGTGATAAATTTTCTGTCATATACTCTTTCCCATCTTTATATTGGGGATTCTCGGCTGTACCAGTCTTTCCTGCAACTTCATATGGGAAACCAGCCCATGCTCCACTGGCTGTACCGCGAGTAAACACGCGTCGAAAGCCTTCTTGTACACGATCAATATATTCCTGTTCCATGTCTACATGGTTCAATACTTCAGGGTTGTTCTTTTCAATAATAGGTCCTAATCCATCATTACTTGGCTCCCGAATTTCTGATACCAACCGTGGCTTTAGACGATAGCCATCATTTGCGATTGTTGATACGTATTGAGCCAATTGCAGTGTCGTATACGTATCATATTGCCCAATAGAAAAGTCTAATAATAACCCAGAATATTGTGTGGAAGGTCCAACGTATCCGGTCGCTTCAAACGGTAAATCGATTCCCGTTTCTGTACCTAGGCCGAATTGGTTAAAATGATTTCTAAAAATCTGAAAAGCATCAGGGTTTAAAGCTAATGGTTGTCCATACGTATAGTTATAGCCATTTAGTGCAATTGCAATTCTCATCATATAAACGTTCGAAGATTTTTGCAGTGCCTGTAAATCATTATTACTAGAACCTAAATCTGAATATGAATCTTTTATTTCACCAGCTATATTAATTTCTTTCTCATTCAATCGTGTACCAATGTCAATGACACCATTATCATAGCCCGTTAACACAGTCGCACCTTTAATCGCTGAACCAGGTGCATGTGCGTCATACACTGTTCGATATGCTTGATTTTTAAATTCGTCTTCCTCTCGATCATAATGTGTTGCCGACATCGCTAATATTTCACCTGTCTGCGGATTCATCATGACTGCTGTCGCATCTTCTAAAAATCCTGTATTATTACCAGGATTATCAATGGCTTTACGTAATTCATCTTCAACAATTTCGTCGACTTTTTGTTGCAGATCCATATCAACTGTTAACACAAGATCTTTTCCACGTTGGCCTTCAACAACAACATCCGATCGAATCACGTCACCATCACTATTGGTGACATACTGAACTTTTTCTTTACGACCTCTTAATACGTCCTCATATGATTGTTCTAACCCACTGGTACCGACGCGATCGTTTCGTGCATAACCATTCGCCAAATAATATTCACGATCCTCTTGCGGAATTCCTTCTTCCTGAGAAGTAATTCCTCCAATTAAACCGTTAAGCAAATTTTCATAACTTCGTTGTCTTTTCCAATCGGTTGTTGCATCAATATTTGGCAACTGATTTAAATGTGTTGCTACTTTTGCATATTCCTCTTCCGTTAATCCTTCATTGACGACGATATGTGGCGAGAGTCCTCTTGCTGCGTCCAATTCTTTTTTAATCGCAATCACGTTATATATTTCATTGGACCATTCAACTTCGGCTAAATCATCTTCCGTAATATGATCTAGCTCTGCTTGGTACTTATCACCTGTATCTAAATTTTGTTCCTCCTCGGTTAAACGATTATTTACTATTTTTTGATTACCCTCTAATAAGTACCAATATTCTTTCTTATTACGTTCAGTAATTTCTTCTTCTAATTCTTCCTCGTCTTTAATGATTGTGATATATTCCGCCAAATCACGCGCGAGCTGAAGTCGTTCGTTTCCTGTCTGACCATTTTTCGGTGGCGTATACGTAATCGATCGAACCGGGTCATTATCTACGACTACATTATGGTCTGCATCATACATTTCGCCCCTTGGCACTGGTTTTTGTGACGGTGTATTTTCGGTTTTGTCAACTTCCTGTTGCGCTTCTTCCCCGTTAAGAATTTGCACAACACCTAATTGCACAATCAACAAAGAAAATAAAAGAAATACCGAAACAAATAGTATATTTAACCGTAACGGCAGCTGAGATTTTTTCTTTTTCTGCCTATTTTTCTTTATAGCTGAAAATTTCACAGCGCTTCATCCTCCTGTCTTCATATCACTATCATTATAACATGAAGAAACGCTTATACACATAAGTGAAGCTACAAAAGTTGAATATTTCGTACAAAAAAATAGGCAATAAAATTTCCACTCCCAAGCGTTAAAAGTAAAATCGGAATGACCACTACGGGATCAAACATCAGTACACATACTAAAAACAATCCAATGGCACAAACCCTTCCAACATTGATGAACAATTCACGAATAATTACATATTCGATTCTTAACTCACGAGCATTTTTTGATTTTCCGATTACATCATAGGTCAAAGAAACAAATGGAACGTTAAAAATTGGATAAGCAAAGCCAATTACAATCGCGTAAATCACCAATGTCGTGTACGTCGTATAAAAAATAAAAATACTAATCGCCACATATAGTGTGATACCAGCTATAAAAATGGCAGTCGCCCGTTTTTCCTTATTTATTAATCGGACAATAACAAAGTAGCCAATGAATGAGCAGAATGCTAAGACAAAATTGAATGTCCCCAGTTTAAATTCACTACCTGTGACGACAAAAACCCATATCGCTATAATAAAAATAAACAGACCTTCACGTAACCCTTGAAATACATGGGCATATAAAATATTTTTCCAATTTGAATTTCGCTTTTTCTCTTTCAGCACTTTACGAAAATAAAAATGCCCTGTTGCTTTTCGTTTCTTTAAGAAAAATGAACAGACAACTGCTAAAACAAACAATACAAATGATAAAAAGAAAATCAAACTGTACCCTTTAAAGTTATCCATTTGCGTAATAATGTACCCCGCGAATATAGGACCAATCATATTTCCGAAGGACTGCAATGTACCTAATGAACCATTAAAGAAATCTCTTGTTTCCGGCTCCGTAACTTCAAATGTTAATACATTGAACGCTAACCAATAAAAACCAGATCCGATGCCTAAAATGGCACCTAATAACATCGGAATTTGAGACGCTACATCTCCAACAACTAATACGGTAATGTAAAATAAAGAAAGTACGATCACACCGAGTCTTATAATCATCGTACGGTCTACTTTTTTAGCCAATTTACCTGCTGCTAAAAATGCAGTGGGTTGTAGTAAATAAACAAACAGATTGTATAATGCAATATCAATATATTCCCCTGATTGTTTCCAAAGAAAGACATTGACAAACGTATTCGATAAAAAAGTGGCTAATGAATACAGTCCGCCAATTGTTAACAGTAATACTAAATCACGATTTACAGGGATATTTTGATTCCATAACCAATTAAAATGTCTCATTGATATACTCCTCGTTCTGCGTCTAAGGTTTATTTTGAACGAGAATAGACAGACATATACAAAAAAGAAGAGTACAGGTTATACCTGTACTCTTCTGTATCATGATACTTATTTAGCAGCGTTGTAACGCTCAGCTACTTTATCCCAGTCAACCACATTCCAGAAAGCAGCAATGTAATCTGGACGACGGTTTTGATATTTTAAGTAATAAGCATGCTCCCAAACATCAAGACCTAAGATCGGTGTTTTTCCTTCTGAAATTGGTGTATCTTGGTTTGGTGTACTAGTGATTTCAAGGTTGCCATTATTGACAACTAACCATGCCCAACCAGAACCAAAACGGCCTGTTGCAGCTGCTTTAAAATCTTCTTTAAATTGATCAAAACTACCGAATGTACTATTAATGTCATCCGCTAGTTCACCTGTTGGTTCACCACCGCCATTTGGTGAAAGAATTGTCCAAAACAGGCTATGATTCGCATGTCCACCACCGTTATTACGCACTGCTGTGCGAATTTCAGATGGTACTGCATCAAGATCAGCGAGGATGTCTTCAACGGATTTATTTGCCAAATCGTCATGCCCCTCTAATGCAGCATTTAATTTTGTAACATAAGTATTATGGTGCTTCGTGTGGTGAATATTCATCGTTTCCTTATCGATATGTGGCTCAAGCGCATCATATGCATAAGGTAGATCTGGTAGTGTAAAGTTTGCCATTTTCCATTCCTCCTATTTACTAGAATATGAAAGTTTTGTTAACTTCCTAGTTTAAATCCTATCAAAACAGAGGAGAATATTGCAAACAATAAGCTTTACTGATAATAAAAAAACAAGCTAAATGTAAGCTTGTTGAAATGGTGGCTCGGGACGGAATCGAACCGCCGACACACGGATTTTCAGTCCGTTGCTCTACCGACTGAGCTACCGAGCCTAAGTTATGTTTTCCCGAAGTAATATGTATGGCGGAGGAGGAGGGATTCGAACCCCCGCGGGCCGCAAAGCCCCTGGCGGTTTTCAAGACCGCTCCCTTCAGCCGGACTTGGGTACTCCTCCGAATAATCTAATGGTGGACCCTGCAGGATTCGAACCTGCGACCGATCGGTTATGAGCCGATAGCTCTAACCAACTGAGCTAAGGGTCCTATAACATATCTGAACATGGGGCGACCGGTGGGGTTCGAACCCACGCATGTCGGAACCACAATCCGATGTGTTAACCACTTCACCACGATCGCCATGTTAATGATGGTAGCGGCGGAGGGAATCGAACCCCCGACCTCACGGGTATGAACCGTACGCTCTAGCCAGCTGAGCTACACCGCCATTTGGCTCCACAGGTAGGATTCGAACCTACGACCGATCGGTTAACAGCCGATTGCTCTACCACTGAGCTACTGTGGAATAAAGAAATAAGTTAACATGATATGTATGATTCGCATCGAAGCGACATTTAATAATTTATCACAACAAAACATAATCGTCAACTACTTTTTTCATCTTTTTCCGTATTTCTTTTATAGATAAGAGGTTTACCATGTCTGTAGACGTACATGGCAAACCTTCCTCATTTTAATTGTGTTTTTCACCTAATACTTCATCCGCAATGTTTACCGCATGATCACCAATTCGTTCAAGATTACTTAATATATCAGCGAAAATAATACCCGCCGTTCCGGAGCATGCCCCTTCATTTAAACGAATAATGTGTTTTTTACGATGTGATTTTTCCATTTTGTCGATCTCTTTTTCCTTTTGAATGACAGATAGTGCTTTTTCACGGTCCGTTTCTTCAAGTGACTGTACTGCTTCTTTCACAGCAATATTTGTAAGGTTAAACATCTCATTCAGATCAATCATACCTTGTTCAGTAATGTCTACTTTATTGGAAATTTTGTATTGAACCAATTCAATAATGTTTTCAAAATGATCACCAATCCGTTCAACGTCTCGAACCGCATTTATTAATGCTGAATGTTCATTACGTTCTGCATCGGAAAAATTCTTGCCTGAAAGTTCAACCAAATAACCAGTGATTTCTTTATCTAAATGATTAATCGCACCTTCTATTTGCAAAGCCATCTCTGCATCTTTTTCGTTCAAACTATTCATATATTTACTCGTCTCTTCTAAACCTTTATGTGCATAACCACCCATGCGAATCACTTCGACTTTTGCTTGGTCCAAAGCAACAGATGGTGACTGATGAATAAAGATCGGATCTAAATGTTTCGGTTTATACTCAACAACGTTGTCTTCACCTGGAATGATTTTTGTCACAACGAGCGCCAAAAGGCCAATAAATGGAAACTGTATAATCGTATTTGAAATATTAAAGATACCGTGTGCAAAGGCAAGTGTCATCTCAGGGTTTAAATCTAACCAGCCACGTAAATTTTCTATAAATACTGTGTAAATTGGCAAGATAAGAATGACAACACTTGCACCGATCACGTTAAAGATCACATGTGTAAGGGCAGCTCGACGCGCGGCCACTGTAGCACCAATGGAAGCAATGATAGCCGTAATGGTTGTCCCAATATTATCACCAAATAATACCGGTAAAGCAGCACGTAATTCAATAGCGCCTTGATCAAATAACCCTTGTAAAATACCAATAGTCGCACTCGAACTCTGAACAACAATCGTAAACACCGTACCAATAACAACACCTAAAATTGGGGTTTCAGACATTGAAATGGTCAAGTCATGAAACATTTGCACATCTTCTAGTGGTGATAAACCCGATCCCATTAAATCGAGACCAAAGAACAATGAACCAAATCCAAAAATCGTTAAACCAATATTTTGAACTTTTTGATTCTTAATAAAAAATAAAATAAGTGCACCAATAGCTAGTATCGGTAAAGCATATTCTTTAATGTCAATCCCGATAATAAAAGCGGTCACCGTTGTACCGACATTCGCCCCCATAATGACACCGATCGATTGCCGCAGTGTCATAAATCCAGCATTAACCAGTCCGACTGTTAATACCGTCGTACCCGAACTTGATTGTATTAGTATTGTTACTACCATCCCAGCAAGTACACCCATAAATGGATTACTTGTAAATTTATCGAGTACATCACGCAACCTATCACCAGCAGTTTGTTGCAACCCTTCTCCCATATACTTGATCCCTAAAAGAAAGATACCCAAACCGCCAATAAATTCAAAAATCATTGTTTGCACATTTACATCCAACATGATTCATCCCTTCATCATTGAGCTTAATTGTTAGTGTCCCCAAATTACTATAGAATCTGTATGGTATTGACGTTAATCTAACTTTTCTAACATGATTAGACAAATGTCACACACACCTATACATTATTAAACTTTTATGAAGGTTTTGTAAAGGTTTTTTATTAAAATTTACACTCAGTTTACAAAAAAATATTTACTTTCCGTATCGTCAGAAAAAAAGGCTTATCTACTAAGCCTTTTTCGTACGTTCTCTTATGTCTTTCACTAAAATACGGGTACCGTCAACATCAGCCACTTGAATTGGAGTATCTCGCTTCAACCATTTCCCCTCGGTAATCGCACTATATTCTGATTCATCAATTCGAATCGTACCAATCGGGCGCATATCTGTAATGGTGTAACCTTGCTTTCCGATTAAATGATAGTAAGACTGGTTCATCGTGGAATACCCTTTTTCTTCTGTTAATTGATCGCTTAAAGGAATTTTAGACCACATTCGCCGCTTTGGGAATACTTTTAAAAATCCAAACGACAAGAAGCCACCGATGAAAACGCCCAATACTGCATATAATCCTGAACTCCAGCTTGGAGCGGTAAAACCGACCGAAATGATCATGATTACAAGTCCAATAACCGCTAATGTTCCATCATTGATAATTTTCCCATCAATTAAAACCAACCCTAAACCCATCATATATAAAGCAACCATTAGGAAGAACATGCCTGGATCCAAAGATGAAGCAAAATAAACAGTGAGAAATCCAAAGCCGATAATACTAAAAATTCCCTTTACATTGACTAAAAGTTCTCCGATTAAAAATAATGTCGCAAACCCGATAATGAGGAAGCTCATCCAATCCGTTGTAATCGCAAACATATTTAATCACTCCATTTCTTCTTATCATAACATACGTATCTTATTTACCAATAGTTTCAATTCTTTATTGAAATTTAGCGAAAAATAAGTTGAGATACTTCTCATTTTTCAGCATAAGCATTATAATAGAAAAGGATAAACGTAATACTTTGTGATAACTCTATTGTTTATTTTAAAGGAGCGATTTTAATTATGGCTATCACACATCGTAAAGATACACGACAAGTACGTATCGGCAATGTTGTTGTTGGTGGTAGAGATGAAGTAGTCATTCAATCAATGACAACAACGAAGACACACGATGTTGAAGCAACTGTTAACGAAATTAACCGTTTAGAAGAAGCGGGTTGCCAAATTGTTCGTGTAGCTTGCCCAGATGAACGTGCTGCAAATGCAATTCCTGAGATCAAAAAACAAATCAATATTCCTTTGGTCGTTGACATACATTTTAACTACAAGCTTGCGTTAATGGCTATTGAAGGTGGCGCTGATAAAATTAGAATTAACCCGGGTAATATTGGGAAGCGTGAGCGCGTCGAAGAAGTAGTGAATGCAGCGAAAGAAAAGGGGATTCCTATTCGTATTGGGGTTAATGCTGGTTCATTAGAACGACATATTCTTGAAAAGTATGGATATCCAACAGCTGATGGAATGGTAGAGAGCGCGCTTCACCATATTCAGATTTTAGAGGAACTTGATTTTCATGATATTGTCGTATCATTAAAAGCATCGGATGTTAACTTAGCTATTGAAGCTTATGAAAAAGCAGCTGAGCACATTTCCTATCCGATTCACTTAGGCATCACCGAGTCTGGTACACTATTTGCTGGCAGTATTAAAAGTGCTGCAGGTATGGGAGCCATTTTAAGTAAAGGGATTGGAAGTACAATGCGTATTTCCTTAAGTGCCGATCCTGTTGAGGAAGTAAAAGTAGCTAAGGAGCTGTTAAAAACATTTGGCCTTGCTTCAAACGCTGCTACTCTCATTGCTTGTCCGACATGCGGAAGAATCGAAATCGACTTAATCAGCATTGCGAATGAAGTGGAAGAATATATCTCTACAATTAAAGCACCGATCAAAGTAGCAGTGCTTGGTTGTGCAGTAAACGGACCAGGTGAAGCACGAGAAGCAGATATCGGTATTGCTGGTGCACGAGGTGAAGGTCTTCTATTCCGTCATGGTGAAATTATTCGTAAGGTTCCGGAAGAAATCATGGTGGATGAATTGAAGAAGGAAGTCGATAAAATCGCTGAAGAATATTTTGAACAACAAAAAGAAGAACAAGAAGCGTAAATGCTACATGCTTCACATAAGGATAACAAAGCTAGCCTCAGAATAGGCTAGCTTTGTTATTGCGTTAAAACATTGGGATCAAGATTAATGACAATACAAGGGAAATGGCAGAGACAATGATTGCTGCATTGCCAAGCGTATCCGCCCCTTGACTTTTCGAAATCATCCCTAACACGATTCCCCCGATCGACATGACTAATGGCCAAATAAAAAAGGAAACGATCGCTACAATGAGACCCGCCCAACCATAGACGGTATTTACATCTTTTTGCATTTGGGTCTCTTGTTCATCTGATTCAATTGGCTGATTAAAATCATTTGCAGACAGTTCTTCGGATACTTCTGGCTGGCGTTTGTGTACCCGATCAACGGAATACATTTCGTCCGTTTCTACAAATTGTGAATTGCCTAAAGTGGCATTTTTATTTTGCAAATCGACAGCATCATTTACTTCTAAATCATTTTGTTCGTGTTGCTCTCGACTTTGTTCATGATCTGGCATACTACATCCCTCACTTTCCATAATAGAGGTACATTTGTAGTATGCCACAATCCAACACACATTTACTTGGTAATTTCTTCGCTTACTCACCATTAAACATGTCATTGCATACTCTATCATGGAAAGGAGTATGATTATGGACGGAATAACGAAACATTTGATTCAAAAAAAGCTATCCTCATTAACCGACAACGAAATACTAAAGTATGCGCAAAAGTATAATATTCCCTTACAGCCAAAACAAGCGAATTTGATTGTTCAACAACTGCAATCCAATCGCTATAATCCATTAGATGCAAATGATCGCGCTCAAATGTTTAAAAAATTAGCTCAGATAACAGATATCAATACAGCTAAAGCCTGTCAAAAATTATTTAATGAACTGATTCGAGAATATGGCTTCGAACACTTATTTAGATAGGCGCTTAACCTATTCATACATTTTGCAGTATTATATATGTATAAAAGCTTGGCATATACATTAGCCAAGCTTTTATCTTAAGATTCCATAATCTTCTGTTTTAATCCTTCATCAAAGGTTTTTTCACGTAACATACTGATCTCATGTCGATATGGCGGTTTTTTATTTTTCTTATCTTCACCCACATAAGGTGTCTCTAAAATCTTCGGTAACGCTTCTAATTGCGGATGATGAACAATTTGATTTAGCGTGTCAAAACCAATATGACCAAAACCAATATTCTCATGTCGGTCTTTCTGTGCGCCTTGAACATTTTTACTATCATTTACATGCACAACCTTCAATCGTTCCAGTCCAATGACGTTATCAAATTCCTCCAATACACCGTCAAAGTCCTTCGTAATCGGATAACCTGCATCATGAATATGACATGTATCTAAACAAACTGATAATTGCTGATTATGGGTCACTCCATCAATAATCTCAGCCAATTCTTCGAAGGTACGACCGATTTCAGACCCTTTACCAGCCATCGTTTCCAATGCGATTTGTACATCTTGATTCGGATCAAGAACTTCATTCAGACCTTCAATAATCTTTGGAATGCCTTTATCCGCACCTTCGCCGACATGTGAACCAGGGTGTAAAACAATTTGCTTTGCACCAATCGCTTCTGTCCGATTGATTTCATTTTTTAGAAAATCGACACCTAATTTAAAGGTATCAGGCTTTTTCGTATTACCGATATTAATAATATAAGGTGCGTGTACAACGATTTCGTCAATGCCATTCTCCTGCATATGGCGACGTCCAGCCTCAATATTTAATTCTTCAATGGCTTTCCTACGTGTGTTTTGTGGCGCGCCAGTATAGATCATAAACACGGAAGAGCCATATGAAGTGGCCTCTTCACTCGACTTTAATAACATTTTCTTTCCGCTCATGGATACATGTGAACCAATTTTCAACATAACAACTCGTCACCTTTCCCCTTTATTTCCCTCGATTTTGTTTTATTTGTTTTTTCATTTGATCTTTTTGCTTTTTCATTCTCTTTTTATAACCAGGTTTGACCTTTTTAGGCTTACGAACTTTCTTCCAAGCTTGTTTTTCAACATCTGTTTCTTGATTCACTCGCTTTTGGCGAGCGTGTAATGGTTTAATTTCTTTCCATTCACCCTTTACAATATCATAATAATCAAATTGTAAACCTTTTTTCTCTAATTTATCAACTAATTTCGTGTCATCGTCCGTGTATAAGCTAATGGCGGTCCCTTCCAAGCCTGCTCTCGCTGTTCTACCTACACGATGGACATAAAAATCTTCTTCTTTGGGCATCTCTGCATTAATGACATGACTGACACCTTGAATATCAATACCGCGAGAAGCTAAATCGGTTGCCACAATATACTGATACCGTAAGTCTTGAATCTCTTTTAATACCCTTTTCCGCTCACGTTGGTTCAATCCACCGTGAATCAATCCAACATTTAGTCCTTTTTCAATCAGTACGTCATGGAGCTGATTCGCATGCTCTTTACCATTCGTAAAGATAATCGCTAAATAGGGGTTAATCACTTCAGAAATACGTCCGATCACTTCTCCATGCGTACGATGCCTTAATGGGATCAATCGATGCTCCATTGTTTTTGGTGTAAATTGATCGTCGATTTTTACATAAGTAGGCTGTTCAAAATACTTACGTAAAAATGGTTGTAATTGCTCAGGTATGGTCGCCGAAAATAAAAGGGTCTGTAAACCTGGATCAGTTCGAAGAAGAATTTGATCAATCTCTTCGATCAATCCGAGTTCGACCATTAAATCAGCCTCATCAATAACAAAAGCTTTAGTTGAATAGATATCCAATACTTTCTCTTCAACCAGATCGCGTAAACGTCCCGGTGTAGCTACAATAATTTGTGGTGTCTCTTGAAGTTTTTCAATCATTCGTTTTTTATCCGTGCCACCAATGACGAGCTTTGCTTTGATGGTTTCTTGTTTTCCAGCATAATTGATCATTTTCTTGATTTCATCAAACACTTGCATCGCTAATTCACGAGTAGGCATTGTCACAATCATTTGGACTTGCTTAATATTTTCGTCCAGTTGACTACATAACGGTAATAAATAAGCATGTGTTTTCCCAGAACCAGTTTCTGATTGTCCAATAATGCTTTTCCCTTCGATCGCTTGTGGGATGACTTTTTCTTGTATTGGTGTCGGTTGCTGAAAATGCAATTGCTTAATGACCGAATCGATCCATTCAGGAAAATCGTATCTGTTAAATGATGGTTGCGTCATCTTGATCACCTTCTATTCTACATTTATATTTTTATCGAATTATTTTGTCAATTGAGCCAATACCCTTTATAATAAAAGTATTGGACATTAAATCCACAATTATTTTATATTTTACTTGATCCATTCAAGAAAGTACAGAGGGGGAACCAGAATGGAAGTCATAAAAATTGCACCGAGGGGTTATTGTTACGGTGTAGTCGATGCAATGGTCATCGCTCAAAATGCGATTAAAGATCCTAATCTGCCTCGTCCGATTTATATATTAGGTATGATTGTTCATAACTCACATGTAACTGAAGCGTTCGAAGAGCAAGGCGTATATACATTGGATGGTAAAGACCGAGCTGCCTTGTTAGATGACATTGATGATGGGACAGTGATTTTTACCGCTCATGGTGTCTCTCCAGAAGTGAAACAAAAAGCAGAAGCCAAAGGGTTAACTGTATTAGATGCCACTTGTCCAGATGTAACTAGAACACATGACTTAATTAGGGAAAAAGTGAAAAATGGATATGAAATTGTCTATATCGGCAAGAAAGGCCACCCAGAACCTGAAGGAGCAGTTGGTGTTGCGCCGAATGAAGTTCATTTAATTCAAACCGAAGATGAAGTCGATGATTTACACATCGAAAGTGACAAAGTTTTAGTGACGAATCAAACGACGATGAGCCAATGGGATGTTTATGATGTCATGCAAAAAGTAAAAGAAAAATATCCGCAAACCGAAATGGAGCAAGAAATTTGTATGGCGACACAAGTGAGACAAGAAGCGGTAGCTGAGCAAGCGAAAGATGCAGATCTCACATTAGTTGTCGGTGATCCACGTAGTAATAACTCTAATCGACTCGCACAGGTTTCAAAAGAAAAGGCGGGAACTGAAGCTTATCGTATAGCTGATGTGTCTGAGATCCAGTACCAATGGCTAGAAGGTATCGATACGGTTGCCGTAACAGCAGGTGCTTCTACTCCCACACCGATTGCCA
Source organism: Gracilibacillus halophilus YIM-C55.5 (assembly GCF_000359605.1). Classification (GTDB taxonomy): domain Bacteria; phylum Bacillota; class Bacilli; order Bacillales; family Amphibacillaceae; genus Gracilibacillus; species Gracilibacillus halophilus. The sequence continues at coordinate 196,843 of NZ_APML01000019.1, forward strand.
AAGAAGTCATCCGTTTTATTGAAAAATATGATATGGAAGATCAATCCACATGGGACCGGAGTTCAAAAGTTGATCAAAATAAGATTCTTCCGAAAGTCAAAGTAAAGGCAAAGTAAAAAATGAGGTTGAGACGAAAGAATAGTAGTGATCTATACCCGAATGTTCGCTGATTTCGATTTTAGCTAGCATTCGGGTTTATTTTTGCAACAACGAATTTCCTTTTGCACCAAACCTATTGAAAACGGAATGGCTCTGTCGATTGTTCTGAAACGATCACTTCTGTCTCACCAAGTTTATCCTTATGTTTGTCAAAAAAGGCTTGAACGCCTTGTTTCATTACTTTTTCTACATGATGGCCAGGGTCAATAAGATGTATCCCTGCTTCTTCTGCATCCTGTGCTTCATGGAATGTAAGATCTCCTGTGATATACACATCTGCCCCCGCTTCAGCTGCTTGACTGATAAATCCTTTTCCACTACCACCTAATACCGCAACTGTCTCAATTGTAGCATTCGGATCACCAACGATACGTAATTGAGGAACATCAAGTACTTCTTTGACAAAGTTCGCGTATTCTCTTAGTGTCATGGATTGATGAACGCGACCTATACGACCTAAGCCAATGGATTCACCCTCAATCGCCAGTGGGAACAAATCATAAGCCATTTCTTCATATGGATGTGCTTGTTCAGCCGCTTGTAACACCGTCGTTTGTTCTGAGTGTTTGATCACTGTCTCCATCCGATACTCTTCCACTTCCTCTATCTCACCTTGCTGACCGACATATGGATTCGTACCTTCTAGTGGCTGAAATGCACCTGTACCTGATGTTCGGAATGTACAATGACTGTAGTCTCCAATATGTCCAGCTCCGGCATCCCCAACAGCTTTCGTCAGCTGATTGACATGCGTTTGTGGTACATAAATTACTAGTTTCAATAGTTGTTCAGTGTTTGTAGGTACTAACACATGACAATCGGTTAATTGAAGTCGATCTATGAGCATATCATTTACGCCGCCTTGTACAACATCTAAATTCGTATGTGCTGCGTATACACTTATATCATGACGGATTAATTTCTCCACTATTTTTCCTTTTGGCGAGGAAAGATCAAGTTGTTGGAGCTTTTGGAAAAAGAGAGGGTGATGACTAATGATGAAATCCACTTCCTTCTCAATCGCTTCATCAACTACTGATTCCACAACATCAAGCGTAATCATAATCTTTCGTACCGTTTGCTCCTCCTTACCTACTTGAAGACCAACATTATCCCATGATTCAGCAACTTGTTGGGGTACCCATCTTTCAAATAATTGAATCACATCTTTTACTGTTACCAACTTGTTCATCAATCAACAACCTCCTTGATCCATTGTATTTCTTGATCGATTTGCTGAATTTTATCGAATGGCTTTGTTTTCGCTCGTTCCATTTGTTTTCGTATGTAACATAACTTTTCTAGTTCCTGTTTCCACTTGCGAATAAAAACATCACTTGATGCTTGTAATAAGTAGGGACCAAAGTAAAAATACTTTTCTCTTTTGAATCGATCATCTGGATAAGGCTGCTCACTTCTAGCAGCATGCGCCACTAAAATTTCATAAATATACCCGTCTTCTTCAATAATAACTTCATCTGTTAACGCATAATCATGATCGAATAACCATTGTCTTAATAGATTTGCATCAATATTCGGTTGTAAAATTAACTGATCGATTGTCTTTAATTTCGTTTTTCCTTTTTCTAGTATCTCTCGAATTAATTTTCCACCCATACCGGCGATCGTCACTTGTCTTACCTCGCCAGCAACGATAACATCTAAACCGTTACCATGACGAACATCAATACGATGAGTTAATTCTGCTTCATGTACCGATTCCTTCGCTCGTTGAAAGGGACCTTGATTAACTTCACCGGCAATCGCTCTTGCATGAAGGTTTTGTTGGCATATGTAGATCGGTAAATACGCATGATCTGAACCAATATCAACCATTCGAATGGGATCATCTAAAAAATGTGCAATTTTCCTTAACCGATTTGAAAGCATGATAGCAATCCTCTCTTTGTTATAAAAAAGCATTAACTTGTATTAATTCATTACTCTCCTATGTGAAAAAGCCTTCTGCGAAAAACAGAAAGCTTTTGTTAATCTTATTTCTTTTCAGCTAGCCACTTAGATAACACTTCAGCTTCTCCATCTGAAACAAGGCCACCAGGCATTTGTGTACCTTGAATACCATTCATAATAATATCGTAAATTTCTTCCTGGCTATATTTGCTACCTACATCTTGTAAACTAGGGCCAGTGCCACCTTCTAAATCACCGCCGTGGCAACCAATACAGTTTTGGGCAATAGCTTCTGGATCTTGTTCGACTGTTTCTTCTTCACCACCTTCAGCGTTTTGCGCTTGTTGATGATTTAATCCATATTGTGATAAAACAATCATCGCAACAATTCCAATAACAGCGATCATAGCAAAAGGTATAATTGGATTTTTCTTCATTCGAGCTTCCTCCTTGTCGTCATGCATAAACTATGATTTCCCATTCGATTTTACTTATGTATTTAGAGTAAAGACCACCTTTATTTTACTGTAAATTAACGTGTAAGAAAAGGGGAACGACTTTAAAATTCACAAAATTGATATAATCTTTATTGAATATAGTGAAATCCAACCATAATACACACGATGATTAAGTAAAAAATTCCATTTACTTGCAAATCTACATGTCCCTTTGTTTTTCCATAGATGATCCAAGTTATACTATTTAGCATTAACCAGGAAAATGTCACCCAAGTCACTCCGATAAATTGCTGCAACAATATCGACGTCGTAAACAAAAATAACGTTAAGAAGACCGTGATAGCAACAAAATCATGGAGACGTTCGTCCCTACGAAACCAATACACCATGAAAAAGGCGATTCCTAGAATAATGATAGTTATAAATATTTCTAAGAAAAAGTTTTCCAATAAAAACAACGAAAAAGGGAATATTAACAATAATGCGTCTACAAAATAAAACAATAAAAAAAATGGTGTCTTACCTTTTTTCGACTTTTGTGTTTGATTTCCTTCCGTATATAATGCAAGTAAAAAATCACAGTACTGTGCAGGTAACAATTGATGTGATTTCCAATACTTTATTTCTTCAATGATTAATTCCTTCCGCTCTTCGTCCATATCGTTCATCCTTCTATTTTGCATTTATTATTTATATCGGCAACGAATGAAGTTGAATAAAGGAAAACAAAAGAAAAGGTGCAAAAACATTGCACCTCAAATTTTCATATATTCATGATAAATCATTAAAACATTTATTCTAAGAAATCTTTCAATCGTTTACTACGACTTGGATGACGTAATTTCCGCAATGCTTTGGCTTCTATTTGACGAATTCGTTCACGTGTAACACCGAATACTTTACCAACTTCTTCTAAAGTCCGCGTACGACCATCATCCAATCCAAAACGCAAGCGAAGGACATTTTCTTCTCGATCCGTTAATGTATCTAATACATCTTCTAGTTGTTCTTTTAACAATTCATATGCCGCATGATCAGAAGGAGAAGTCGCCTCTTGATCCTCGATAAAGTCACCTAAGTGTGAATCATCTTCTTCACCAATTGGTGTTTCTAATGATACAGGCTCTTGTGCGATTTTAAGAATTTCTCTTACTTTATCTGGGGATAAATCCATATCTTCAGCAATTTCTTCAGGTGTCGGTTCACGACCTAGGTCTTGCAACAATTGCCGTTGCACACGAATTAGCTTATTAATGGTCTCCACCATATGCACTGGAATACGGATGGTACGTGCTTGATCGGCAATGGCACGAGTAATTGCTTGGCGGATCCACCAAGTGGCATACGTACTAAATTTAAACCCTTTACGGAAATCAAACTTTTCCACCGCTTTGATTAACCCCATATTACCTTCTTGAATCAGATCAAGAAATAGCATTCCACGACCAACATAACGCTTCGCAATACTAACAACTAAACGTAAGTTGGCTTCAGACAAACGTTTCTTCGCATATTCATCGCCTTCTTCGATTTTTTTGGCCAAGTCAATTTCTTCAGAAGCAGAGAGTAAGTCAACACGTCCGATTTCCTTCAGATACATTCGGACAGGGTCATTTATTTTAATACCTAACGGCACGCTCAAATCATTTAAATCAAATTCTTCTTCTTTGGATAGTTGTTGCATGGTCGGATCTTCCTCTGTGTCCCCAATCACTTCTATCCCTTGATCACTAAGGTACTCATAGAATTCATCCATTTGTTCAGATTCTAATTCAAAACTGGACAAACGCTCGGCTACTTCTTCATATGCTAGAACACCACGTTTCTTTCCTAGTTCCAATAATTGTTCTTTTGCTTGGTCTAATGTAAGTTCTGTTTCCTTTGAACTTGATGAATTGTTATTTGTCATGAGTGCCCCTCCTTCCAAAGACTAAATCAAATTTTTCAATTGCTTCTTAATCTGTATAATTTCCATCGCAATTTGTGCTGCTTTTAATGGATCAGATTTTTCAATTTGTTTTTGCTCTTTTTCCAATTGCTTAATTTTTGCGTGATCCGTCTGTTCAGCCAAAATGATACGGATATAATCATCTAATTCCCTATTTGTGATTTCCCAATCATTCTCGACCATCGATAATTCAACTACGATTTGCTGAATATCTGCATCATCAATGTACGTTAGAAAATGGCTCGGATCTGGCTCGTTGCCTTCTTCATAATAACCATATAAGTAAGTAACGATAATTTGATGGGCTTCGATATTAAATCTTGACCCAATTTCTTCCTTCACTTTCTCAGCAATCATTTCATCTTGTAGCATATAAGCAATCAATTGTCTTTCTGCATTATGGAAGGCCTTTCGTTCAGGTAGCTTCCAGTTCGATCCATGATTAGTATGACCAAAGTTTGTGCGCTTATCAGTCATCTGCTGATTACTTTGAATTCGAGCATTCAATTCTTGCTTCAGAATATCGAGTGACAACGAAAATTCTTCAGCTAATTCTCGAATAAAATGATCTCTCTCAATTGGACGCTCCAATTGCGCTATTTCGTCTATTACACTTTCCACATAACGAATCCGATCTCCTTCTTGTTGAAGGTTAAAATCTTTCTTATAATAACGCATAAGGAACGTCATATCCGATTCACTATGATGAATCACATTCGATACAAAGGCATTCTCTCCATATGATTGTATATAGCTATCTGGATCATACTCATGTGGCATAGCGCCGACTTTCACCGTACATCCAGTTTTTTTTAATAATTTCAACGCTTTATATGTCGCCTCTTGTCCAGCATCATCACCGTCATAACATAGTAAAACAGTATCCACGTACCTTCTTAACATTTTTGCATGCGTTTCTGTTAAAGAGGTACCAAGTGAAGCAATTCCGTTTTTTACATTGGCTTGATATGCTGCCATTACATCAAGTGAACCTTCAAATAAAATCGCTTCATTTTTTCGACGAATTTCACTTCTCGCTAAATCGAAATTGTAAAGCAACTTACTCTTTTGAAATAAAGAAGAATCAGAGCTATTTAAATACTTCGGCTCTTGCCCATCAATGGCGCGACCGACAAATCCAACCGTTTTACCAATATGATTTCGAATGGGAAATATTGCTCGCCCGCGAAAACGGTCATAATAATGTTCTTGGTCGTTTGTTGTTAATAGGCCAGCTTTCACCATCGTTTGTCGGTGAAAACCTTTTTTCTCAAGAAATTGGACGACAAAATCTCTGGAATTTGGCGAATACCCGATCTGAAACTGATCAATCGTTTCATCTGTGAAACCTCGTTGGTGCAAATATGCTAACGCTTGTTTGCCATCTTGTGAATGCCTAAGCAAATGATGATAAAGTTTTGTTAACCATTGATGAGCTTCTAAGATGGCCTGATCTTCAGATGAATGGTTTGACGATGTATCTTGAAAATCTTGTGGTATAGGTTTTCCGGCTTTTTCTGCTAAATAAGCCATCGTTTGTTGAAACGTAAACCCTTCGATTTCCATCATAAAGGTGATCGCATTCCCACCTTTTCCACAACCAAAGCAATGAAAAATCTGTTTGTCTTGATTGACGGAAAAAGATGGTGTATTTTCTGAATGAAAGGGACATAGACCAAAGAAGTTTCGGCCTTGTTTTTTTAGTTGCACATATTCTCCCACAATATCTACAATGTCATTCGATTGACGTATGGCTTCCACTTCCTGATTTGCTACACGTTCTGTCAATCTTATCACCAAATTTCTAATACTTCAGTCTTCAAACATCATCTTTTATACACAGAAGTACAAAATAAACATTTCGTTCTATTTATATCGTACCTCTTTATGTTTTCATTTAAACCTCAAGGCCTATCCATGCATAAACAATTAAATCAAAAACTGTCGAAAAGTCTTTTTCGACATACTTAAATAATTCTACAAATATATGCAAAATCCTTCTTTTCTTTTTAAGAATTCACTTATTTTATGAAAATATACATCGCATACAGTATTTTTCGCAAATATTAATTATAATATAAAAAAATTTTCTTTCCAACCAATTTGCATTATAAATTTTCTTTTTCCTGATCGATACTCCAGTATGGCTGGTTTACCATGTTCAAGATAATATTTGCCGTTTCTTCAACTGCTTTATGAGATACGTCGATCACAGGACAATTCAATTGTTCCATTACTTTGTCGAAATGTGCCAACTCATCGTAGATTCGATCTATATTTGCATAACTGGCGCGATTGTCTAATCCTAATGTTTTTAAGCGTTCCTTACGAATGCCATTTAATTTTTCTGGGCTGATCCGTAAACCGATACATTTTTGACTAGGAATGTGAAACAAATCTTTCGGCGCATCGATCTCAGGCGCAATCGGTACATTGGCCACTTTGTATTGTTTATGCGCTAAATATTGAGATAATGGTGTCTTCGAAGTACGTGAAACACCAATTAATACAATGTCAGCTTGCGTTACTCCTCTTGGATCTCTTCCATCATCAAATCGGACGGCAAATTCAATTGCTTCAATCCGTCGAAAATAATCTTCATCTAATTGGTGAATCAAGCCTGGTTGTTGTTTCGGTTGTTTACGAAAAGTTCGTTGCATCGTTTCCAACATGGGGCCCATAATATCGACACATTCCACTTCTTTCTCTTGGGCTTCCTTGATAAGAAAATGACGCAACTCAGGGTTAACGAGTGTAAATCCAACAAATGCACCGGTCTGTTTTGCGTGGTAAATGGTTCCACGCAAAACCTCAGTGTTTTCAACATATGGAATGCGATATAATTCATACGCATGCTCTTCCATAAACTGGCTTAAACCGGCTTTAACAACTAACTCCGCTGTCTCACCAACTGAATCAGACACGACGTAGACAATTCTTTTATCCATTGCTGCCTGTTTCCTCCTGCCTTAAGCGCCTTGATGCTGCTTCCATTGAATTAATGAAAGATCTGCAAATTGTTTAATAGTATCAGCAATTGCTTTTAATAAAGCCAAACGATTTGAGCGGAGTTTTTCATCTTCCGTCATCACCATCGTATGATCAAATAGCGCATGAATTGGTTCTGTTAATACAGATAAAGTATCAAGTGCCTGACTAGCATCACCATTCGTTAGTGCGTCTTGATAGTCAGGTAACACTTTTTGATACGTTGCATATAATTGCTCTTCTTGATTATTTTCAAATAATGTAGGGTTTACTTCATCTTCTTCATTTGCTTTTGCCGCTAAGTTAATCACACGTACAAACGCTTCTTGATTTTCTTTAAACCAAACATCATATCGTTTATTAGATAAAAGTTTTGCTTTTTCCATCATAAATGAAAACTGTGTCAACGGTTGGACGAGTACCGCATCGATAATATCAGATTCAATTTTTGCTTCTTTCATAATATATGCGGTTCGTTGCTTGAAAAATGTATCCAATTGGTCAAATACTTTCGTTTCACTTGATGCGTCTAATTTTCGCTGCTTGAAGATAGATTGTACATTTTCGATTAATTCACTAATATTTAATGGCCATTGGTTGTGATTTAAAATTTCTAACGTACCAATCGCTTGACGTCGCAATGCATAAGGATCTTGTGAACCACTTGGAATAATTCCAACTGAAAAACAGCCAACAATTGTATCTAATTTATCTGCCATGCTAATAACACTACCGACGACCGATGTTGGTAATTTGGCATTCGCATGTTTTGGCATATAATGTTCTTCAATGGCCTGTGCAACGGTTTCGTCTTCACCAAAAATTAGCGCATACTTTCGCCCCATAATTCCTTGAAGCTCAGAGAATTCATCAACCATATTCGTCACGAGGTCAAATTTACAAATTTCTGCGGCGCGTTGAATTTGTTGTTTCTCTTTATCGGAAAGTTGCAGTTGATCTGCAATGATTTGGGCAATTTCTCGAATACGATTCACTTTGTCTGCAATGGTTCCCAACTGTTCCTGAAACACCATACGATCCAATTGTTTCGTGTAGGCTTCAATGGCATGCTTTTGATCTTCTTCATAGAAAAATTGCGAATCTTGCAACCTTGCGCGCAACACTTTTTCGTTCCCTTTAGCGACATTATCAATATACTCATCGGTACCGTTACGCACAGAGACAAAGTATGGTAACAACTCACCTTCGCTATTTTCTACCGGGAAATAACGTTGGTGTTCTTTCATAGAAGTAATTAAAACTTCCTTTGGAATATGCAAGAAGCTCGAATCAAATGTGCCATAAAACACCGTTGGGTACTCGAGTAAATGCGTCACTTCTGTTAATAACTTTTCATCAATCGTTATCGTCCAATCTTGATTGTGAGCTAACTGTTGAATACCTGTACGAATCATTTCTTTTCTCTTTTCTGCATCTGCAATGACGAACTGCTCGTTAAGCAAACGTTCATATTGAAGCGGGTCGGTGACTGTAACAACATCTCCAAGAAAACGATGGCCATACGTGACATTGCTCGTTTTTACCCCAGCAATTTCAAATGGGATCACTTGTTGATCTTGCAAGCCAAGCATCCATTTAATTGGGCGAATAAACGTTAACGTCTGATCAGACCAACGCATGCTTTTTGGAAAGTGCAAACTTGTGATAATTTCACGAAATTCAGGGAGTAATGCTTCTGCTTTTTGCCCTTCGATGAATTTTTCAACATATACATACCTTGTCCCTTTCACTTCTTTAAAGTATATATCGTCAGTTGATTTTCCTTGTCCTTTGGAAAAACCAATGGCAGCCTTCGTCCATTCACCATCTTCGCTCACTGCAATTTGTTCGCTTGGACCTTTCGCCTCTTCGACTTGATCGTCTTGTTTGTTCTGTAATCCTTTGATTAATACAGCAATTCTTCGAGGCGTAATAAATGTTTGTACGGTTTCATAAGACAAACGTATATCGTTTAGCCAGTTGATGGTTTTCTCTTTGATTTGGCGTTCTGTGTCATCCATGAAGCGAGCGGGCATTTCTTCCAATCCTATTTCAAATAACACATTAGTTGTTTTCATGACCTACTTTATCCCCCTTTAACATCGGAAATCCTAATTGTTCACGTTGTTCGACATATAATTTTGCTATCTCGCGAGCTAACTGACGAACTCTACCAATATAGCTTGTACGCTCAGTTACGGATATTACACCTTTTGCATCAAGTAAATTAAATGTATGTGAACATTTCAATACATAGTCATAGGCAGGAAACACAAGACCTTTCTCCATCGCACGATTCGCTTCTGCTTCATACGTCGTAAATAGGTTGAATAACATATCTGTATCCGATTCTTGAAACGTGTACGTAGAATGTTCATATTCCGGTTGATAAAAGATATCTCCTACGGTTACATCATTTGTCCAATTCAATTCAAACACATTTTCCTTATCTTGAATATAAGAAGCTAGCCTTTCAATCCCATAAGTAATTTCGACTGATACTGGATTGGCTTCTAAACCACCAATTTGTTGGAAGTATGTGAACTGGGTGATTTCCATTCCATCAAGCCATACTTCCCATCCTAAACCGGCTGCACCTAGGGTTGGATTTTCCCAGTTATCCTCAACAAAACGAATGTCATGTGCCAAAGGATCAATCCCTAATTTTTGTAGCGACTCAAGATAAAGTTCTTGTATATCGTCAGGCGAAGGTTTCATGATGACCTGGAATTGGTGGTGCTGATATAAACGGTTTGGATTTTGGCCGTAACGTCCATCCGCTGGTCTTCTTGACGGCTCAACGTAAGCGACATTCCAAGGCTCTGGCCCCAAGCTTCGGAGCAAAGTCATTGGTGACATCGTTCCGGCACCTTTTTCAACATCATATGCTTGCATTAAAATACATTCTTGATCAGACCAATGGTTCTGCAATGTCAAAATCATTTCTTGAATATTCATCGTTCACCCTCCATCTATCTATTCATGTTTCTAAATAAATTGCTGTTCATTCATACACTTGTGCAGATGTCGCAGTTGCGTGCGAGGTGTAATCATTTGCCGAATAGCGAATCATCTATAAAACAACAAAAATTAGTAAAAAGGCAAACACAAAAACCCGTCCCTATGCCTTAACGCGTGATTGTGTTAAAGCATAGGGACGGGTTATCCGCGGTTCCACCCTATTTGCTATTCAGTCATCGTACAAAGAATAGCCACTTTTATTGATCTGCTCCAGAGCGCCTTCCTCATTTCGTCTTACTCAGCTTCCACCGTCCCGAGCTCGCTTAAAAGATATGAAATCAGTACTACTCTCTTTCAATGCAGTGAACACTATTTTATTTACATTATTAAATCATACGTAAAAAATAATACCTTGTCAATCATTTAAAGTGGAAAGTGAGTCGAGTTGTTTCAAAAATCGCTTCGTCTTCATATAATACCCGCCATAATACTCATAGTACCGATCCATTATTGCTTGTAGTTTATGTTTGTTTTCTTCTTTAATAGAAATATCACCAATTTGATCCATCTCTACATAATCGAAAACTTCCAAGAGTTTCAGTAATTTTTCATGAAGTGGCGTAAAATGAGGGTCCATTGATTGACAACGCCGACACAATACACCGCCTTCTGCAATCGAAAAACCAGCGAATTGCTCTCTCTTTCCACAGTGAACACATTGATGGATAACTGGTGCAAAGCCAGCCTCCTTATACATTTTCCATTCATAGATCATCGCTAAAACCTGAGCATCAGCCTCTTGATCAATCCTTTGAACCGTATGTAATAATTGGTGATAGATCTTCGGATTGAATTGCTTATCATCGATTAATTTATCCGTCAGTTCTGCTAAATAACTAACAAAGGCTGTTTTAAAGATATCTTCCCGAATCGAACGAAAAGAGGAAATCACTTCACCTTGTTGTAGTGTCGCTAAATTAGATCCTAACTGAATTAAATAACTACCATGAATAAATGGCTGCGTTATAGCAGCCATTCGACTTTTTGTTTTCTTAGCACCCTTCGCAATCGCTCCTACCTTTCCTGCATTTGCGGTTAGTAATGTAACGATTTTGTGCGTTTCCCCATAATCATGTGTTTTTAAAATGAAGCCATCCATTTTTTCAAACACGAGCTTCACCAATCCCTTTCTTTATTTATGAACGAGTGTCCTCTAAAATTGTATCATCTGGCTCATAAGTATCATCTTTCTCTATCTCACCTTCTATTTCTTTCATCCACAAATACGCTTCAATATTTCCCGTTTGACTAAAGATTTTCCACGGTACATCGATCACAATAAACCTCACCTTTCTGTTGGGTAATCTTTCATTGTGTTCATTTATAGATTGAGCGGATTCACAAAGATCATGAATTATAATATTTACCATGTGGACTGAAATACTGATAAATCAAACTTTCCTTCTTGTGGTAATTAATATTCATCTTGACGATAGCCGAATTCTTGTAACTGGTTTGGTTTATTTCGCCAATTTTCTTGTACTTTCACCCAAAGCTCTAAGTATACTTTGTTTCCCAGTAAACGTTCAATATCCTGCCTTGCCAGCATACCGACTTGTTTTAACATCTTTCCTTGTTTTCCAATAATGATACCTTTTTGTGATTTACGTTCTACCATGATGGTCGCTTGCACCAAAAGCTTCTGATCATCATCTCTTTCATCAATTTGATCGATCACAACAGCAATGGAATGCGGAATTTCTTCTCTCGTCAGCTCTAAGACCTTTTCACGAATAAATTCACTAATGATAAACCGTTCAGGGTGATCAGTCACGTGATCTTCTGGATAATACTGTGGTCCCTCAGGCAAATATTCAGAGAAAATGTCCATCAACCGATTTACATTGTTTCCTTCCAAAGCTGAGATCGGAACAATTTCCTCAAACGGGTACTTGTCCTTATATTGCTGAATCAGGGGTAGTAATTCATCGGGATGCACCAAATCAATTTTATTAATGACTAAAAAAACGGGCTTATTCACATTTTGCATTTTATCCATGATAAATTGGTCGCCACGTCCATACCCTTCATCAGCGTTAATCATAAATAAAATCGCATCTACTTCATTTAAAGCGTTTTCAGTCATTTTTACCATAAAATCTCCGAGTTTGTGCTTCGGCTTATGCATACCAGGCGTATCGATAAAGATGACTTGTTGATGAGCGTCTGTATACACGCCTTGTATTTTGTTTCGTGTGGTTTGTGATTTGTCACTCATAATGGCAATTTTTTGACCGATCACATAGTTCATAAATGTAGATTTCCCTACATTGGGCCTGCCTACTATGGCTATAAATCCTGATTTATATGATTGTTCCATGTCTAGATCCTCCGCTATCTTGTTGCATATTTCCATGCACCCTTTGTTACTATCATACTATACTTTCTCAATCATTTCATATATTCGACAAAACTAGTGATAACCATACAAGTTAAAACCATTTTGGTAAAAATATGAAACAGGCAATACATACAGAAGCAATGGTGACGACAAAGACAGCTGCTGCTGCTAAGTCTTTGGCTTGACCAATTTCTTTGCTCCATTCCGGTGATAAATAATCCAACGCTGTTTCAATCGCTGTATTGACTAATTCAAAGGCAATAACAGAGCTGATGGTTAAAGACAAAAGCACCCATTCAATTACTGATAAAGAGGACAGTAAACCAGCAATAATCACTACACTTGCGACAAAGATATGAATTTTTACATTGCGTTCCGTAGCAAGCGCTAGCTTTAATCCATCAAAGGCAAAACGAAATGCTCGTAACATCGTATGCTTACCGCGGTAAACCGAAGCCATCGAGAATCTCCTTCTGTCGTGACACCATTTTTTGTTCGTCATCCTCCTCGATATGATCATAACCAAGCAAATGCAAGAAACCATGCAGTGCTAGAAAACCAATTTCTCTTTCAAATGAATGTTTATAATCATTCGCTTGTTCTCTCGTCTTGTCGACTGATATCACAATATCACCAAGAATTAACGGTAAGTCATGACCAGTAATTGCGACTTCTCCATCAACTTCATCTTCTAGTGCAAAGGATAACACATCAGTTGGTTTATCGAGTTGACGATAATTTCGATTGAGAATTTGAATTTCATGATTATCTACAAACGACACTGATAATTCCGTATTCGTGGGTAAATTCTCTTGGTTGGCTGCATATGTTAACAACCGTTCGATCAAATCAACATATTCTTCGGTTACGATATTTGTTTCATCATGGAAATCAATGTGCATTCTATTTTGCCTCCTTCATTTTTGCTGATTCACCTTTATGATCAGGGTGCAACGGTGAAATAATCGTTATGTTTACTTTATCATTTTTTCAACGACTTTAAAATAAATCATGCGTTTTGTAGACATCTGAAAGAGAACTTGGTTATAGTTACCAAGTTCTCTTTCTGGGATTAATTTGATGTATCATATGCTTCAATCACTTTTTGTACTATGGGGTGTCGTACTACATCGGATTGGGTTAAATATGTAATCTGTATTCCTTTAATACCCGCTAGCTTATCTTTTGCTTCTACCAAGCCAGATTGCACGCCTTTCGGCAAATCCACTTGAGTAATATCCCCAGTGATTACCATTTTTGAACCGAACCCTAATCGCGTTAAAAACATCCTCATTTGAGCACTAGTTGTATTTTGCGCTTCATCTAAAATGACAAATGCATCATCTAATGTACGACCACGCATGTATGCTAGTGGTGCAATCTCAATCGTTCCTCTTTCAATCAATCGCATCGTATGCTCTGTACCTAATATGTCATGTAAGGCATCATATAACGGACGTAAATAAGGATCGACCTTTTCTTTAAGATCACCAGGTAAGAAACCAAGGCTCTCACCAGCTTCAACAGCAGGTCTCGTTAGAATAATGCGTTTCACCGATCCATTTTTTAAAGCGCTGATCGCCATGACAACAGCGATAAACGTTTTTCCCGTTCCAGCAGGTCCAATGCCAAATACTAAATCATTTTGTTTCATCGCTTGCAAATAGCTACGTTGACCTAAAGTTTTCACCCGTATCGGATGACCCTTTGCATTTTTCGTAATTTCATCTTCAAATAATGCTTCAAATTGATCGATTTTTCCCTTTTGGGCTAAATCAACAGCATAAATGACGTCTCGTTCACTTATCGTAATTCCTTTACGAATGATCGATAATAAACCATTTAACACATCTTGAACAATGGCAATATCTGTATTACCACCTGACACACTCACCTGTTCTCCACGAGATACAATCGTTACAGGAAGTTGCTCTTCTAATTGTTTTAAATGACGATCCTCGGTGCCAAATAAGCTTAATGCTTCATTTGGGCTTTCTAATTGTAAATCCATTCGTTTTAACTCTTCGGTCATAATCAATCTCCTTGAGAAATGGGTTGTCTTTTTACAATGTCTTCTTCTACCGTGTAGTATAGCGTTATTTTCACTTTACCATTCTCTTCTTTTTCGTGCAAAATTTTTTCATCAATAATTTCACCATCGACTCCAATTTCTTGACGCAATTTCCTTCTGGACTGTTGTAAAGCCAATGTCTTTGCTGTTTTACTGGTTCGATCCACTTCTATTTTTTCTTTTTGGTAAACTGTCTGCTTGACGAAAGAAAAAGGTAATTTCCATTTTAAAAAGTAAAAGGAGCGTTCTTCCACTTCTATTTGATAATCATGATAATCTGGATTTCTAAAATTCCATATTGGAAAGAGCTTGTTTGATGCATGAACATAATATTTATTCTCCGAATCTCCTGTTAATACACCGTAAGAATCACGTAGAGGTATAGCGACTTCACTTCGGTACCAAACCTTCGCAATGACTTCCCCTTCTGCTGCTACAGGAGGATTATCAGAATCTTTCTCTTCCATTTCTTCTTCTTCACCAAGGATTCCTGATATTAACCGTTCATTCACATGTACAGTATCATTTTGTTTGACTAATGGTTGTCCTTTTTCAACATATAAATCGACAACTACTCCTTCTTTTTCGGCTACTAAATGACTCGCAGGGGTGTTTTCTGACTCTTCCACGATTGTTTTTTCAACACCTTCTAAATGATAAGACACCCCTGTTTTTGAAATACCGACCCACAACAATTCGGGGATATCCTCTAGTAGTTTTCGCTGCAACACACCAGGTGACTCAAGGCTCCATTGGAAATTACCTTCATAAACACCATAGGATTCGAGTTGTTTTGTTACTTTCCGCTCTAGGTCTTCATTTAATCCTTCGATTTCTATTTTCCAAACAATATTTGAAAGTATAAAAATAAACAGAACCGCCAGTATAGATCCAATCATCAAGGGTTTTTGACGCAAAGTTGCTTTTACTAAAAAAGGGAATCCTTGTCCCTTTTGGAGACGAATTTTGTATATTGTTTCTCGTTTTAACCTTCGTATCTGAGATAAATCACTGACGTAAATCGTACCTTGGCAAGTTGTTTGATTCTGTCTGCGAACATTCCATACTTGGATGCCTTTTCTTACACAAAAGTCAAAAAAACGTTCTGGAAAGTCCCCTTTTACTTGGATTGTACAAGATCCCTTGAACCAATTTTGCCGCTTGTAAAACACTTCGACTCCCCCTTGGTTTACCGTTCTTTATCTGAATGAAAGGTAACTTCGTTAATCGTTCCTTCTAATAGTATTTCTTGTTCTATCATCATTTTTAAAACAAAGCGTTCACCTTTAATACGAACAAAACCACCATATACTTTTACGCGTAACTCTTGATCTTGGAAGACTAATAATCCATGATGATTTTCGATATATGCATGGATCGATCCAACCATGGTTATTCTCGGTAATTCGAGTGTTACTTCGGAAGGTAGATCAAATGTTTGTTGTAGCATACTCCCTATTCTTTGCTTGAGTTTGCTCATGATGACAGCCTCCCCTCAAATACATTGTATGATCATCAAAAAAAATCAGAACCTTGTAAATGTTCCCACGAAATGAAAAAAAGCTGCCTAAGGCGCAATGCCTCAAACAGCTTTTTTGTTTATTATTTATTTCGATGGGGCAATCGTTTTTGATGGGCTCTTGGCGGACCTAATACTTCAGCCATAATGATCCCTTGAGTGATACCTTTTTTCGTAAGGTTTTGCTGAATTGATAAGGAAGTAGAGAGACTCTCGTCTTTCTTATATGCAACAGGCGTTCCTTCCTCTAAAATAGCATCATGAGAACTCGATTGTGCTTGTATCTCTTTAGATTGTTCATACTTTTCTTTTAGTCGTTCGGCTTGTGCTTGTCTTTGCTCTTCATAGCTAGACTGAAATACGGGTTCATCTGTTGTTTCCGATGTCCTTACATCCGCAAGTTCTGGTTCTGTCTCTATCGTTTCATATGATGGTGACGATGACGTTTGTTTAGGGCGGACAGGTTTTTCTTCTTGTTCATCAGCATTTTTCATCAAACTCAAGAGCCACGCACCAATTGTCAGAATCGGTATAATAATTCCTAGTAGCTCATCCATTTGCCCCCTCCTTTCTTTCGTAAAAGAACCATATGCAATTAGTTGTTATCTTGATCATCATTTTCCTCATTATTATCGGTTAATTTACCAATTGAATCACGCATATCTGTATCAGCGTCAATATTCTTGTAATTCATGTAATCCATCACACCCATATGTCCAGAACGTAATGCTGCTGCCAGTGCTTGTGGAACTTCTGCTTCAGCTTCCACCACTTTCGCGCGCATTTCTTGTACTTTCGCCATCATTTCTTGTTCTTGAGCGACTGCCATCGCACGACGTTCTTCTGCTTTAGCTTGAGCAATATTTTTATCTGCTTCTGCTTGATCTGTCTGCAAGATCGCACCGATGTTCTTACCTACGTCAACATCAGCAATATCAATAGATAATATTTCAAAAGCGGTTCCTGCATCCAAGCCTCGATTAAGCACATTATGCGAGATCGAATCAGGGTCTTCCAACACTTCCGTATGTGCTTGTGAACTACCAATTGTACTAACGACTCCCTCACCGACACGAGCGATCACTGTATCTTCGCCAGCACCACCTACGAGTCGATCAATGTTAGCGCGAACAGTGATTCTAGCTTTTGCTTTTACTTCAATACCATCCATAGCAATACCCGCAATAAATGGAGTTTCAATAACTTTTGGATTTACACTCATTTGTACAGCTTCTAATACATCACGACCTGCTAAATCAATCGCAGCACATCGTTCAAAACTCAACTCAATATTAGCCCGTTGTGCAGCAATTAACGCATTGACGACTCGGTCTACGTTACCACCTGCTAAGTAATGACTTTCCAACTGATTTGTTGTCACACCTAAACCAGCTTTATGTGCTTTAATTAACGGGTTAATGACACGAGACGGGACAACTCGTCTTAAACGCATCCCTACAAGTGTAAAAATACTGACTTTCACCCCGGCTGCTAATGCACTAATCCATAGCATGACTGGAATAAAGGTAAATAATATAATCACTGCAATAACAATTAATGCAACACCAATAATTGGTACTAACTGTCCGTAATCCATGTTCATATCCTCCTTCAATGTTTATGTTTGAATCTCTTTTACAACAATTCGTGAACCTTCCACTTTAATAATTTTTACTGGTCGGTCTTTTGCTACAAAACTTCCTTCTGATACAACATCAAGTCGCTCTTCATTAAACTCAGCCGCTCCCGATGGTCGTAATTGGGTTAAAGTGACTCCTTGTAATCCAATCAACTCTAATCGATTGGCATTCGATACATAACCTTCTTCAGCCGTCGTTGCATCTTGTAAAATAATATGGCGAAAGAAGCCTTTTTCCACTCCAATGATTTTAAATAAAATTACCGAGAGAGCTATGGCTGTGATTAGTGCAATCGCAATGCTCATCGCCATATGTCCGACATCATCAGTCGACATAAACAATGAACCAACGATCGCACCTACCCCTATGAACCCTAAAATACCACCTGGAGTGAATAATTCAATAATTAATAACACAATTCCTATCATCAATAATACGATGGCTTCATAACCAGCTAAACCTGCAATAATATGACCATAGAAAAAGAGAACAAGCGATCCAATTCCGATGGATCCAGGAATACCAAACCCTGGTGAATAGAGTTCAACAATGAGCCCCATACTCGCTAAGGACAATAAGATCGGAACGACCACTGGATTGGTGATAAACCGCGCAATATGTTCAGCAAGTGTAGGCTCTACTTCAACTGTTTCAGCTCCTGTTAGGTTTAATTCTTTTAATAGCGCTTTACGATTGTCAACAATCGCCTCAGCGTAGTCAACTTCTACTGCAGATTCAGCACCTAATGTAAGGAATTCTCCTTTTGGTGCACCATATTCACTTAGATCAATAGATTTATCAGCCATTGCTCGAGCATAGAGTGGGTCACGCCCTTTGGATGTTGCAGCACTTTCCATACTCGCGATCCAGGCAGATTGCGTTTTTTTGTCAGCGGCGTTCCCATCACTTGTTATTACACCACTGGCCCCCATGCTGGCTTGCGGTTTGAAATAAATATGATCTGTGTTTAACGCTATGTAAGAACCAGCTGATATAGCTTTCACGGTAACAAACGAAGTGGTTTCAATCTCCATATCTTGTAGGAGCTCAGCTATATTTTGTGCAGCAGCAACCGCTCCACCAGGTGTATTGATTTCAAAAATCATATGATCTGCTTGATTAGCAGCCGCTTCTTCTGTCGCTCTTCGTAAAAAAGCCTCTAAACCTCTTTCGACCTCATTCTCGATCGGTACAATATAAACGAGACTTCCTGAACCAACATCCTCAGCGGTTTCTGCTTGAGGGGTAGCACATAATGGACTACTGAAGAGGCCAAACATAATCAAAACCAATCCAATGATAAGTGCTCTCCTTCTCATCATATCCCTCCCTTCTCCATTCAACTTCATCTTTCTTACACTTTATACGAAGGTAAAACGTCAAAGGTTTCATAAAATTATTAATGGTTGGTGACGATTTCATTAGTATCATTAAAAAATAATGAATCGAGGTTAAGCGTAGTTCATCGAATGATTGCAAATAAAAGTGTAAAAAATCCTTAACCTATAGTGTAGGCTAAGGATTTGGTTAGTCTTATTATAGTGGGTTATCTTAATCATTTACGTAAGATGTTTTTGCACGACTTGATTCACCTTAGTGCCATCTGCCTTACCTTTCACTTTTGGCATCAAAGCACCCATTACCTTACCCATATCTTGCTTAGATTCAGCTTGAACTTCTTTGATTGTTTCTTTTACAACTTCATCAAGTTCATCATCTGTTAATGGGGTCGGCATATATGCTTGAATCACTTGTATTTCATGTTGAAGATTTTCAACTAAATCATCACGTCCAGCATCTTGAAATTCTTGGAGGGAGTCTTTTCTCTGTTTTAGCTCTCTTGCTAGAACAGTGAGTTCTTCTTCCTCATTCAAATCATCTTTTTGCAACTTAATGGCTTCATTTTGAAGAGCAGATTTTACCATTCGGATAACATTTAACTTGGGCTTATCCTTATCCTTCATCGCTTGCTTCATATCCTGGTTCAATTGATTCACAATAGCCATTATGATTTTACACCCTCTTTATTTACGCTTTCTAGCATTCTCAGACTTTTTCTTACGACGAACGCTAGGTTTTTCATAAAATTCACGCTTACGATATTCAGATAATGTACCCGATTTGGAAACATCACGTTTAAAGCGACGAAGAGCGTCATCAAGCGACTCGTTTTTACGCACGCGAGTTGTGTTAGCCATGCTAATTTCCCTCCCTCCGAAGCGAACAAATAAATTCATCAACATATGTATCTATAGCATATGTCTTATACATTATAATACAATGATTGAAATAGGTCAACTGTTTTATATTTTCAATGCTTCATCATCCATGACACGGACAAATGTACCATCGTTATACGGGTAACCTGCTTTTGTGATTTTGACACGGACAATTTGACCAATCATATCTTTCGTTCCTTCAAAACGTACTTTTAAATAATTATCCGAATAGCCGATCAAGTGATTTGGATATTCTTGATCAAATTCTTCAGGAATCACTTCTACCACTTCATCTTCATATCGTTTGGCATATTCATATGCTTGGTGGTTCGACAACTCAATTAACTGTTGCACACGTTGATGTTTCACTTGATCATTCACTTGATCATCCATACGTGCGGCTGGTGTACCCGTACGCTTTGAAAATGGAAAAACATGCAATTCAGAGTAACCAATATCACGGACAAAATTCATTGTTTCTTGAAACTCTTCCTCTGTTTCACCTGGAAATCCAACAATGACATCTGAGGTAATCGCCAGTTCTGGTAAAGCTTGTTGAATCTTCTCAATCCGTTTCTTATAAAAGTCAGTCGAATATTTCCGTCGCATCCGTTCTAGTACGGTATTAGAACCTGACTGCAACGGAATATGTAAGTGTGGAACGACTTTCGTTGAACGGTCGAGGACTTCAATCACCTCATCCGTTATTTGACTCGCTTCGATTGAAGAGATACGAATTCGTTTCAAACCTTCGACATGGTTTTCTAAATCACGCAGGAGTTGGGCAAAATTGTAATCTTTCATGTCTTCACCATAACCTGCTGTATGTATACCCGTTAAGACGATCTCTTTGTATCCTGCATCAACTAATTGTTGAGCTTGATCTAACACATTTTCCGGTTTACGTGAACGCAACAAACCGCGAGACCATGGGATAATGCAGAATGTACAGAAGTTGTTACAGCCTTCTTGAATTTTTAAATTTGCTCGGGTACGATCAGAAAACTCAGGTACATCCATTTCTTCAAATACACGGTTTTTCATAATATTCGAAACACCATTAATAGGCATACGATGTTCTTGATGTTCTTCAATATGTTGAATCATCTTGCCACGATCTTGAGTACCGACGACAATATCAACCCCAGGAATTTCCATGATTTCTCCTGGTGAAGTTTGTGCATAACACCCTGTCACACAAACGACTGCTTCAGGATTTTTTCGCACAGCTCGACGGATGACTTGTCGACTTTTTTTATCACCTGTATTCGTTACCGTGCACGTGTTAATCACATAAACATCGGCATGGTGATCAAAATCGACGCGTTCATATCCTTCATTTTTAAACTTTTGCCATATCCCTTCTGTTTCATACTGGTTTACTTTACAACCTAACGTATGAAAAGCCACTGTCGTCATCTCTTCACCTCATTTCTTCAAAATAAAATGATAAGCAAGCTAAAGCATACAGTGAAGCCGTTTCAGTCCTCAAAATACGCGGTCCTAATCGAATCGATTGGAAACCAGCTTCTTTTAACTGTCGTACTTCATTTTCCGCAAATCCTCCTTCAGGTCCAATGCAAATCATGATCGACTCACCAGGGATAACATCTTCTAACATTTGATAAAGTGTTGGATTAGGGAAAGACTGTTTCGCTTCTTCTTCATAGGCAATGAATGTATGCTCATAACTATCACTCGCTTTTAGCAATTCATTGATACTATAAACTGACGCTACTGTTGGTATATAATTACGATGTGTTTGTTCACTCGCTTCTTTCACAATCTTTTGCCAGCGGTCTTTTTTCTTTTTCACTTTCTTTTCATCCCATTTCACCACAGATCGTTTCGCTTGAAAGGGAATGAATGCATTCGCTCCTAGTTCCGTACCTTTTTGCAAAATCCAGTCCCATTTGTCACCTTTAGGTAAACCTTGAGCAATCGTCACAGATACTGGAAGCTCTTGATCTTCATCAAGCCATTCTAATACATTTGCGTGTACGGCTTGATCACTTATGTCGGTAATTTGACAACGTGCAGATACCCCGTCTGGCCGATTACAAATCACTTTGCTTCCTTCTTCCATTCGCATAACGCGTATGATATGATGAGCATCATCGCCGTGTATCGTCACTTGATCCTTTGTCCAATTCTCTTCATCGATGAAATAACGTTGCAAATCATCACCTGCTCTCTAACGGTTTTTGAGCGATGAATGAAATCCAGTCTTCCATTTTGTTTTCCTCGATAATATCGAAACCGATTTTGACTAAGGCATGTTTTACTTCATCCTTTTTCGTTTGAATAATACCTGAAGTAATAAAATAGCCACCCGGTTTCACCAAATGAAACGCCTGTTTTTCAAAACGTAGTATAACTTCGGCTAAAATATTTGAAACAATGACATCCGGTTGGATTGTGACGTTATCTAATAAGTTATTTTGCTTTGCATGAATTTGTTCGTCCACCTTATTTAATTTTGCATTAATGGTGGTACTTTTTACAGCGACATCATCTAAATCATAGGCAGATACGTGTGTTGCGCCGAATAAAATCGACGCAATACTTAACACACCCGATCCACACCCAACATCAATCACTTGATCATCTGTCTGAATATACCGTTCTAAAGCTTGTATACTAAGTACGGTGGTCGGATGCGTACCTGTACCAAATGCCATTCCCGGGTCTAATTCGATAATAATTTCATCGGAGGTAACCGGTTGGTAATCTTCCCACGTAGCGTTATGGTGACTTTATCAGAAATTTTCACCGGTTTATAATACTTTTTCCAAGCAGTTGCCCAATCTTCTTCATTGACTTCACTTAATGTAATTTTGTTGAGGCCAATATCAATATCATGTACGAGTAAATTGTTAATCGCTTGTTTAATTTCAGATACTGTTTCGCCTAGAAAACTGTTTACAGGTAGATAAGCCTTGAGGCGTACACCTTCTTCAGGATAATCAGCTGGGTCTAGTTCATAAACTTCGCCATACATTGAATCCCATTCCGCTTCCAAATCTGCTTTATCTTCAATCACCACACCGCTAGCACCGGCTTCATGAAGAATGTTTGAAATCGGCTCAATCGCTTCATTTGTCGTGTAAATACTCAATTCAGTCCACTTCAAACAGATCAACTCACTTTTATGATTTATTCACCTTTGAACGCGCGTTTCACTCTTTGAAAAAAGGTGTCTTCTTGTTCATCAGCTGGCTTGTTTCCACTAATCTCATGAAATTCTCGCAACAATTCCTTCTGTCTGTCAGTTAAGTTTGTTGGTGTGACAACACGAATTCTAACATGTTGATCGCCATGACCTTGACCATGAACGTTCGGTGCACCTTTTCCTTTTAATCTGAAGGTTTTCCCATTTTGCGTACCAGCTGGGATCTTCAATTTCACGCGTCCATGAACAGTAGGTACTTCTACTTCATCACCTAATGCAGCTTGTGTGAATGTGACTGGCATTTCACAGAAAATATGGTCTCCTTCGCGTTCATAAAATTCATGTGGTTGAACTTGAACAACAACATATAAGTCGCCTGGAGGACCCCCATTTACGCCTTCTTCACCTTTTCCAGCCACACGTATCTGTTGACCATGATCAATACCTGCTGGAATGTTAATTTGAATGGTTTTACGCGTTTTCACGCGACCATCGCCACCACAAGTCGTACATTTATCTTTAATCATTTTTCCAGTTCCTTGACAATGGTGACATGCTCTTCGATTAACAACACGACCAAATGGTGTATTTTGTTCCATGTTTAACTGGCCACTTCCGTTACAATGTGAACATGTTTCTGGATGTGTACCAGGTTTTGCGCCAGAACCTTGACACGTACTACAAGATTCTTCTTGAGGAATATAGATTTCAGTATCTTTACCAAAAATCGCTTCTTCAAACTCTAATGTCATGCGATACTGTAAATCATTGCCTTGACGTGGTGCATTCGGATCACGTCTGCGTCCGCCTCCGAAGAACATATCAAAAATATCTCCGAAGCCACCAAAGTCATCAGCACCACCGAAACCACCAAAACCACCAGCTTGACCTGGATCTGCAGTACCAAACTGATCGTAGTTCGCACGCTTTTGTTCATCTCCTAGTACTTCATATGCGTCTTTTACTTCTTTAAATTTCTCTTGCGCGTTTTCTTCTTCACTTACGTCCGGATGATATTTCCGAGCTAATTTACGGTAGGCTTTTTTGATCTCGTCTTTTGATGCATTTTTTGAAACACCTAATATATCATAATAGTCTTTATTACTCACTGGCTGATCACGCTCCCGCTCGTTTATTGCATAAACTTTATCATAACATTGAACCATAAATATTTTCAAATATTTATCTGTCCATCTCGGATGAAACATGGAAAAAGTCAAAGCCATGGAAATGGACTTTGACTTTTTGTCTTACTTGTTTGAGGCAAATCGTTATTTCTTATCTTCTTCGTCATCTACTTCTTCGTAGTCTGCATCGACTACTTCGTCATCCTGCCCTGACTGATTATCTTGTGCATCGCTATTTGCTTGAGCATCTTGTTGTGCTTGTTCATAAAGCTTCATTGTTAGTGTTTGAACTTCTTGCTCAAGCGCTTCTTTTTTCGCTTGAATTTGTTCTTGATCGTTATCATCTAAAGCCTGTTGCAATTCATCTTTTGCTGATTCGGCTTTTTGTTTTTCTTCATCTGTTACCTTATCGCCAAGGTCTTTAATAGTTTTATCTGTCTGGAAGATAAGTTGATCTGCTTCATTACGAAGTTCAATTTCTTCACGACGTTTCTTATCTTCTTCAGCATTTTCTTCTGCTTCTTTCACCATTTGCTCGACTTCATCATCTGAAAGACCAGAAGAAGACTTAATAGTGATTGACTGTTCTTTGTTCGTACCTAAATCTTTTGCACGTACATTGACAATACCGTTTGCGTCAATGTCAAAAGAAACTTCGATTTGTGGTACACCGCGTGGCGCTGCTGGAATATCGTTTAATTGGAAACGACCTAACGTCTTGTTATCTTGTGCCATTTCACGTTCACCTTGGAGCACATGAATATCCACTGCTGTTTGATTATCTGCTGCCGTTGAGAATACTTGTTGTGCACTTGTCGGAATCGTTGTATTACGTTCAATCAGTTTTGTTGTTACACCACCCATTGTTTCAATACCTAGAGATAATGGCGTAACGTCTAATAATACAACATCTTTTACGTCACCTTGAAGTACGCCACCTTGAATAGCAGCACCTAGTGCAACCACTTCGTCAGGATTGACTCCTTTTGATGGTTCTTTGCCAATTTCTTTCTCAATGGCTTCTTGAACAGCTGGAATACGTGTTGAACCACCCACGAGTAATACTTTATCAATTTCGCTTGCGGACATATCAGCATCTTTTAGCGCCTGACGCGTTGGTCCCATTGTTTTCTCAACGAGGTCTGATGAAAGCTCATCAAATTTCGCACGCGTAATATTCATTTCCAAGTGTAATGGACCAGCATCTCCTGCTGTAATAAATGGTAAGGACACTTGTGTTTGTTGTACACCTGATAAGTCTTTCTTCGCTTTTTCAGCTGCGTCTTTCAAACGCTGTAATGCCATTTTATCTTGAGAAAGGTCAATACCATTTTCTTTCTTGAATTCTGCTACCATGTGATCAATCAGTACTTGGTCAAAGTCGTCACCACCAAGACGGTTATCACCTGCTGTTGATACAACTTCGAAAGTACCTTCCCCAATGTCAAGAATCGATACATCAAAAGTACCGCCACCAAGGTCATAAACGAGTACAGTTTGGTCATCTTCTGCTTTATCAATGCCATAAGCTAGTGCTGCAGCTGTAGGTTCGTTAATGATACGCTCTACTTCGAGTCCTGCAATTTTACCAGCATCTTTGGTCGCTTGACGTTCAGCGTCGTTAAAGTATGCCGGAACCGTAATAACTGCTTTATCAACTGTATCGCCTAAATAATCTTCTGCATATGATTTCAAATGTTGCAGAATAATCGCTGAAATTTCTTGTGGTGTATATTCTTTTCCTTCAACCTCTACTTTGTAATCTGTTCCCATATGACGCTTAATCGATTGAATGGTATTAGGGTTCGTAATCGCTTGACGCTTTGCGACTTCACCGATTTGACGTTCGCCATTTTTAAAGGAAACAACAGACGGAGTCGTACGATTCCCTTCAGGGTTTGGAATTACCTTGGACTCTCCACCTTCCATCACTGCTACACATGAGTTTGTTGTACCTAAGTCAATACCAATAATTTTTCCCATTTTCTATATCCTCCTTCACTTCCTATGTACTTATTGATTTACTTTGACCATTGCAGGGCGAATCACACGATCTTTCAATTTATACCCTTTTTGCATGGTCTCAACAATTTGATTTGATTCATACCCTTCTTCATCCGCTTGAGCAACCGCCTGATGAAGATGCGGGTCAAATTCTGCACCGTCTGTTTCGATCTCTTCGACACCCTCTTCTTCAAGAACAGAACGCAACTGACGGTATACCATTTCTAAGCCATCAACAACACTTTTTGCTGCTTTATCTTCAACTTCTACTTGTAACGCACGTTCAAAATTATCTAATACGGGTAGCAATTCTGTTACAACATTTTGCGATTTATATTTTAAATCTGCTTCTTTTTCTTTCTTGGTTCGTTTACGGAAGTTATCATATTCCGCTTGAACACGTAACAGTTTATCTTGCAATTCTGTTTTTTCTTGTTCCAATTTGTCGTACGCTTCTTTATCAACTGTATCTTCAAATGATACAACTTCTTCAGATGCGTCTTCATCGACAACTTCTACATCTTCGTCAACATCTGTTTCAACACTTGATTCTTGTGGATCCTTCACTTCTTCTTCAGAAAATTTTTGTTGCTCTTCTTTTTCTGCCATTAATGTCACCTCCTAAATAAAACCATGCTCAAGCTAAACATAAATGAAATAAAATAGCAAATAAAATGCATTACATACTACGTAAGAAAAGAGTATAGTATCGACACCATACTCTTTCCGGACCAATTAATACCAAGAATGAAAGGTACTTGTCAAACGTTTGGATAATACATTTAATAACGTAATCACACGTGAATATTCCATTCGAGTTGGTCCAAGTAATGCAATCGTACCAATTTGACCTTCGCCTAGAGAGTACGTTGTCGTAATTAAACTACAATCTTGCATTTCGTCTAATTGATTTTCATGTCCAATCGATACTTTCATTCCTTGTTCCGACGTTCGCAATAAATGAGCCATTTCGTCTTCTTTTTCCATTACCGTATATAAAGACTGGATTTTTTGGACATCGTTAAATTCAGGTTGCATAAGAATGTTGGTTTTTCCATCCATATATAACTTTACGGGTTGCTTATCTAATAGTGCTTCTTTCAAATAATGATAAGTCATTTCATAATCATCACTATGTTCACGTAACAGCACCATGATTTCCCCGTATAGTTTTTCTTCTAATTGAATAATCG
Organism: Gracilibacillus halophilus YIM-C55.5; assembly: GCF_000359605.1. GTDB lineage: Bacteria > Bacillota > Bacilli > Bacillales > Amphibacillaceae > Gracilibacillus > Gracilibacillus halophilus. The sequence continues at coordinate 224,614 of NZ_APML01000019.1, forward strand.
GTACATCGGTTAAACGGTCATTCAATATATTTACTAGTTTCTCTAAATCGTTTGTTTTCATACTTGCCGGAACATTAAAATATCGATGTTCAACATGCCCTGTACTTGTTACTAATATAGCGACTGCCGTATACTCTGATAAACTAATGATTTGAATTTGTTTTAACGTTGTTTCAAACACTTCCGGTCCTAGAATCATGGATGTATAATTCGTTAAATCCGATAATACACGAGCCGATTGCTGAACAACACGCTCAAATTCCAACATTTCTTTTCGGATCGAATTGCGTATGATCGTCATTTCACTTTCTGACAGTCGTGTCGGTGACAATAAATGATCGACGTAAAAACGATAACCTCTTTCAGAAGGAATACGGCCAGAAGAGGTATGTGTCTTCTCAATAAATCCCAAGTCTTCTAGATCTGCCATTTCATTACGTATCGTCGCTGGACTAAACGTTACTTGCTCCTTCTTAGCTATCGCACGAGATCCAATGGGTTCTGCTGATTGGATGAACTCATCAATAATAACCTGTAGTACTTGTACCTGTCTATCTGTAAGCATCGATGATCACCTCTGTTAGCACTCGTGTAAAATGAGTGCTAAATCTATTTATAAATTATCAAATCTCCTTATACATGTCAATTAAGAAAATCTCATTTTTTTCGACTAAAGAAAATGATCGCTATCATGTGATTTCTTCTTCTAGTAAAAAGGCTGCAAATACTTCGTTTCCAAATAACATCCCTTGATCCGTCAATCGAATATGTCGATCTTGTTCTTCAATCCATCCACGTTCTTTTAACTTATCTAACTCACGTTGATATAATTGATCGACCGTATAGTTATATTTTTCTTGAAAACTATCGAGGGAAACACCTTTTTGTTTACGCAAACCTAAAAACAATTCCTCCTCAATTTCTTCTTTTTTGGTTATTGGTTCTCGATGCAAAACGGGTTTCCCCGAATGCTTCGCTTCGTTTACATAAGCTGGGAAAGGACGAATATTAATGATACGTTCACCTGGAAGATACCCATGAGCTCCAGCACCAAAACCATAGTAATATTGATTATTCCAATAAGTTAAATTGTGCTTACTCTCATACCCGGGCTTGGCAAAATTACTGATTTCATATTGGTGCACACCGTATTCGTTCATCGCTTTTTTTAAACTGTCATACATTTTAGCTTCCATTTCTTCAGGCGGCTTCGTTAAATTTCCTTTCATATACCGTTGATAAAAAATAGTCTTAGGTTCAATTTGTAATGAATAAGCCGAATAATGAGGCAAGTCAAATTGCAATGCTTCATCTAATGTTCGATTAAAACCTTCTAACGTCTGTTGAGGCAAGCTATACATTAAGTCAATACTAATGTTCGTCAAGCCATGCTTCGTTAAATCATTGACGTTCTGATAAACATCTTTCACTCGATGAAGGCGTCCTAATGTTTCTAACATTTGGTCATCAAAATCTTGTACCCCCATCGAAATTCGGTTGACACCTGCTGTCTTGAGAATTTTAATTTTTTCTTGGTCTAAATCACCTGGGTTGGCTTCAAATGAATATTCATCTGCAGCTGATACATCAAAATACGTATCCACCATGTCAACCAATCGCTGCAATTGCTGTATATTCAATGCAGTCGGCGTACCACCACCGACGAAAATAGTTTGCACTTTTTGTTTCGGCTGTTGAATCGTTGTCGCCATTTCATTGTGCAGTGCATCTAAATATTCGTCAGCCATTTTCTCGTCATAAAAGAATTTAACAAAATCACAGTAATGACATATTTTTTCGCAGAACGGAATATGAATATAAACTGAAGATATCATGGTGCTCCTCCTTTGCTATCCGAAAAACCCTTGCCATGCGACAAGGGTTTTTTGATGTTATTCATCATCCATTTTTAAGACACTCATAAAGGCTTCTTGTGGAATTTCCACTGATCCGACCATCTTCATACGTTTTTTACCTTCTTTTTGCTTTTCTAATAATTTTCTTTTTCTTGTAATGTCGCCACCATAACATTTCGATAAAACATTTTTGCGCATGGCTTTAATATTCGTTCGAGCAACGACATTATTACCTATCGCAGCTTGCACTGGAACTTCAAACTGCTGACGTGGGATTAGATCCTTTAACTTTTCAGCAATTTGCTTACCTCGTTCATAGGCAAAATCACGATGCACAATGAAAGAAAGAGCATCAATTGTATCACCATTGATTAAAATATCCATCTTCACGAGATTAGAAGCTTTATAACCAATCATTTCATAATCAAACGAAGCATAACCTTTCGTCTGCGATTTTAATTGATCAAAGAAATCATAGACGATTTCAGCTAATGGCATGTCATAAACAATGTTTACTCGATTATCATCTAAATATTCCATATCGTGGAATTCACCACGTTTTTTCTGACAAATTTCCATCACTGGACCGACAAATTCATTCGGTACCATAATTGTCGCACGAACAAACGGTTCTTGTACTTCTTCAACAGATTGATGATCAGGCATAAAAGATGGGTTATCAATCATCATTTCATCGCCATCTGTTTTGATCACATTATAAATCACACTCGGCGCGGTTGTGATTAAATCAATACCATACTCTCTCTCAATTCGTTCTTGAATAATTTCCATGTGCAATAAGCCTAAAAAGCCACAGCGGAAACCAAATCCAAGTGCTTGAGATGTTTCTGGCTCGTATTGAAGAGAGGAATCGTTTAATTCCAAACGCTCCAATGCATCACGCAAATCGTTGTATTTGGCTGCGTTTACCGGGAACATGCCACAATATACCATTGGATTTAACCTGCGATATCCTGGCAACGGCTCATTTGCTGGTCGATCAGCAAGGGTGATCGTGTCACCTACCCGTGTATCTTTTACATTTTTGATCGAAGCAATCAGATACCCCACATCGCCAACGGTTAGTACGTCTTGCTCTATCGGATTAGGATTTAATACACCGATTTCGTTCACTTCAAATTCTTTGCCATTCGCCATCAATTGGATTTTATCTCCGACTTTCACCGAACCTTCTTTGACACAAATCGAAGCAATCACACCGCGATAAGAATCATAAATTGAATCAAAAATCAACGCCTTTAAAGGTTCTTCTGGTTCCCCATCAGGCGGCGGGATCTTATCCACAATCTGGTCAAGAATTTCATCAATACCAATTCCCGATTTAGCACTTGCTAAGATGGCTTCTTCTCCATCAATGCCTATGACATCCGTAATCTCCTGTTTCACTCGCTCTGTATCTGCACTTGGCAAATCAACTTTATTAATGACTGGTATGATTTCCAGGTCATTATCTAATGCTAAATACACATTAGCCAACGTCTGTGCTTCTATGCCTTGAGAAGCATCCACAACAAGAATAGCGCCTTCACACGCCGCCAAACTTCTTGATACTTCATATGTAAAATCGACATGTCCTGGTGTATCAATTAAATGAAAAAGATAGTCTTCACCGTCATCTTCTTCATATTTCAATTGAACCGCGTTTAATTTAATTGTGATACCCCGCTCACGCTCTAAATCCATCGCGTCAAGATATTGTTCTTTCATTTCGCGATCCGTTAATGCCTTTGTTTTTTCTAAAATTCGATCCGCTAATGTCGACTTTCCGTGGTCGATATGTGCAATGATCGAAAAGTTCCGCACGTTTTCTTGTTTCTTAATGTTCGTCACTATGACTCAACTCCTATACTCGAGCAACATACATACTAACTTAAATTATAGCATTGAACCAAGCGACGTTCAATCCTTCTCCCTTTAAAACAGTTCATTTATGATGGAATAACCAATTGACAATAACCGATCAAAGACGTTTTCTACTAATTTTTCCCCCATCGATGCCACTTTCAAAAAAATCGGTGGGTCGGGCGCTTTTTCTTGTAAAACTTGATCGGATTGATGTTGATTGGAATTATTCATTTCTTCTATAATTTCGTCACGATCAACTTTTTTTTCTTCAGCATCAGACGAAGATTCCTCCGATTGTTCTACATTCGATCTGTCAGAAGAGTCAACAATAATCGTTGACTCCGTACGATCCATGCCAATATACATACCGAAGGAAAAAATAATACATAGTACAAAGAGGTAAAATAGAAACTTCATCCGTTATTCCTCCCCAGAAACTTTCTCAGCGTTCCAATAATATTCACTAAATATTTCTGCCAATACCTCGGATGTGTTATACAATTCTTCCATCGTATTATCAACACCGCCAAACTCAATCGTTAACGCATTCTCTGAAACATCTTGATTATATACACCGTCTCTACCAGCGCCACCATATTTCTCAACACCTCGACTAATGCCAGGGTATTCTTTTTCTAACGCTTCATGTAGAGACTTGGCAAGTGCGTAATTTTTTTCATAATGTGGGTTATCCCCGCCAATCACAAACATTAGCTTCGCATAATTCTTTCCATCAATTTCTTTTGTGGTTACATCCATCCGCATACTATCTCTGTGCAAATCAAATACATAATTCAAATGCTGATCTTCTTGTAAAGCCGTTTCGACTACTTCTTTTGATGCCTGATAAGAATGAGTCGAATAATTCCAATCATTTTCAACGAGAATGGACCCAATATCTGTGTCATCTACTTTTGAACCAATCCCATATCGCTTTAAGTCTTCCGATAATTGTTGGCTCACTCGAGTAATATTGACTTCATCATGAAAGGCATCATTAGGTTCTTCAGCTTCTGGTAAATAAGGTAAAAACGATTCTCTATTATGCGTGTTATAAATGAACACGACATCTCGTTCACCTGTCGTTTGTTCCGACTGCTGAGAATCTTCTCGATCTTGTTTTTCTTCAGGTTCGGTTGCCTCTCGTTCCTCTAACACAATATCTAAAGGTGGTGTGGATTCCATCGTTAAATTCGTATAATCCGTCCCCTCGCCAGCAATTAAAATTTGGCGATCATACGTATCAAATCCGGGAATCTCTCTCCCTAGTAGACTTCTCACATCATGTAGACGGATATTCGTTCCAAGTTCAAAGACCGACTGCCACATATTGATAGGTGGTTCGTCTTCAGGTAAGGCATGTGAAAATGCTCGATTCTCCATGGAAAACAACGATAAAAAAAGGGTTTCATCGATATCTGTTGTCCATTTTTGAATCACATTTGAGGAGACACGATAATTCGGATGCAGACTCGTGAATATACCAACAAAAATAAATATTGTGAAAAATGCGATGATGAACATAGCAACAATACTTACTATCTTGTTTTGGGTCAGAAATAATATACGTTTTTTTTGATGAAAAGGGGGTCTCATTTGTTTCTCCTTTCTATCTCCTCTATTACATTTACTAGAAATGTATGTCGATTCAATAGAAAGTAGAACCAGTAACTAAAGAAAAGCAAATCGTTACAAGTTAACGAGTATATGAACTACCATTGTGAACATCGATATTATCGTGCATGGCCGCATTTAGCCCTTGCGCTACCATATGCGCCATATCTTTAATATAACCATCGACTTCTTTTGGGGTAACCATTAAATTATGACCAAGTGGTGTCAATACTTCTTTCATCAATGCTCGTTTCTCCCCTTCATCTAAACCACCGATCATACCGAAGATCTTTTCTCGCTGTTCAATCGTTGGCATATCTTCTTCTGATAACGAGCGGTCTCCAAAATTCATTCCAGCAGGTGCCAAAGCCTTTGCCGGATCATCTTTTTCTTTAAATTCTTTCCCTACATGTTTAAACACATAATCAATCGCATCACTTGTGATGGTTACGGCATCAACGACAGTCGGTACACCGATTGCAAATACAGGAATACCTAATGTTTTTTTGCTTAATTCTTTACGTTCATTGCCAACGCCTGAACCTGGATGAATACCTGAATCGGCTAATTGAATGGTTGCATTCACTCGCTCAATTGAACGAGAAGCTAACGCATCAATCGCAATGACAAAGTCAGGTTGAAACTGATCAATCACGCCTTGTATAATATTGCTCGTTTCAATTCCAGTAACACCGGTCACACCTGGTATAAAACTTGCGACTCGGCGATATCCATCCTCCACATATTGCGGCTGGTGTTCAAACAGATGATTGGTGACTAATACTTTATCCAATGCAAATGGCCCAAGTGCATCTGGTGTCACATTACGATTACCTAACCCAACTACTAAACACGAACTTTCCTTTGAAATTGAATGGGTGTCCATTAAATCACGAAGTTCTGAAGCGATCACTTTGGCTGTTTCCATTTGTAATTTGGTATCTTGCTTTTTGATCGCTTTTGAATATATCGTACGGTACGTTCCAGGGCTTTTTTCGATTTGTTCTGCTCCGTTTTCATCCACATCGACACGCGTTATTTTCACTTTTCCTTCCGTCTTTTCAGAAATCTTTACACCTTTTGTTTGCTGTTTGTCACTCGTTTGATCACTTGCGTACATATCTTTTGCTTCAATCGCTAAATCCGTGCGTACGCCAAAGTTCTGTTTCGTCATATTTAACACTCCTTCACCATTTTATCGATTAGTTTTCTCCGCAAATTTCAGATTGATTCATACATCGATGATCAGTAATGATTATGATTGAAAATTCTACACCGCTTTGGTAAAATGTCATTTGACCGAGTAAGGAAACTGGTACGAATCATATTGGAGGTGAAAATATGGCTAATATTAAATCGGCTATTAAACGCGTACGCATTAATAATGAAAGCCGTGAAAAAAATCAATCCATGAGAGCTGAAATGCGTTCACATATCAAAAAGGTAGACGCTCTAGTTGAAAAAAATGATGTTGAAAGTGCAAAAGACGCATTAAAAACTGCTGTTAGAAAAATTGATAAAGCCGTGCAAAAAGGCTTAATTCATGAGAACAACGGAAGTCGCCAAAAAGCACGACTAACGAAAAAAGTAAATAGCTTAAGCGCATAAAAGCGTAAAAAAAACGAACTTTATCTATTTATATCAGATAAAGTTCGTTTTTTATGTAAGCTCTCATCCATACTTCGAAACTCTTACGTTTATGTAACATTTTTCAATTTTCTATTGATTAACTGATATAGCAGTAACTCCAAAGCGAATGATTTTTCTAACTTTCCTTGCTTGATTTTAGCATCAGTATCTGCGATCAGTGATAATGCTTGTTGTAACTCTTCATGAGAAAACTTCGATGAGCGACCAAGTGAGAGTTTCGCCACATATGGATGAATACCTAATTGTTGGGCCATTTGATTTTGATTGTATCCTTTTTGTTTTAACATCTTTACATGCATTAATGTACGGAATTGCGAAGCAATAAGTGCCAACAACGCAATCGGGTCTTCGTTCATTTTTTCTAAATCTTTGCTAATCTCCATTGCTTTTGCTAAGTCTCGATTCATAATGGTATCCATCAGTTTGAGACCAGAACTATGTTCATAATGAGATAATAGTTGCTCAGCATCTTCTCGCTTGATTTGATTGCCTTCTCCAACATACAAAGCCATTTTGGTTATTTCCGATTGAATCGCCATTAGGTTCGTCCCCAATTCACTTACGATATATTGCACAACATCTTCTGAGACGGTGACGTGGTGTTGCCTAGCGATACGATAGACCATCTCATCCATGTTCCACTCTTTCAATGGTTCACAAGCAATGGCATGAGCCTTTTGTTTTAATTGTTTATTGACTTTCTTTCGATCATCTCTCTTCTCATAAGGAGCAATGATTAGTAAAATACTAAAGGGTGCTGGTTCATCTATATATTGAAGCAAACGATCTAAATGGTGATTGATATCGGATGCAGGCGGTTTTGCTTTTAAAAACGACGGATTATTCGCAATGACCAATTTGCGCTCACCTAAAAAGGGAAGTGTCTCGCAATCAGCGACCACTTCTTGAATAGATGTTTCCTCTAAATCATGCTGGGACACATTAGTTTGCCGGTCTTCCTCCTCTAATGCATATTTGAATAACGCCTGTTTTACTTCTTCAATCATATAATTTTCCGTGCCGTACAAATAATAAACCGAGGAAAAATTTCTTGCTTTGATTTGCTCAACTGCGTCCATATAACTCATTTTGTCCACTCCAAGACCAGTATTTTTATGTAATCACAAATTGTTTTTTTCAGTTGCAAAATCATCAATTATGTTTTATTGTATAATAAGATAAACGCAATGAAAAGGAATCTTCCGACCGAAAGAAATAAAGTGGGAAGATGACAAGCATCTCCCCACACCAATCTATATTAAACGCAACTTAAATAGCCCTAGGTATCCACTTAAGTTGCGATGTTTTTCTTTACATATAGATTGACCGTAATCATTTGATTCTATAGGTGTAAACTCTTGCTAAGTTAGGGAATGCTACATAATGATGCATGTAAATAGGAGGGTGCAAAATGAACAAGTTTGAAAAAGATGTACAATCCAAGCGACACGACTTATTCGATGCGGGATATGGTTTTATTTTTTCCTTTTTATTCTTTATGATCATTTTCTTTATTGCTGTCATTTTTGACGCGATCGGCTCTTAAATATGAAAGCGAAACGAGACCAAATCAGTCTCGTTTCTTTATTTTACTTTATTATATGGTAAAAAAGGATAGAGCGTGCCATTTTCTTGTGAAAAACGATAAATAATCGCTCCTGATTGGTCGGTTCGATAAATCGGAATAGCATTTTCTTCAAAACGCGCTAGCACTTCTGGATTTGGATGGTTGTAGCGATTTTTTTCTCCAACCGAAATCAATCCAATTTGTGGCCTAACTTCTTCAAGAAAGTCTTGAGTGGAAGACGTTTGACTACCATGATGTGCCACTTTCAAAATATCGCTATCAAGTGGTACATTGTCCTCAATAAGTGATGCTTCACTAGCAGCTTCAATATCTCCTGTAAATAACCACTCATAACTACCGAATTTACTTTTTAACACTAACGAATTCTCATTTTTACTATCCATGTCAATACCTGGATGTAATACTAAAAATGACTGGTTAGCGACATTCAATTGATCTCCTTGCCTTACTTGAACATACTTGACGTTTGCATTGATATTTCGATATGTTCGTAAAAGATCCTTTTCAAAATATGGGCTCGTGATGACAGACGTGACGGGATAATTCGCCATAAGATAGGGCACACTACCTATGTGGTCATGATCAGCATGTGTTAGAAATATGGCATCAATCCGTGCAATCCCTCTCGATTTCAAAAATGGATCAATTACATTTTGAAACACTTGATCAGAAGGTGTTGTAAAATCATTGCCAAAACTTCCGCCTGCATCAATCATAAAAACACCTTTTCGATAAGGAAGTTCGATAACCAATGCATCTCCTTGGCCAATATGTAACATCGTCATTTGTCCTTCATGATCAAAATACGGACCTAAGCTTTCACTAATTAGTAATCCGACGAAAAGAATCGCACATACAAAGGCTTGTTTCGTCTTACGTTTTTCCATAAAGATCATGAATACAACGAACAATAGAAAATACAACAAAAAAAACAGTAATGAAACCTTACCAATAATCCATGTCACATCTACATGCACATCCACGGATTCAATCATGGATAAAGCAAACGTATGAATCCATTGAAAGATTGCTGTTAAATAACTAGTGCCTAACGGTAACAGTGTCGAAACGGCTATCGCTAATAATCCTGGAATCACAACGATCGAAAAATAAGGAATCACAAACAAATTCAAAAGAATCGATAATGGTTGGATTTGATAATAATGAAAGAGTTGAAGCGGGATAACAACAAGAAAACAGAGTAAACTTACTCTTAATGAGGACCAGATATAATTTGAATCAGTTAACAGCCATCTCTTCGATAAAAGGATCGCATACGTCACAAAGAAACTAAATTGAAAAGCTAACGAATCAAGCAGCGTTGAATCCACCACGACCATTACAATAAAAATAGCACTTAATCCATCCGTACTCGTATAACTCCATTTGATCTTCCGTAAAATGATAAACAATAAGACAAGTAAACTTGCTCGCCAAACAGATGGTGCTGCACCTGCTAAAAGTGGATAGATCAGTAAAAATCCGATTAAGATCCATTGAACCGTTTCTTTTGTGATTCTACATCCAATCACGAGGAAAAAATACAAACAAGTGATGAATAATCCTACATGCAAACCCGATATCGCCAACAAATGAGATAGATGCCAACGTTCAAATAATTGAATCACATCGTCAGATAACTGATCTCTGTCGCCAAACAATAAAGCAGCGATCCACGCTTCGGTAAAATCACCTACTTTTTCGCCGATATGATGACGCATTTGTTGTTTGATTTGATACACATGATGAAGCATATTGTTACCTACACAATGATTTTCTCCTAAGTCAGTAATCTGAAACTCAGTAACAACACCACGACTAGCTAAAAATTGCTGATAGTCAAACTCTCCTGGATTGGTTTGGGTCGGAAGATTCGAAAACTGTCCAAACAAGTCGCATTGTGCGCCAGTTTTCCAATCATTGATATGGGTTTTATCAACGGAATCGTTTGGGAAATAGACAACGTTCATAAGTTGATCAGTTGAGGCTTCGCGAAACAGAAAATGAATGCGCTCATTCCCTCTGTCTACTTCAGAAGTAATTTTACCTTGTACGGATAGAGACTCTTTGGAGGTCACATCGTAGGAAAGAGAAGTTGCGGGAAATTCAAAGAAGCTTACGATACAGCAAAGTGCAATACATCCAAAAAAAGGGGCAGTTATACGCTTTTGAATGTACAACACAACAAGCCAAGGAAAAAATACTACTATCAATATCGGAATATCCATTCGCTTTGCCAAGTAGCCAGTAATGATAGCGAGTACAATCCAATGTAATTTTCCTGCCATTACACCCCTCCTTACCTATCTTCTGTTATAGATTCGATTGATCTGGCTTTAATTCAATGACGTCACGGTCCAACTCTACTTTTTCAACATGTACATTTGCTTCTGCAAAAAGTTCCAATGCATACGGATGATTTTTGTAATCTGTCGCATAATAAACCGTTTGAATACCACTTTGAATGATTGCTTTACAACAATTTAAACAAGGAAAATGAGTTACATATATTTCAGCCCCCTCAGTTGACGCCCCAAATTTCGCACATTGTAACATTGCATTCATTTCAGCATGAACGGTACGTACACAATGACCGTCAATCACATAGCAACCTTCATCAATACAATGCACACTACCTGAGACGCTTCCGTTATATCCACCAGCGATTATTCGCTTATCGCGTACAATCGTTGCGCCTACCATCAGTCGCGTACACGTGCTACGTAATGCTAACAAGTGACTTTGCGCCATAAAATATTGATGCCATGAAATTCGCTCCATTTTTTTCTCCACCCTTTCTTTCTACAACTTTCGTCATATTACTTAAAGTGTACCGATTCACATAAATAGCGTCAATCATTCATTACGGAACTTGAACTTGCTCTTTTAATTGTTCAACTGTCTTGTCACCAATCCCTGTGACCTTCGTTAATTCACTGGCATCTTTAAACGGGCCATTGGATTCTCGGTATTCAATAATAGCATTGGCTTTCACTTCGCCAACTCCTGGTAGCTCCTTCAATTCTTCAATTGATGCTTGGTTAATCCGTATCTTATCAGCTTGTCTGATTGAACCATTCGTTCCTTGCTCTGCCTCACTAGAATATACAATAATCACCATTTCGTCATAAACGCGCTCAGCTAAATTAATGGACGTTTGATCTGCCTCTTCTGTAAAACCACCAGCAAGATCAACCACATCTTTCACGCGTTGTTCAGCATTCATTTCAAAAACTCCTGGTTGTTTTACTTCACCTTTTATATCAACCATCACTTCAGTTGAGCCCGTATCTTCCTCACTTGAAACTTCTTCAGTATCTGTATCTTCAACGACAAACATATCATCACTGGATGTCTGTTGTTCTTGCGCTGGATCAACGATAATCCATAAGACAAGCACTATACCAATTACGAACACATACCAATATTGTTTAAACATATACACCTTTACCACTCCTTTTATCATAGATCTTAGAAACGAGACATATAATAATGTGATAGAAAACGATACAGGAGGCGAGTAGCATGAAATGGGGAATAATTGGGACTGGAAATATGGGTGAAGTGATTACCCATGCCTTTATCCAATCAAATGTTATTGACGAAGCCGACCTATTCATAACCAATCGTACGTTAGCGAAAGCACAAAAATTACAAACACAATATCCCAGGATACAGGTTGTAGAAAGCACATTTGATGTGATACAAAAAGTGGATACCATTTTTCTTTGCGTAAAACCTCGTGATATGGTCAATGTACTGCATGAAGCAAAAACAATTCTCAAAGATCATCAATTATTAGTCTCGATTACGAGTGGAATTTCTGTGGACCAATTGGAACAACTCGTCAATTGCCGAGTGGCGCGAATGGTTCCGAGTATAACCAATCGAGCACTAGGTGGCGTGTCTTTAATTACTTTTGGCAGTCGCATGAATAAAAAAGAACAAGATACATTCATCCATCAGTGCAGCCAATTTTCAGAACCGTTCGTCATTGATGAAAATATCATTCGAATTTCTTCTGACATGGTATCGTGTGGACCCGCTTTCTTCTCCTACTTAGCAGAAAGATATATACATGATGCGCAAAATCAAACATCGATTTCACAAGAACACGCAACCTTATTAATGGAAAAAATGTTTATAGGTTTTGGAAAGTTATTAGAACAGAAACACTTCACATTAGATGAACTGATTGAAAAAGTATGTGTAACAGGCGGGATTACTGGTGTCGGCATTGAAGCATTAGAAGAGAGAACAGATGACCTATTTCAGCATTTAATTCAAGCAACGCATGGTAAGTTTTATGAGGAAAAAAACAAAGTACAAACAACGATTAATTCACATACACCTCTATTCTAATTAATTTGTACCCACATCATGATCTCGTGATGTGGGTACATTGTTGAAAATATTTTGGTCATTAACGATGTGATTCAGTTTTAGTGAAGATATCCGCTGGGCTTCCTGTCTATTCGATATAATAGTTCGGAAATAATAGGGTAATTATTGCCCGGGAAAGCGCAAAAATCGACGCTAATCTTCCAAAACAGAGGGCCATCCAGGCAAAAAATAACCCAAAATCGCATCATTTCTGCAAACATTTGTCGAAAAAGACAACGAGTTTCGGAAGTAGTATGGATATTTCCAAAGTACTTACTACTTAGTATTTTACACCGAAAACATTATTTGTCAACGATTTAAAGAACGGGTGAATTGTAACTTGAAATATCAGCTTCTCCATCATTGACTTGTAATAAGACCATCGTTATATCATCTTTTTGCTGTATATTTCCCGTAAAAGAAGTTAAGGCCTGAGTGACTGCTTCTTGAACGTCATTCACGGATTCATGACAATGATCGATTAGGACTTGTCTAAGCCGGTCAATTCGGAACATGTCACCTTCTTCGTCCTGCGCTTCGGTTATACCATCAGTGTAAAAGAACAACAAATCATGTTCTTCTAAAGTGACCGAACCATCGTGATATGTCGCATCTTCTAATCCGCCAATCATAACTCCTTTATTTGTTGGCAACTCGCGAATGGTTTGATCCGCTTGAACTAAAATCGGCAAATCATGCCCCGCACTTGCATATGTTAATTCCTTTGTATTTGGGCACCAATCGACACAGATGACAGTAACGAACGAGCCTAATGTTCTTAAATCATTATACATCGCATGATTCATCGCTGTTAATGTTTCCGCAGGTCCTTTTGTTGTTTCCGCTGCACTTCGAAAAGCCCCTCTTGTTAAGATCATCAACATAGCAGCTGGAATACCTTTCCCCATCACATCACCAAGAATAATACGCACCTTACCATTCGGTAATAAATAGAAATCATAATAATCTCCCCCAATCAGACGAGCAGGGATGGAGACACCCGTGACACTTCCATTCTCAATATCGGGTTCATTCCCATTTAGTAGTCGCATTTGAATCGTTCGAGCAAGTTTAATTTCTCTTTCCAATGTTTTGTTTTTCGCCTCGTTTGAAGTATCCTCGTCAAATCTCATATTTCTATGAAACATTTTATCACCAACCTATTGAAGTGAATCCAAAATTTGAAAAACGCCTATGGTTTCGAATAAATCTTGCATATCATCGTTTATTCCTTCGAGTTCGACTTTAAACTGTTTATCATTGGCTTCATGCACTAAATTAATAATCGCACCAATACCAGTTGAATCAATAAATTCTAAACTTTCAAAATTTATAGTGACATTATTCACACCATGATGAAGTGCTTCTATTTCTTCATTAAATGGATCCATCGTAGAGTAATCTAATACGCCACTAACATAAATGGTGCATTGATCCCCATCATGTTTTTTCTCCACTGTCAATGTATCATACATTCCATTCACCTATCCTTTGTCATCATCATTTGTCGTAGAACTTAAGGTAAATTGTTCTAAGTTTTTTAACAATTTTTTAGAAATATCGGATAAAGATTCCGATTGTGTTTGTAACGATTCTAAAAGGTCAGACAAAGTAACTGTCATTTCAGTTGTGTAATTCGAACTCTTACGAATCAATGTTTGAATGCGATTGAGTTTATCGAACACTTCTTGTTCATCAAAACCTCCTTCCTGTAAATATCGTTTCAATTGATCCGTTAATTCCTCTACTTCGTCAACATGTTCTCTCGTTTCAGTTGTTGTTTCCATCGACAACATATAAATTTTATCTACAGAGTCATTCGCTTCGGATTCGAGTAAATTCGCTTGTTTTTCAGTTTCAACAGCTTGATTGCTTGTTTCGGATAATACATGACTCATTTGATCGGCCAGCTGATTCGTACTTTCTGATAAACTCTTCAATTCACCCTTATCTTGCACATGGCTACGTGCTGTAAAATCTCCTTTTTCCATATGTGAGATTTGATAGATAATTTTTTGAATATTTTTATAGATACGATTAAAAAAGCGAGCAGTCATTAAAAATAATACAATCAACGAAATCACGCCGATAGCGATTAACAAATAAGCGTAATTGATAAAAGATTTACTCATTTCATCGTAGTCCATGGCGATATAAATGACTTTGTCGTTCTTAGTTGGAATAAATAGCTTATAATATTTCCCTTGATCCGTATTTTCTAATTTGGTCACTTTTTTGGGGTCCTCTATCATGCTAATCACAGTCTGTTCATTTATATCCAATTCATAATGACCATGAACGACCTTTTCTAATGGTGGATACAATTCTTTAGCTAAACTTGGATCTTTAAACACTCTAGGATCTAACACAGCAATCTCTTCAGCATACTCATGCTCTTTTAACATTTTATCAATCCAAGAATCAGGCCCAACTGAATTGGTAAATTGATAGACTTCATCCGCCTCAATAAAGGTGCTTATAATATAATTTGTATTCGGCTGATGATAATAAGCATACTTAAAAAATTGTGGGTCTGATCGCGAGCCAGATTGAGCTGTATACAAAATAATGATGTTTTCATTCACATAACTGGTTAAATTAGGATTATTTGTCGGATCTTGATTGCTCATTAAATTCTCTAACGCTTGATTTCCGGCTTCATTAACACCAGCAAATGTGAAACCTATTTCCTCCTCGCTCGTTGACTTCACAACAGACAAATTCTCATTTTCATCTCTAGCAAATATATCAATGCCTGCTAAAGATAATTGATCTGCTAAATCGTTTAAATCACGCTTTGTAATTTCTTGTAATTGATTAGGCATTTGGTCACTTACACGTTTTGTGACGCTTTCCAACTTATAATCAATTTGTTTTTCGATGGCATTTGAAGCCATGTTCGTCTCCGTAATACCTTGTTCGATACTTTGAGCAATCGTTTCTGTCTCTCTTTCGACATTACGATCTAATTGATTGAAGGTATAAATAAATTGCAGAATGCCTGATATAACGAGAATCAGGACAAAAATAATCGAAATTCTAATATTAAACTGTCTTTTTAATGTTAATTTTTTCCCCATAGTATAATTTCTCCTTTGTTTATCCTTTACACCATTTGTTTCAGACGAAGTTTATCAACTTTTCCTTGTGAAATGGGGATTTCATATACTTGAATCACTTGATCTGGAACTTTATATTGAGCAATGAATCGTGCACAATAACTAGCTAGTTCCTTTTGTTCAATAGTATTATTTACGACAACAAAGGCTACAATCTCCTCACCCAACACCTGATGTTCGATGCCAAGTACCACAGCTTGTTCAACAGATTCATGAGATAACAGGACTTCCTCAACTTCTGATGGGATTACTTGCTGTCCACCTTTTTTAATCATATCTTTTTTTCGCCCGACAATTTCAACCTTTCTCGCACCTTTTTCATGAACAAAATCACCGGTATACACCCATCCATTCGAATCAATGATGTCATCAGTTAATGATGGATTATTGTAATAATGTGAAAACTGTCCTGGTGACTTCACTACCAATTCCCCATCTTTTACCTTGTAGTCAATATCTTTGTAAACAGTAAACACTAGTTCTTCACTAATTTCACACAACATCACACCACCCGTTTCAGAACTGCCATACATGGTAATTAACTGACAATCTTTATGTAGATATACTTCATCCCTGTATGATGATGTTACTTTTTCACCTGTTAATCCGACGAGTTCAAGATGATCTAAAACGTCTTTGTTCAATGATTGTGCAATATGATTAATTGCTTTAAAAATCGACGGTGTACTCATCACTTTATTACAATGGTTTCGTTCCATTAATTGGACAATGGCTGAATAGTCAAAACTCTCGGGAAATGATACAGTTGAACCATTGTAAACACCTGTTAATAATGCAGCAACACCAAAATACGACGTAGGGGGCGCATTTAAAAATAATTGATCGCTCGGTTTCATTTGATAAAAATCTGTTAATACTTCAAAACTAAAGTCAAATGCCTCATCTTTGATCACTATTCCTTTGGGCACCCCTGTGCTCCCAGATGTAAAACAAATAAAGGCCATATCTTCTTCTTCAACTGCTTTTTTCTTTAAGCCATAACAGAAATTTTCCCAGTTATTTTGCTCGTCTAGTACAAACACTTCAGTAATCTCATTACTGTGACGTGCCCATTCATGACATACTTCGTCGAATGAAAAATCATTATACGTTTTGATTGTAAAAATAATATGTGGATTCGCATGTTCAAGTACAGTGGTTAGATCAGATGTTCGAAATTGCCAACTAAGTGGTACGACAATAGCGCCAAGTTTGTTAATCGCTAGAACCAATGATAAATAATCAGTGATTTTGGGCAACAACACCCCAATACGCATACCTTTGGTTACTTTTTCGCTAAGAATATCTTCATAATATCTTACATTCTCTTTTAAATCACCTGCACGGAATTCTCTTTGAAAAGTTGATAGAACAATATGATTTGAGTCATGATTAAATAATTTATCAACAATTACACTCATCTATTGTTCCTCCTTTTGAAGTATTTGATAGACATGTCCAACAGTATCTAAGCTTTCTGCTTGCACAAAATGATCAAACGATCCATTAGTCTGTTCTGCCAATTGCATGATAATATTGACCATATGGAGTGAATCGATGCCTAAGTCATTACGAAAATGTGTATCTGTTTTCAACTGATTAACGGGAACATTTGTTATATTCGATAGCATATGAATATAATTAGACCAATCCATTTCCTCACCTACTTTTCCACCATTTTACTGCACGTTCTCTCACATCTAATAATGAAAAATTACAACAATGACCTTCCTCAGGATATTCGATGATTTGCTTTCCTTTCGGCAATAACTGATAGAGGTTATATAGCTCCTCATCATTAACCATCACATCTTGATTTCCATGAACAAGCATAATCGGTTTATTCACTTGATTCACTTGCACATCGGGCATAAACGAATCTTTTGGATCAATGAAATAAGTCATCCGTTCGACAAAATAATCGGGCATTTGACCATGCCTCGAGATAGCCGGACTTACTGCAACCGCCTTTTCGACCTTCGGATGACGACTTGCTTTGATCGACCAAACCGCTCCAGAGCTCGTTCCAAATAAATAGATAGATAAATGACTGAATTTCTGTCCTGCGTCATCAATGACTGCATCTACATAAGTTTGCCAGCGTTTCGTTGTCGCAAGTACCCCTTCAAGCGTATAACTCTCTCCTTGTCCTGGACCATCAACATTATATACAACAAACCCTAAATCAAAGAAATGGTCCTCATAAGTAAATAGTTCTTCCTTTGTCGAGTCAATCGGATTGACCATGATGACCACTCCTTGAGGCTGATGAGGAACGCGTATACGTCCTGGATAATACGTATCATCCGCTGCTACACGACAATGTTGGACAGGGTAATCCAGTAATTGATCAGCCTTATGGAACATATTGAGAGACTTTTGATACCAAAAGCGCTTATTGTGATCATTATCTGGAAAAATCCAATGAGCTAAATTATAGTATAACCCTGCACGTTGATAATGCTGACGAGTGAACGCTAGTTTTTCTGTTTCGATGGCTTGACTGATCTGTTGTTCCGCTTGAGATGAAAAGAAATGAACCCAATCTTCTACGTTTTTCACTGCATGGGTGACATTTTGTACGACTGATGATTCAACACCATGCGCACGCCAACGATCCCAAAATCCAGGAAATAAAAGAGCTGTCATTACCGTTTTTTGAATCGTTTTGTCCTGATTGACAGTCTGTTTCATGATTCTTCCGCCTTTCCATCTAAAATTAAAACAATTGTAGATCCACGGGAAGAGGTTTGTAACTGCACTTGTTCAGCCATTTTCATCATTAAGGTGAATCCTTGTCCTAATGATTCTTTCGTTGAAAATCCTGTCATCAACGTAGTTCTCGGTAAATTACGTAAAGAAAATCCCGGTCCTTGATCCTCGATTAATACGCGGAATTGATCATTTTTCTTATAAATAAACATTTTGCCTACATTGGCGTGTTTCACAACATTTGTGATCGCTTCTGAGATAATTAAGTTATAACTCATAATTTGTGAGCTTTTCGTCAAATGTTTTTCAAATATGTCTTTCGCTAGATTACGCACGTAAGAAATATCTTGTCGACTTTGAATATCTGTCTCGATCAGTAGCTCACCTTCATTCTTATATTGCGCTACAGTTTCTGTGTCGATTAATAAAAATCCTCCCTGTGTGACAGAATAAATGACGTCTCGATATACTTCCCATTCCTTATCAAGTGCGCTCGTTGTTTGATGAAATGGACGGTCTTCATACAAGTCATTAAGTGCTTGGATAAAAGCTGTTTTAATATGTGCATCTAATGTTAATGCTTTTACTTCTTCTTCGATCACTTTGTTTTCCTCTATCCATTGAATGCCCAGATTCGCTAAACGATACATCCTGCGAGTATCTTCATCTTCAATGGCTTGAATCGATGAATAGGTAAACGTCTGATAAAACATTTGATCACGTTGTGCCTGATCGATTTCCATGTGCTCAGCCAACCGATAGACAATCCAGCCAAGCGTACTTTTATGCTTCATATCTCGAAAATCTTTCACCTTAACGGATGGGAGACCTTGATCATTTTCTTTTTGCTCAGGAAATTGTTGTTTTCGATGAAGCCATTTAGACAGAAAATTCTTCATTTTTACTAATCCTTTTCTATAAAATTCCACCAGGTGGCATAATCGTCATCTCATCAACCACAGAATGACGAGGTTGACGAATCAAAAACAATAAATACTCAGCGATCGAGTCAACTGGAATCATATTGCTTGTATCTACATCCATCTCTGTGTCATTCCAAAATGGGCTATCAACTGCGCCTGGCAATACAGATGTCACTTGTACACCTTCACTTCGTAATTCAGCTTGTAACACCTTGGATAACCCCATAACCCCAAATTTAGATGCTGTATATCCACCATTACTAGGTAACGCGATTTGCCCCGCAATTGATACAAGATTAATGATTTGTCCTTTTTGCTGATCCTTCATTACTTTTCCAAAATGTTTACATGCTAAATAAGTACCACGTAAGTTAACAGCGATCATTCGATCAAAATCAGCGGTATTGGATTCAAGTAGAGAATCAAACATACCAATACCAGCCGAGTTGATCAACACATCAATCTGTGAGTAATGATCTCGGGTTTTTGACAAAAACATTTCAACTGATTGTTCATCTGTCACATCAACTGGGAGCAAGAGAGCATTATCTATATCAATATGTTCCACATTTCTTGCACCGAGTACTAATTTAACATCGTATGGAGCTAACAAATTTGCTGTCGCTCGTCCAATACCTCTACTCGCCCCAATAATAACGACCACTTTGCCACGAAGCGAAGAAAAGTCCACTATACGTCCACCTCTTCTCCTGCATATTCAAAATAATTCTTCTCTGTTTCCCATAAGCCAACTTTATCCAAGTTTGAAATATAAGGTGATAACATATCATAAATTACCTTTGCGACAACTTCTGACGTAGGGTTTACATCTCGAAATTCAGCTACATCTAGGTTCAAATGTTTGTGATCCATTTTTTCCAAAATCACTTGATCCACTGTCGCATCTAATTCCGCTAAATCTGTAATCATCCCTGTTATAGGATCTGGTTCACCACAAACAGTTACTTCGAGATAGTAGTTATGTCCGTGTCCATATGGATTATTGCATTTACCAAAAAAATATTGATTTTCTTGCTCCGACAATTGCTCACTGTGTAATCGATGTGCGGCACTAAAATGATATTTCCGGGTCAAGCGAACCATGTGTTCATCTCCCTTCTCTGCTACGATATACGGATTTTCATGTAATCGTAAGCGATACAATTCACAATTTGTTAATTTTGGCTCAATCCCTTGCCACAAAAACGTCACAAGTTGTTCAGTCGTAGGTACATGCTTCATAAAGTAAGGATGTTCTTTATTCAAGTATTTCCCATCTAATTCTTCTCGAACATATTCACCAACTGATGCTTTAATATCTGTTGTATTCACGACGACACCATAATCAGGGTTCAATTGACCACGAACCATCACTTCTAACTGATAATCATGCCCATGTCCGTTTGGGTTGCTACAGAGACCAAAGATCCTTCGATTTTGTTCTTCAGTCCACGCATCGATACGGTAATGGTGCATTGCGGAGAAATCAATACGTCTCGATAAATACAGCAATGGTCATCCTTCCTCTCTCTTATTTGATAACAATCATTCACTTCTCATAAACTCTTGAACCAAATCATTACTAGTTTCAAAGCAGCCTTTTTTTACAGTTGTAACGGTTTTACTACCAGGCTTCTTAACGCCTCGAGCACACATGCACAAATGTTGTCCTTCTACCGAAACAATCACACCTTTAGGCTGTAGCACCTTCTCAATCGCTGAAGCTATTTGATTCGTCATCCGCTCTTGTACTTGTGGGCGTTTGGCGACCAACTCTACTAATCTAGCAAATTTACTTAAACCAATAATTTGCGAATCAGGAATATAACCAATATGAGCTTTCCCGAAAAAAGGAATCAGATGATGCTCACAAAATGTGTAATAATCAATATTTTTCACAACGACCATTCCATCATACCCTTCCGCATCAAATGTCGTTGTTAGCGCTGTCTCTGGTGGCACATCCACACCCTCGAATACTTCTTTATACATTTTTGCTACGCGTGTTGGTGTATTGAGTAACCCTTCCCGCTTCGGATCTTCTCCTATTTCTTCTAATATGCCACGAATGTGGTCTTCCACTTTACTTGTAGACAAGGTATCATTTGACATCACATTTCCCCCGTTCCCCTTCAAAAATAAAAAATCCACCAAAAACGGTGGATAATCATCGATGATCATGCTTAAAAAAGGATATACTTGTACATAATCATATATAAAAATCCCACCTTTTTCGGTAACCCGGCTACCATCGTATTCTATACATTAGGTCCGTAGGCTTTGCGTCCCTATTTTTCAATAGGTTTGCCATTATCGTAGGTAGATCTTGGTGTATGTGTTTTAGGTATAAATTCTTATTTTCATTCTATAAAAATACATCTATTATGTCAATAAATAAAAATGACTAAGTCTTTAAAACTATTTTTAAGTAACTAAGGATGTACTTGAGTCCTACTTAGGATAAAGATTAATGCTTCACATGTAGGTAAGAAAAGATATATTTCTCTTACCTACATGTCAATTGTTATTGTTCCATGAGTTGGTTAATTTCAACCATCTGTTTATCCTCAGGTTGATCGAGCGGATGGATCGTAGCATTGCCACTACTTCTATCTACATGTTCAATATAGACATTTTCTCCATTATACGTGACCGCTACCATATCTGAGGAATCTACAATTTCTTGTGCTCGTTGTGCGTCCACTTTGCTTCACCTCTTTCCTCGATCATTTCGTGCCATTTCTTATTCTTACCGTTAAGCGGTTATTTATCCGTATTTATATTCATTTTCCAAAACACAACACCCATCCAAGTGAGCCCATGACTTATCATACGAAATACGATGATATGTGTAACTATGTTTTATTATCGTTTTTATAAAATACGACAATGTACACAATCGAAAAAATAACTGTCATTCCCAGGCCAATTCCAAAACCTAACAGATAATTGTTTAACAAATAACCTAAAATAACTGCGATAATGATGCCATAGATACATTCAAGCATAATAAATTTTCGAAGCGTATGATTCATAATTTTTACCTCCATTCCTACTAGACATCTCATTTTAAATGTTAGAAGATGAACTTCGGATCGTAATTAAACTATATTGACTTTGATTGAGGAAACGTATGGGCAATACACTCGTACCTAATCCACTATCAACATAAAGATATTGATTCTCACCCATGTCAAATATACCCTTGTCATACTTCGGAAACAACCCTTGATCTGGCGCCACGATCCCACCAATGATCGGTAATCGAACCTGTCCACCATGAGTGTGTCCACTTAACACTAGATCAACAGCATGTTCGTTTATTACGTGGTGGTCATAAGGGGTGTGAGATAATAAAACTGTAAATGAATCATCACGCAAACCAGTAGTTGTTTCTTTTAATTGATCATGGTCAGTAGAAGCATCACCGACACCTGCCAATATAAATGGAAAGCCTTCTTTCTCTAATGCCACTTGACGGTTATCCAGTAATTGAATACCTCGCTCTTGTAAACCTTTTACAAATTCATTGGTTCTTGGATGATCCCACTCGTGATTACCTGTGACAAAATAAACGTTTGATTTAACTGACACTAGCTTTTCTATAAATGCATAGACATGCGAAAATTCATCCGTATTTCGATCGATGATATCACCTGTGATCACAATCACATCAGCATGAATGGACTGAATGTCTTCGATAAGCGATTGATTATGCTGACCAAAATCTTTATTATGTAAATCAGTTATTTGCAAAATCTGTAGCGGTTGATCAGATCCCCATTGATTACTAGATATCGACACGCGATTCATTGTAAATACATTTGTATCATAATATATTTTTCCTACGATTAAACAAAATAACAAAACAGTTACAATGATCAATAATCTTCTCCACTTTTTCATCAAACATAGTCCCTTTCTCTTTAACATTTACTTCTAGCCATTCATCATGAACGATAAAAAACTATCCCAAAGATGATGAGGGATAGCCACTTCATTCTTATAATCAATATGCAACGCTTCAGTTTATTAAAGATAAGAGCGATCATTTTTTTGCCATTGATTGATTTTCTTAAGCATTGCTTGATGACGTTTTTTTTCTCTTGTTTTCCCTTTCCATTGGGTGATTTTTGGTGCGTTTTTTTGTTTTATCGATTCAGCATTTTCCTTATGATTTCCATCCATAACTAACCAACTCTCCTCTACAAACTCTCTTGTTCATCCGTTCTGAGATAATACTGGATAACATATAAATTATCCTTTCATGCAGTTATTGAATGAAAGGATCACTTATACATTATAAGTGCTTTAATGCGTTCTGCCGTAAAACTTCCATATGTTTCGTATAACGATTTTTAGATGCATCAGCTAACTGTGTAACTGGTGATGATTTTTGTTTTAAGATGTCATGTAAAGGGGTTGCTTCTTGATATACCCTATTCAATTCACGAGATAAACGTTCCCCACCCTGCGCCTTTTTCACCTTTGTTCCTGTTGATGTCGACGTCACGTCACTCCTCCTCATACATCTTCTTTACACTATTATACGTAAAGTCCCTCGAAATTGAAACACTCTCCACCATTTTACGGAAAAAAGAGATAAAATATTACCTATTCATTGATTTTTTACAAATGGACACGCTTTCTCTTCATGTTCTAAAAAGCAATACAAGCACGCAAGATTTGTTAAGAATAACGCATCCATTTCATACACTTGTTGGTGGATCTCTTCAATAAACAATACGAAAATATCTTCACCAACAAATATGGGGCATAGATGAGCAATTCCTTTCCCATGCTTATCTTCTCGGTCTAATGCAATGATGTCGCCATTCCATAATGTTTCCACAACAGTACGCTCAGCATCCTCGTCTTCTTTCGTAATATTACTTGGCATCGTACACCAATCAAGCGTATGTGTGTGTTTAATCGCTTGAAGGGTCTCGCCAAATTCAGAAAATAAATGATCAACGTCAGAAGTTATTTTATGCTTTTCTCCCACATTATATAAATGGACACGCAATCCAAAATGATCTGCATAATAGCTTAAGAAAAGTGCGAGTGAATCGGCGATATCGAGCCGTTTCTTGGCAATATCATTCTTTAAAAATGGTGCAATTTGAACAAGTTGTGAGAAATAATTGAGCTTATCTTTTTGTTTCTCTTCAATTAAACTATTTTCTTGAATATATTGTTTCAACGGGTCATATGCCTGGAACTCTGTCTTCCATATTTTTTTAATCGTCGGTGTAGAAAATACGAATATATCAATAAATACAATCATACCAGCAAGCATCATGAGCAGCTTCCAATTATCTTCGATTGATATCGTTTGCATCAATAAAAGCATGCCAATCACTAAAACAAATAAGACATACAATGTTTTACGATATTGATATAAATTTTCGTTAAATTGGTTATTCCCCTTTTCCCTAAAACTCATCCAGCTCTGAATATAGACATATAAAATAAATACCAAAAGGACTACGACTGATACAGAAATACTCACTGTTTCCTTATCCAATGGTATTCACACCTTTCAGTAAAGAAGATTGACACACTTATCTTCATGATTTAACCATGGATTCCCGCGACTTAAACGCATTCATTTTCGCACCGAAGTTTTGAAGGAGCTTGTACGAGAGATCATACTTAACGTAACGAATCGTTTATAGACAAGGTGTATATGTAAGTTTGAAATGTCTATATTTTATATCTGTTATACGAGTATATGACTCATGAAAGTTAATGATTACCATTATTTTAACATTTTTCTTATGAAAAGGTTAGGTTGTTCGCAAAAATAATGATAAAGTACTAAGGTTTAACATTTAGTTGAAAATAATTGATGAAAAGGCAAAACACACGGTGTTCAAACCGTGTGTTCTAACTAATAAAATCTCATTTCAATATGTTGGCCAACCTTGAGCATCCCAATACAAATCATTAATTAGCAGTTTCGGTGTACCATTATCTTCAGCATCATAAGCGTGCCGAACAATGATTGATTGATTATAAACATCTTGATGACCTGGACCAATCCATTGAGAATTTCCTGTATCCAGTATGGTTCCACCACCACTCAACATGTTCGTTCCGTTTTGATCAACATAAGGGCCCGCAATATTATCCGATCTTCCTACTGCGATTTTATACGTGCTGTTCAGGCCATTACAACATTTATCAAATGACACAAAAAGATAGTAGTATCCATCTCTATATGTTATATTCGGTGCTTCAATCGCATGTTCCGGGTGATTTGGGCGGGCGGCGATGGAATGCAAATCCCCTGCAGGCTTCATTGTATTACGATCTAATCTCGTCAGCTTAATTCCACTCCAATACGATCCAAACGATAACCATGGATCACCGTTTTCATCAATAACGAGATCAGGATCAATCGCATTATAATTATCTGATGTCGTCGATCGAATCACCAAACCTTCATCTCTCCAATTACCAGAAGCAATACTCTCAGTTGACAGTAAGCCAATTAATGATTGATTGGAACCAAAAGATGATACTGAATAATATAACCAATAACGACCATTATAGTATTGAATATCAGGTGCCCATTGATTACTCTCATGATTAGGCACATATTGGCTCCACCAACTAGCTGGATTCGGAAAGATTACTGGGGCTTCACTCCAAGAGGCTCCATCATTGGACCATAATACCCGAAGGCCGTTTTGATTGGCTTCCCCCGTACCAAAAACCCACCATGTGTCTCCTTCTTGAATCATTGACGGATCATGAATCATTGGACGATTAGGCATTTCCCAAAAATCTGCTGAAACTGTGACAGGAACTATACTACAAAAAAATAAGCATAAAACGAGAACTTTCCAACCTGTTAACTTTTTCATTAAAACCCTCCTTTTGTTATCGCTTACATAATTTTATCACATTTTGAAATATTTTGTTAGTTTCAACCTTCGAAAATTTTACCGATTAAAAATGTTCTCATAAAACAAATGAAGACCCATTCCAGCTCAAAAGCCGCTGAAAAAGGTCTTCATTCAACATAAAGTCACATATCCATAGCACTTATTGCCATTACTTTTCTAGCCTAAAATTTCTTTTGCTGTTTCGACAATATATTTCAACTTATTCCATTGATCTTCTTCTGTTAGCTTATTCCCATGGTGTGTGGAAGCAAAACCACATTGCGGGCTTAAACACAATTGCTCAAGTGGAACATATTTAGCTGCTTCTTCTACACGCGACTTAATAACATCTTTGTCTTCCAATTCGCCGCTTTTTGATGTGAATAATCCCAACACGACACGTGCCCCACCATTTGGAATATGTTCTAATGGTTTGAATCCACCTGAACGCTCATCATCATATTCTAAGAAAAAGCCATTCACTTTTTCTTTTGCAAATAAAGTTGGTGCAATTAAGTCATAACTTCCTTCAAATGCCCAATTCGAGCGATAATTCCCGCGACATAAGTGCGTAGTAACAACTAGGTCCTCAGGCTTGTCTTCTAACACACCATTAACGACGCGTCGTGCAAGATCAATAAGAAATTCGCGAGAGAACTCCCCATCATTGAACGGAATATCTGGTGATGATAGCCCAGCGATATATACATCATCAAATTGTAAATAACGTACACCCGCATCATAAAACGCTTGAAGTGCATCACGATATGCTTGAATAATATCGTTTGCATAATCTTCAATATCTGGATAAATGTTCGTATCACGTATGCCTACATTAAACAATTGATTGGGACTCGGAATCGTCTGTTTAGCGACAGCTCGTCCGTCAACAATCTCATGAAATTCTTTGAAATCTTGCAAAAATGGATGATTCGGGTTAAATGAAATTTTGCCATTGTTCCGGACATTATAGCGCTCCGTTTCTTCATCTCCATGAAAGATATAACCGACTTCTGGTACATATCCTTCGATTCCATTTAAATGTTCGAGAAAATCGGTATGCCAGAAACGACGTCGGAATTCACCATCTGATACAAGCTCTAAGCCTACTTCAATTTGCTTATCCACAATATGAGCAATTTCCTTGTTTTCTACTTCACGTAGAGCTTCAGCTGACAGTTTCCCATCTTGATAGTCTTTCCTAGCTTTCTTTAAGTTTTCTGGTCGTAGTAGACTTCCTACATGATCCGCTTTGAACGGAGCTGTTGTTGTTTTTGTTGCCATTTAATCCTCTCCCTTTAAAAAATATATAAAAAAGACCTTCTCTTAAGAAGAAGGCCTTTCATTCACGATTCATTGAAAGTCATTCTTCTTATCTTCTAGACTTACCACTTCGTCTATTTGGACTTAGCACCGGGCCTAACGATATAGGCTGGTTGCTGAGGTTTCACAGGGCCAATCCCTCCACCTCTCTTGATAAGAAATATGGAACTATGCAATTTTTCTGACAATTCTTATAGTAATATATTTCCGATAAAATTACAAGGGATTTTTTGAAATTCATTGTATAGAAAACATTAGGATTTCTCTTGTTCCCCGTCAGAAGAGAAAGTCTGATCATGTAATCGATGATTGATAATCGTCAATTGTTTAACAATTTCACCTAATGCGAAGAAAAATATACCAGAAATCATACATGGTCCCGCCCACAATAAAAATTGTGGCAAGATGAATTGATGATAATCTGTTGCCAACACCAAGCCAGTAATCAATCCGAGACCAATGATCAACCACCCTATATAATATAAAATAACCGACATTGTATTTACTGGCGTACCATCTTTGCGCGGTGATCGAAAACTCATATCATTAAAATTTTCATTATCCTCACTCATTTAAATGCCCTCCTGCTACATTTAATTATCTGCGCCGAATGGTTGTGAAAATATCCTGTTACCAAGATGAGATTGATATTTTTCAATTCCGACGACAATGAGAACCAATTCTTCCCAATCAATTGTATCATGTTCATAGTAAATTTGATACGTTACACTTGTATCAAATGGACTGAGCTTCACAAAGTTTGCAATCACAACATCCTGCACATCAACAATTGTATATTCCTTCGAATATGGAGAAGAAGTAATAACGAAATCACTTTGTCTAGTGATATATCGATATTTCTCACCAATTGATATCCATTTTTTCTTAATTGAACTTGTTTGCTCGTCCCCTTCTTTGATATGCCAGCGTTGTTTCCAGAAGTGAAATTGACTTGATGCAAGTTCAACTCCGTTTACATCTGTGATTATAGCTTCTGTCAATGATCGATTATTTACATGTAGAAATCCGAGTGACTCGTTCTTTTCATCGGTAATTGGCGTATTTTTACTAGATGAAAAATCATGTTCAAAATTAATGATTCTCTCCATTAGAAAACCTCCTACAAACGCAAAAACATGTTCATTATTCTATACGTTTGACGGTAGCTTTTCGTTTCAGAATTTATTCTCAACTTCTGATGATTAAAAAAAGGCTGGTGTTTGTGCCAGCCCATCTTTATTGAATATTATATTTGTTGATCAACGGCGATATCTTCATATTCATCATTCATTGCTTCTCCATCGTGTCCTGGTCCCATCATGTTCAAGACCACAACGCCTGCAATGATTAAAAGAATACCGATGACACTACCAAAATTTAATTTTTCTTTCCAAATGAGTATCGATATAGCCGTTGTAGCGATGATACCAAGACCAGACCAAACCGCATAAGCGATATTAAGCGGAATTGACTTTAGTGATAACGCTAAGAAGAAAAACGCACCTACATAAGAGATAACAACCCCTGTCGTCGGTACCAATTTCGTAAATCCATCCGTTGCCTTTAACAAAGATGAGCCGATTAATTCGCCTGCAATAGCAATCATTAGGTATAAGTAAGCCATAGCTACTTCCCCTCCTCTATAATTTCTGATAGTTTATATAAAATTTGTTTTTTAAATCCTTCATTTAATTGATCTAATCCTAGAATTTCTGAATACCATAATCCGTCAGTTGCTAACCGAGCAATGGTCGCATGAATCGGATCAATGCCATCATCCATTAACTCCTCGATTAACAGATCATATTGCCTACGAAATTCTTCTAATAATTCAGGGTTCAAAAACATCGCAGCCATAATGGCCGAATTCATTTGTTTATTGTGATCTGAATCATAAAAAGTTTTCTTCACATAAGCTTTGGTCCATTTACCTTCATGATTATCGTCTGCATATGCCATGTCACGGATATCCTGAAAATAGCTTTCCGACCAATCTGCGACCATTCCCTCAATCAAAGCATCTTTGTTGGAGAAATGGTACAATAATCCGCCTTTACTCACACCTGCTTTATCAGCTACCCCTTCTAATGTCAGTTGAGAAACACCATCTTCTAATACAATCGTTGACGCTGCATTTAGTATATTTTCTTTCTTTTTCGTTGTTTTATTTAACGGCATACTTTCCTCCAATTCTTTTTTTCATTTCCTAATATTTATTATACCGTCTGGACGGTTTTTATGCAAGGAAAAAATTTTCCCTCTATTTTTTATCCATGTTCCGATTTCTTGTGTAACTTTTTTCTCAAACGTTTTTCGATTTTTTCCTGATAGAACGGACTGTCTAATCGCTTTATTTTTATCTTTCCAATCACTTGACGCACATCTGAATCGTGGGTGATAAGATATCGATATGTTTCATGTTCAAGAAGGTTCTGAAACCAATGGTACTGTTTGACATGGTGAATGTTTTTCTCAATATCTTTTTCTTCTACTTTCGAAAACGTCAACATATCCAAAGCAATCATTATGACATCAAGCAGTAAATCCAAATAATCACCCCTCCCCTTTACAATCATCTTATTTCTTCATACGTCAAAAAACGTGTATAAGTTTCGTTTTTTCATAAAATTTACCTTCATACTTTTCCATAAATTGTGATCAATGCTATACTTTGATTACATACAAAATGAAAGGATGAATAATGATGTCTCAAGGATGTATTAAATGCGGAGGTACAAATGCTCAAGAAAAAGAAGTTTCAATGACTGGAACTGGCCTTTCCAAAATGTTCGACGTCCAGCATAATCAATTTGTTGTCGTATACTGTGAAAATTGTGGTTACTCGGAATTTTATAATAAAAATTCATCGTCTGGTGCAAATATTCTTGATTTATTTTTTGGTGGATAACTCTTATATTACATCCATATAACAACGATTTTAGCAAGTGGACGTTTTATACATACGTCCACTTTCCTTCTATGTATAATAGTGATAAACTAGTAAAAGGATATTCATAATAAACCTATTTCAAATACTTGATCTACAAAACTACGCTGATAAGAAAGAGGAAGGATAACATGAGCAATAGTCATACGGACACTGACGTCATTTTAATCGGTGCTGGTATTATGAGTGCGACATTAGGTTCATTACTACAAGAATTGGCTCCTGATTGGAACATCAGTGTATTTGAACGCTTGGAAAAGTCGGGAAAAGAAAGTTCGAATGAATGGAATAACGCAGGTACAGGACATTCGGCATTATGTGAGTTAAATTATACGCCAGAACAATCTGACGGAAGTATTGACGTAACAAAAGCCATTAACATCAACGAAAAATTTCAACTTTCGAAACAATTCTGGTCTTATCTTGTTCAGAAAAGAAAGCTAACCAACCCGAATGAATTTATCATGCCGTTACCACACATGAGTTTTGTACAAGGTAAGAACAATGTTGACTTTTTAAGAAAGCGTTTCGAATCTCTTAAGGAAAATCCTTTATTTGAAGGAATGGAGTTCTCAGATGATCCACAAACATTGGAAGAATGGATTCCTGTCATGATGAATCAGCGTGACCAACATGAACCGATCGCCGCGACGAAAATTGACACAGGTACAGATGTAAATTTTGGCGCTTTGACGCGGAAATTGTTTGATCACTTACATCAACAAAACAACGTAGCTATTCATTACAAACACCAAGTTGATGACTTGCAACGTACAAGTGAAGGCAATTGGCGTGTGAAAGTGCGCGATCTTGATAGCGGTAACGTAAAACAACAAACAGCCAAATTCGTATTCATTGGAGCAGGTGGCGGAAGCCTTCATTTGCTACAAAAGTCTGGCATCCCTGAAGGAAAACAGATCGGTGGATTTCCAGTAAGTGGATTATTTATGGTCTGTAAAAATGAAGATGTTGTCGCACAACATGAAGCAAAAGTGTATGGCAAAGCAAAAGTAGGTGCACCACCAATGTCCGTTCCACATTTAGACACAAGATATATTGATCAACAAAAGTCATTGCTGTTCGGACCATTTGCTGGTTTTTCACCGAAGTTTTTAAAGTCTGGTTCTATGCTGGATTTATTATCTTCCGTGAAACCGAACAATCTAACGACGATGTTAGCAGCTGGAGCAAAAAATATGCCACTCACACGGTATTTAATTGGACAAGTCCTCTTATCTAAAGAAAAACGCATGGAAGAATTACGTGAATTTATCCCAGACGCCAGAAGCGAGGATTGGGATATAGTCGTAGCGGGACAACGTGTGCAAGTGATTAAAGATACTGATTCGGGCGGTAAAGGAACACTTCAATTCGGTACAGAAGTCGTGAGCTCAGATGATGGATCGATTTCTGCATTACTGGGGGCATCACCCGGGGCCTCCACTGCCGTTTCAGTTATGTTAGAGGTCATTGAAAAGTGTTTCCCTCAACAACTTGATGAATGGAAACCGAAAATTAAAGAAATCATTCCTTCTTACGGTGAGCATCTTCACCGAAATCCGGAACTATTTGAAGACATTGATCAAACAACTGCTAACACGTTAGGATTGAAACTAGCTTATAAAGAAGCTGAAGAGAAGGACGAAAACCATGCATATAAACAAGCTTAATTTAACTTATATGTAGACGCTGTGCAAATTTCATTCATATGCTATAATGAGAACAAGAAGTGCATATACTAATACCCCACAGCACAATGACTGTGGGGCACGGATAAGCGGTTCCCCCAAAGAGGGATCGGCTATCTATAAGGCGATAGGCCTCCCCCTAATAAATGGTGGGTAAATAGGGAGGTCTATTTCTTATTGATCATCGAAACGATCAATGCGAGCAGTGCAATCAGCATTGTGCCGAAAGAAAACAGCACCATAAAGCTTTCATACATGCTCACGGCATCACCCCCTTTTTCTTCGGGGATTAGCCGACCCTCCCTAAAAGAACATTATCCTTCTTAATTATATCATATCCATTTTCTTACATCGAATGTTAATGCTTTCTCATGTCGATATGTACGTTCACACTTCATCGCCTTATAGCCAAGTTGGATTACTTCACTTCTTTCATGGGACGATTTACAATGGGTAATAGAATTAAAGAAGAAAGGGTGAAGTTTGTGAAAGTATTAGTTGTTGGTGCCAATGGTCAAATTGGTAAACACCTTGTCAAATTCATTCAAGAAGACGAACAGTTAGAAGCAAAAGCAATGATTCGAAAGCAAGAACAAGCCAATTATTTTAACGAATTAGGTGCAGAAGTAGCTGTCGTCGACTTAGAAAGTGATATTCAAGACATAGCAGAAGCTGCAAAGGATGTTGATGCGGTTGTCTTCACAGCTGGATCAGGCCCACATACAGGTAAAGATAAAACGATTATGATCGATTTAGATGGCGCTGTTAAGACAATAGAAGCAGCTAAAAAAGCAAACGTGAAACGATTTGTTATGATTAGTTCTTTTGCAACATCACGAGAAGCCATTCAACAAGCGCCTGAGAATTTTGCGCCATATGTTGCAGCTAAGCATTATGCCGATGAATGGCTTCGTGCAACAGACTTAGACTATACAATTATCCACCCTGGCGCGTTAACTAATGATTCTGGTAAAGATCAAGTTCAAGTCGCAGAACAAGTCGATAGAGGTCAAGTACCACGCGAAGATGTAGCTAGAGTCATTTTAGAAACATTAAAACAAGATGCTACAATTGGAAAAGCTTATCAAGTCGTAGAAGGAAATACATCCGCAAAAGAAGCAATTGACTCTCTCTAAAGTAAATAGGCTACTTGCCGAGAATATGGCAAGTAGCCTTTTCATTTCAAAAAAACAAATCGAGATGAGGTGCTGCGCTATGATGACACTTTTTATCGTTTTGTCGCTCATTTTCTGCCTTCATCACCGCTATGAAGACACTTTTTTCAGCTTCAGCGCTCATTTTCTGCTTTCATCACCGCTATGATGACACTTTTTTCAGCTTCATCGCTCACTTTCTGCCTTCATTCAGCATTTTTGATGGTTAATTCATGTAGCGATAAGCCATGAATCGTTTCAACATATCAATTTGTTCTAATAACTCCTGACCGACATTCGTTTCTCGCACCTTTTGCCGTTTTAATTCTTTATCGACAACGCGTCGAACCGATAATACATCAGCTCCATTCAACAAAACTTCATCTTTTGAGTTAAACTGTTGATGCGCTACAAGTTGCATGCCAAACGAGTTATAAAGCAAGGTATAGCCAGCAATACCTGTTGTCGATTGATAGGGCTTCGAAAATCCACCATCAATCACGATCATTTTACCGTTTGCTTTGATCGGGTTTTCTCCTTCGACTTCTTTCACTGGCGTATGACCGTTAATAATATGACCTTGTTCGGGATCAAGGTCAAACTCTTCTAATAATTCTCGACACACCGCTTCATCTTCTCGTAAGTAATAATATGGATTTTTAGTCTCTTTATGTGCCGATTTATCACGAATAAAATATCGTTCAAATGTTGTCATCGCACGTTTCCCAAAAAGCGATGAATATTCACCAGTCCATAAATACCACACCATATCTGTTGCAAGATCATCGGTTTGATCTAAATGAGTAAACGACTGGCGCAAATAATATTCAAACTGATCTAACAACGCACGCCCTTTATATGTCGCTCCGTCAATTTCCATTTCTTCCACATTGCCTTGTTCATCCATCGGTATACAGCCATGAATTAATAGATTTCCATTATAGCGCAAATATAAACTTCCCTTTTTCATTAAAAATTTCATATGACGTGATAATTTTTCTGAATGTTGAATAGACAATAATAAATTATCGATAACCTCTTGTTCTTCTGATAATAACGTTTCTGGATGATCAGGATCAATGGTGGCAAAGCATGTATGTTCTAACGGATACGTATGTCCATAAACCGTCACTTCGTTATTCTCATAATCTACTTTCTCTAATAATAGTCGTTCATCCATATTAAATTCTGGTCGACGCTTAATGATTGGACTTTCCAGCTTAAACTGAATCATGGCAATTGCTTGATGAATCTTCGTAATTTGCAATGCTTCATATTCATTCAATGGCCTGTTCGGATGTTCTTTAGGTCGAAAAGCTGGGTT
The DNA here is from genome assembly GCF_000359605.1 of Gracilibacillus halophilus YIM-C55.5. Taxonomy (GTDB): domain Bacteria; phylum Bacillota; class Bacilli; order Bacillales; family Amphibacillaceae; genus Gracilibacillus; species Gracilibacillus halophilus. Next base: position 259,654 of record NZ_APML01000019.1, read on the forward strand.
GTCATCATAGTATTTTTCAGCTAGGTTTACTAATGGTCGCAGATTAATTCCATACACATCTTCAATGATATCAAGATTATCATAACGTGCGCATATACGGATAATATTAGCTAAGCATGCCTTTGAACCAGCATAAGCTCCGAGCCACAACACATCATGGTTCCCCCACTGAATATCTAGCGAATGATAATTGATTAACGTATCCATAATTTTATCTGGATCTGGTCCACGATCATAAATATCACCTACCACATGAAGATGATCCACCACTAATTGTTGAATCGTATATGACAGTCCTGTAATCAATTTATCCGCTTGCCCCAACATAATCAATTGCTGGACAATTTTTTCATAATATTGCTTTTTGTTTGAGTATTTATCCGATTTATAGAGTAGTTCTTCGATGACGTAGACAAACTGCTCCGGTAATGCTTTGCGCAGTTTGGAACGGGTGTATTTTGAGGAAGCATAAGGAATCAGTTGAATCATGTGATCAATTGTTGTTTCATACCATTGATTTAATTCATGCCGATCATGAAAACGATTTTTAATCAATTTTATTTTTTCTTCAGGATAATAAACCAATGTAGCAAACTCATCAATTTCCTCTTGTGTCATTTGATCTTGGAAAATATCCGTAATTTTCTCTTTTACTTTTCCTGAGCCATTTCGTAGCACATGTTGAAACGCATGATATTCCCCATGCAAGTCGCTAACGAAATGTTCCGTACCCTTCGGTAAGTTAAGAATGGCTTCAAGGTTAATAATCTCTGTCACAACTTTTTCTTCACTATCAAATTTTTCCGCAAGCAGGTCTAAGTATTTTGTATCCAACGTGACTGTGTCCCCTTTCAGTCTTTATCTATGTATAAAATATAACTTATTATAAAAAATAGTGCAACATATTTATAAGGAACAACCAAATAAATGTATATTTTTTATCTGTATATAAAAAAGTCAGAGTAATTTCTCTGACTGTGCATGTTTACATCATATTTATTTGCGCCAAAATGTTGTCACATCTTTTTTATCTTCAATATTGTACTCAATGATCCGTTTTAATAACGCATAATCAACCGACTGCGTCCATTTAATTCGAATCAATTGTTTCGATGCACTATAACCTGCTGCTTGAATCTCCTCTTCAAAATGGAACATCGCTTTTCTCTCCGGAGCAATCGCTAAGTGTGGTTTTGCGATGCTAAAAGCAATAATAAATGTTCCATGATTCATAAACATCGGTTGGTTCCATTTCATAGCTGCTTCTAATTGGGGAAAGGTTTCACGGACCCAGGTTAACACTTTTTCCGTTCGTTCACGTTGCTCCGGCTGTTCAATCGCATGAATAAAATCTGTGAACGGTTCTATATACCTCACTCCTTCGACTTAAATGCCACATATTAAGAGCACAACTTCTTGTTTTCTATTAGAAAATCAGTCGATAGATGAAAAACATGTGACAATTTAATACTTATCATAACATGAAAATGTTAATTTGTACGGTTTCGGTTAACTTTTTCTTGACTATGGAGCCACTCTATACTTTATTATATGTAGTGTTACTATAACTATCGGCGGTGATGAATTGACTTCAGAAAATCGAATGGAAATGGAACATACAATGAAATCATTATTGGCATACGCTGCTCCAACGATTGGCGTCATGGTGTTTGTCTCGATATATACAATGGTAGACGGTATTTTTGTCGCGCGATACGTGAATGAGACCGCATTATCTGCGATTAATATTTTTCTGCCTGTTTTTGCACTCACTTTCGCCATTTCATTAATGCTTGGAACCGGTGGGAATGCCATTATTGCAAAGAAAATGGGTGAAAATAAATATGAGGAAGCAAGAAGCAACTTCACCTTTATTGTAAGCTGCGGAGGCATCATCGGGCTTTTCATTATGGGATTCGGTTTAGTATGGATACGACCATTGGTAGAACTGCTTGGTGCAGGTTCAAATGATCAGTTGTTCGATTATACCATGACATATGCACGAATTATGTTAATCGTGAGTCCACTGCTTATCATCCAGATGATGTTTGAGAATTTTTTCGTCACAGCTGGAAAACCGAAGTTAAGTCTTGTCATCACACTGATCGGCGGAAGCGCGAATATCGTCTTAGATTATCTCTTTATCTATGAATTTCATATGGGGATTGAAGGAGCTGCTATTGCCACTGCCATCGGTATCATCATCCCGGCAACCTTTGGCCCTTTGTACTTTCTCTTTACGAGACAAACAAACCTTTATTTTACGAAACCGAACATCGATTGGATGGTTTTACGAAATAGTTGCTTAAATGGTTCATCTGAAATGATTACAAATCTCTCGTTGTCAGTAGTCACCTTTGCTTTCAATCGATTAATGATCCAATATCTTGGTGTTGAGGGAGTTGCTGCGGTCACAATTATTTTTTATTTAATGATGTTGCTCACACCTATTTACATCGGCTACTCTTCCGGGATTGCTCCAATTATTAGTTATAATTATGGTAGCAACAATAGAAAGCAATTGAAACGCGTATTAACATCTAGCATATGGTTTGTTGGTATCACTTCAATGGCTATCTTTAGCTTGTCCTATATATTCGGACCCTTTCTTATTCGATTTATGGTCAATGAGGCAAGTGGCACTTACGAGATCGCTGTACAAGGGTTGCGAATATTTTGTTTCGGTTTTCTATTTATGGGATTTAATTTATTTTGTTCCATGTTATTTACTGCGTTATCGAATGGCAAAGTTTCAGCTTTTATTTCATTACTGAGAACATTGATATTCGTGTTAGTTGCATTACTCGTCTTACCACGAATCTTAGGTGTCAATGGCATCTGGCTAGCGATTCCATTAGCCGAATTTCTGACGATCATCGTTTGTTACTTATGTTTATATCGATATAGAAATGTATATCATTATTATTAAGTATGAGGAAAGGTGAGAAAACATATGAAGATTAATCCTCACATTCACCTAACAACCGGTCAATTTGCTGAATTAATGAATATCAAAAAAGATACCTTATTTTATTATGACAAAATGAAAATCTTTTCTCCTGAAATTATTGCACCCAATGGATACCGGTACTATTCCATCTATCAAGCGGATGTGTTTAACGTGATTGGCATATTAAAAGAATTAGACATACCATTAAAAAAAATCAAGTCATATCTAGATAACCGATCACCCGAGAAGTTGCTTCATTTGCTTGAACAAGAAGCAGCCGCTCTTACAACAAAAATAAACCGTCTCTACAATATGAGACAGTTCATTCACGATAAAATAAATGTTACAAAAGAAGCTATAGAGTCTTTCACCTCAGAGATTATTATCCAACATAAGGTAGAAGATGAGTACTTACTCACTACGAATACAAAACCATTAACCAATGAAATGAATGTTTATGACTCTATTCAATTACATTACAAATATTTAGAAAAGCATGACCTTATCGGATCTGCTTCGGAAGGGTGGATGATTCTTGCTGAAAATGTCATAAATAAAGATAATCTGAAATATGATTATCTTTATACAAAAGTCCATGATTCCCATTATGCTAATCAAATATTGCCGAAAGGAACCTACTTAGTCGCTTATCACAAGGAAGGATACTCCAATATATCAGAAACATATAACCGTTTCGTACAATATGCTAAAAATAATGGTTTTGTATTAAAAGGTTATTTTTACGAAGATATATTGTTAGATGAGCTTTCGGTCAAAGGTTTTGAACAATATATCATCAAGCTTTCTGTACAAGTGGTTGAATCAAAAAACTATTAGCAAAGTTCACTTTCAAGCAAATCGATCATGTGCAAAAGGGGTTAAATCAATAGATGGTTGTTCCCCTAACGCCAATTTCGCTAACGTTTCACCGATCACACTGCTGAATTTATACCCATGACCAGAAAAACCACAGCCAAATACGACATGCGAATATATCGGATGACGGTCAATAATAAAATCCCCATCTGGTGTATTCGTATATGTACACACTTTTCCAATATGATGGTCACCAATCGAAGAAAAATAATGATGCGCTAAGTAAGACACATCTTGTTCATCTTCTGTATATCTACCGAACGGTTCAATCGGTTGATGAACATCACGTGTCACCCCGCTATCATGTCGACCGATTTTCACACCAGCTCCGTCCACACTTGGAAATCCATAATAAGTCGCGTTGTCTAACACGAAACTGAATGCTGGAAAACGATCTTCTGCATACAGATTTTCATCCCCATGGAACCACGAAAACGTCTTGCGGACCGTTTCAAGAGGAAGATCTAAACCAATAGAGGAAAGCATCTCCTTAGCATATAATCCAGGTGTTGCGATTAATGTACGCCCAGTATAGCTATGGCGGTCTGTCGTAATCTTCACTTGATTCTCGCTCAAATCAATTTCATTCACAGGCTCATTCATTTTCAAGATAGCCCCATGCTGAACTGCTTGTTCTCGATAGGCACGAATAATATTTTCACTCATGAGTACGCCTGAATTCACTTCATAACAGCCAATATAGCCTTCAGGAATGGAAAAACCTTTCCACTTCGCATGTATGTCTTGTGGAGATAACCTTTCAACATCTAATTGATAGCGTTCTTTACTACTTAAGACATTTTGAATAAAATCGGAATCTTCTTTACCGATATTAATCACACCAGTTGGTTTGAAAATTGTTCGAGTGGTTTCTGCTTGTAACTCCTCCCACAATGCTTGAGACTGCAAAGCCATCTCAACATAACTTTCACCTTCTCCATAAGCGTGTCGAATAATACGCGTTTCTCCGTGATGAGAACCGTCACTATGCGGTGGATCACCTGCATCAACTAATAAAACTTGTTTCCCTCTCTTTGCTAAATAATAACCTGCTGCCATTCCCATTGAGCCAGCTCCCACAATGATCGCATCATATAGCATAATAACACCTCTTTGTTGGTTTAAGTTGTCTTTTATTTTGAAATTTACGATGTTTGTTCTACGATTTGTATCAAATTACCACATGTATCGTCAAAGACTGCGATTGTCACACCATCCATATCAGTTGGTTTCATAGTAAACACCACACCATTATCCGTTAATCGTTCATACTCTGCTTGAATATCTTCTACACCAAACATTGTAGCCGGGATACCGTCCTCAAAAATCCTCTGTTGGTACTCTTTCGCTGCAGGATGTTGATTAGGTTCAAGTAGAAGTTCAGTCCCATTTTGCTCATTGGAAGATACAAGAGTTAACCATTTGAATTCTCCGACTGGTATATCTTGTTTCTTCAAAAATCCCAGTTTCTCCGTATAAAACGCAAGTGCCCTATTTTGATCTTCTACAAAAATACTGTTTACAATGATCTCCATTTGCTTCTACCTCCATTGAACGATATCGTTTGTCTCAATTCGCAAGTTCATTTCATTATAGCATAATTACAATCAGCACTCATTCTAAGAAGCGATTACGAAACAATTAGCTTGATCGATTAACACCATGCTATCATAATAGTATCGACTCATAATGATGGAGGATATTTATGAAAAAAACGGTTAAAGTTGTTGCAGGAGTTATCGAAAATGAGAAATCTGAAATTTTATGCGCTTTACGATCTCATACGATGTCAATTCCAAACACATGGGAATTTCCAGGGGGAAAAGTAGAACAAGATGAAAATGAACAAGAAGCGCTTGAGCGAGAAATCTATGAAGAACTAAATTGTACAATTAAAGCTGGGGCAACCATTCATAATGATACACATGAATATGAAAAATTTATTATCAACTTAATCATCATGGATGCGACATTGATAAAAGGAACACCTGTAGCAAAAGAACATGCTAAAGTCATCTGGTTACCAATAGATCACTTAAATGCTATCAAATGGGCACCCGCTGATATACCTGCGGTCGAAAAAATAATGAAGCAAAACGAATAGCATCGCCTAAGCGAAGACGATGCTTATAAAATATGCTTATTCGCTTTTACAATAAGTTTTGATGGAATTTTCTCTCTCAATCTCCATACAAAATTAATTGGATTATTCCCTGAATGTCTAACATAATCTGCAGTCCCTAAGCAAGTAAAAGGCGCAGCGTACCCATTTTCTTGCTTATATTCCCGCACGAATAACATAATTTGATGACCATGTTCACTATGGTGAATATAGCGCTGAGCTGTTTTCGTTTTTTCAGATGTCTTACTTTGGGATTGCCAATGAAACAATTGTTCATTCATAGCGTAATCTTGATACATCGTTGTTGGTGAAAAGTCTTTTTCTGACTTATTTAATGTAACAAAGAAAATATCAATATTCTTATCCGGCAAGTGTTTCACTCCTTCTTGCACTTGCGGACGCTTTTCTTCATTATAATGACCGAAGGCTGCTAATATTTGATCCATTGAATAAGTAGCGTGCACCCGTAACGGTGTCGTGAACGATAAATCATGACTTTTCTCTATTAAATCTAGCTGTTGATAGTTATACATGAAAATTTGACGGATTTCTTCCTTCATTTCAACATTATTGAGAACGTGTTCAACCCCTTCTCTAGTTGAAGCAAAGCCTATCTGCTTAGGACTCGCTCGGTACAACGTATAATATAGTACATTGATCATTAAACGTTCTTCCTCTGTTCGAACATCACCATTCTCTAAAAACCGCAAGTAAAAGCCTAACAGATGCTCCGAATCAAGATGAAGTAAATAAGGTAACCGCTTCGTTATTTCTTTTTCCTGATCGAATTGAAAATCATCGTATAGCCCTGATTCTACGAATAATCGGTAAAAGGAGCGATCGCCACTGCGACCATAGAATTCATATGAACTCATTTGATAGAAAGTTAAGAAATTTAGTAATGTTAATGGTTGATCGGTGTCATTTTTAAACTTTTTCAACTTCAGAATGAGATTATTTCGTGAATTACTTACTCGTTTAATATTTCTTAGCACATATTCCTTGGCTTGTTTTTCTAATTGAATAAAACTACCACGTGGTAAATTCGAAAAGCCATTCTCTACATAGTGCTTAATCGCATGACGGGATCTCCCAATTAATGCACGGAATTTATCTTCAAACGGATAGTCTTTATGAGCTTGTCCGATAAAATCGAGTACAGTTAAACATTCTTTATCATCATGTAACCGAAGACCACGCCCCAATTGTTGCAAAAATACGGTCAAACTTTCCGTTGGTCGCAAAAATAAAATGGTGTTGACCTCAGGAATATCGACACCTTCATTGTATAAATCAACAACAAAAATAAATTTGACCTCACCTTGTTGCAAGCGATATTTTGCATGATCTCGCGTTTCTTTGTCTGACTGCCCATCCAACGCAATGGCCGGGATACGATATGTATTGAATTGGTCGGCCATATATCTAGCATGTTCTACACTCACACAAAATCCTAAACCTTTTACGGTATCTATGTCCGTTACATACTTATATACACTTCGAACAATTTGTTGGACTCGCTTTGTATTATGAGTATAGACATTCTCCAATTCCCTCGTATCATAACCTTTTCGCGTAAATTTCACTTTCGATAAATCGACTGTATCAGTAATGCCGAAATATTGAAACGGACTTAACAGTTTTCGATCAATCGCTTCAGTTAAACGAATTTCTGCTGCTGTATGCCCATCAAAATACTCAATGACACTTTTACCATCCATTCGCTCTGGGGTTGCCGTTAAACCTAACAATACTTTAGGAGAATAATAATCTAACAATTTTTGGTAAGATGCTGCCGCAGCATGATGAAATTCATCAATGACGATATAATCATAGAACTCCTTTGTCGTATGCTGAAATAACGCCTTACTATTCAAGCTATCAATTGTCACAAATAAATGATCAATCGATACGGGATTTTTACCAGAAAATAATAATTCACCAAAATTGAAATCTTTTAAAACATGGCGGTAAGTTTCTAAAGCTTGCTGTAAAATTTCTTTACGATGCGCCACAAACAACAATCGGGATGGCCTACCATTCTTCTTGGCAAATTGCTTATAATCAAATGCTGAGATCACCGTCTTCCCTACCCCAGTTGCAGCAACGATTAAGTTTTTATAGCGATTGTGCACTTCACGCTCTGCTTGCAATTTATCAAGTACTTCCTTTTGATATGGAAATGGTCGTAATTCAAAAGTAGTGTGGTTATCTTCCACTTGATACGTCTGCAATGACTCCCTTAACATTTTATGATCTTCATGTTTTGACGGATCAAAGAGTACAAATTCATCATCATTCCAATACGAATCAAATGTAACGTCTACTTTTTTCATAACATCAAATGATTCTTTTTCGGTAATTTTTAAATTCCATTCTAAACCCGACGTTAATGCGGGATTAGATAAATTGGATGAACCAATATAAGCCGTACTAAAGTTCGTATCACGTGTAAAGATATAGGCTTTTGCATGAAGTCGAGTTACCTTCACATTATAAGATAACTTAATCGTTGTATTCTGTAACTTACTCAGTTCATCAATTGCCTTATAGTCCGTTGCCCCCATGTATGAAGTAGAAATAATTTGAAGTTCCCCGCCTCGATCAGTGAATTGTTGTAATTCGTCAAAAATAATCCGCAACCCACTCCATTTTATAAAGGAAACAAGCATCTGAATTTTATCCGCACTTACAATTTCCTTCTTTAATTCATTCACCATGTTAGGTTCGCTTTTTGAACCAGTGAACAAAGAGGTTTCTGATAAAGGGGTAATCGGGCGAATCGGTTCATCTGTTTGATGTAAACTACTAGCTGTGTTTATTTTTTCATACAAAGAAGTGAGGACTTCTCCTTCTTCACGAATCTGCAGGGATTGAAGCGCTTCTTCATCCAATCTTTGACCAAGATGTTGAATGATATCATTGCAAAGTTTGATCTGTTGGACGAGAGATTCATTTTTCTTTTCCTCTCGAAGCATAGTTAGTGCTTTTCGAGTCACTTCCGTAATATAGTTTGCTAGTTTCTTGCTTGCCTCTTCTACATCTAGACTTTCTTTATGAATAGCATATTGATCTTTATCTAATAACGATAGTGCTTCTTGAATTTCTTTATTTATCACCTGTTCATATAGTCCTTGATGGAGCATGGTTTCACCTCATTTTCAAACACTGTAAACAATTTTATATGTAGACGAAGCTTGTCTATTATTTCCATTGTAGCAGCATTTAAATTGGGAGTCGACGTTTTCATACAGATCCCGTACACCTGATAACCCATTCATTCTTTGATTCAAATACTTCTTCTTCTCTACAAAACACTCACGTAAACATTCACAAGTCATTCAAGATTGTGTTATACTAAAGATAAGAAATACATATAATATAACCCGTAGCGGTCACTACGGATTATGGATAAGCGGTCCCCCCTAGAGGGATCGGCTATCAAAATGCTGATAGACCTCTCCTACTCACTTTGACGGTTAATAGGGAGGTCTATTTCCTATTGATCAACGAAACGATCAATGCGAGTAATGCAATCAAAAAAGTGCCAAATGAAAATAGCACCATAAAACTTTGATATATACTCATAGGCATCACCCCCTTCCTTTTGGGGATTAGCCGACCATACCGTAATAGAACATTATCCTCTTCAATTATAACATAACAAAAACGAACAAGTATTCTCGTAGTAATTAAATCTCCAATGAAAGATAAAGTCATAGACGAATGCAATCATTGACTTTCTTTATGTATCCGTTTACAATTATTAATGAACACTTTTCCCTCAACAAGAATATTCCTTATTATTTTTTCTTGAAGTAACAACGTTGTTATAACCTCATTGTTTTACCTACCTTTGATTCACACCATTTATGAACTGTACTGAAAAAATGCAACAAGTCAAACACTTAAAGAGTCGGTTTTATTGCGTCCTACACGTTAGTTAACACGTTGTCAATTTTAACAACGTTGTTATCTATACACATATTTTAAAGAAAGGAGGTTTGTTGTTTACGTTAATTGAAACTACGCCATTCAAAAGGAGGAACAATATTGAAAACATATCAACGTATGTTAGCTATCATCAGTATTTTTGTTTTATTGTTAGCCAATCTACAGTTCACAACAGTTTCAGCCAATAGTAATGCTGAAGAAAATAATGATGATCAACAAAGCATTCGCAACTTAGATTTCAGCGTATTTGGTTCAAACACAGGAGATGAGAAAAACCCTGATCCTACCTTCCATTCCAATGATTCCGTCACAATTGAAGCAAATGGTGGAAAAATTTCAAGTTCAGTTGATGGAATTTCATACTTACACAAAGCATTGCCGACCGATGCAAACTTTGAAATAACAACAAAAGCAACAGTTGAAGATTTTGACCAAAGCGATAGTCAAGTTTCTTTCGGATTAATGTTACGCGACGAAATTGGTCAACATCGTGATTCAAGTGGCCATGAATCATCATATGTGTCTGTTGGCGCACTCGATCAAGAGATGAAGGGATTTTACAAAGAAGATAGCCGACAAAAACTTGATCCATATTCAAATAATAGCGTGCCTGCTGGTGGCGAGGTGTACAATCTCTCGATTAAAAAGTCTGGAGATACGTATGTTGTTACCTCTAATGGTGATAGTGAGACAATCAATGCCGAAAATTTATTTACAGATGAAGTATACGCAGGGATTTTTGTTGCGAGAGGGGCTACAGTTACCTTCAGCGATTTTTCTATTCATGTTTCAAAAAACGTAAGCGATCTTTCGGTTGACGCGAGTAACATGGAAAAATCAGAATATTTAATTGGCGAAGAATTAGATCTATCTGGTTTGAATGTAACTGCTACCTACGAAGATGGATCAACAGACTCACTTAGCTCTTCTGACTATATCGTTACTGGTTTTGACAGTAGTAAAGCGGGAACAAACACATTGACGATTCATTATAACGGTATCACGACGACATTTGATGTAGATATTGTTCCATTAACTGTTACCGATCTACAAGTCAAATATTATCCAGCAAAAACAAGCTATTACAAAGACGAAGCATTTGATCCCCAAGGATTAGTCATTACCGCCGAATATAATAATGGCTATCAAACGAGGGAACTTTCAGACGATTTATATCAGTTATCAATTGCTGGTGAAATTTTAAACGAAGATCATATTTTTGAAAGAGCAGGAACCAAGACAGTAACCGTAACATCAACCGAAACACCTGAAAAAACAACTACTTTCAACGTTAACGTAAACGACGCGCATATTACAGGTCTTGATATTCGTCAAGAACCTACGAAACAAACTTACTTTCTAGAGGATGAACTCGATTTATCTGGTATCAGTGTTTATGCAACCTACAGTGATTCAAATGATGTACGGTTAGCATCAGACGATTATGATGTATCGGGATTTGATTCAACGACAACCGGCGAACAAGACATCAAAGTCACGTATAAAGGTGAGATAGCCACTTTTACCATTAATGTGAAAGAGAGGGAACTTCAAAACTTAGAGGTCACCAACTATCCACAAACTACTTTTTCTACTGGTGAAGCTTTTAGTTATGATAATCTTAAGGTTTCAAAAGTTTTTGACAACGGTGAAAAGGAATTACTGAACGAATCAGCATATATAGTAGATGCATCTGAATTTGATCCAACAACACCAGGTATTTACGACATTACAATTCAACCGAACGATTTGGACGTCTCCCCTATTACTTATTCAGTTACCGTTAGAGAAGAAATAAACTATGAATGGAACGAAATACGATTCGGCCAGTCTACATCACATGATGATAACACCATTACATTCTCAGATAATGCAGAAACAGTCAAAATTGCAGCGAAAGACGGGGCTGGTAAAATTACTGGTGATCACGATGGAATTACCTACTATTACACAGAAATTGATGCGGAAAAAGATAATTTCGTTTTATCTGCTGATATACAGGTGATAGAATATGCCAAATCACCACATGACGGGCAAGAATCCTTTGGCATCATGGCAAGAGATGCGATCGGTACAGATGGGGACTCATCTGTTTTCGCTTCAAATATCGCAGCTATCGGTGGATATAGCGGTGGAACCAAAGATGATAACGGCACGCAATTATTTGTTCGGACTGGCGTTCAATCTTCCGATGGTGAAGGTAGTCAAGGCATTCAAAAGAAAATGCTACAAAACGAAAAGCCAACTGCTGAAAATACTGTCGAAAACTATCGCCTAACCCTAGCGAAAACGAATAGTGGTTTCACTGGACAATTAAATGACGGCGAAGAAAAAATCATTTTTGAACCAGAAATCCTTAATGTACAAAATGACAAGTTATATGTAGGTTTTTACACTGCTCGTGTAGCTACGATTGAAGTTAGTAATGTTGATTTTAGCGTTAGCGCAGCTGAAACAGATGCACCAAAAGTCACGCCGCCAGAAGAGCCTGTGTCACCTTCTTTTGATATTTTATCATTAGATAAGACATCAGATACTGATTATCGTTTACTAGCGGAAGCAAATGTTGATGGCACACTTACTGTGAAGAAAGGACAAGAAATCATTGCAGAAGATGATGTCATTCAAGCAGGAGAAACATATCAAATTTCAACAACAATAGAAAAAGAACAGGATACAAATTTTAGTCTTGTGTTCCTCCCAGATGACACACAATCGCTCACAGATAATAGCCAAATCGTGCGTAACTTTACCGTAACCCATCAAACGTATGCAGCTGATGATGGAAATATCTATGTTTCTCCTGATGGAACCAGCCATGGTGATGGATCTAAGGATAATCCACTTGATCTAGATACAGCCATTGAATTTGTGAAAAAGGGGCAAACTATTATTGTCCAAGAAGGAAAGTATCTTCGAAGCTCGCCACTACGCATTAAAAAATATAATGATGGGACAGAAGATGCGATGAAATATTTAATGGCTGATCCAAATGCTGAAACGAGACCTCTGATTGACTTTGATAAACAGTCAGAAGGTGTCATCCATAGTGGGAATTACTGGCATGTGAAAGGCATTGATTTTGCTCGATCAGCAGGCAACACAAAAGGTTATACAATTGGCGGCGATCATAATATTGTTGAAAACATTGCCGCATACGAACATGGTGATACAGGTATTCAGATTAGCCGTACCGACAATGCAGATCAGATCGAGGATTGGCCATCCTACAATTTGGTTTTAAATAGCATCTCTTTCGATAACCGTGACCCGTCTGAGAACAACGCAGATGGTTTTGCTGCAAAATTAACTACCGGAGTTGGCAACGTCTTTAGGGGTACAGTAGCACACAATAACATTGATGACGGTTGGGATCTATATACAAAAGTTGGTTCTGGTGCGATTGGTGCCGTTACAATTGAAAATAGTATCGCCTATCAAAATGGATTTTTAACAGATGGGACAGAAGGTTCTGGCGATAAAAATGGTTTCAAACTTGGCGGTGAAGGCATTCATGTACCACATGTCATCAAAAATAGTGTCGCTTTTGAAAATGGTGCCGTTGGATTCACGAGCAATAGCAACCCCGGAATCATTGCAGAAAACAACTACAGTTTTGATAACGCTGGAGGTAACTTAAGTTTCACCACTTATAATACAATTGAAGAAGATTTTTCAATCGACGGTTTTGTATCATTTCATACTGATGAAAGCGAACAACAAGATGAATATCCATCTCGATTAAAGGCAAGTCATAACTTTATGTATGATGCTCAAACACCGCCAACCAATCGGGTGATTCATTAAACAGCGAATTGATTGAAACATTGACCGCGATTACTAATGTTGAAAGAGACGAAGCAGGTCATATCCTATGGGGTAACATTTGGGATACATTCAATGCATTTATGGCTCAGTATGAAACGACCGAACCAGATGACGATGATAATGATCATTCACCCCCGGAAGAAGATGAAGACGAAAATGACACCACCGATCAGGACAAATCAGAAAATAATGATAGCAACAACGAACAAAATGAGGACAATCAATCAAACGATCATCAACCCGATGCTGATACAAATGAAGAATCCACAAAAGATGAATCAGAACGTCATAACGAGGATAATGAAGAGCTTCCTGACACAGCGACGAATACATTTAATTGGCTTATCCTAGGTTTGTTCGTCCTATTCATAGGTGCTGGATTATTTTTCATCAATCGGAAGAAAAGCAAAGAATAATGTTAATCGAGGGATGTCTGTATATGGCATCCCTTTTTAATCGTTTTAAGAAAGTTGAGAATAAACTGCTCGAAGTTGAGAATAAAAGTACCAAAGTCGAGAATAAATTCCCATAACTTGAGAATAAAAGCACCAAAGTTGAGAATAAATATCTGAAACTTGAGAATAAACCTCCAAAAGTCGAGAATAAAAGAGATCAGATCTTATCGCCAAAAACTGGCGTAAGCATCTGATCTCTTTTTCTATCATGACTGATTTTCTTGTTTTTCTTGCAGTTTACGATAAATTGTTGCGATGATTGGACCTGAAATATTGTGCCAAACGCTAAATATCGCACTTGGCACAGCTGCTAAAGCACTAAAATGATCAGTGGCAAGTGATGCGCCAAGTCCTGAGTTTTGCATACCGACTTCGATCGATACTGCTTTTTGTTGCTTTGGTTGCATTTTCATAAGTTTCCCTAATCCAATACCTACGAGATAACCTAAACCATTATGAAGTACAACGATTAAGAAAATGAATAATCCAGTCTCTGCAATTTGTTCTTGATTGACGCTGACAACCGCTGCAACAATAGCGACAATTCCGATAACAGAAACTAACGGAATCGCCTTTCTTCCTGCTTCTACCTTATCTTTCAACAATGCTTGAACAAGTAGTCCTAATAAAATTGGAAGTAATACGATTTGTACAATGGAAACGAATAATGAACTTGCAGATACTTCAATCCATTGACTCGCAAATAAGTAAATAAGTGCTGGTGTCACAAACGGTGCTAAAACGGTAGATACTGCTGTGATCGAAACGGATAATGCTGTATCACCTTTTGATAAATACGTCATGACATTGGAAGAAGTTCCACCTGGACAACAACCAACGAGGATAACGCCAACCGCTACCTCAGTAGAAACAGGCAAAATGGTTACTAATGCAAACGCTAGTAATGGCATAATTAAGAACTGACCGACTACACCAATCGCTACTTCTTTTGGTCGTTTGAATGCCTCTTTGAAATCACTTGCCGATAACGTTAGCCCCATACCAAACATAATGATACCTAATAGCGGGGTAATATAGTCTGCTATCCATGTAAAACCTGAAGGTATAAGGAATGATAAGACCGCAAATAGCAAAACCCAAATGGCAAAGGTACTTCCTACAAAACTACTAACTCTTTCTAATCCTTTCATGATATCACCCTTTCTATATAAAGCATATTCACAGATTATAAACTATTTTCAGAATCATTTAAATAATTTTAAACTTTTTTCTTAGCTAAAATTTTAATTTCGTTTCATCCTTCAATTACGCTATAATAAGATATCGGAGGGATTACATGAAAACTTTTACGATCATTGGCGGAGGTGTCGCAGGAGCTTCCATTGCCTATCACTTAGCAGAATTCGGACACTCCGTTACGATATATGACCGTTTTGATGAAGGACAAGCGACAACTGCATCTGCCGGGATCATTTGTCCGTGGGTGAGTCAACGTCGCAACAAAAAATGGTATCGCCTCGTACAAGAAGGTGCGCGTTACTATCCTGAATTTATCGATGAACTAGAAAATCTTACAGAACAAACAACGGGATATAAACGAAATGGTGCGATTAACCTATTTAAAGATGAGCGCATTCAACAGTTAGCCTATGAACGTATTGCTGCTAAACAGGATGATTCACCAGAAATGGGTGATGTGCGAAAAATGACTAAGGATGAAGTCAAACAAATGCATCCGCATCTGACAACCGCTTATCCAGCAGTCTTTGTTGAAGGTGGCGGTCAAATCAACGGCCATGATTTACTTAACGCTTTGAAAGTAGGTATTCAAATGCATGGCGGGAAGTGGATACAACAGGATGTCCATCCAGAGCATTGCGAAGGCACTGTCATTTATACAGCTGGTGCTTGGGCGACTGAAATCGATCAAGAGCCGGCTGTCCGCCATCAACGCGCGGAACTCCTACACTTATCACTTGATGAAACAAGTACACATCCTAACGTACCTATTGTTATGGGCTTAGGACCGATGTATATCGTAGAAACGGGAAGCAATCAATATGCGATTGGGACTACACATGAAGACACAACGGATTTTTCGACGACACCGTCAGAAGAAAATCAGCAATACTTACACACCGAAGCAGAGCGGTATTTTCCAGATAGTCACGTGCAAGATCAATCCATTGCCGTCGGATTACGCCCGTTTACAAGAGACAACTTACCGTTTATCGGTTTTGTGCAAGAGAATATTTTCGCAGTTAATGGATTGGGATCAACAGGGTTAACGGTAGGACCTGTCATTGGGAGGGAAGTAGCAGCTATTTAACCGGAAAGAAAACCGTATTACAACTAGACGATTATGGGTATGTATAAATAAAAGAGAAATTATCGGGAAATCTTCCAGATGATTTATGAATTTTCCCGGTAATTTACGGAATACTAGGAAATCGCTTCGATCAATTAAAACTTTTCCTGCTAATATAAAAATTACTGGGAAATGTAAGCTTTGCAAAGCCTTTCTTTCCCAGTAATACATTACATCGAAGCTTCCCTCTTCCGTTTACCGCTCATAAATTACACGTGTATCACTAAACAGGTCATGAATGCCTTGTTTTTCTGTAGTAAAAGCGACACAGGCGTACAGTATAAACAGAAATCCAAAAACACGATGAATAAATCTTCCAACCAATTCACGAATGAGTAAATCACTCCATCGTAACGGCTTTGTATCATGGCGAATCACTTTTAATCCAAAGATCATCTTCCCTAAGGTTTGTTGGAAAAACTTCGTCATCAATAAGAAATACAGATAGAAGATGACAGAACCAATAATCCCGGTAACCGTCCAAAAACCAACATCCATACTAAAGCCATCTTCGATAAATTTAAATGGAATGAGCAAAATACCACTTACGCTCGATACGATGATTAAATCAACAAGGTACGCCCAAAATCGCATCCAAAAACCAGCATATCGAATTTCATTGACATTTGTTGTCGCATAATCCGCATGTTCTTCCATCATACTGACACCTCCCTTATTTTGAATATAAATACATGGCACGTGGCGCATTCGATTGTTGTAATAATTCTTTAACACCCGTTAAATCTACTTTTGACTGGAACATACTCTGTACAGATCCACCTAACATTTGACCGAAACCGATGCCTTTTTCATATTCTACGACTTTCGCATTTCCTAACTCATTATCTTCTTTCATCATCGCAATCGTATCTTCTAAGCTTCCCAATTCGTCAACTAATCCATTTTCTTGCGCTTGTGAACCAGTATATACTCTTCCGTCACCTAATTCGCGTACACGTTCTTGAGTCATATCTCTACCATCAACAATAACTTGCACAAAATCATCATACATGTCATCAATCATCGACTGTAAGATATCGCGTTCTTCATCCGTCATATCGCGAAAAGTTGACAGGATATCTTTGTGCTCACCACTCTTAATCGTATTCATGTCAATACCTAGTTGGTCAGCTAATTCAGCAAAATTATAGTTTTGCATAATCACACCGATGGAACCAGTAAGTGTAGCGTTATGTGCTACGATCTTATCAGCAGGCGCAGACACATAATACCCGCCAGATGCCGCGGTATTCCCCATTGACACATAAACAGGCTTTTCGTATTCTTCTTTAATCTCTACAATTTTGTCATGGATTTCGGCACTTTCTACAACACCACCACCTGGTGTGTTCACTCGCAGAATAATGCCTTTCACGCTATTGTCTTCTCCTGCTTTTTCTAACTTATCTAAAAACGTTCGGTGACTATATGCGCTCGTATTCAGCACAGAACTCGATGTTGTGTTTTGAATCACACCATTTAAGTGAAGCACAGCAATTTTATCTAAACTGGACCCAGTTTCCACTACCTTTTCGCTAATACCATCATCTGAAGTTGTGCTAAACATCTCAGAAAAATCTGCCGAAGCCATACTCGACAATGCTTGAACACCAATCGAAGCAACGAACAAACCGATTGCCACCAACAGTGCTAGCCAACGCTTTTTACTCATCATATATAACTCCTCCATTTCTACTTAAAAATTCACGCACAAATCTCATGATAAATGAATTTGAAACATTTGGCAAAAATTATACAGTCGATATAATATTCACGTTATATCCAGTTATGAATACGTACAAAACTGAAGTAAGTTTCAATAAAAATTTAAAAAATTCCGATCCCACCTCTAAATGTTTATGAAATGGCAAATTCTTTTTAACTACGGATCAACGTTTCCGTTTATTTTCATACATCTTTTTATCAGCACGAGTGATAATTCGGTCAATATCTTCTTCTGATTCAATATGTTGTGCTTCTTGCTTCGAAATTGAGGTCTTGCCATAAGACAATGAGGCGATTCGACTACACTTTTGAAACTCTTCATTGATTTGTTCGAAATATTTATCATAATCATTCTCGTTTAAGTCCATCGTCACGATCACAAATTCATCTCCACCGAACCTAAAAGTATGTGTGAAGTAAGGTGTAATGATCTCCGCAAAATTCCTTAAGAGTTGATCACCTTGCTTATGACCATAAGAATCATTCACTAGCTTAAATTGATTAAAATCAATCATAATAAAAGTAAGTCGTTCCCATTGCGCTTCGTCGATCACTTCAAAAATATATTCATATAAATATTCGCGATTATACAATCCAGTGAGTGAGTCGGTAATACTATTCATCCGTAATTCTTCCATTTGGCTTTGCAATTGATGTTCGAGTTGCGCTTTTTCTTCAAATAACTGTGATAACTTTCGATTCGTATCCATTAAAGATGAAATCGACTTCATATAAGAATCTGGATATGGCACTAATAATAGAGATAGATTTTGATCCTGAATATAATGTAATAAGTAAGGAGACGCCGTATCGTTCGTTTTTACATACACATCAGACACACCCGACGTTTCATCACTAGCAATAATTGATTGAAGACGCTCTTTTGACCGTTGATCAATGAACTCATACATATGATGACAGTTACTGAGCCCGTCTCCATACCCATCTATAATTTCACCAGTTGGCGTGATATCAACAAATAAAATACCTGTCTCCTCTATAACCGTCAATAAATGGTTCATTAAATCTTTTGGCATGACAATTCTCCTTGACCATTCGTCTTCACATCCAGCCACTCATACAGATCATATGCATTCCAAAAGAAATAATCAACGTCCATCATTTGAATAAATAATGGATCTTGATGAAAAACATATCCACCGATCATGATTTTACTATTTATTAATGTTGGCTCATTTCGAATCGCATGTATCAAATGTTGAGCATACGATACTTGTGAAGCCAATGTAATAGAAAATGCAATATAATGTGGTTGCATATTGACGAGTGCAGGAAGAATATCTTGATTGGGAACATCAGGGCCAAAGAAAGTTGTTTGATACCCAAATTCTCTAAAAATATTTTGTACAATTTGTATGCCTAAATAATGTTGATTCGTTTCAATTGAAAATATGGCCACTTGCTTATGATGATCAGACACATGCTTCAATGATGTAGAAGCCATTTTCGTTAAAATAAATTGTGAAATAGCTGTTGCAATATGCTCATCCGCGACTGAAATTTGATTACGATTCCACATCTCACCTATTTCATACATCGCGCACGTAATAGCAACATAAACATCAATAACGGGGAAGTCTTCTTCTAATACATGATTTATAAACATATCGGTTTCATGCAATTGACCTGTTAAAATATGTTTTATGTATTCTTGTTGTATCTCTTCGATGGTGTGCATTTATCACATTACCTTTCCAGATCCATGGTTATAACGAATCGATCGTTCATGGGGATCACGCATTCGACATTAGTTCTATTTTATCATTCTATTTACGAAGTGTCATTTCATATTAAATACTAGAGATTATAGGAAATAAGCGAAATATTTTACCAGTTAATATGTTTCATGTATTCTAGTCCATAATGACTCCTTTTAGATCGGATGGCGAATGAGGACATATAATTTCCGATGCAAAGTTTTTATGCATAAGCACTCATTTTATAATGATAGATTTTTTGATAGCTGTGAGAGATAAGGACGTGTGAACGAATGATTGACGATACAGGACTTATTTTAGAAGGTGGCGGCATGAGAGGAGCATATACGTGTGGTGTGCTAGACTTCTTTCATGATCAGCAACTCGACTTTCCTCTTGTTTCAACCGCTTCTTCTGGTGCACTGATTGGTAGCTCGTATGTAGCCAATCAACGAGGCCGCAACCATAAAATTTTACAAGAATTATTAAAAAACAAGGAATCAATATCTTTTAAACGGATGATTCTTGAGAAAGAATTATTTAATATGGATTATATTTTCAATCAAATTCCGAATCAAATCGTACCACTCGATTTTGAGTCTTTTTCTACATCTGCAAAATCCTTCGTTATCGGAACGACGAATTTATATGATGGCAATACGATTTATTTTGATCAGTTTCGAACAGAGCAAGATTTATTAAAAATTATTCAAGCATCCAGTTCATTACCTATTTTATCGAAGGGGGTATTATATAATCAGAAAAAACTGATGGATGGTGGCATTTCAGATCCTATCCCTATCCAACCTTCGATAGACAAAGGATATCAGAAGCATGTCGTTATATTAACCCGAAATAAAGGATATGTAAAAAAACCGACCAAATTAAAATGGTTATTTCAAACCGTATTTAAAGAAAAGCCTGATTTTGTTCGGACATTGTTATATCGCCATAATAAATATAATCAAACGATGGCCATGCTTGAAGAATTGGTGAAAGAAAATCGTGTGTTCATCTTCCAACCGGAACAACCTTTGACCGTTAGCCGAATTGACAAAAATCATAACAAACTTGAGGAATTATATATACAAGGATACGAAGAAGCCAAAGCACGATATGATGAATTATTGTTTTTCTTAAATAACACAAAACAAACCGTTTCATAGAAGAAGGAGATTCGAACGATAGATAGGTTTTCGTTCGTGAGGCATTTAGGTGAGTCTCCTTCTTCATGCAACAGTTCTGCCTTTTTGTAGACCTTCCTTTGTTAGATTATAGAAAATAAAGGAAGGTCGTTTTTGTATAGCCAGCTTAGCGATTAGTACAAACCATACGCAATACGTTTAGATAGCTTGCGAACCAAAAATAGCTTTCACTTCTTGTTCCAATTCATTGATCATCGTAAACTCTACTTTTCTATTCGATAATGCTTGAACGATATTGCCATAATACCAATGCTGGTCATGTTTACCCCGCTTGAATCGTTGCCATATTTGATCGCCTTGCTCTTCAAAATCACTCCGAATCGAACGTAGATTGTTCAATTTATCGGCAACAATAACTTGTATTTCTTCTAAAGATGCACTCTCTAATGCATCAATTGTATGTTTTTTTCTTTGTTCCCATGATAAAGTCTTATCTTGTTCAGATGCTGCTTGTACGAGAAATGCTACTCGTTCGCCAAACGTTTCTATTAATTGCTCAAATGTCACATCTGTATCTTCAAGGGTATCATGTAAAATCCCAGCCGCAATTACTTCATCAGAACAATCCGCCTTTTGTAAAAGCATGCCCACTGCAAATGGATGGGAAATGTACGGGATATCAGTGGCTTTTCTTGATTGATGTTTATGCGCTTTTGCTGCAAAATTAATCGCATTTTCGATGAGATCCATAATGAGTCCATCTCCTTCTAAAAAAACTGTGAAAGTCGGTTAAGTAAATAGAAACTTTACATGATCAACTTTGAAAAGTTGATCAAAAACAAAAAATAAAATGCCTTGTTTTAAGATAGTGGCTTCTCCTTATATTGTTCGATCCAATACTTGTAATAAGGGTTCGTCCAAGTGGAACCGTCATAAAAGGTAACGTTTTTCACACATGACATTACTTCTGAGATGCTGTGCTCCTCAGCGAGTTCCCAACCGCTATTATGACCAAATGTATCTCCCGCTACTATGTTAACATTATCTGCGAATCCCATATATTCATACTGACCGCCTGAAAAATCATAGTTTCCTTCAATTTTAACTGGATAGCCATTTTCATCAAATCCTAACATACCGACTTTAACGCTTTTGATCGTTTTGTCGGAAATGTTCTTCATGATGACTTGAATCATATCAGGATATAGAATTTTGTTGTCAGTTGATTGTTCTACGATTTGCGTGCTATTTACTGTGACGATTTGTTCTTCTTTTGCTTGTCTGATCTTCTTTTCACGTTCAGCTTGCTTTCTTTTTTCTAGTTCTTCTTCATACGTTTCCTTTTTAGAAATAATATCTGTATCGTTTGGTAATACATCATGTACGTCGTCAAGAACGGCAATTGCTTCTTCTAATTTTTCATCAGATGCATGATTCTCGGCCGTTTTTATCGCTTTACTTTTCGCATTTTCACTTAATTCATCAATCTTTTCTTGTGCTGATTCATAATTTACGGCTTTCTCAATTACTTTGTCAAAAGATTGAATCGCTTCGATATATCGATCGCTATCCGCATGCTCCAAGCCTTTTTTATAAGCAATGCGGGACCCATGAAGTTCTTCTATATCATCTTTCATTTGATCGACTTCATCCGAAACTAAATCAGTTTTTTCAATCGTTTCTAATTTGGTAATGGCCGTATCAAAATCTATACTCTCATTCAAATAGTCATTTTTTATATTAGATAATTCGTCTTGTAAAAATGAGTTCACAGCGTTTTCGTCATCTGTATTACCTTTAATATGATCTTGATAGACTGTATTAGCTGCAGCGTAGTCATTCGAGCTAATTTCTGATTTGAATTGTCTGATTGGATTATTGATATAAAGAAAGATGACTGTTGAGACTACTAATACAACAACCACTGTAAATATCGTCATTAAACTCTTTTTGTTCGTAAACGTAAATCGGCGCTTATTTTGTTCACTTATTGGTTCCAAATTACTACCGCAATGACGGCAAAATTTACTATCGCTTTGATTTTGGGTATTACATTTTGAACATAACAAATTTATCTCTCCTTGATGTGATTCAATATAAAGTGACTATTTTCCGAGTAGCTGTCGAAATAACTTTTCTACTTTTCCGATTCCAACCTGTTCATACTTCGCTAAAATTAACAATTCTTGTGGTAATTGACGCACATATTCAATACCGTCTTCTTTTAACTGCCGCAAAAAGTCAGGAAATCCAGTGAAATGCTCTTCGGTTAACGGAATCGATGCGAGTCGCTCCGTCATGATGATGTATTCCTCACGGAAGAAAAGGAACAACTCCCCAGGACGATCTTGCATAATTTTTCGGCGTATTCGCTCATGTTCGATAAATGTAACGAGATCATCGAATAACATTTGTTCATTCGTCTCGTTATATCTTTTTACATGCGAGGATATGCCTTCTAAACATACTGGCAATTCACTCATAATACGAGCTTGTTGCGCACCACCTAAAGCAATCATAAACCGCTCTGAATTCTCAAAACGCTGAGGTAATAAAAAAGCATCCCTTAAGAAATAAGGAATATCAATTGATTGATCCTTGAAATATAACGTTCGAACAATTGTCTCGCCAGGTACATGAACCGGTTCATCTTCTCGTGCCATCGTATGATCTTCATTTTGTTCAAGGTCTGATAGAGATTGAAAACGATCAATTAACCGATCTTCTAACTCTTGTAATCTGAATTCTAGCTCCTGAATATCATACGTATGATCCAGTTTGGTTGAAGGATCTTGATAAGCTGGCACCTCTATAGCTGGGGAAGCATACACTTCTACAAACCATCGAATTACAATGTAAAGTGATTCCCATACAGTTAACGCTTCTAAATAACGAAAAGGACGTGTCTGGTGTGATGCCTCATTGCCAAACTTTCTAATTTGATGCAGTGCATGTAATTGCTTTTCTGTTACTAAATCATTGGCTTTCAATAAATGCAAACGATCTGTTAAGCTGTCACAGCCTATATCAGACATTTTTTCAATATTTATGACTCGCTGCACCACACCTTCAATGAAAGTCCGTGAATGAGTGAGCATCGTCCTTGGACTTGTGAAGACACTATTTTCTAATTCCATGGCAATCGATGCTAATTCGGTGGATACATCGTTAAGAAATTTATAGTAGTATTGGTTTTTAACTCCAAGCATGTAATACCTCGCTTTTCTTGAATAAAGAATACTAATTTTCATTTTAATGAAGTATGTGGTAATATATATGTCGAATTTAAAACTATCTCATTGTGCTTAGCACTTCCTTTTTCCAAACGAGTGTTAATTCGTGAAATAATATAGTTAAATTATACCGCATCTTTTGGCCTATTCCAACCAATCAATCACCAATGATGGAAATATTTTATTTTTACTTATCTTAAAAAATGCACGAATCATAGCACATTATATCAAAAATAAACGTATTCGCCCCCTTTTTCTTGATTCCATTTATGGTAAAATGAGTATAAAGTATCGCACGTTGTTATCGGAGGTACATATTATGAAGTTAAATGTTGAGCAACGAAAAATTGTAGAGTTGGAGCCAAATGGTCATATGTTGATCAAAGGAGTAGCTGGCTCTGGTAAGACAACCGTTGCTATTCGGAGAATCTCGTTTCTGCAAATGCACTATTGCATGGAAGATGACGATAATATTTTACTCGTAACTTTTAATAAAACTTTATTAAACTATATTCACTATCAATATAAAAAGCTAGAAGATGAGGAAAAGGGCGATATTGAAGCATGGTTAAGCGGTGATAGCGATGTCGTGATTAAGACTATCGATAAACTGATGTTCAGCTACTTTATGCGTTATTTAAAGCGTCATCAGCTGAAACGTCAAATTGCTGATCAACAAACCTTATATAAAACAATTCAGCAGGCCATTATGCAATTGAAAGAGGAATATGCTGATATTAAAATTCTTTCACCAAAATACAGTAGCTTCTTGCTTGATGAAATTGCTTGGATCAAATCTTGCGGTATTCCAGATGAAGTGTCTTATCAGCAAATCGACCGAATTGGGCGGTCAACAGGTGGCCGAAACACACCACAGAAATTGACCAAGAATTCAAAGACGAGACAAGCTATCTATCAATTAAAAGAACGATATGATGAGTTATTAGAAGCTAAAGGACTTGTTGATTTTAAAACGATGAATCTACTTGCATTACAGCAAGCGCAAGAAGTTGATCAATCATCCTACACCCATATTATTATTGATGAGAGTCAAGATTTAACCAAAGTCCAACTACATTTTCTAAAAACCATTCATGATGAAAAGTCATATGGTTCTATTACATTTGTCGCTGATAACACCCAAAGCATTTATTCACATTCCTGGTTAGGTAAAGGAAGACCCTATACCACTATTGGATATGATATGAGCGGTAAGGCTCGTGTTTTAACTAAAAATTATCGAACAACCACTGAGATTTCAAAAGCAGCGTATGGTTTAATCGAACATGATGAAGACATTATGGGAAATGTCGATTTCGTCAAGCCATCATTAATTGATCGCCATGGACATGCACCGATTTATCGCTTTTTCCTAACGAATAACGAGCAGATACAATTTTTCAAACAGGAAATTGATCAATTGCGTCAAGAGTATCGCTTAGAAGATATTTGCATCGTAGCCAAAGAGAAACGATTGATTGAAGATATTGCGATGAATCTTGAAAACGAAGGGATTCCCACAGAAATTTTGCATCAGAAACAGCCTGATTTCGGAAAAGAAGCGGTGAACTTGGTGACTATGCACTCGATTAAGGGGTTAGAATTTAAAGCGATTTTCTTAGCTCATCTCGATGATGGCGTCTTACCGAATATGGCACAAGTTGATGTCGAGGATGAAGAAACAGTGAATACGGAAGAACGGAAATTACTATATGTCGGAATGACACGTGCCAATGAGTTGTTATATATGAGTTCAGTGAAAAAGCCTTCTAAATTTTTAAAAGAAATTAATCCTAATCAATTGCGGTTCAAGCGTGATGCATCATTAAGGCCTTTTCAAAAAATCGCGATATCAAATTATCAATTTTCCGAACAATTGTTGGATGTCAATGCCAAAGAGGAAATCATTCGACAATGGATGATCTATCAACTCATTCACACCTATCAGTATCCAAAGGACGTACTGAGCATCGAATACGGGGTGCAACAATTTTCAAAACGTGGTTATGTGGACATTGCTGTGATGATTCATGTAGACGGAGAGCAGATTCCGTATATTTTTGTTGAAACGAAAAGCTTTGGTAATGGGGTTACAAGCGCCACGGAACAATTGAAAAGTTATATGTCTACGTCTGATCATGTTCGCTATGGAATCGCAACGGATGGACTAGATATCTCAATCATTGATCGAAATGGTGAACCAATCAATGATATACCAAAATGTCAGCCACACTTTTTGCCTGAAACCAAATATAAAAGCACCTATACGGATTTGCGCAAAAACAAAGAATATGATTATTTGCAAGACAAAGATGACCTGCAAACGGTAGAAATCATTGATCAAACGACCGGATTAGCTAAAGAAATGGATCAACCGATTCAAGTGCCGATCATAGGTGATGTTGCAGCTGGTCTGCCAATGTCTGCTATAGAAGATTATCGTGATACTTTACCTGTTCCAGAGGATTGGTTAATTCAAGCACAAGATACTTTTGTTTTACAAGTAACAGGAGATAGCATGATTGACGACGGAATCGAACCAGGCGATTTTGTATTGGTTCATCGGCAACAGACCGCAACGAATGGTGATATTGTGATTGCTGTGATTGACGGAGAAGCCACGATAAAGAAATATATGCCGATGGGAAACACTATTCTTTTAGTCCCTGCAAATACGAATTATGAACCGATCCAAATGAACGCAGATGATGTATTCATTAACGGGAAAGTTATTGGCGTTATGCATAGAAATCATATGTGAAATCGTGAGGCGAGGATCCAGGAGGGTACTCGCCTTTCTGATTCTCATATTCACGCTATACTGTGCCCCGTCTAATGATAACTAAATTAATTCTCTACTTTAAATTTGGGATACGTAATCGCTTATTATTGACTTTCATCTGAAAATTAACTATTTTAATCAAATCCATTTTTATATAGTTGAAATCTCAATACTGAAAAATTACTCCCTAAAATACCTATTGCGATACAAAACATTAGATATATCATTATAAAAATTAATACATGATTCGTTAAAAATCCTAATAGACTTCCAACGGAAATGCAGAGTAAAATAGCCATGAGTATTAATTCGAATTTAAATTTATTCCTTCCTTTCTCTAAATATTCATGAAGCACTTCATTTGTTGGATATATTTCTTTCAATTCACTTGTCGTCTTACGGTGAATAATTACACCTATTAACAAGCTAACAAACGTACCTACAATAATTAGCACAAACATATAAATTGAATTTTCTATTGGTATTACAATGTTTTGTATAATTTGCAGGATAGTTATAGTTGCGAAAAAAAAAGCCCAATACCAGGTTTGTTTCATTTCTTTATGATAAACTTTATAAACCTTTTTTGTGTTCTTATCGTATAGTATTGTATAACCCAACCTCCCCTTATCTTTATGTCCATATATAGGGATTTTATCGTTCATAATTCTCCTCCGTTTTACATTTATTATTACAGCACTTAGAATAAGATTTCACTTTCGTAAAATCATCCGAACACTGACCCAATATTGCCCAAAAACCCTGAGACAGTATCACCAACTTTTTTTGCACTTAACTTTTTCATTTGTCCATTCCATACTTTTGTCTATTTGTTGACCTGTCCAATCCAGTCCGTCTTGAAATTAATACTTTTGCCCTATCGATAATCCTCCCAAATACCACATAAAAATTAACTTCAATCTAATTTTTTACATCCTACAATAATTTGGGATTATAACCAATATGAACTGTGTTTATTGTACACAACACAGGAAAATAATTGAAGTGATTATGAATTGTTAAAATAAAATTGATACAAACTATCTACAAAAATTTTCACATCATTCAAAAGACCTTTTTGCAAGTTAAGCAATGATTATACTTTTCGTGCACTGGGAAGATTTTTGTCAAAATTTTATCAACGACTTGCCTACTCGAGGATATAGGGTTATACTAATAAACAGAACATACATTCGTATACTTCAACAATTCATAATAAAGGCAGGTGATAAAGCAATGTATTGATCAATTTGAGTATCGTCTTAGAAGATAAACCTCTTGCTCCCTAATGTTTTCAATTCCAACCAATTCTTCCATCACAGCATTTACTTCTTAGAACCGGTATTTCTTCTTTTACGAATATGCTATAATATCCCTATATGAACGTAAGGAGATGCGATGAAATGTCGGAAAAACTTTTGTTGCAAATTTTAGATGAAGTTAAGATGATGAAGGGCGAAGTCAATAGTTTGAATCAGCGGGTCAGTAGTATAGACAATCGAATGAACAATATGGGTGATCGTATCAGTAATATGGACGACTGTATTGGTAGTATGGATGAGCGTGTTAGTAATATGGACGACCGTATTAGCAGTATGGATGAGCGCGTTAGTAATATGGACAACCGTATTAGCAGTATGGATGAGCGCGTTAGTAATATGGACAACCATATTAGCAGTATGGATGAACGTATCAATGGCATGAATGATGAACAAATAAAGATGAATCAACGTCTACACTACATGGATGAGCGGTTTGATCGACTCGACCAAAAAACAAATGCCATTCAAGAGCAAACCGCCAGAATCAGTGAGTATCATTCAGAAGTCATGTATACATTAAATGACAAAGCTACAAAACGTGATTATAATTATATAAAAGATATGGTTTTTAAGCACGACGAGGACATTCATAAAATTAAACAAGAATTACAAATAAATAATTAAACTCTTCAAATGTAAATACTCATCGTATCAAGAAGCGGTGACCACAGACGTATTATTGAATTGGGTCAGCCGCTTCTAATTTTAATAAGAAAGGATGATAAATTGAATACTCGAAAAAAACCTCGTGAATTAATTCTATACGAATATCTCTCTAGACGTCGAACGTTATCAAGGGAAGAAATGTATAAATACCACAAATTGCATAGAGGCTACCAAGGAGAAATTATGTTTGACCGATATCTTGAACCATTCTCGAACAACTTTTTACTACTAAAAGACCTTTGGCTATCCCACCAAAACAAATCCTTCCAACTAGATCACTTACTTCTTCATAGTGATACATTGTTCATGTACGAAATTAAAAATTATGCTGGTGAGTTTTATTATCAAAACGAAAAACTGTACCTTCACTCGGGTAAGGAGATGGATAATCCGCTTATTCAATTAAAAAGAACTGAATCTCTTTTCCGTCAATTGCTGCAACAACAAAATTGGAATATCCCTATAGTATCAGCTGTTGTTTTCATAAATCCCGAATGCACAATTTTCCAGGCTCCAAAAGATCCTCAAATTATATTACCAACTCAAATCAATCGATATTTGCGCCAATTTCATAAAAGTATTTCCATTGATGCTGCAAAAAGACAAATAATGACGAAATTACAATCTATACAACTTCAAGAATCCCCATACATTCAGCTACCAGCCTATGATTACGCTCAATTAAAGAAAGGGATTCCATGTAAAGCATGCGATTCTTTTCTCCATACGATTCAAGGAAAAAAGTGTGTCTGTACCCATTGCGGAAATTCAGAACTACTTCAGCATGCATTAATTCGAAATGTCGAAGAATTTATGTTTTTATTTCCTAAGCAACAAGTTACTACAGAAATCATTCATGACTGGTGCAATCTACCGCTAACTCATGAGAGAATAAGCTACCATTTAAAAAGCATTATGCAATGAAAGGAAAAAAATCCGGTACCTATTATGTAAAGATAACTTAAGCACATACATCTTGATGAATTCTTTAATCAAAATATAAGCGAAATTGCGAAATTTCCCAGTAATCTAAGGATTACTGGGAAATCTGTTTTTGTCTATCACTCGATTTCCGGGTAATTCACATTTTACTGGGAAATCCGCCTCTGTCTATCACTCGATTTCCGGGTAATTCACATTTTACTGGGAAATCTGCCTCTGTCTATCACTCGATTTCCGGGTAATTCGAATATTACTGGGAAATCCTACTCTACCTACCCCTCGATTTCCCGGTAATCCTCATATTACTGGGAAATCCGCCTCTGTCTATCACTCGATTTTCGGGTAATTCGCATTTTACTGGGAAATCTGCCTCTGTCTATCACTCGATTTCCGGGTAATTCGCATTTTACTGGGAAATCCGCCTCTGTCTACTACTCGATTTCCGGGTAATCCCCATTTTACTGGGAAATCTGCCTCTGTCTGCATCTCGATTTCCGAGTAATCCGCATCACATTCGGAATTCAACGCAAAAAGCCATCCTATTTTTTCGAAAAATCGCGGATAACGAATCAAGTCAGTACATGATCAGAGGTTTGACTCATTTGCTTAATAAGTTGATCGATGCGCTCAA
Source organism: Gracilibacillus halophilus YIM-C55.5 (assembly GCF_000359605.1). Classification (GTDB taxonomy): domain Bacteria; phylum Bacillota; class Bacilli; order Bacillales; family Amphibacillaceae; genus Gracilibacillus; species Gracilibacillus halophilus. Next base: position 290,332 of record NZ_APML01000019.1, read on the forward strand.
TCTCAGCTGAAGAGTCCTTCCACCAGTTACGGCTCCATATGCGTTCGATCCGCCAACCTTTTTGTTCTAAGAAACGCTGTCGGTAGATATCTCGCTCTCTTGCGGCTGGCGAACTATGATACATGGCGCCATCACATTCGATTCCAATGACGTATTTTGTACGATCATTCGGATCAACGACTGCCAAATCAATACGATAACCAGACATTCCAACTTGCGTATCCACAGAATAACCGATTTCTGTCAGTTTTTCATATACTTCTTCTTCGAATGGTGAATCAAAATGCAAACTCCCTTCTTGTTTAGCTGTATTGATTTCACCACTTAGATTCGTTAAGGTTGCTTCAATTTTTTCTTTGTTTACGTTCGAAACGGCTTGCGCATATTCCATATAAGATTTTAATAATTTTGGTCCGATATTTTTAGCATTAGTAACATTTAATTCATGCGGTTCAATGCTGGATACGACATGAATGTTTTCTTTTGCTCGTGTGACAGCCACATTGAGTCGGTTTTCGCCACCTTCTTGTCCGAGTGTACCGAAACGATTATACACTTTTCCTTCTTTATTTTTGGCATAGGCGATTGAGAAAATGATGATATCTCGTTCATCCCCTTGGACATTTTCAATATTCTTGACAAAAATTCTCTCATCTAAATCGCGACTCATAACTTGGTCATAAACAACGCTAAATTCTTGATCATTTTCACTATAGCGATCAATCATATCTTCAATCGCTGCCTGTTGTTTGGCGTTAAATGTAATGATTCCGACCGATTTTGAAGCATTTTCAATTAATGTCTGTTTTAATAATTTTACAACATCTTCTGCTTCTACGATATTTTGTTGATTGATCCATCGACCATTTGATTTATGCCACTGAATGGCTGCAGGTTCTTGTAAGTGATTTACATTTGGTGCGATTTGCATTTGTCCATGATAAAATGCGTGATTGGAAAAATTAATTAATTCCTCTGACTTCGATCGATAATGCCATTCGAGCAAACTGCTTGGTAACACTCGTTTCGCTAAGTTTAATAAGCTCTGTGATTCTTCAAATTCTGGTTGTTCATCGTCGTCTTCATCTGAGTCCACCGCTCCTTTAAATAATGAAGTAGGTGGTAACTGTTGTTCATCTCCAGCTACAACGATTTTCTTCCCTCGGTAAATGGATGGCATACCATTTTCTACTGTGCATTGAGATGCTTCATCAAAGATCACAAGGTCAAATATGTTATCTTCTAATGGGAAAATTGCAGAAGCGATCTCAGGTGACACCAACCAGACCGGTATAACATCAAGTAATCCATTTAATGCGAATTCATTAACGAACCGACGAACAGGCCAAATATTACGTTTCTTTCCTGTTTGATAAATCATATCTTTTACTGCTTTTGGATGTTGTTCTTTTACTTCAGCAATCATTTGATTCATTTGGTTCGTTAATAAATCAATCGTTAGTGATTGTTTTTCTCCTAATAACTGCTTTAATTCGTCCGTTAATTGTTGAAAATCCCCTGTTCCAATCATCGAAATATCCGGATACTTATTCTCAATTTCATCAATCCAGTGGATGTAAGCTGACTGTTTGGCTACTTCCGTCCACTCATCTGGTATATGTCCATTACTAGATAAGTTCCGTTCAATCAAGCGATCAATTAATTCCTGTACCACTTTCGCACTATGATCATACAAGCGATCCATCTCACGTAAATCATCAAAATATTCTTGGATATATGCTCGTTTTTTCTGTAAGACGTCTAATGGGATATCACCTTTTGATACGCGAGTTTTTAAACCTTGCATTGATTCCGATTCAAAATAAGGATCTAAAGCATCGATTTGTTGGAATAATCCTTCTGTCGCTTGTGATAAATCATATAATATCGTAAGACTTTCTTGTAATTTCGGCCATTCTTTCGAAGATAATCCTTTAAATTTTTTACCGTCGAGTAACTCATCAATAATTGTTTTTCCAGTAAATGTGGTCCACAACCATAATCTTAGTTTTTGTAAAGTTTTTTGATCCCGCTCATGCAAATCATCATAGATTTTCTCTAGTTTACGATCGATTTGCTGACTATAAGCCGGGGTAATCGCTTCGTCATCAAAATGATTCAAATGACTGATACTTTGCTCTGCTTCTTCGATCGCTTTTTCTAGAATTTCAATGATCTGAATCCGATCCTTTACTTCTAATTCGCTAAAAGATTTTCGATCACTTATCGGATGACTCTTTCCAAAGGTTTCATAGTAGCTACCATAGGTGCTGATTTTGCGTAAAATATCAGAAAGATTTTGCTTATGAATATCTTGTAATATCCCTTCTAACGAGATCATTCTATCTTGTTCTTTTGCTGGTTTACTTAATCCATATAAGTCATAAGCTCGGTATCCATGAGGTTGCACTTCGAATAACGCTTGGGCGATTTTATCCAGTTGATCTTCTGTACTGATAATCTTTTCCGAAAGATCTTCAAATGCTTGATCTAGATCCTGATAAGAGGGATTTTGATTCAATAAAACATTTAATTTCTGATAAAATGGCTTACGATCATTCTTCTCATCATGTAGTAGTGCCACATTGGAAGACAGCCCTAATGTGTCTAATCGTTGAAATACCACGTCTAAGGCTGCACGTTTTTGTGTGACGAGCATCACCCGTTGCCCATTAGCCATTGCATTTGAAATCATGTTGACGATCACTTGTGATTTCCCTGTGCCAGGCGGGCCATGAACCACCATTCCTTTTTCGTGATTCAGCTCATCCATCATGCGTTCTTGAGAAGCATCGGTATCTAATACATAACACTTCTTTTTCTCTTGTTCCATTTTTTCTTGATAAGATGGATTCGAGTTCGTTGGTAAATTATCTACGGATGGCTCATTTCCTTGTACGTCTATATCAAGAAAATCAGACACAATACCTAAATCCTCTTCTCCCTCTTCTATCATTTCGACAAACTTTTCGTAATCACGTAACAGTGCTGAATCTCCCTGTGGAAAGTGTCCGATAACTGCTTGTTGATTTAAACGAAAAGAACCTGGCTGAAACTGAGGAATTTCCTCTTTCGTATAGGTTTCAACAGTCTTGAGTTGATCGGATGATTGAGTCGTTGCACTGAATTCATGACGATTGAGCCAATCGCGCCATTTTTCTAAATCAATCGATTGAGCGTCGGTTTCCTCATGTTCGAACAGTGATTCTGGTACATGAAAGTTACTTAACTTCTGCATAGCGAGAAATAATGTACGGTTGATTTGAGGCGACTGATCATCAATTGGCTCAACATGCCATTCGATGCCGTTTTTCTTTTTTCTATCTAAACGAATCGGATATAAGCACAAAGGAGCTCTTACATAAGTTCCATCTGACATTGCGCCTTCAATGATTGGAAATCCTAAATACAGATCATATAATCCAGTTTCCTCTTCAATGGAACGAATATTGCGATAAAGCGTTGTTAATTTACGTGACAGTGATAATACACGTTCGTCATCTGCTTTTTCTTTCAACAGCTGTTTCGGTTGATGATTGAGTAATGCTTGTAACATTTCCATTGGATTTTTATCTATTTTGATTAATTGACTTAAGTCAAACGTCCATTTATTATACATTTTCAATAAGCGGATCGAACGATTGCTTCTACTAATATCATTTAATCGATCGCTTAAGACTTGTAATTTATTTTTCATTAAATATCACCCATTTTTTATAATCCTAGACAATATGGCTATTATACTACATGTGTTCGATAGAATTAAACGATGGGCTATCAAATGGGCGTGTCTTGAGATTTCATATACATCTTAAGCATCATTTGCAATTCTGCTTTTATTTCTTCTTTTAATGACTCAGGTGCGATTACTTCTGCATTGATGCCCATGCCGAGGATCCACTTTTTTATCGATTGTTTACCATTTAAAGTCGCCTTAAAACGGATCGCATAATGATCAAGTTCTTCAATTTGTTGATCCTCACTGAAGATCGATTCTTTTACGCGGTGTGACACAGGCGCTTGTATGATTAATTCAACGCAAAGTGGATCTTTGATAAATCCAAGATTCGGAAACTGTGACTGAATATCAAAATCCTCAGGTAAATGATAAGCTTGCTCGAGGATTTTTACATCCTGCTTTCCTCATCGTGAATTATTTCAAACTGATTTCAATGCGCTCGGTACCCCAGAATCCTGTCTGCGCTTGTAGTGTTGATTCTGTCACGTTCATATCAGATCCCATTTCAAACACAACCGTTCCTGATTTACTAATCTCTGGGTTTAATGGAGGGACTTGAAATGTTAATGTTCATACCCATATTATTGGAGATCGGTCTATTAATGATTGGACTATACTTTATTACATTAGGTCTATGGGAATTAAGAAGAGGCGTCCACCGTGATCAATATGCTAAATACATGTTCACAGGGTTATGTATTGTATTTATTCTGTTACCGATATCTTGGTTTTTCGTTATTGGCATGCAATAATAAAAACCACCGATTCGTCGGTGGTTTTTAATGCCGTGGTATCGTTTTTCTAGCGTGACAGTTTTTCACCTGTTGGATTGATGCATACAGACGAAAAAGATACGGTCGCCCATTTCGGGATGTTGGGTTGGTTCAACAGAAAAATCGGCATGGATGCTTTTGATTTGTAAACCAGCTTGTTCGAGTAACCAGCGATATTTCCAAACAGGAAAGGTTCGCTGAATGTGCGTCTCGTCAAATCGCTGGTAAAGACCAGTATCCTCATCTTCTATAAAAAAGGTAAGATCGTGAATGACTTCACCTTTTTCCTCACCAGCTTCGCAAAGCCAAAGATAACTCAAGTCATCATAGATTTCGGCAAACGTTCCCCCGACCATTTCTTCATCAATGTAACGCGGACTGTGTACATCGAAAATGAAGACACCATCTTTTGATAATGCCTTAGCTACATTCGTAAATACCGCTTGAAGATCCGTTACCTCTGTGATGTAATTGATCACATCACAGAGGCTTGTGATCACATCATAATCCATGAAACCTTCTAAATGACGAATGTCTTGTTGCAGATACTCCACATTCGCGCGTTGATCATTGGCTTGATCTTGCGCATAACTAAGCATATCCTCGGAATTATCAACACCAGTCACTCGAAAGCCTTCTTGCGATAAACGTATACTCATTTCTCCCGTTCCACAGCCAAGATCGAGCACAGTTTCTGCATGCGGGTTGTACTTAGTAATCGAGTCGTTGATAAATGTTTGCCATTCATCATAAGGGGCATCTTCCATTAATACATCATATACGTATGCTAATTTTGAATATGGCATATGCTTTCGCCTCTTATAAATTCACTTCTAATTGTGGGGCATCTCCCCATAGTTTTTCTAAATTGTAATAATGACGTTCGTCTTGGTGGAAAATGTGGCACACCACATTGCCTAAATCGACCAACACCCAACGAGCTTGATCAAAACCTTCCATGCGTTTCACATCAATGGCCTCTTTATCTGCAACATCTTTCACCTCACGTGCAATGGCCTGCACTTGGCGTTCATTAGATCCGTCGCAAATAAGAAAATAATCGGCCATTAAAGATACCTCTTGCATATCAAGGATGACGATTCCTTCTGCTCGTTTGTCGTCACACGCTTTTGCGATTTGGTCGACGAATTGCTTACTTTCCATTCAATTTCCTCCCTAAATATAGTTAAAACATTACCCTTTATACATCATTTTTTTATTATATAATTTCATTGTATCTGGATAGATCGGTGCCTGTTGACTCATGAGAAATTGGATCGTGTTTTTTGCAGCCATCCAACAAGCCTCATCTAAATCGTGATAGGCCATCTCACGTACCTCTTCAACACCAGGAAAATCACGCCCAGGTTCAATATAATCGGCAATAAATATGATTTTGTCCATTAATCCCATTAAATCAGTACCTGTTGTATGCCAGTAAATGGCACTGGCTATAGATTCATCGTAAATACCTACTTCTTTTTGAATCATTTTTGAACCCACTGGGCCGTGCCAAAGTTCCACATGATGATCAAGTAAATCTTGTGGCAATTTTTCTGAAATGATCCAGCGTTTCATCTCTTCCGAATCACGGTACTTGGCATAATCGTGAAAAATAGCGGCAAGCTCCACCTTCTTTTGGTCAGCACCATAGAGTTCTGCTAGCTCAAGCGCCGTTTCCATGACGCGAATCGTATGTTCATAACGAGGGCGCTTCAATTGTTTCTCGACAATGGCTAGTGCTTCGGTGCGTTCCATGTTCATTTCTCCTTCCGTTGTTACATGTTATGACGAGTTGTTTTATAAATATAACTTCGCATTATCGATTTGTTTAATCACCGCAGGCGGTGTTAAATAGCGAATGGATTGGCGCTTTTGAATACGATCGCGAATCATAGTTGATGAAATATCAATCAAAGGCATTTCTACTTCTTTCACTGGATAAGGTGTATCCACTGAGAAACCCGGTCGCTTCACACCAACAAATGTAATTTGCTCGATTAATTGATCAATTTGGTGCCAATTCGGCAAAAATTCGACCATGTCACCACCAATGATAAAATAAAAATCATCGTGCGGATGTATTTCTTTCAGTTCACGAATCGTATCCATTGTATATGACTTACCTCGGCGTTCGACTTCAATCGTATTTAAATAAAAATCAGGATGATCAGCAATTGCTGCTTTTGTAAGCTCGATTCGATCCTCGCCAGTTGTTTTCGCATTAGCTTTGTGTGGTGGCTGATAAGAAGGTATGAACCACACTTCATCCAATGATAAATGCTGATACACTTGCTCTGCCATCACTAAATGGCCATAATGCGGAGGATCAAATGTTCCACCAAAAATGCCAATCCGTTTCATTATTCTTCACACCTTTACGGTAGTTCGATTTGCTTATTCTCCTTCGATTCTTTATATAACACAATCGTGTGACCAATCACTTGTACGACCGTAGCACCTGTTCCTTCAGATAATTCATCGGCAATATCTTGTTTATCTTCAAAACAATTTTGTAAAATAGAAACTTTGATTAATTCACGTTTTTCTAATGTTTCAGCAATTTGATTGATCATATTATCATTCACACCATCTTTTCCCACTTGAAAAATTGGATTCAGATGATGCGCTTGTGCGCGTAAATGACGTTTTTGTTTTCCGGTTAAATGCAAGTTATTCACCTCTTAATTTTCGTTCGAGTTCATCAACAAGGTGACCGACATCTAGATTCGTGCCAGTCCATTTCTCAAAGGCAAGTTGTGCTTGATACAACAACATCGCATGGCCGTGATGAATCTTTGCTCCACGTTGTTTAGCATCTTTTAATAGTGCTGTCGTAATCGGTTGATAAACGATATCGCTCACTATAGTATCTGGATGTAAGTGATCCAATCGAATAATTTGCTCATCCGTATTGGGTTTCATTCCGACAGACGTTGTTTGAATGATCAAATCATATTCGTTTAATTGCGATTCTGCCTGTTGCAACGTTAAAACGGTTGACACAGTAGGATCTTGTCTTAGTTCAAGTAAACCGTTGGCACGCTGTTCTGATCGGTTCGCGATATCTATCCGTTTTACGTTTTGTTGGATGAATGCTCGGTAGATGCCACGTGCAGCTCCGCCAGCACCTAATATTAACACAGATGACGCTTCATTTAAAAGTGACGGGAACTGCTCTTTCATAGATCGTACATATCCCTCTCCGTCTGTACTATACCCTTTCCATGTACCATTTTGATTCACGACGGTATTAACTGCACCTAACGCTTTAGCCGCTGGATCTAGTTCATCTATATAATCGATGATGACTTGTTTGTATGGAACTGTCACGTTAAAGCCATCAATACGGTGATCACGCAATTGTTGGATTACTTCGGGTAATTTTGCATGATCCCCCTCATATAACTTATATTCCCCATCTATATTCGCTACATCCATAAATTGCTGATGAATCCATGGCGATAGTGAATGTTCAATCGGATGTCCAATTAATCCTAATTTGTAAGCCATCTCGACAACTCCTTTTCGATCGTTAAATTAATGCCTTTCGTATCGAAATTTGTACACCTTTTGGTACGTGAACGGATACGGTTACACCACCCTCTGCGATCGTAATCCATCCAAGTCCCGGAATCACGATATCGGTTTTCTCTAACGGTATTTTTATATCTTGCTTCACAAGTGGTGGCAGTGTTTCTAAAGTTTTCTCAGTTGGTGGTTGTAACAATTCACCGACATGTTTATGATAAAACTCATCCGCATTGGACATTTTCGTTCGATGAATATAAAGTTCATTGGAAAAATAGCAGATAAAGGATTGCTGTAAACCTTTTTCAAAATCAAATCGTCCAAAACCACCTAAAAACAGTGTCTGTTGTTCTTCAAGCTGGAAAACTTTTGGCTTAATTTCTTTCTTAGGTGTAATCTTCTTTACATCTTTGTCTGTCACATAATGGACGAGTTGAGAACGGTTTACAACGCCTGGTGTATCATACAAAGCCGTTTGATCATCTAACGGGATTTGGATAAAACCGAGAGTTGTTCCAGGGAAATAGGAAGTTGTGATTGCGTCTTCGATCCCACTTGTACGGTTAATTAGTTGATTAATGAATGTCGATTTTCCTACGTTCGTGCAACCAACGACATACACATCTTGTTCGTTTCTCATGTCTTCAATGACTGTTTCCACTTGGTCAAAACCTTCACCTGTAGTCGCTGATACTAAAAAAGCATCCTGGACTTTGAGACCTAAGTCTGCAGCTGTTTTTTTCATCCATTGAATCAATTTATTCCGCTTAGTTGATTTTGGAAGTAAATCGACTTTGTTTCCAATGAGAATGATCGGATTATCGCCAGTTAAGCGTTGCAAACTAGAAATAAAACTACCGTTAAAATCGAATATATCGACAATTTTCACAACGAGCCCCTTTGTCTTGTGAATTTCTTGAATCATTGTTAAATAATCATCATCACTATATTCAACGCTTTGTACTTCATTGTAATGTTTTAAACGAAAGCATCGTTTACAAATCACGTCTTCTTGTTGTAAAGCGCTCGTTGGTACGTAACCACTAGCATTTGGATCTTCTGATTGTAATCGAGCACCACATCCGTCACAATATCTTACTTCCATCTATCGTTCCTCCCATGTAATCATGCCTTTTTTTCGCATCCAATTTAAAATTCGACGTTCGATCATGCGATTGATTCGTGTTATTTTTCCATCAGTTTCAACAATTGGTACGACTAGAATTGTATAAAATCCTGCCATATTTCCACCTAATACATCGGTTAATAATTGATCACCAATGACGACAACTTTCTTTTTTGATAAGTTCATTTGTTTCGCTGTATTTTTAAAAGCACGACTAAACGGTTTTCGTGCGCTATATACAAATGGTGCCTCTAATGGTCCAGAAAAGACACTTACTCGCTCTTCATCATTATTTGAAATAATCGTCACTTGAATATCATGGTCTTTCATGTGTTGAAACCACTGCTTCACTTCATCTGTTGCATCTTTCACGTCCCAAGCGACTAATGTGTTATCAAGATCCGTAATCACTCCTTCAATTCCTAGCTTTTTCAACCGTTCAGGAGTAATATCAAATATACTTTTCACATGCTCATTTGGTAAAAAACGTTTCAGCAATGATTGTCCACCCTCTACACAATTCGTTCATTCTATACCTTGTACTATCCTACCATGCCTCCTCTATGATATACAATTATTCTTGTCAATTATGAAGAAATTCTCGTCTCTTGCACGGTTATAAAAATGATCGTTCATATAATCACAGAGATATGATGGATTTCATGGCTGATTGATTCTTGAGTCATGTTTTTTGCAATTATTCGGATAATCGTTCGACAAATTTTTACCAAATTTCTTCTGTGGATAACCTTATTCACAGATTCCACACGCAAGATAACAATGTTCATACAACTTCTAACATTTTTATGCACAAGTTATAAACAAGTCCTTGTAGATAACTGTTCACTTGTTGCAAAACGGTTTTCATGCTACATTAACTATTATAAAAGCAAACATCCCATAAATGTTGTAGGAGGGACAAGCATTGGAAAATTTACCGGATGAATTGCTGATTGAGTCGTATAAAAAAGCCAATGAACTAGATCTGAGCTATGAGTTCATTCATCTAATGGAAGAAGAATTGAAACGTCGCTCACTAACTGATTATCTATATTTTGCCAACTAAACAGCCATTTCGATACTTAGTAGCCCACCCCAGCTACTAAGTTTTTATTTGGAAAGCGTAATGCCTCATTAAAAAAAATTTTGCTTTCTATTTAAATAGGATATTTCTCGGAAACAGCTATATTGCGCATGATTTGAAAAGTTGTCCTCTCTTGTATTCTTCCGTTCTTTTCGATTAAAATATAATAGGATGTTCTAAAAACTTATATTTACTCTTCATACTTTTTGATTTAAAAGTAATCATCATCTACAAAGAAAGAAACAAAAGAACAAGGGGGATCAGCATTCCATGTTATTTGCTGTGTTTTTGCCAGTGCTATTGGCTATTTTCATTCCATACTTAAGCAAATGGAAAGAAAACATACATACAGGCTTTTTTGTATTGTTAGCACCACTGGCTATATTCATTTATTTTATTTTTTCGATCGGAAACGGTTTTGACCCGGTTTGGCAAAAATATCAATGGATACCGTCTTTAAATATTGGCTTTGATTTTTATTTAGACGGTTTAAGTTTATTATTCGTTCTATTAATTAGTGGCATCGGAACATTGGTGACGCTCTATTCGATTTATTATTTGGATAAATCAGAGCGACTTGATCAGTTTTATGTCTATTTGCTGTTATTTATGACCGCTATGTTCGGTGTTGTGCTATCTGATAATGTTTATGTTCTCTATACGTTTTGGGAATTAACGTCAATTTCCTCCTTTTTACTAATTGGTTATTGGAATCATCGCGAGGGGTCTCGTTATGGTGCCATGAAATCAATGCTCATTACCGTTTTTGGCGGTTTGAGCATGTTAGGTGGATTTATCCTTTTACACCTCGTTACAGGTACAACGAGCATACAAGAAATGATTGCTCAAGCAGATGTTATTTTGCAAAGTGATTATTTTGCTGCCATTTTTGCGTTTGTTTTATTAGGCGCCTTTACAAAATCTGCCCAATTCCCGTTCCATATTTGGTTACCAGATGCAATGGAAGCACCTACGCCAGTTAGTGCCTACCTCCACTCAGCGACGATGGTTAAAGCTGGGATTTTCCTTGTTGCGCGCTTCACACCTATTTTTTCTGGTGATGAATGGTTTTTTGTTATCGTGAGTGGCGTTGGTATTCTTACATTGTGCTGGGCATCTTACATGGCCGTTCGGCAAACGGATTTAAAAGGTATTTTAGCCTTTTCAACGGTTAGTCAACTTGGCATGATCATGGCAATGCTCGGCTTTGGGACAAAGACTGCCATTTATGCAGCTGTCTTTCATATTCTCAACCATGCAACGTTTAAAGGAAGCTTGTTTATGGTAGCTGGCATCGTCGATCACGAGTCAGGTACGCGAGATATTCGCAAACTAGGCGGATTGGCTACTTTAATGCCGATTTCTGCAACACTTGCGTTTTTCGGTACATTTTCCATGGCTGGTGTACCCCTACCGTTTTTAAACGGGTTTTATAGTAAGGAGAAATTTTTTACAGCGGCAACAGAATTACCAGAAACGTCTATTTGGCTGGCAGAACTGTTACAACAAGCCATTCCATATTTAGCGGTCTTCGGTAGTATTTTTACATTCGTTTATTCCATGTATTTTGTATTCGGGACATTCACTGGGCATAAACAATTGGAAAAGCTCCCTGCTAAACCGCATGAAGCACCAATAGGTATGCTATTATCTCCGATGATTTTAGTGCTTGGTGTTGTTGTAATTGGATTGTTCCCAAATATGGTCAACAGCACATTCTTAGCACATACCGCTGAAGCAATTTACGGCAAGCCAGTTGAAACACATATTAAATTCTGGCATGGATGGATCACGCCTTTATTTATGTCCATTGCCGTTGTCGTGTTTGGTGCGATTTTAGCTTATACTAGAAAAGGTTGGCAGGGTATTTACACCTTTTTACCAGGAAAATTGAGCTTTAATAAGGCGTATGACTTTATTGTTGATCAGCTCGAAAAAAGCTCAGCCAGAATTACAAATCGTTATATGAATGGATCACTTCGCCGTTATATGGTATTGATCTTAACTGCGATTTTAATCGGCGCTTTCAGTACATTATGGATCACGGATGGATTTGCTCTGGATACAAGTGACATTGCATCTGTTACCATTCATGAAGTCGTAGTAGCAGTAGCCATGGCAATAGCAGCCATCAGTACCATTTTTACACGAAACAAAATTGCTGCCATTTTAATTTTAGGTGTCGTCGGTTATGGTTTATCATTACTATTTGTACTGTATCGTGCGCCTGATTTAGCATTAACTCAACTCGTTGTCGAAACGATTACAGTAGCATTGTTCCTTCTTTGTTTCTACCATTTACCGAATCTACGGGAACAAACAGAACTTGCATCGCAAAAATTCACCAACGTAGCCATTTCAGTTGGCTTCGGTGTACTCATGACAACAGTGGCCATTTCTGCGCATAGTACGAAAGGATTCGAAACGATTTCTGACTATTTCCTTGAAAAGTCCTACAAACTTGGTGGCGGTGATAACGTAGTCAACGTCATCTTAGTCGATATGCGTGGACTTGATACCTTATTTGAAATTGTTGTCCTTGGTATTGCTGCGCTTGGCATTTACGCGTTAATCAAATTGCGCAACAAGAAGGGGGCGGAAAAGTAATGGAAATCATTATGTCTGTGCTAGCTGGTATTTTATTTACGACTGGGATCTATAACTTATTACAAAAGCAAATGCTCAGAATCATTATCGGTACAGCACTGATTTCGCATGGCGCTCACCTATTCATCTTAACAATGGGGAAATTAAAGCGCGGTGCACCACCGATCTTAGATGATGCCATTTCAGAATATGCAGACCCACTCCCTCAAGCGCTCATACTGACATCAATCGTAATTAGCTTTGGTGTGACTAGTCTGTTGCTTGTTTTGGCCTACCGGGCGTCGAAAGAGAATGGAACTGACAATATGGAGAAATTAAGGGGTAGCGAAAATGATGAGTAATTTAGCAGTTTTACCAATACTTATACCGTTGATAGCAGGGATCATCGCGATATTTTTTCATAAAAAGTTACCGATTGTCCGTGTATTTTCTCAAGTGTTGACCATCATAAATGCTGGCGTTGTCGGCTATATCCTCTGGTACGTTTATCAAAATGGTACGATTGTCCTTGAATCTGGTGACTGGACAGCACCATATGGTATCGTACTTGTTGCAGATATGTTATCAATGACGCTTGTGATGACGACAAATATTATCGCCATTGCAGCTGTGTTCTTTGCGCCAAAATCACTAAATGAACAGCAAGAAGCATTTTATTTCTACACATTTTACTTCTTGCTTATTGCAGGGGTTTCGGGTGCATTTATGACTGGTGATTTATTCAACTTATTTGTATTTTTTGAAGTGCTTCTTATGGCATCTTACGCACTGATCGTCCTTGGTGGCGGAAAGGTACAACTACGAGAATCTTTAAAATACGTGCTTATCAACTTGTTTTCATCGATGTTATTTGTCACAACAATTGCGTTTTTATATTCAGTCGTCGGAACTGTCAACATGGCACAAATTGCTCAGCGGGTACAAGAAGTTGATCAAACAGGGATTCTCACGACTATTGGAATCTTACTATTTTTTGTGTTTGGTACCAAAGCAGCATTGTTTCCACTCTACTATTGGTTGCCACGTCCGTATATTGTACCAAATCCGGTTGTATCGGCATTATTTGGCGCTTTGTTAACAAAAGTCGGAATCTATTCGATTATCCGGGTGTTTTCTTTAATCTTTGTTCATGAACCAGGAGTTACACATCAATTATTTTTATGGATTGCTGCACTCACCTTAATCTTCGGGGTGATCGGAGCATTATCAACAAATAATATAAAACTTATTGTTGCTTATAATATTATTCCTGCTGTTGGTTTTATGATGTTAGGAATTGGCGCTTTCAATAGTACGGGGATGAGTGGTGCCGTTTATTACTTAGTGCATGATATGATCATTAAAGCAGCATTGTTCTTATTAGTTGGAGCTGTTAGTTATTTAGCTGGTACGAGTGACTTAAGAAAAATGCGTGGCTTAATCCATCATTATCCGCTATTTGGTTGGTTGTTTTTCTTATCTGCTTTTGTTTTAGCTGGGATCCCACCGTTTAGTGGATTTATCGGAAAACTCCTTCTTATACAAGGAGCAATGGAAACAGGTGAAGTTACTATTGCGATGATTAGTTTATTATCTAGTTTATTGATTCTATTATCTGTCATGCGGATTTTCGTTCGCGGTTTTTGGGGAGAAAAAGATGAATCTATCCAACCGAATTCGAAAGCTGCAAGAGGATTTATCGCGCCAATTGTTTTCTTACTATTCTTCTCTGTTGTACTTGGTGTGGGTGCTGAATGGTTCTATCCTGGCGCAGATGCGATTGGCGAATACTTAATGAATCCGCAAGACTACATCGAATCTGTATTAAAGGAGTAAATCAATTATGTCACTTCAAATCGTGTTAAACGTCATCATTGCATTCATGTGGATGTTCTTAAGTGAAACGTATACATTCCCTTCATTTTTCACTGGCTTTTTAATCGGGGCGTTGCTATTGTTTTTTTTACGGCGTTTCATTCCGGACGCATTCTACTTACACCGTGTATGGAAAATGATACGTCTTGTTTTCTTATTTATAAAAGAGCTACTCTTATCAAACATTGACATTGTCAAGTGGGTATATAAACCAAAGCAAACGTATAACCCAGGCATATTTGCTTTGCCAACAGATTTAAAAACGAACTGGGAAATTACCATTTTGACGTCTTTAATTTCCTTAACGCCTGGTACATTATCTGTAGCTGTCTCTCATACAAATGATGTCATCTACATTCATGCGATGGATATCTATGATAATGAAGAAGCCATCAATGCCATTAAGGATAGTTTCGAAAAAGCAATCATGGAGGTGACAAGATGAATCAACTAGATGGAATCATCGATATAGTCGCAGCGATATGTATGGTTACCATCACCATATCGATTGCTTTATTGCTTTATCGCGTCGTAAAAGGTCCGACGAATCCAGATCGAGCCGTTGCTTTAGATGCAATTGGTTTAAATTTAATGGCCATAGCAGGACTTGTTGCTATTCTACTAGGAACGACAAGATTAAATGATGTCATTTTGTTAATCGGTATTTTACTTTTCATCGGCACAATTGCATTAGCAAAATATTTAGAAAAGGGTGTTATTATTGACCGAGAACATGACTAATATACTTATACTCCTTTTGCTTGTTATTGGTACATTTTTTATCTTGTCGGCAACAATTGGTGTCCTTCGTTTTCCTGATGTTTATACACGTTTACACGCTTCAACCAAAGCTGCCACTCTTGGGATCTCTGGTATTATGATTGGTGCCTTTCTTTTCTTAAATGCCGAGTTTCAAATTGTCAGTGGAAAGCTTATTTTAGGAATTATTTTCGTATTATTGACAGCGCCGATTTCAGCACACATGATCGGACGTGCTGCTCATCATACCGGTGTAAAACCGTGGGGACGTGATCAAGAAGCACAAGATGAATATGCAGACGATTATCGAAACCAGAAGTAAGTCAGATATCTTTAAGGTATCTGACTTTTTTTATGCATCCATTTATCAATGAACAATGGACAAACGGTCGACATAGGATGAAATATAGGCATTTACCTACTTAGGAGGTGGCAGATTGTCGATCATACTCGGTATCCTCGCGATGATTAAAGAAGCATTATTTTTTGTCGCGTATGTCAAAAATCATACGTTCCCTCAGCCTCTATCGCCAAAAGAAGAAGCTGAAGCGATCGAAAAGATGAATAATGGCGATGAAGATGCCAGGAACAAACTAATCGAACATAACTTACGTCTTGTCGCACATATCGTGAAAAAATTTGAAAATACGGGTGAAGATGCAGAAGATTTAATATCGATCGGCACCATTGGTCTAATTAAAGGGATTGAAAGTTATTCAAGTGGTAAAGGCACAAAGCTTGCCACCTATGCTGCTCGCTGCATTGAAAACGAAATTTTAATGCATTTGCGTGCGATGAAAAAGACGAAAAAAGATGTCTCACTACAAGATCCAATTGGGCAAGATAAGGAAGGTAACGAAATCAGTTTAATGGATATTTTAGAAGCGGAAAATGAAGATGTAACTGAGTTGATCCAATTGCATATGGAACTTCAAAAGATTGAAAAGTACTTAAAAATTTTAGATAAACGTGAGAAGGACGTTATCATAGCACGCTTCGGTTTAGGAAACAAAGATGAATTAACCCAACGAGAAATCGCCAAAAAATTAGATATCTCACGTAGTTACGTTTCAAGAATTGAGAAACGTGCCTTAATGAAAGTGTTTCATGAATATTACCGCAATGAATTAAAAAAATGATGATGCTCACGCTAGAAAAAATATTCTGAAGCCAGAATAACTGTGTGAAGTTAAACACTTCACACAGTGGATAGGAGTCTACGTATTTTGCCAACGGTTCATTCAAGTTGTTCTCAGCCTCTCACTTGATTTAATCCAAATGATTGACCATGGAAATAATTAATGTCGCTGCATGATTGGCCGCTTTTTCCAAAAAGGCTTCAAACGACACATTGGATTCTTTTCCAGCGATATCCGATAAGGCACGTATCACCACAAATGAAGTTCCATATTGGTAGCATACCTGTGCGATCGCTGCGGCTTCCATTTCGGCAGCGATCATATCAGGGAATTTTTCTCGAACAAAAGCAACTCGGTCTGCATCTTGCATAAATGAATCACCAGTTGAAATTAGCCCTTTCATCGCATTGACGCCGTCCAATTGTTTCGCATAAAGAAGTGCTTTTTCAATCAAGGCTGGATTGGCTGTATATAGCCATGGCATGTCCGGTACTTGGCCATACTCATAATCAAATGCGGTCACATCAACGTCATGATGTACAACATCCGATGATATAACAATATCACCCACTTCTAATTTATCATGAAATCCCCCGGCTGAACCTGTATTGATCACATAATCAGGTTGATACATTTCATGTAAAATGGTTGTTGACATCGCTGCATTTACTTTACCAATACCAGACTTTAACACAACTACATCTTTATCATCTAAAGTACCAACATAGAAATCACAGTTCGCCTTTACTACATGTTCTTTTACTTCCATTCGTTGTTTCAAAAGCTCGATTTCTTCATCCATTGCCCCAATGATTCCAATCATCTGGATCCCCCTCTATTCATTGCTTGACTCACGCACATATTCACTTTCATTTAATTTTTCGACGAGCGTTGGCTGCCATCCCTGATTTTCTACCCATTGTAAATGAACATTGTAAATTTCCGAATAATCATCGACGGGTGTCACAGTAGCGATTGTTTTTTGCTCACCTGCCCCTTGAATATACCAATCATACAATTGATCTTTTGGAATATCAGTCGCAACAGATGCCGCTTGAAGCATCTCATCCCAGTCAACTGAATCTTGTTCAAATGTGGTTTGATGAGGTTCTTCTTGCACCGTTCCTACTGGTTGCCAATTTCCTTTATAAGCAGAAATGACATTTTCACCTTCTGTCTCAACTTGTTCGGTTTCTACTTCATTATTTTGCGTCTGATTCGTCTCATCGTTCGGTTCTGTTGATGTATCTGGTTCACTTTCCACAGAATCATTACTTTCAGATGGATGGATGCCCTCATCTGATGAAGATTGATCTTGATTTGATTCTGGCGTCTCTTCTTGTTCCGGCATGGCTTCTGTATCTTCTTGAGGCTTGTCCTCTTCACCGCCGAATACAATCAGCCAAATTCCCAATAAAACAACAATGCTTCCAATCACACTTAACCAAGTAATGGCTTTTGTATTTGTCCGTTGTTTCTGGTATCGTCTCTTTCTTGATACAGTTTGGTAATCTTCCGTCATCCTTTCAACCTCCTACTTTTATTATACTAAACATCGAACAAATCGAGCAAAAAATATTCTTTCATTTTTTATATCATACCTATGAACATACAACATTATGATGACGATATTTCCATAAAATTCGTTTAATAGCATGACTTTTTGACGGAAAATAGATAAAATGATCGATTTCCTTCTTTTTTTGTCATGCTAGCAGGAGTTCGATCATAAATATGGAATATATACAAAAAGAAAAAGAAGGAGCGTGTGCAATGTTGAGAACAACTAAATTTGACCGTCAATTATGGCAGTTACAATCATTCGAAACCATTAGTTATGACAAAGATGAGCAATTATTACTTATTCATTTCCTCGACGAGACCACGCTGCGATTTCATCCCGTTTCTGAAGATATTGTCTTTCAGCTTATATTAGACCAAAACAAAGACTCCTTTATCGAATGTCGTTTAAAATCAAATTATTCGTATGCGAAAGTGATTTAAGATATGATTAAAACATTTTCGTTCATCACAAAAATAATAGCGCTTACATTTCGCTTATCTAAAGAAAAATGGATGTCCTCTCTACCAAATGGACATCCATTTTTCTTTAATTAACTTTTACAATTTTAACATCCATATCACCAGCTGGTGTTGGTACGGTCACCTCATCTCCAGTTGATCGTCCGAGTAACGCTTTGGCTATCGGTGAATCATTGGAAATTTTCCCTTCAAATGGATCCGCTTCCGCACTACCTACTATCGTATATTCTTCTTCATCACCATCCGGTAGCTCTTGGAATGTAACAGTTTTGCCAAGTTGTACCATATCAGGATTATCATCATCATTCTCAATAATAACTGCATTACGGATCATATTTTCGACCTGTGCGATTCTTGTTTCTACGAACGCCTGCTCGTCTTTAGCTGCATCATATTCCGAGTTTTCCGAAAGGTCTCCGAAACTTCTCGCAATTTTAATTCGCTCTACAACTTCTTGACGTCGCTCTGTTTTTAGATGTTCTAATTCTTCTTCTAAGTTTTGTTTTCCTTCTTCTGTCATATAAAAACTTTTTTCTTCTGGCATTGCTACACTCTCCTTCATCCATTACTCATAATCAAACATACACGTTTTTTCATGATGATTTTTATTATGTGTATGACATATTCACTTAAATATCCCTCTTCCCACCTACATTATGCAGGGTTATGGGTATAAGTGGTTGTATAAAATTATATACTATTCAATACTATGGCAGATTTTTTTATAATTTTCAATAGTTTTTATTTTCTGTTTTACTCAAAATACTTTGAATTTTTGTGGCTAGTAAGTCTATGGCCACCGTATTTTGACCACCTTCAGGAATAATAACATCTGCATAACGTTTTGTTGGTTCAATAAATTGTAAATGGGCCGGGCGAACCATCTGAATATATTGGTTGATGACTGAATCCATCGTTCTCTCACGCTCCTTAATATCACGTAACATACGACGGATAATCCGCAAATCAGCATCTGTATCGACAAACACTTTAATATCCATTAATTCCATCAATCTTGGATCATCTAAAATTAAAATACCTTCAATGATAATCACATCTTTTGGTTCCTCATGAATGACTTCTTCAGACCTTGTATGCAGGGTATAATCATAGACAGGTTTTTTAATCGATTGTTGATTTTTTAATGCTTGTACGTGATCGATTAACAGATCTTGATCAAAAGCAAACGGATGATCATAATTCGTTTGTAGTCTTTCTTCCATCGGAATATCGGACTGGTCTTTATAATAGTAATCCTGTTCGATGACTAATACCGATTGATCTTGAAATCGTTGTTGAATCGCATGTGTTACTGATGTTTTTCCTGATCCTGAACCTCCAGCAACACCAATAATAATTGGCTGTTTCTTTTCCATTTTTTGCTGACACCTCTAGTTTTTCTTTTTCGTACTGATTGCCATCCCATCACCAATTGGCAACATGGTTGTATCATAATTAGGATGTTCCATTAACCACTCATTAAAAGCATGAATTTTCTCGGCCATTTTTTGAATCCGCTTAGATGGTGCTTGACTAGGATCTGCTGCCAATCCGCGAAATAATACATTATCGGTGACGACTACACCATGTTCTTTCAGCATTGGTGTGAAAGTTTGAAAAAAACGTTGATATTGTCCTTTCGCTGCATCAATGAAAATAACGTCAAATGGTGCTTTTTCTGCAACTTTATCGACAACTTCTAATGCGTCACCTTCAATCAAATCAATTTGATCATGACAATTTCTCTTACTAATATTGACATGTGCTTTTTGAATCATGTCAGGATCTCTTTCCAATGTAGTGATTAAAGCAGATGGGCATGCTTCAAGCAATCTTAATGCAGAATATCCAATTGCCGTACCAATTTCAAGTATTCTGCTTGGTTGTGTAGATCGGGCAAGTTGATGAAAAAATTGCATGCTGTGCGAATCAATAATTGGCACTCCATCTTGTCGCGCTTCTCTTTCCATATCAATGGCCCATTCTGGAATGGGAGCAGAAAAAGAATGGACATACTGTAGAA
Source organism: Gracilibacillus halophilus YIM-C55.5 (assembly GCF_000359605.1). Classification (GTDB taxonomy): domain Bacteria; phylum Bacillota; class Bacilli; order Bacillales; family Amphibacillaceae; genus Gracilibacillus; species Gracilibacillus halophilus. Next base: position 311,010 of record NZ_APML01000019.1, read on the forward strand.
CGGTTTGATCCATCATAATCATTCTTCCTTTTCTATATATTTAATGGAAAAGCAGGGAACGAGATCCCCTGCTGCTGTTACTCATTATGAATATATTTATCTTCTAATTGTTGATGCTCCTCATACGTTCTTGCATAATGCACATTACCTTCTGAATCAGCTAAGAAAAACAGATAAGGAGAACTTTCGGGATTCAATGTAGCTTGAAGCGAACTTTCACCAAAATTCGCGATTGGCCCCACTGGTAATCCCATTACTTGATATGTGTTATAAGGTGATTCAATCTCATAATTAGCATAATTCAAGCGTTCCATATGTTCCCCATGAGCATAGATAACTGTTGGGTCCGTTTGTAACATCATGTCTTGATCCATTCGATTGTAAAAAACACTCGCAATGAGTGCACGATCTTCTTCCGATCTCGCTTCTTCTTCTACTAGAGAAGCAAATGTAATGACTTCATGCATGTTAAATTGGGACTCTTCAATTTGATCAGCATAACTCATCAATACATCTCTTGATTTGTCTAACATTTTTGTCACAATAGTATCAATGCTCGGATTTTCTTCATAAAATTGATACGTCGCTGGATATAAATACCCTTCGAGTGGCATTCGAATATCTTCGTTAAGTATCTGGTCCGATAATAAATCCGGATATCGATCCATAAGCGATTTCACATATTCCTTGTCATTCACTCTCTCCAAAAAAGCTTCTTGATCGATATTTGCTTCTTCTTGATAGATAGAGGCGATTTCCCTTACATGATTCCCTTCTGGTACAGTTACACGGAAAACAGGTTCTTCTTGTACTGTTCCTGTTTCTAATTCATTTGTAATTTCTTTTAAAGTCATTGAAGGTGATAATGAATAATCACCTGCTTGAAATTGAGCTGAATTGTTAAACTTTACATAGAAACGGTAGATCATTGAATTTTGAATTAAACCGTTCTCTTCAAGTATAGCCGCAATTTCAGAAGTGCCTGAGCCTAATGGGATGGTAATATCAATGTTTTCCGAACTATCTGGATCTACAGGCGATAATCCTGCTTTTATATAACGATAACTGCTGTATCCACCAATAACAACGATAAGCGTGAATACGATGAGCATCACAATAATAAACTTCCGTGCCTTGCTAATTTCTTTTTTTCTCTCTTTGGCGATTGCTTTATATTTTTCATATGTAGTTTTAAAAAAGTTTTTAATGGGAGAATCTTTCTTATCACTCGTCAAAGTTCCCAACCTCCTCTCACCCGATACATTATACTATAATTTTAAATATTGTGAAACTGTCGAATGATTCATCTGAAAAAATGAATGACCATTTGAAACATATAATACACAGAGAAGGCTAACAAACTTCTGCTTGTTAGCCTTCTCTTCGTTCATTATTCGGATAAATCTTCTTCGGAAGCAACTGTATTTAGTACTTCTTCCACCATGTCCCATTCTTCATCTGATTCAATTTGATAGAGCTCTAAGTCGTCTTCATTAGGTTTCTCTTCGTAACGAAAAGCAAATACCTCGACTTCTTCCCCTTCTTGATGTTCGGCTGGTACAACGGCTACGTAAGAATGGCCTGTATCATCTACATCAAAGGTGAATAACACTTCAAATAAGTGCTCTTCTCCATTTTCATCTGGAATAATAATTCTTTCTTTTTCTTCTAATGCCACATTAATCCTCCTTAAGTTCGGCTATCTAAGTAGCCTTGTAAAATCATCACAGCTGCCATTTTATCAATCACTTTCTTGCGTTTTTTGCGACTGACATCAGCCTCTAACAACACTTTTTCAGCAGCCATAGTTGTTAATCGTTCATCCCACAAATCGACTTCAATATCAAAAGTCTTCTCAAGAAATGCAGCAAAGTTTTGTGACGCTTCACCTCTTGGGCCAACGGTTCCGTTCATGTTTTTTGGAAATCCAACAACAACCTTTTCTATAGTATGTTCATCTATTAACTGATTAAACGTTTCTTTCACCGATTCATAGTTAGGTTCTTCCCAATGAATCGTCTTTAGTCCTTGAGCGGTCCATCCAAATGCGTCGCTAATCGCTACGCCAATCGTCTTTGAGCCAACATCTAAGCCTAATATTTTACTCATTGATCATCTTGTTTCTTAGCGTGAATATAGGACTTCACTAATTCTTCGATCATTTCATCACGCTCGACTCTCCGAATTAAATTTCGCGCATCTTTATGACGCGGGATATAAGCTGGATCACCGGACAATAGATAACCTACAATCTGATTAATCGGATGGTACCCTTTCTCTTCCAGTGCTTCATGTACTGTCAGCAGTACATCATTGACGTTCTCTTCAATTGGCTCTTCGGGAAAATTAAACTTCATCGTCTTGTCCATTCGGTCCACAGAAGCACCCCCATTAAGATTTCGAGTGACGAAAGTCCTTGTTGTCTTTCCATTATAACGTTTTTAGAGAAAAATTACCAAAAATTTAATGTGGATCTGCTACATAGGTTTCTACATAGTCAAGTGCTTGTGGTAACTGGCTGGCGTCTTTTCCACCAGCTTGAGCCATATCAGGACGGCCACCACCACCGCCACCACAGATTTTCGCTGTTTCCTTAATTAAATGTCCCGCATGGTATCCTTCATCAACAAGATCTTTCGTTACACCTGCTGCTAATTGTACTTTTTCATCATTTACCGTCGCAAGTAAAATTACTCCTGACGCTAACTTTTGCTTCATGTCATCAACCATTTGCCGTAGTTGGTTCATATCAGAGACATCCACTTGCTTTGCTAATAGATTGATTCCACTTATTTGTTGGACATCATCCAAAATTGAAGAAGCTTCCATTTGTGATAACTTACTACGCAAGGAATCAATTTCACGTTGTTGTTCCTTCATTTCAGCGTAGACATGATCGATACGTTCAAGAATTTGATCTTCTTTCGTTTTTAACTTATTGGCGGCTGATTGTAACGTAGTATGTTTGTCATTGACATATTCATAAGCGGCTTTGGCGGTAACTGCTTCGATACGACGTGTACCGGCACCAATTCCAGATTCGGAAACGAGTTTAAATAATCCGACTTCGGCAGAATTTTGTACGTGACAACCACCACAAAGCTCGATACTGTAGTCCCCAATTTCAACAACGCGAACAACATCACCATATTTTTCACCAAATAAGGCCATCGCACCCATTTGCTTGGCTTCACCCATTGACTTATGACTAATGCTAACAGGAAGTGAGGCCCAAATGTTTTCATTCACCTTTTGTTCAATTTGGCCTAATTCTTCTTCAGTTACAGCACCAAAGTGAGAAAAGTCAAATCGTAAGCGATCGACAGCAACTAATGAACCCGCTTGATTGACGTGATCACCCAATACATCTTTTAAGGCTTGATGCAATAAGTGTGTCGCTGTATGGTTTTTTACAATGAATTGGCGTGCACTTTCATCCACCTGCGCAGCAACTTGATCCCCTTTCGTCAGCGTGCCTTCACGAATCACTACACGGTGTAAATTTTGGCCATTTGGTGCTTTTTGTACATCGATAATTTCTGCTTGAACATGATCATTTGTAATCGTGCCTTTATCCGCAATTTGTCCACCACTTTCAGCATAAAATGGTGTCTCATCCAAAATAAGATACACTTCATCATTCGCTGTAGCTGACTCTACTGCTTCTTTTTCTTGTACTAGTTCAGCAACGGTTGCAGTAACCGCTAATTGATCATAACCGACGAACGTACTTGGGGTATGGACATCACGAAGGACACTGTCTTGAACTTGCATGGAATCCACTTTTTGACGAGCTTTTCGCGCTCGATCACGTTGCTTTTCCATTTCCCGCTCGAAACCTTCTTCGTCAATGGTGAAACCTTCTTCATCAACATACTCTTCCGTTAATTCTTTCGGAAAACCATACGTATCATATAAGCGGAAGACTTCTTCACCAGGGAATACATTGCTGTTCTTTTCTTTTTCTCGATCAATAATCGTGTGTAAAATTTGCAAACCATCTTGTAATGTTTCATGGAACCGCTGTTCTTCGGTCTTGACTACATTCTGAATAAAATCTTCTTTCTTCTTCACATCTGGATAAAAGTCCTCCATGACGTCACCAACTGTCGGGACTAATTGGAACATAAATGGACGATCGATCCCGATTTGCTTGGCATAGCGAACAGCACGACGTAAGAGACGACGCAAGACATAACCACGACCTTCATTCGATGGCAGTGCACCATCACTAATGGCAAATGTGACAGTCCGAATATGATCAGAAATGACTTTAAAAGACACATCGGTTTCTACTGTTTCTTCATATTTTACGTTTGCTAATTCTTCTGTCTTTCGAATAATAGGTAAAAATAAATCTGTTTCGAAATTGGTACGTGTATCTTGAATCACACTCACGAGTCGTTCAAGTCCCATTCCAGTATCGATATTCTTTTTCGGAAGTGGTGTATATGTATCATCAGGGTTATGATTGAATTGTGAGAAAACAAGGTTCCATATTTCTAAATATCGCTCATTTTCCCCGCCAGGATAAAGTTCAGGATCATTCGGATCATTACCATATGCCTCTCCACGATCATAAAAAATTTCAGTATTAGGACCACTTGGCCCTTCACCAATATCCCAGAAATTTTCTTCTAAGCGAATGATACGCTCTTCAGGTAAACGTATCGTATCACGCCACAACTCATATGCCTCTTCATCTTCTGGGTGTACGGTAACTGATAAACGTTCAGGTTCAAAACCGATCCACTTGTCACTGGTTAGAAATTCCCATGCCCATTCAATCGCTTCTTTCTTGAAATAGTCACCAATCGAAAAATTACCCAGCATTTCAAAGAAAGTATGGTGCCTTGCTGTATAACCAACATTGGCTATATCATTGGTTCGGATCGACTTTTGTGCATTGACAATTCGCGGATTTTCTGGAACGACACGCCCATCAAAATATTTTTTTAGTGTGGCTACACCGCTATTAATCCATAGTAAAGTTGGGTCATCCTGCGGAACAAGAGATGCACTTGGCTCGATACCATGATTTTTTTCTTTAAAGAAATCGAGAAACTTTTGACGCACTTCAGCAGACGTTAACTGTTTCATTATTATCGCCTCCAATGTTTATGATTTATGTATTCTTACATTCTATCTCCATCAAAAAAACTCTCCTCCTTGCTTCATGCAGGGACGAGAGTTTGTATCCGCGGTACCACCCTTGTTACAGCTAATAATGAGCTGTCACTTTTCATTGATAACGGTGGTACTCACCGGCAAGTATTAGTTGCACTCCAAACTAGCTTCCCTAACTAGAGCGTTTAGAATTTCTTTCAGCCAAGGAAATTCCTCTCTTGAAACGATAGCTACGTACTCAAGTTTATCGACGTATTTATCTATTACATTGCTTGCTTATTATAAAAAAGTTTTGCTTATCTGTCAATTTGTTTTACTTGTTGAAGAATTAACGGAACAGCGACACGAGCCATCGCTAATAAAGGGACAGCAAATATCATCCCAATGACGCCTGATAGTTTTGCAGCTAAAAACAAAACAAAAATTAAATAAATAGGGTGAATATGGATGCTTCTTCCCACAATATAAGGTGACAAAAGATTCCCTTCTAACAATTGCACGATTAATACAGAAAGCAATACGTAGATCATCATTTTTGTTGATATGGTTAAGGCGATCAGTACAGCGGGAATGGCTCCGATAATTGGGCCAAAATACGGAATGAAGTTCGTTAAACCAATGATAATAGCAAGTACAAGCGCATAGTTCATTCCAACCAGTTTAAACAGAAGAAAAGCAGCGAGTCCCACCAAGAAACAAACAAGAATTTGCCCCCGTAAATATTGTCCTAAACTATCCTCGACTTTATCGATTAAATGTGTGGTGAAAGCTTGATATCTTCGCGGAATGATTTTCATGGCTTGTCTGCCGAGTCGTTCATAATCTTTCAGAAAATAAAACGCTAAGATCGGGATCACCGCAAACATGATCAATAAATCAAACAAAACCGGGATATTACGAATAAATGACGTGATTCGCTCGCCTATATCGTTTTCGATTTCTTGAAACAATTGATCAAGTTTATCATGGAACGCTTCCGATAAGAATGACGTTCGACTATACAAATCATAAATAAGCCCCCGGTAAACTTCCATTAAATCGGGGATATTCGCTTGCAGCTGGCGAATTTGCTCCATCATTGTCGGAAAAAAATAATAAACGCCGATACCGAGTGCCCCAAAAAAAATCAAGTAAATCAGCAAGATCGCAAGCGTTCTTGGCATATGATAACGATGAAGTTTTTCAACAATTGGATGTAGTAAATAAGCGATCAAACCCGCAATCAGAAATGGTAAACAAATTTGAAATAACAATACGATAAACTCGTGATAAAAAGGGTAGAGGCGGTAAAGCAAATAAATCAGTAATACCACTAAACAAGCAATCACGAGTTGCAGTGCTAGACGGATTTTTTTCGCATGTTTTGCCATCGTTACCTTTCCACTCTTCGTTCTTCATCTGAAAAGAGATCGTCCAAAGAGCTGAGGGATCCATCCAATTCCACTTCATGCAGATGAAGCATATTGTTTTGCACCGACAATTCAATATAACAATTCCAACAATAATATTGCTGCGGTCCAATAATTCCGATGTTTTTACTACGACAATTTGGACAAATCAAAAAGCTTCCCTCACTTTTTCAGTTTTAGGCTATATTCTTTCCCATTTGTCCAAAAAAGATACCTCATGACTCCACATTTTCTTCCATAAAATCATATGGTGAGAAGTCTTCTTGTCCGACGTCGACTTCTAGTAACCATTCATCGGCCGATTTT